>JAHKAJ010000016.1 GCA_018826075.1 Candidatus Omnitrophota bacterium
CCTCCTTATGAAGAACACTGTCCGGTATACCGATTTTACCTAAATCATGCAGAAGCGCAGCTATTCTTATTTTTTCCCGTTCTTTATTAGGCAACCCTAAGAGATCGCAAAGCAGCAGCGAATACCGGCAGACGTTTTCGGAGTGGCCTTCGGTATAAGGATCTTTGGATTCTAAAGCAGTTACTAAGGCCGTAATAAACTGAAGGTAAGCCTCCTGCCGTTTACTTTCCTCGATGATCCGCTTCTCGATAGCCTTCAGAAGATCCTGGTTTTTGGTTTCAGAATCAGTATACAAAGACGAAACCATGTCCTCTCCTTTGTCCCTTTGGCCTTTGTGATCAGGAAGCCGGGAACGGTCAAAGAAAATAACTTCTTCTTTACTCTTAGCCAGCTCATCAACAACCAAAGGCACAAGCTCGCGGATATTCAAAGAGCTGTTGATTGCCAGCATTCCGATTTTAGCCTGTACTGATACCTCTTGTTCGAAAAACAAGGTATCCAACTCTTTTTTTAATTTATTAAGGTCAGCGCGTTTAGTGGCTACCCCCACCACTGCGGCCTGGCCGCATTGAGCCCAAAGTTCGCCGTTTTTTAAAAAAATCGAATTAAGCTCTGCCCAAAGTGAATGCAGGAACTCAAAATTCTTTCCTTTAGTGGCCTCGCTAAAACCATTAAAAACCGCCAAGATCAGCCAACGCTTTTTTCTGGGAAAACTGCCGGTTTCAAGATTGAGGCGCTCATAGAGATAACGCAGTTTAAACAAACGGCTGAACGGCTCAATAGTCATCTCAGCCTTTATTTTAGTGATCACGGCCAAAAATCTAAAATAATTATATAGGTTTCCGAAAATAAAAAAACTTATCATTGAAACGGATAAGGCGCCGTAAGATATATCCCAGCCTAAAAATTTTAAACCTATACTAAGCCAAAATATAACTATCAAAACGCCTAAACACAAAAATAGCCCCTCAATCAGGCTAAATGAAATAATGATCATGGCCAGTAAAAATAAACCTGAAAATAATATAGCCATTGCCAGAGCCGGATGGACTACTGCCAGATATTTACTGTTAAGAATATTTACTAAGGCGTTAGCTTGAATAAATACTCCGGGCATGCGGCCCAGGGGAGTAAGCAGGATATCGTGGATTATTTCAGCGGTAGCCCCGATTAAAACAATTTTTTCATTAAAAAAATCTTGGGGAAACCTACCCTCAATAAGATCAACAAAAGAAATAGTTTTAAAATCTTTGGGCTTAAGCAGGTAGTTGACCGCCAAAACACCCGCTTCATCCAGTGGTATGGTTTTACGTCCCAAAACTATGTTCTGAGCCTGCTTTTGAGGAGTCAAGCCGTAATAGCGGGAACTTAATTCCACTGCCCAGCAAAATTTTAAAAACGAATCCTGGCTTGAAACCGCGACTATTTTTTTTACTATACCGTCTTTTCCCTCTAGAGCATCAACAAAAGATACATCGGCCGCCCCGCTGAATAATTTTGAAGAAACTTCGGTTTTTCCCAAATACGAAGCCAGAATGACTTTTCCTTTCAGGCTAGACAGAGCTTTCCTAAAAATAGCATCTTCTTCTTCAGATTCTGAACCACCCTGAAAGACAATATCAAACCCGATTGCCCGGGCACCCTGGGCATCCAATATATTTAGCGCTTCGGCATAAAGCGAACGCGGAAAAGGCCATTTTTTATTGATCTTAGCCAGCGAATGGTCATCGATCCGGACCACAACGATATTTTGAGTTAGACGTTCTTTAGAGTTAAGATGATAAAATACCTGGCTGGAAAGTTTGTTGAATGAAGAGGTGATTGCCGGAAGATGACTGCCGGAAAAAACAAATAAAAATATAGAAAAGCAGCCGATAAAAAAGAATATCGAGTAGTTTTTTTTATTCACTTCTGCCCGAACATGCTTATATCTAGCTAGGCCTAATGATCCTGCCCCTTAGGACAATGCCTTTCAATGCTGTTAGCCCTTTCAACACGACATTCATCTCTTGACCGACCACCAAGCACGCAGCTAAAACTATTCTTATAGTAATACCATATACATTGGCCTCTATTTCTCCAAGATGCACCGCCATTCTCTAAAGCGTAATCCGTTGGGGCTGTCTCTTCGGGAATATACAAGACTTCTTTACCCTTACTGATGGCAATAGCAAACTTACTAGCGCCGGCAATAGAGTACTTTGTATGCCTGGCTGTAGGCTCATCAAAAGTCTCAGTATCGCTGTCTCCGATAATAACGTCATACTGATCTGCGTTCATCAACTCCACCGAAGGTTTTCCGGCAAATTCGCTGCTAATACCATAAGAAGAATTTAGCGGCGGCGGAGTCAGATCATTGGGGCAAGCCGGGCCCCGCACCAAATACTCCTGAAGCCAATTTTCAGCAGCATAAGCAGCCTGCTTGAAATTCAAATCAGCCACTGCATAAGCAAGCCTGATTTTCCAACTTCCCGGCTGGGAAAGAATTTTAGCCCAGGAACGTTGAACATCTTCATCTCTTAACTGACTCAAAGAAGCCGGCAACACCGGATTCTCGACTCCGTACATCTCCAAGGCCCCCAAAAGGACCCGTTGGTTAGTTTCGCAAGCAGTATTTTTTGACTTCTCGATAACATTAAAATAGGCCGGGATCATCAGAGTAGCTAAAACTGCCATGATAACTATGACGATTACGATTTCGATCAAAGTAAAAAATTTTTTCCTCTTGTCCATCGGAATCTCCACCTCCTTTTCTTTCTCTTAATTTAACTTAAAAAACTGCCATTGCTATAAGTATAGCATTTATTCTGAATATGTCGATAAATGAAAAATCATTCTCCTAAAATCTTTACCAAAACCCGCTTGGGGCGTTTACCGTCAAATTCGCCATAAAAAATCTGCTCCCAGGGCCCGAAATCAAAACAGCCTTTGGTTATTGCCACAACCACTTCCCGACCCATGACCGTACGTTTAAGGTGAGCATGAGCATTATCTTCGCCGGTTAAATTATGTTTATATCTGCCCGGGTCTTCAGGGATCAGGTTTTCCAGCCATTTTCGAAAATCAGCCTTCAAGCCATCTTCTTCATCGTTAATAAAAACCGAAGCAGTTATATGCATGGCATTAACTAAACACAACCCCTCGCTCACCCCGCTTTTTTTAACAATCTGTTCAACCCTGTCGGTGATGTTGATAAACTCGATCTTGTTTTTGGTATTGATCGTTAAATATTGGGTGTAGGTTTTCATGATTGTCATTGTAGGGGCGAGCCGGCGGCTCGCCCCTACAGTAATTGCTTATTTATTCGTTACCTCATTCCTCAACGTTCCTATTCCCTCTATTTTCACCTCTACAATGTCACCTGGTTTCATTGGACCTACTCCAGGCGGAGTGCCGGTAGAGATAATATCTCCGGGAAAAAGAGTCATAACTTTAGAAATAAAAGTCACTAAATATCCAACCGAAAAGATAAGTTGGCTGGTGGTAGAATCCTGTTTTAATTTTCGGTTAAGGTAAGTTTGAATTCTTAAGTTAGACACATCCAGATCTGTCTCGACGTGCGGTCCCAGAGGACAAAAAGTATCAAAAGATTTAGCCCGGGTCCATTGGCCGTCCTTATTTTGCAAATCGCGGGCAGTTACATCATTAAGACAAGTAAAACCTAAGATGTATTTTCTGGCTTCTTTAAATGGAATACCTTTAGCCTTTTTCTTGATCACCAAAGCCAACTCAGCTTCATAGTCTAATCGCTTAACGCCTTTAGGATAAATGATTTTGTCACCCGGGCCGATCAAAGTAGTCAATGGCTTTAAAAATATGACCGGCTCTTTAGGAATCTTCATTTTTAACTCTTTGGCGTGATCCCGGTAATTAAGCCCGCAAAGGATTATTTTGGTAGGTTTAAATAAAAAATTTTTTATCTGCATCAATTCCGTTTACGGTAATCGGTTTATCAAGGAAATAAATTCCGGAAAAGACTTATCTATGCATTTGGTCTCATTGATCCGGCAACCACCTACGGTTGAACCTAAAATGATTGCGCTCATCGCCATCCGATGGTCGTTAAAACTATCGAACTCGGCCTTCTGTAGGGTTGTTCCGCCTCTGATCTCTATTCCGCTGGCGCCAACAGGCCTGGTCACCACCCCGGTTCTTCTCAACATTGAATGGATTGATTCAAGCCTGTCGGCTTCTTTGACTCGCAATTCGTCTAATCCGCTAATAAGTGTATTGCCCTTAGCCAAAGCCGCAGCTACTGAAAGTATCGGGATTTCATCGATCATCGAAGGTATATCTTGCGGCCCGACAGTCGCGGCAGTAAGCGCTGAACTCTTGACTTTAAGGTCTCCACAAAGCTCATTGCCATAAGCCTCGGCCGACAGGCGTTCTTCCTGAATATTTGCCCCCATCCTTTTCAACACCTTTAACAACCCGCAACGTGTAGGGTTAAGATTTACATTCTTAATGGTGATCTGGGAATTTTTAAGGATTAAGCCCAAGACAATGAAAAAAGCGGCTGAAGAAAAATCAGCCGGTACTTCTAAGGACCCTGGTGACTCTAATTTTTTCGCCGGATAACAAACGATCTCCTTTTCCTTTACCTCTATCTTTACCTTAAATGATTTCAGCATCCTTTCAGTGTGGTCCCGCGAAAGATGTGGTTCTCTAATTATAGTTTTCTCTTCGGCATAAAGCGCCGCCAGTATAATCGCTGACTTAACCTGGGCGCTGGAAACCGGCAATCCATAATCTATCCCTTTTATGCCCTGGTCAGCCGGTGCGATCAAAAGCGGCGGGCAGATCTCTGGTTCGGCGCCTAAACGGGTTGGTTGATAAAACCTTCCCTCGATATTGGCTCCCATCTTCCTTAACGGCTCGATTATCCTGGCCATTGGCCGCTGGTTCAATCTAGCTTTTCCTTCAAACTCAACCGAAAATTTTTGGGTCGAAAGCAGGCCGCTTAAAACCCTCATGGTTGTTCCTGATTCATTAGCCTTAAGCTTTAACGGTTCATTTTTAGGTTTGGGGAAAAACTTTCCGCACCCCTGAACCAGGGCATCTTTTCCCTTTTTGGTTATTTTTACCCCCAGCCTTCTTAAACAATCAAGGGTAGCCCTGGTATCATCGCAATCAAGAAGATTTTTTATTAAGGTTTTGCCTTCGGCGATCGAAGCCAGGATCAAGGCCCGGTGGGATATTGATTTATCCGGCGGGATATTAACTGTGGCCGATATATTTTCTAAATACTTTATAGAATAGCTCATCGGCTATATCTTAACATAGATTATCCAAACCTCAATATCTAACTTGATTTGGGGACAGGTCCCACTCAAATCACCCCAGTAAAATAAGGTGCTATTTACTACCTTTTTCAAAAATCAAAAAAGGTTAGAGTGAAAAGGAAATTAAGAAAATTTGGAAAATAGCTAAAAAAAGTATTGGTGATATTAGGTTTTTAAAGTGGGACCTGTCCCCGAATCATGCCTTTGGATGAAATTGTTGAAGCGTTCAGGAACTGGGGAAGTAAATTCAAGCGGCTGGTTAGTTTTGGGATGAAGAAAACCTAAGACCCGGGCATGCAAAAGAAGCTGTTTACAGTCATCTTTGACCCCGTATTTTTTATCTCCGGCAATCGGGTATCCCAAAAATTTAAGATGCACCCTTAGCTGATGCATCCTTCCGGTAAGCGGCTTAAGGCAGAGACAAGTTGAGCCCTTAAGGTGTTTTGTAACTTCGACCCGGGTGTAGGCGGTTTTCGATTTAGTAAAGCTCACCCTCATTTTTAAGCGGTTGGCCTGATCGCGGCCTAAAGGAAGGTCAATATTAAACTTTTCTTTTTTGATCTCGCCCCAAACACAGGCAATATATTCTTTTTTTACTTTTCGCCCTTTAAATTGTTCAACCAAGTTCTTATAACTGGATTGGTTTTTGGCTAAAACCATCACCCCACTGGTCTCTTTATCCAACCGGTGGACTACTCCCGGCCTAAGAGGATTCACCACGGCCAAATCTTTACCCAAATACATCAAAGCATTGACTAAGGTTTTATAGTAGCCTTCCTGCGGCGGGTGCACCACTAAACCGGTCGGCTTATCCACGATTATGATGTCCTGATCTTCATAGATAATCTTAACTGTGATCTTATAGGGTTTAAGGGTTTTGGATCCTTGAGAAAAATTTACCTGGATTAACTGGCCGGTTTTGAGGAGAAAACTGGGTTTTTTAATCCGGCCATCCAGGGAAACCGAACCAGCAAGGATCAAGCTGTTGATTTTAGTACGTGAAAGGTCAGGTATTTTGGTGACTAAAAACTTATCTAGGCGCAGGCCTGAGGATTCCTCATCGACTATTATCTTTTTTTCCATAAGGACCGAAATAAAAGTAAGGCTACCCCCACAGTAATACAAGAATCAGAAAAGTTAAATACCGGCCAGATCCGAAAATCAAGGTAGTCTACAATGTAGCCTAAAAATACCCGGTCAGTTAAATTGGAAATCGCACCGCCTAAAATCATGCCGCAGGAAATAAAAAATAAAAGGCCTTTTTCGGCTTCGCTTTTGATCAAAAAAATAAACAAGCCGATAAAAATCAAGCCCAGCCCGATGAGCAAAGCAGTATTACCTTTAAGCAGGCCAAAAGCTGCTCCGGTATTGAAGACTACTGTAATCCTGAATATTTTATTTAAAACCGGAATGGACTGATAGGCGAAATAGGTACGCAGGTAGGTCTTGACAACCAGGTCAACGAAAAAAACCAAAGCCGCGGTTACGGCAACTACCCGGTAGGTCAAATAGTTCTCTGGTTTTCTATTTTTTCCTGGCACTTTTTACAATGTTTTGCGTAAGGAATAGCCTTGAGGCGGGTCTTAGCTACCGGTTTTATGCAAACCTGGCAAATCCCGTAGATATTTTCATCGATTCGCTTTAAAGCCTCATCTATCTCCATAACTACCTTACGTTCATTGGAAACCAAACTAAGATTAAAATCACGCTCGTAATTATCCGAAGCTACATCGGCTATGTGCAGCCCGTATCCGGAAATATCTCCGGACATATCTTTCTGAGTCTTCATCAAAGTATCCTCGGAGATCTCCTTCATCTGTTTAACAAAATCATCTTTAAGATTGAGCAGTTTTTCACGGTAGCCATCTAAATCCTTTTTAGAAAATACCTTTTTAGATTTTTTCATCGGCTGTTTTTTATTTCCCATTACTTATCCTCCTTTAGGGCTCTCACGCATCGACTGCAAAGATCCGAATATTGGCTGTCTTTATTGACGGTGTCTGACCAATTCCAACAACGCTGGCATTTATCTCCGCCGGCCTTATCGATTAAAATTGAAAACTCACCTTCTTTCAGATCCAACGAAGAAACAATTAATACTTCCCGAAGCGAATCTTGAAACCGGGAATAGAAATCAAGATCTTTTTTACTACAGGTTATTTTAACTCCGGCTTCCAGGGAGCTACCGATCTTGCCCTGCTCGCGTTTATTTTCTATCTCCTTTAAAACTTGCGAACGAAGCAGGAGCACTTTTTGCCAATCATCCTCCAAGCTTTTATCGGACAACTCGCTTAAACCGCCAAGGTCAACCGGATCGCTAAAAACTGAATCTTTTTTATCCGGTTTATTAACCCAAGCCTGATAAGCCTCCTCGGCAGTGAAAGACAGTATTGGCGCTATCAGCTTAAGCAGAAGATCTAAGATATGGTAAAGAACAAATTGCCCGCTGCGGCGAGCCGGTGAATTTTGAGAGAAAGTATATAGTCTATCTTTAAGAATGTCAAGATAAAAAGAGCTTAAGTCCAAATTGCAAAAGTTAAAGATCACCTGGCAAGCTTTATAAAACTGGAATTGATCATAAGCTCTGAGGCCTTCTTGGAAAAGGCTCACTGAACGTGAAAGCATGTACCGGTCAACCCCAAGTAGATCCTGATAGGCCGGGCTGTTGGTTTTAAAGTCAAAATCATGGATATTGCCCATGATGAAACGGATAGTATTCCTGACCTTTCGATACATATCCACCAACTGCTTGATTATCTCCGGAGAGATCTTGACATCTTCGCTGTAATCGCTGTAGGCTGACCAAAGACGCAGGATTTCAGCACCATAATCTTTTATTATCTCCTGAGGGGCAATAACATTGCCCAAAGATTTAGACATTTTTTTACCTTCACCGTCAACTACAAAACCATGAGTAAGTATGGTCTTGTAGGGAGCCTGGTTTTCTTTGGCCACCGACGGGATCAACGAAACCTGAAACCAGCCGCGGTGCTGGTCGCTTCCCTCCAAATAAAGGTCAGCCGGAAATTGAAGTTGGATCGAACTCTTAAGCACCGCTAAAAAACTAGCCCCTGACTCAAACCAGACATCCAAAATATCATACTGTTTTTTAAACTTCCTGCCTTGGCATTTAGGACAGGAAAATCCTTGAGGAAGAAACTCCTCTACCCCGAGTTTAAACCAGGAATCAGACCCCTGATCCTTAAAGATTACCGCAGCCTGTTTAATGACTTGCGGGCTGAGCACAACTTCCTGGCAAGCCTGACATTCTAAAGCCGGTAAAGGTATACCCCAAAGCCTTTGGCGGGACAGGCACCAATCCGGACGGGTTAACAGCATGCTACGCATCCTTTCGCGGCCAGATTCAGGAACCCAGTTAACCGAATCTACGCTGGCCAGGGCTTTACGGCGTAGATCTTTATGCTCGATATTAAGAAACCACTGGTGAGTTGCCCGGAAAATCACCGGTTGTTTACAGCGCCAGCAATGCGGGTAAGAATGGGTCATCTTATGATGGCGGACTAGAAAATTATTTTCAGCTAATTTTTCCAAAACCAGCTCACTGGCTTGCTTTATGTTTTTACCGCGGAATTCTTCCGGTTCTTGGAATACCCCTTTATCGTCAACCGGCATGACTACTTCTAAAGAATATTTTTTAGTAAGCGAAAAGTCTTCCTCTCCATGGCCAGGAGCAATATGCACACAACCTGAACCTTCTTCCGAAGAAACAAAATCAGCCAAGACCACCGGTAATTTACGATTTAAAAACGGGTGCTTTAACTCCGCTCCTTCAAGATCCCTACCTCTGAATGAGCCCTTTTGTTTTATTGTTTTCTCTAATTTAGTTTCTAAGTAAGGGATTAAATCCCTAGCCAAGATAACGCTCTTTCCCTGGAAATCAGTTAAACAATATTCAAGTTCGGGCTGCAGGGCAACTGCAACATTAGAAATAAGAGTCCAAGGGGTAGTCGTCCAAACTAAAAAGTAAACCGGTTTTTTAAACTCTTCCTTAAACAACCCTTTATCATCGCTGACCGCAAATAAAAGATAAGTCGAATCTGACTGTTTATCAATGTATTCAACCTCGGCTTCAGCCAAAGCAGTTTCACAGGTAGCGCACCAATTCACCGGTTTGCGGCCCCGGTAAATATAACCTTCAGCCGCCAAGTATCCCAGGAGCTCGATCACTGAATGCTCGTAATTCGGGTCTAAAGTAAGGTAAGGTTTTTCCCAGTCAGAAAATAGGCCTAAACGAATGAAGTCCTTAGTCTGCAGTTTTACAAACTTTAAGGCATAATTTCTCGCCTTTTTGCGAAAATCAACCACATCCACGTCATGCTTGGTAAGGGCAAGCTCCTTAAACAGCTGATGCTCAACCGGAAGCCCGTGGCAGTCCCAGCCGACCACAAACGGACAGTCAAAACCACGCAGGATTTTATATTTAACGGTTATATCTTTAAGGATTTTATTTAAAGCGTGGCCGATATGGATCAACCCGTTGGCATAAGGCGGGCCGTCATGAAGTATAAATTTAGGGCAGCCTTTACGCTTCTGGCCTAAAGCAAAATAAATCTTTGATTTTTCCCAGGCGGCTATTATTTTTGGCTCCAAGACAGCAAGATTAGCCTTCATCGAAAAATCAGTCTTAGGCAGATTAAGTGTCTCTTTATAACTCATATTAGAATGCGGTGTATTGTTTAAATTTCTTCAGCCGCTGTTTGACTTGGCTGATAGTCACCTTGGCTAAGCGGTCTATACTAAAAGCCTCAACCGTAAAAGTAGCCACCACATTGGCATAGATAACGGCTTTGCGCAATACCGCCTGGTTTATCTTTCCTGATTTAGCCAGATAACCGATAAAAGCTCCGGCAAAACTGTCACCGGCTCCGGTAGGGTCATAAACCGATTCTAAAAGATAGGCCGGAGCGGTAAAAATATTATTTTTTGAAAACATGATCACTCCGTGTTCTCCTTTTTTCACTACCACTACCTTAGGGCCACTTTTGAGTATTTTTTTTCCGGCCTTAACCAGATTGGCTTCCGAAGTAAGCTGCTTGGCTTCGGAAGCGTTAAGAAAAAAAATATCCACTTTTTTTAAGAGTTTGAGCAACTGCCCGGGCTTTGAACTTATCCAATGGTTCATAGTGTCAGAAGCAACCAACTGAGGCCTTTTTATCTGGGCTAAAACTTTTTCCTGTAAAACCGGGTCGATATTGGCTAAAAATACGTAACGGCTTTTTTTATAGCTTTCGGGTATTTTCGGATTAAAATCAGCAAAAACATTCAAATCAGTAGTTAAAGTTTTCGGGTCGGAAAAATCCCAACCATATTCACCTTCCCAGTAGAAAGTCTTACCGGGCGCCTGCTTGAGCCCCAGGATATCAATACCTTTCTTCCGAAAAAGATCCAGGTAGCGGCTGGGAAAATCCCGGCCGACTACTGCCACTAAATTTACCGGGCTGAAGATCCGGGCAGCCATAGAAAAATAAGTAGCTGAACCGCCAAGGACTTTGCGAGCCTCTCCGAAAGGAGTCTTGATAGTATCAAAAGCTACTGAACCAACGACTAAAATACTCATGTTATTTTAAATACTTACCGATAATGATCCCTAGATCTTTTTTAACCTTTTCCGGAATAAATTCCCGGCGGGTGATCAACGAATGTTCCAAAGCTTTGCCGCAAGTACAGGGCCGCTGCTGATCTAAAAGCAGTATCAATTCACGCAGGATTTTTTTAGAGTTATCCACATTTTTCATCAGGTTATTTAAAATCACCTCTACGGTAACGCTGTCATGATCGGGATGCCAGCAGTCATAGTCGGTAACTGCGGCCAGGCTGACATAACAAATCTCAGCTTCCCGGGCCAGGCGGGCTTCAGCCATGTTAGTCATTCCGATGATATCCATGCCCCAACTGCGGTAAAGATTTGACTCAGCCAGAGTCGAGAACTGCGGCCCTTCCATGTTGAGATAAGTCCCTCCCTGGTGGGCTTTGACTCCGGCCTGGTCAGCGGCTTGCTTAGCTTTCTGCGACAAATGCGGGCATACCGGATGGGCAAAACTGATATGGGCCACCAGTCCCTGATCAAAAAAACTATATTTCCTGGCTTGGTTAGTCCGATCAACAAACTGATCGGGAATCACAAAATCCAGAGGTTTTAAATTTTCTTTCAAAGAACCGCAGGCCGAAACCGAGATGATCTTTTCAACACCCAGTTTTTTCATCCCGTAGATATTGGCCCGGTAATTGATCTGGCTGGGGTTGATCTGATGATGCCGACCGTGGCGGGGTAAAAAAACCAATTCTTTTCCCTGCAGCTGGGCAACAATAAACGGTGCTGAAGCCGGGCCAAAAGGCGTATCCACCTCTGTCTGTTCGATCTTTTTAACTCCTTCTAACTCATAGACTCCGCTTCCGCCGATAATTCCTATTCTGCTCATTTTTTAGCCAACTCCTTTGCCCTTTTCAAGGCCGCTTTTACAGCCTCATTAAGAGAGCCTCCTTTAGATAAGACTTTCAATCCAGCTTCAGTGGTGCCGCCCCTAGAAACAACCTGCTGCTTAAGTTCAGCCGCTTTTAGCTTTGAAACTTTAAACATTGCCAGTGATCCTCTTAAGGTAACTTCGCTTAAAATTATTGCCTGAGTTTTTTTAAAGCCAACTGCTTCAGCGGCTTTTTGTAAAGCAATTTTAAAATCTTTTATCAGAGCGGCCGGAATCTTTCCGGTAATTTTTCGTGATTCTAAATAATGATAAAAATACCCGGGCCCGCTTCCGGAAACAGCTGTCGCCGCGTCAAGCATGGTTTCCTTAATGATAAGGGTGCAGCCTAAGCAGCTAAAAATATTTTTGGCAAAATTTAAGTCCTTAGTCGTAGCCAAGCGCCCGGAACATAAACAAGACATTCCCTTGCCGATTTTTGCCGGTAAATTTGGCATTACCCTTATGACCTTTGCCATCCCCAGGCGCCGTTCAATATATCCGGTAGGGATACCGGCAGCGATCGAAATAATTAATTTACCCTTAGCTAAACCTTTGATTTTTTTAAGCAGCGGCGCAAAATCCTGCGGTTTTACTGCCAAAATGATTGCTTCGGTTTTCAGTAATAAATCCTGCGGGCTCTTAGCCTTGCTTGCCGCCTTAACCAGCCTGGTTTTACCTTTATCCTGGTCAAAAACAATCAACGGATAAATACCTTCCAGGCGCCCGGCCAAGGCAGCCCCCATATTGCCAAAACCAATTATGCCTACAGGCTTTTTTACCTTCATCAGAGTGGCTTACCCTATCATAAAAACCAAGCAGTGTCAACGAAAACATAGCCAAAACCGAAGGCAATTTAAAGGTAGCTAAAAAAAATATACACAATAAACCAAAAAACTGGTATAATATCTATCAAACGATTATGAAAACGAACAAACCTCTAACTATCGCTGCCCTGATTTTAATTTACTTAATGACCGCCTCTTCAACTTCGGCCAAAAACCTGCTGCCCAAACGTTTAATGACCGAAACCAAAGAATTTTACGAAAATCAAATAACCCCTGAAGATAAAGCCTTTCTTGACCAACTCCAGGCTACCCTAATCGCTCTTTCTGAGATTAACCAGGGCACCCTGGATTTGTTTAATTCCAGTTTTCCGGCCGGAACAAAACATTACCGAAGAGTTACCAGAAACATCCGAGGCGCCGCCAGAAAAATAAACTCTAAACTACTGGGGGTAAATAAACCAATCGCCCGGTTGGAAGAATTTGTAAAAACCTATCTTGGGGAAAATTCCGAGGTTCTCCAAACCTTGCGTTCTCTAACCCTTGATTATTTAATTTCTGAGGAAATTACTAAATATATAGATTCCGGATCAAAAAGTACCGTTTACGCCGAAGGCGCCTACCATTATTACAATCTTTGCGCTGAATCTTTTGAAAACGGTTATGGGGCGAATTTTCAGGAACTGTTCAAAGATAGCGCCGATAATTATAGCCGGCTTAGCGAATTAGCCCGGCTGCATCAAATAAAAAAGTTAAACAGCGCATTTATCGCCTCCAGCGGCCAAGTCGAAACAGCAATCAGTTTAATCGGTAACCGAATAGTAAATAAAATCGAGTTAAGTAACCGGTCTTGGGCAAAACAGGCAATAACCAATGCTTTGGATATTCTTCAAAAACAATTATTATTAAATCGGCAGCTCAACATGGCTTTGCTCGAAAAATTCAAGGAAATCCCTCTGCCGCACCAGGCCCGCTTGCCTGATCTTACGGTTTCTTCGATTGAAATAGTTTTGCCGCCTAAAATAAAAAAAGGCACCATAATAAAGGTGATTGCTGAAATTAAAAATGAAGGCGATTTGGCTGCTGACCGTTCAAGGGTCTTGATGATTTTTCCGGAAGGATTTAAAAAGGCTCGCCCGGTGCCCAAACTCCTACCCCAGGAAAGCGTTAAGGTCGTCTGGCGCTATAAGGTACGCCGCAAAGGCGACCATGATTTTAATGCCGTCGTTAACTATGACCGCCGGGCCTGGGAAGCAAACACCGATAACAATACCACCTGCAGGACACTGTTAATACCCCGCTGCAGCCCTCTTTAGAACAATCAATCTTTTCCGAATATACTGGTAAGCATTTCCTGATTAAAAAAGTGGGTTGTTTTGACCAGTTCGCCGTTTTTTAGAAATATATAGGTAGGAATACCGATAATATTGAATTTACGGGCAATAAAAACCTTCTGGTCTAAAATGATTTTTTCCCGTATGCAAGGTTTAAACTTTTTACTCTCGGCATATTTCTCAACCTGCGGTGTTTTATCGCCGATATTTATAAAAAACACCTCGGCATCGCTAAAGTATTCACATTCTCGGGAAACCCGCTCTAATTCCTGACGGCAGTAGGGGCACCAGACTGCCCAGGCAAAAAGGACCACTTTAGGCCTCTGAACCAACTCTTGATAGGTTATTTTTTCTCCGGTCAAAGTTAAAAAATCTTCGGCTCTTGCCGAAACAAAACAAAACCATAAACCAATAAGTAAAATAGCGATTATTTTTTTCATCTGACTAAATTTATGAATTTTATTAGAAAATAGGCTCCACTGACCACCAGCGCTGACCCGGAGATTTTTTTCATTGCTAAAAGCCAAAGCCCCTGTTTAGGTAATTTTTTAATCAGCCCGGTAAAAGTCCCTAAAACGATGAGTAGAACCCCATAACCCAGGGAAAAAATAAAAAGGGCTGCTGCTCCGTAAGCAACGTTTCGTTTGAGAGAAATCAGGCTTAAAATTGCTCCAAGAACCGGAAAGTTACAGGGGATTATCCCTAAGCCGCTGACCGCCCCCAAAATGAAAATTGAAAACAAATCCTTTCTTCTAGAGGCGTCATAATTAAAAGAAAAAAATGGGATATTCACAGTAATCCCTTTAAGCAAAATAAAGCCTAAACTAAAAAAAATCAATGCCAAAATCAGGTAAGTAGCCGGATTAACAAAAAACATCCCCAGGAATCTTCCAGTTAATGCTGAGATCACGCCTAAAACGGTATAAACTGAAGCTATCCCCAAAACAAATACCAAACTTATCGAGAAACTCTTCAAGCGTGTTGAGGCAGCTTCTGCTCCGATGATCCCCAGAGTAATCGGAATCAATGGATAGATGCAGGCGGAAAAACTTACCAGTAACCCGGCTAAAAAACTGGCAGCCAGCCCTAGGCCGGGTGAACTGTTAAATATTTTTTCTAAATTGATTAAAAGTTGTTCAGCCACTGCTTTCCTTAATCAGCCATGAAAAGTATTTCTTGTTTATTTTGTCTATTTTAAAAGCAATGATTTCTGGCACTATATAGGGATGTATCGATTTAATTAGCTTTTCTAACTTAGAAAAATTAGAATTTTTAGTCTTAATCACTAAAAGCGCTTCTTTAGCGGTGTCGATTTTTCCCTGCCACCAAAAAAATGACTCAACCCCCTTGATCAGGTTTACACAGGCACAAAGTTTCTTCTCAAGAAGTTTACGGATAAAAACCTTGGCTTTGGCTGCCGGAATAGTCACCAGGATTATCAAACCATTTTCCAATTATTCCTCCTTGGATAAAGATTCAGCTAACTTTTTTTAATAACTCGACAAACCTTTCGGCTAACCGGCGGCAATTATCCTGGCAACGTTTATCTATGCTGCCGATAGCTACCGGCCCATAATGGTCGCCGCGGGGATCCCCCTGAATAATCATCCCGTGGATAAGCATTGCTTCTAAAATACTTAAAACCGTGGTCTCATTGCCTCCGGCGATATTGGCTGCCGAAGAAAAAGCTGCACCGACTTTTCCGTCTAAGCGGCCATGAAAAGTAACTGTTTTGTCAAAAAGTTCTTTTATCGGAGCAGCCAAAGTCCCGTAATATGTAGGCGAACCGACGATTATACCGTCATAGTTTAACAAAGCCTCAGGGTTAATTTCTGAAACCGAAAAAAGATCCGCCTCTAGCCCTTTATTTTTTAACTCCTCAAAGATCACCTCAGCCATCTTCTTGGTTGTACCGCTGCGCGAATAATAAATAACTATTGCTTTCATTTCTTACCTCTCTGATTTTACTGTAAAACCGCGCCCAGCAGGATTTGAACCCACAACCCTCTGGTCCGAAGCCAGATGCTCTATCCAATTGTTGAGCACCTTAATGTAACTATTCAGCGAAATCCCGTCTACTGACGGGAAGCTACGGGCGCTAACCGGTTTATTGCGTTAATAAATCCAAAGACATTTTTAAATCCTGCTGTGTATCCACATAAGGACTTATTTTAGGAATAAAGGCAGCTATGTTTAATTCTTTACTTTCCTCCATAGCTTTGATCGTCGGATTGGCAGTAAACACTATCGCTGGGACCCTGGTAGTCGTTGAACGCATTTTTCTTAAAAGATCTAAACCGTTCATGTCCGGCATAAGGTAATCTAAAACCAGGACATCCGGACGTTCAGCTTTAGATAATTCAAGGGCTTGCGCTCCATTAGAAGCAATAATCACTTCATAGCCCCAGGAGCCGATCAATTTAGACATTAAATTTAAAAAATCCTGTTCGTCATCAACCAAAAGAACTTTTTTTGACATTTTTATCTTTCCTCCTAATGTAATTACTGCTTCGAAGCCCGCCAAAGCTATTTCGCCTTATATACTAAGGGCGAAGAAGAATGCGCCCGGCTCTGCTTCGCCCTTCAACACTTAACCGCCAGTAGGGCTTCGCAGAAGCTATTACTTCGAAGCCCGCCAAAGCTATTTCGCCTTATATACTAAGGGCGAAGAAGAATGCGCCCGGCAGGACTCGAACCTGCAACCTTCTGGTCCGTAGCCAGATGCTCTATCCAATTGAGCCACGGGCGCGCTATGATTCGCTGTTCGTTTTATTTAAAACGGGAAGCTATTTCCTCCTTAAGCATGTCTTCCCTGGTCATCTTAAGAAGCTTATCCACTGCTTTAGTGTAATCTTCCTTCTTGAAATCCAGGTATTCGCTCAAGTTCACCAGGGCCTGGGTAAAACAAGTGCTTAAAGCGGCGATCTGCACCTCAAAGGACTCCTGGATAGTTAAATCTTTCTGCTTACGCCACCAAGCATAAACAAAATCCCAAATCTTTGTGCTGAGTTCATTAACCTTATCTTGATTCTGATTCACTTTACCATCTCCTTCTTAGCGCTAAGGCCGCCCAAGCCGTCGATTAGCTTCAGCTTTATGGTCACCTCTCCAGCCATGGCCACTGTACATTCTGAACCGCTAAGATTAAACAGCCGGCAAGATTTTTTCTCAATCAGCGGACTAAACCAAGAGATTTCAACCCAGCCCCAGCCGCCCCACTGGACAGCCGTTTTTTCTAAAACCATCTTAATATTATTGCTGCTATCATAATCTAAGTACACCAGCGCATAACGCTTATAGGGAATATCGCCGCCTTCCTGAACTATGCAACTGGCAATGAGATTGCCCGGCGTAACCGGCTGTTTATTATTAAGTATAAAATTAGTGACTTTAAAATTCAGGCTTTGAGCATCTGCACTGGTAACTAGCAAAAACAGGCCTGCGCTCACTGATAAAATCCTTTTCAATAATGGCCGCTGATTACTTCTCTGCATCCTGTCACTTAACTAAACCTTCCTTTAAAATAAGTGTATTCATCCGGATTTCTTCAAAAATACCCATAAAACGAAACCTCCGGCCTTCCTTGATTTTTAATTTCCGGCCGGCTAAATGCTTTCTTAGGAATACTACTATATTTACAGTATCCGATGATGAAAAATCTCTCTTGGTAGAAAGATTCACGGTAGTATCTCCTGTGAGGTCCTTAGTTATGCTGACCACGTAGGCATAACCGTCTAAACGCTCACCCCTGTATTGGTTAATCAATTCTTCAAACTCAATCTTAGAGACTTTTTTGGTAATCGCCTCAGCGAACTTTTCAAACCCTTCATTAGCGTAAACCGGCGCTAAAAACCCTATCCCGCCCAAAGCAAAAACCGTCAAAATTAAAATCCTAACTTTTGTTAAAGGCATTAGCGCCCGATTGTTTCATCGGCTGAAAGCACTCTATCAAAGCGAATGCGTTCTATCCGGTAGTTGTCGTATTCTTTAGTAAAGTTTACGATAATCACAACGTCTCGGTTCTTGGTGAAAACTGCCTGATAAACCAGCATCGGAAAATCCGGATCAATCAGGCTTTCCTCTTTGATCAGCTGTTTAGAAACAAGATCGCCCAACTGGCTTTTATATCCATTAATATATACTGCGCGGAAATACTGTTCTGTAGTTATCGGGTTCATTTCCTTAGCAAAGTATTCAAAAAATTTTAAATAATCCTCGGTATTATATGCCAGTAAGGCTTCATCTACCAATATTTCCAAAGTACCCAAAAGGTAGCCTTTGGAAGGCTGGGAGCAAACCGGTTCCAAAACAAAACAGTTCCCCATAACTAATACGGCTAAAAATATTGATGTTAAACTCCGCATAGAATATACCTCCTTTCACCTATTTTGATTCGGTAAAGTCAAATAAAATCCCTGGCAAACTACCTTATTTATTGTAGCAAATTTAATTGGATATGCAATTAAAGAGTTTGGCAAAGCCAAAGCCTTTAGGTATAATACAATCATGGACTATGCTGATTTACCGATCTCTCGAAACAAAGCCAAAACGATCAAAGAAAAAATGGCCCGGCTTAAAATACGTGAATCTGACTTTAAAGAGCACTTTTTGCGGGCCGGCGGCCGTGGCGGCCAGAAGTTGAATAAAACTTCAAGTTGTGTGTATTTAAAGCACCTGCCGACCGGAATCGAAGTGAAGTGTCAGCAAGAACGCAGCCAGGCCTTGAATAGATTTTTTGCTCGAAGAATACTGATTGAAAAAATTGAAACGCTGGTTTTAAAAGAAAAAAGCGAAAAAAATAAACAGATCGAGAAAATCCGCCGCCAAAAACGTAAACGTTCAAAACGGGCAAAGGAAAAAATCCTTAAAGCTAAACATCTTCATTCAGAAAAAAAACAATTCCGTAGAGAAAAACCGCAAATAGAACAGCTTTAGATATTTCAATCACAACCGTAGCGGCTTTCACCTACAAACTGCTGAATGTCCTGACGTTGGGGATCACCGATATCCTGGAATTGAACTCCGGCTTGCCAGCCTACCCGGCCCGGTTCAACCCCGCTGATCCAGCAAACTCTGCCCTTGGAATAAACTGTCATTTTATTCGGCAACTGAAAAGAAAATTGCACGATGTCATCATGGGATAGCCTTAAATCGTCAGTTTCAAAACATAAACCGCCTTCAGAAATATTTCTGATCCGGTTTAGATTATCAAAGGTGTCGGCTTTCCTCCACATCACTTTCTCATTCAATTCTACCCTGGGAAATCTTCGCCGTTCTTGCATATCCACCTCCTTAATCCCGCTTGATCTTTCTTGCCTGCGGCAAAACCACTTCAGTGATTTTCGGTGATTTTCCAAAAATCTTTTGGTAAATTTCGCTGTATTTATCCTTTCCGCCGATCAACCCAAAAGTAAGCGGCATGACTTGTTTTGCTTTTTGGGCCATAGCCCGGGAAATATTTTTAATATCCCATTGAGCGTGAGAATCTTCCCTTAAACGTGAAATATGATAAAGCTCCCGGGCATTTACCCGTATTAATACCCTACGGCGATGAGCATTAGTCAAAATATAAGGAGCGGCTGAAGGTGCTACCTTATTTATAATCAAGTAAACTTGGTTAGTTTCTTCGATAATCTCAGAAAAAACTTGCTCCATACCGATTTCCTTAATCGAATCCGGTATGGTGACGCCTAAGGCCGGGTCATAGTCTTGAGCGGTGATCGTTGACATCCGGTGCCTTTTCAGCTGCCCGAAACAGGCAGCCGAAAGAACAATATTAAAGGTAAGATTGACATATTCAAACTCCCGAAGCATTGAATCGTAAAACTGCATATTTTGCCACGCAGTTGTATAGATCCGCCTCAATTGCTCCGGGGAAAGCTTTTTAGCAATAACCAGGCATTGTTCATACGGTATCTTGGATGAAACATGAAGTAAAGACGCGGCAATGATCGCATCACCGCCTTCGGTAAACTCAACCAATTCTACTTCAGCGACTCCTTTAGCCGGCTGTTGGGAAAAACTTGCCGGCATGATTTCAAAGGCTAATTTCCTTAACTCCGGATAGGTTTTTTGATCTCTTTCATTAGCCTGATAAAAAATAACTATCGAGGGAGCCACACAAGCCACTTGTTGATGAATCAAACGACCCAGGGAACGGACTTCTTCCAAAGGATGCGAGGCAAACCTTCTTAACATCAACTCCAGATTTCTGGCGTTAACTGTCTGGCCTACCTGAGACTCAATAGCCAAAGCGGTAATATAGCGGGCATCTTCTTTAGCCCAGCCTTCAAGCAAATTATGCTTTTTTGGATCGCTGGCAAGTTCAGCTTGTTTTTTAAAAACATGGTCTTTTAATTTTTCAAAAAGAATCCGGTAAGTATGGTTCTGCTTATTTACTGTATCGATGAATAGCTTCTCCAGAGTGGTCCCTTTGATCTCCTCAGGAATAACAAAATCTTTTTCCAAAGTAATATAGCGCTGGGATTTTTCGGTATACGAACAAAGCCGGAAACGCTCGACCTCCTCCATTGCCAAGCGGGAAACACCGATAATGTCCAGGTTAAACACAGCATGTTCAGCTACCGAATGATGGCCCATTTTGAAAATAATCGTTGAATTTGACTTGCGGGCCTGTTCTACTTCCTGACGAGCATCTTTACGAATATCCTCAATCGAGCGAGGATCACGGCTGATCCGGGCATAAGCGGCGGACAGCACTTCCGGAGTCAGGTCCTGGCGGCTTCCCACCTCTTTTTGGAGCTGGTTTAAAACCTCGGTATCCACATTATAGCCGGCTAAACTAACCTTCATAGCGAAATCATTATAACAAGTTTTCCCGACCTGAAAAGAAGTTTATTTAACACTTTTCAGTTTAGGTTGAAATATGTTTAGGCTTATTATATAATATAACCCTCGAAAACATCTAGGAGGGGTGGCTGAGTGGTTGAAAGCGGCGGTCTTGAAAACCGTTGTGGGGAAACTCACCGGGAGTTCGAATCTCTCCCCCTCCGTATTTATTTAACCGCCTCCTCCAACTCTTCCTTGATCCTACTGCTGTGCAAGATAAAAGCATCCTTAAGGCTTTGCAAAAGTCCCTGGATAGTTTGAGGATCTGACTGCTTGATCTCAAAAAAATTAGCCTCAGCTAAAGTCATCTCAATATCCAAAGCTACCGACAAAGCATCGACCAATGAAAGCTTCTTGGCCTTAAACTCCCTGACTGCAGCCTCTACCTTATCAATATGTTTCTGGATAATTTCCTGGCTAAGCTTATCCTGGTTAAATTTTAAACTGCCGTTTTCAAATTCCGGATAAAAATTACTGATCCAGCTAGCATGGATCAACTCTTCCTGCGACAAAGCCATGAAAAACTCACGTTTAAACGGAAACTTTCTGGCCATTATCTTATACAACTCGGAAACCGCCTCCTCATTTTTGACTAACAACCCGGCAATCGTGATCTGTATGTTTTCAGACATCATATTACCTCCTTAACTTATTGGGCCCGGAACCGCTCCTGAATCAGATCCTGGCGCGGATTACCGGCGAATTCGCTACGTTTACCCAATAACTTATTGCTATCATCGTAAAAATAAGTATAGCCGGTTTTATCACTATGAACAGCAATCGCCCACTGGCCGCCTTTAAACTCGCCTACACCCTCATTGTCATTGCGCTCAATGAATTCAGTCACATCGATAAGCTGTTTTTCATCAACCGGCTGGTTGCTGGTTTTATTCTGAATTGTGGTATAGCCACTGGGGGGTTTCCCGGCGCAACCAAAAACAAATAATAGCAGAAATAAAAATAGATAAACTTTCTCCATAACCTGCCTCCTTGAAAAACACTCTTCTAGCGTAAAGCCTGGGTAAATATAGTCTGGATTAAAATCGCCCCTTGCTTTGCACCTTCAAGAATGAGCTTTCCGATACCCATAGAATAACTTATTTTTAAGTAGATGCTAAAAATTATTAAATTAAGAAGGTAAAGAATGCCGAAGATAAAAAGGTAGTTGATGACTGCGGAAAAATTATGCCCTTTGGTTTCCCGAGCAATAAACACTAAATGCATCACCAAGACAAAACCTCCGATAAACACAAAAATATCACGGTTGTAAGTGAACTGCAAAACTTTCGGCAAAAGGAAAAATCCCAAACCTAAAAGAATCAACAGTGAAGGAAAGACCAGGGTAAAAAACGAAGAACGGAAGAAAAAATTCTGTATTCCTTTATAAACACCGTTTAGATCAGCGATAAAAGCATAGAAGCCGAAACAGGAAACCAGCGATAGGACAAATACGGCAATGTCAAAATTTTCCTTTGAACGGATCTCCTTCCAGAACTCTTTAGTCATCTCCGCCAGAAAACAAAAAATTATCAAAAAAAGAATAAACTTTACCAAAGTAAACAGATAGTTATTTTTGAATCCGCTTTCTTCGACCATAATAACTCCTTAAAACCTTAGGTACTACTATTGAACCGTCTTTTTGCTGGTAATTTTCCAAAATCGCCACCACTAACCGTGGCAGGGCCAGCCCTGAACCGTTAAGAGTATGGACAAATTCCAATTTAGCGGTTTTTTTATCGCGATAACGGATATTTCCCCGGCGGGCCTGGAAATCTTCAAAATTAGAACAACTGGAAACTTCAAGCCATTTATCTATCCCCGGTGTATAAAGCTCGATATCATAACATTTGGCAGCGGCAAAACTAATATCGCCGGTTGCTAACAGGTTTATCCGGTAAGAAAGTTTAAGCAAATCCAGGATCTTACAGGCCTCCAAAAGCAAAACTTCAAGCTCCGGGTATGAATTCTCGGGTTTGACAAATTTAACTAACTCCACTTTATCAAATTCATGTACCCGTACCAAGCCTCGAGTGTCTTTTCCGTAAGAACCGGCCTCTCTTCTGAAACAAGGAGTATAGGCAACATATTTAACCGGTAAGTCTTTTTCATCCAAAATCTCATCACGATGAAGGTTGGTTAAGGGAACCTCGGCTGTAGGTATTAAAAACAAGTTATCTTCAGGAAATGAATACATATCCTCTTCTAAATTAGGCAGCTGGCCGGTTGCCCTCATTGAAGCCCGGTTCACCAGCTTCGGAGGGATTATTTCGCTATAGCCGTGTTTTCCGGCATGAAGGTCGATCATAAAATCGATCAAAGCCCGTTCTAATCTCGCACCTAAACCTTTAAAAATAACAAAGTTTGAGCCACTGACCTTGGCCGCCCGCTTAAAATCAATCAGATCCAGATTTTCGGCTAAAGCTATATGATCTAAAGGCTTGAAACTAAACCTGGGCTTTTGGCCCACTTCTTTAATGATCTCGTTGGCTTGGGGCCCGCCCACCGGAAGTGATGAATGAGGAATATTAGGAATCCTGTCGGCTTGAGATTTGAATTGTTTATCCAACTCGGAAAATTGCGCCTGTAAAGATATTGCCTCTTTTTTTATTGCCCGGCTTTCCTCTATCTTGGCTTTAGGGTCCTGCTTGGCTTTAAGCAGGCCCTGTATTTCCTTATCGATCAAATTCTGCTTAGCTGACAACTCCTCGGTTGCCTGCTGCAAGCTACGGCGTTTCTGGTCAAGCTCTAAAAAAGCTTCGAAATCAAAGCGGTAGTTGCGCTTTTTGATCGCCGCTCTTACTAAATCCGGATTTTGTCGAATAAGTTTAATATCTAACATGGTGCCTATTATACCTGAAATTATTATAACTTCAACTGGGCTACTTCAACCGCACTTCGTCACCTACGAGGAGGTCGCTGACTCGTATCTTACGGCGACCACCTCGTAGGTGTAGAGTTCTCACCTCTTAACCTTTGACAACACAAAGGGGGCGCATTTTACAGACCTTTTTTGATAAGCCGGCCTGGGTTACCACCTCAATAACATCATCAATATTCTTGTAAGCCGAAGGGGCTTCTTCAACTATGGTATTTTTTCCGCTGGAACGGACTTCGATACCTTTCTGGCGGAGTTCTTTTATCAACCCCTCGTAATCCACTGTCCGGATAGCCTCACTGCGGGATTTCAGGCGCCCGGCACCATGACAAGTTGAGCCAAAAGTTTCTTGCTCTGCTTTTTTAGTACCGACCAACAAATAAGAAGCCGTTCCCATATCTCCGGGAATGATCACTGGCTGGCCGATATTGCGGTATCTATCAGGTAATTCGGGATTACCCGGCCCAAAAGCCCGAGTTGCGCCTTTACGATGCACACACAAAACCTTTTCTTTACCATCAATGATATATTTCTCAAACTTAGCAATATTATGAGCGACATCGTAGATTAAATCCATACCCAAAGACTGCCAGCTTTTAGAAAATACTTTTCCGAAACTTTCACGTACTAAATACATTAAGACCTGCCGGTTGACCCAGGCATAATTAGCTGCTGCCCGCATTGCTCCAATATAAGCTTTTGCTTCCGGAGAAGTAACTGGTGCACAAGCCAGCTGACGATCCGGGACTTTTATCGCGTACTTAGAAAGACATTTACCCATCACTTTTACATAATCATCACAAACCTGGTAGCCAAAACCCCGGGATCCAGAATGAATCATGACTGCGATCTGACCGATGCGTAAACCAAAGACTTCGGCGGCTGTTTGATCGAATATATCCTCAATAACCTGGACTTCTAAAAAATGATTGCCGCTGCCCAAGGTTCCAGCCTGGGGCTTGCCGCGCTCAAAAGCCCGCTCAGACACACTATCTGGATCTGCACCATCGATTGCACCAAACTCCTCGCAATACTCTAAATCTTCTTTGACCCCAAAGCCTTGAGCCACTGCCCATTTTGCACCGTTGAGAAGAAGTTTCTTTTCTTCCTGATAAGAAACTTTCACCTGCCCCTTGGAACCTATTCCTGAAGGAACATCATTGTATAAAACATTAACTATTTTTTCGATTTTTCCTTTTAAATCCTCTAAAACTAAATCAGTCTTAACCAGCCTCACTCCGCAATTAATATCGTATCCTACACCCCCGGGAGAAATTACGCCTCCTTGTTCAGGATCGGTTGCTGCTACGCCGCCGATGGGAAAACCATAACCCCAATGAATATCCGGCATAGCCAAGGAATAATTAACAATACCGGGTAAAAAAGCCACATTAGCGACCTGCTCGGGAGCTTTATCTTTTTTTATACTCTCAAGCAATTTATTGCCGGCATAGATTATGCCATCTACCCGCATCCCCGGCTTATAACTTTTAGGGATCCGGTATTTATACTCACTGATCTTTTCTAAATGAAACTCCATTTTTTTCCTACGGTTACAGCCTTAAAAAAATGGCTAGTTGAATTTACCCTTGACATTCGCGCTGCGAATGTCAAGGGTCTAATTCGGCTAAGGGCTTTTGTGCGTTCGCTTCGCTCACTTCAAAAGCCCAAGCCTCATTAGACGTCAAATATAACCTCGGCTATCCAACCGGAATCGTTTTTTTCCACCTTTAAATCATGGTAGGTGGCAGCTTTTATCTCCATCTTTATTTTATTCTGATAAGGATCAAAATTAGCACCCTTGATCCGGCTTTTAATGACCTTGTAATCTTCTCTTTCTTCTAAGATAATATCATAATCGACAGGAAGGAAACGGTAAGCGAAAAAAAGCGAAAGCAGTTCATTCAACCAGGTAATTAAGAGTTCCTCTATATCTTCGGCCTCGACAACAACTGTTTCTTCGATATCCGGTTTAGGTCTATCATCTAAAATCAGGCCGAAAAGCACCTCAGCACAATTCTTAAATAACTGCTCTGAGGTATCTGCGTAAACCCTTACGCCTACATCAGCAGTATGTTCGATAAATTCAAAATCTATCATGATTTTATCATCTTAACACAAAAAAGAACTTACCTGCAACATGAAAAATTCTTGCAACTTTTGGCAACATTGCATATAATAGATTACATGAAGAAGTCTTTCACTCTCATCGAACTTATTGTGGTGATTGCCATCATCGCCATCCTTGCCGCAATTATTGCGCCTAATGCTTTTCGGGCGATAGAAAAAGCAAAGATAAGCGCTGTGGTTTCCGATATGAAAACAATAAAAAAAACCGCCAATGCTTATTATGCGGATACTGGCCAATTCCCCTGGAATGGAGCGGTGCAAGGTTCACGTAATGAAGATGGTATAGGATTCCTCTACGATGACGGAACTTTTGGTTGGGATGGTCCCTATATAGAAAAATGGCCAAAGACCCCCTGGACCCAAGAGGATATGCGCTTTTTTTATTATTATTGGCTAGCTGACTGGGATCAAGACGGAGTAGCGGAAAGTCATTTTATCACCATAAGAAAATATACGGTTAATCCTCTGGACCCAGCGTCTGATTCAACAGCTTTGTCAACAAACGTAATGCAAAAAATAGACAACATTCTAGATGATGGAAATTTAACTACAGGTAAAGTCCGATTCCTAAATAATCGTTATTTTGACTATTGTGTAAAGTAGCTCAGCCAACCACAACCAGCGTTTTGCGTGCGCTCGCATATTTCTTCGAAAAAGTTTACCCGACGCGATAAATCCTTAGGCCTTAATATCTAGAGGCAGGAATTAACAGCATATCCAAGTGGTGTTGCAAATGCTTTAGCTCTCCCGATAGTCATATGAAAAACTATCCAGAATAAATAAAAGCATGGGCCATGCAAGACTTGAACCTGCAACCTCCGGATTAAGAGTCCGCTGCTCTACCAATTGAGCTAATGGCCCGAAAGAAGAATAATTATACCATTGCTTAGGAAAAAATCTACAGTTTATTAACGCTGAGGGTGAAACTTTTTAAATTATTCATAATCAATATTATCTCTGGTTAGAGACAATTTATAAAACTGTCAGTATCGTCGGTCACATCCCAGAGAATTATCTTTACGTAATCATCGCAAACTGCCGAACTGCACATGCCCCAAGCTTTTCTTTTTAAAAATTCGCCGGAAGTCACGTTACCATCATCTATTTTCTGGTCTATCAATAGCGCAGCATTGTCAGGCACACCGCATTGCCAAACATAGGGTTCCTGATAAGGAGGACAAAGATTATCAAACATCAAAGCTATATCTCGTTCAGGGCCTCCGGCGAAATCATCTAAAATAGAAAAGAAATAAAGCCCTTTCCAAGGATGTACTGAACTGGCCGAATCTAAATAAGGTCCGTCCCAGCCCGACCAGCCAGGATCGTTATACATCTCTGATTCGCCAACCCTTTCGCAGTGCTTACCAGAGATTCCGCACTGCTCAGGCCAGCTTGAGTTAGTACACTGTAAAGGCCAACGTGCAGTATCAGCATACAATACCCTTGTAGCCGTAGATATAGTTTTAAAATCTGAAACAGCCTTGGCAACTTTGGCCTTCTCAATGGCCTTGAAGGCGTTCGGGGCAATAATTGCGGCAAGGATGGCGATGATGGCAATGACTACGATTAATTCGATTAAAGTAAAATGTTTCTTCACACCCCCTTCCCTTCATCACTCAACATCAGCTAAACCCCAAATATAAGCATCTTCCTCGGGATCGGCCGCAGGCTCGTAAAAAGAAAATAGTCCGCTCTCCCAAGTCGTATTGCCATCATCAATCATATCATCTATTCTTTGGGCCGAATTACCGGGAAGTTCGCATTCATACCTCCTTTCATCAGGCGGATAGCAGACATCATGAACAATAATAAAAATATAATCACGCCAAATAGGATTAGTAAAACCATCCCATCGATAAAAAAAATAGGTTCCTCCCCAAGGTGTTTTAGCTGACAATTTTTCAAGATAGGGTCCGTCCCAACCACTCCAACCATCATCATCTATCATTAAATTACTAGGATACATCGTAGCCTCGGCCCAAGAAAAATCAGCACTTCCTGAATCAAGATATACTACCCGTTTATTTTGGTAGGGGGCTGGATCCGGTGGGCCATCTCCTGGCCAATGGCCGGTATCAGCATATACAGCATAAGTAGCAGTCTTATAGGTTTTAACATCGGTGATTGCCTTAGAAATCTTTGCTTTCTCAATAGCCTTAAAGGCATTGGGAGCGATGATGGCGGCTAAGATAGCGATGATGGCGATGACTACGATCAGTTCGATCAGGGTAAACGATTTTTTCATAGAATACCTCCTCTGATTAGGATTATATCACTACAAGGGGATAATTCAATAGGGGGTTTTTAAAATCTGCTGCTCTCAGCGAAAAAGGCTAGAAATTGGTCAAAGGGAAAAGAGAAGGGTGAATTTGGCTGGCTGATTATTCTTTACGTATATCAACAGCCATTGTTGATAAGATAAATTAGACTTCCGATGGTGCTTTCTCGAATATTTCCTGTTGTAATATTACCATCATCTGCTATATCATCTATTTTTTCCCAAACAGCATGAGCTTGTGTTTCACTGAGAGAGCTATCCGCGTGTGCCAAAAATGCATTAACCCCATAGTGAGGAGGGCTGACGGAATTATAACAATCGCCCTCGTTGTCATATTTGTATGGTGCTACCCAAGGACTATTGGGAATATTCTCTATATATGGACCATCCCATCCATCAGCCTCTGTAAAGGCTGCCTGTCTAATAATATCAGTATCATTCATGGTCGGACTAGCTGCATAGTCAGCATCAGTTATATTTTCTGTGGGAAACCTACCGACATCAGCATAAAGTGTAAGCCAGGACGTTTTCAAAGCTTTTAAATCGCCTATCATTTTAGATATCTTCGCCTTCTCAATGGCCTTAAAAGCATTGGGGGCGATGATGGCGGCTAAGATAGCGATGATGGCGATGACTACTATGAGTTCGATTAGGGTAAATGATTGCTTAATCTTTTATCCTCCCAAGCATAATCTTATCACTTTTTAATCCGAAAACAATAGACAAATCAGATTGTTCTGGACAAAATTTAGAAACAGCCGTAAAATAATTTCATGAAAAAAGCAATGACTATGGTTTTGACCATGGGCATAATTATAGTCATCTCCACTCTGGCTTTAGCCTCCCTATATTTTACTACCCAGGAATCACGAATCGCCGAGCACAAGGTAAAAAGAATCCAGGCTCAAGCCGCTGCTCAGGCCGGAATCATCTATGCCCTGGAACGCTTAAGAAAAGGCGATGATCCTGCTGATATAACCGCTTTAAGTGTCGGTGATGCCGCTGACCAGGGCTACCCGATAAGCGTTACCTTGAAGATAGGCGAAGAAATAAGCGGAACTGATACCATCCTTGACGGAACCCGCCCAGTAAACGCCACAGTAAATTATTAAAACTTATTCTTTTCCGACAGGATTATTCAAAGGTTGAGATAAAATTCCGAATAGGGTCATTTCAACCATATATTCGCGATCACTGGTTATCTCGATCTGTTTATGCAGAATAACCCGCAGTTTTTCTTCAGTATCCCTTTTAGTTATTTTACCTTCCCTGTAATCCTTTAAAATTATCTCCATTTCTTCATAGAGACCTAAAATTTTCTTTTGGTATTCAGCTAATCTAGGATTCTCTTCCTGAAATCTTTTAAGCATTTCTTTCTGTTGTTGACTCATCGCAACGCCTAAAGGTTCTTGAGCAAAAACAGAAGAAAATAAAAATAAACTTATAAAAAATATTAAACTTTTTTTAACCATTAGCCGCCTCCCTTTTTAAATCTACATTCTAACTTATTTATAACAATAATACACGTATGCATACGAACATGCCGATAAAGACGAACCTATAAGTGGTGGTACCGAAACTGTAAGCACGCTTGTATTCCAAAGCTCTTCAGTATAACCATCGGGACAATGACATCTATCCCATGCCGTACCATTATATAGTGGGTTCGGTTCAATGCAGGCCCCAGGAAAAGGAAAAAGGAGAGAACGCATAAACATCCCCCCAAACCGGCCAACCGGTGCCTCAACGCAATTATTCCCGCTAGCATCACAATAGTGCTGTGCGCCGATAGCTCCTTCAACATCAAGTTTTAAATCCTGCTCACCGCCGACGCTGGGACTCTCAGTACCAACCCCGAGCTGGCTGTTGGGGCTAACCGCCAGGCTGGTATTTCCAGTGGTCTTTAGCTCTTTGTAAACTCCATAAGGGGCCGGGTAGTAAGTAGTCACGGTGATATTTTCGACACCCTGGCTGAAAACCGGAAAAGCCGAAAAAACCAATAAAACTATTAGAAAAAACTCTATTTTTCTCATGAAATGCCCTCCTTGTTTATTTAACTCATCGAATGGGAAGACGAAAAGAAAAACTGCTCATCAATGCTAACCTGGGGATTATGACGGTCATCAACTGCTTTGGCTGGATCAAGGCGTAGATTTAAATTATTGATCTTTACTCCCAGGTCTACTACTGAAATCGATAAACTTCCATCGTCGTTATTCAATTTGTTGGCTAAATCTTCTTTGTGAGCTTCGCTGCCACCTGAATCAAATATTTTAAAAATAACCTTATAATTAGTATAGTCAAAAATATACTTAACTTGGCGATCGTCGCTGTAATCTTGGGGGGTATTATTCTGGATACCAGCTACATTCATATCCTGCTTGATAGTCAAAGCAATCGTTCCGGCAGTAGTGTCCTCGACGACTTCTATAGCCGGGTTATTGATATCACCGATTCCGTTAAAAACGTTTTTTTGAATATGCTCAAGCAGGAAAGTCAAATCATTCAAAACCGAACCTTTTTTAGTCGAAGAAGCAAAAAATTCATTGCTGGCTAAATTAAAAGCCATCGCCGCAAGGATTACCGAAGCCATTAAAAATATGGCTATTATCAGCTCTACTAGAGTGAAAGACCTTTTCATAACCCTAAGGGTAGTTAATAGTAATCTTAACCTCGCGATAATCCTGGTCGCCAGAGGGTGGCAATACCTGATAATAACTGCTGTTGTAATCTATCCCATCCATAGTGTAGTCAGGGACATTATGGGTTCCCGGATAAAGAGCTTCACCGGCTATATCCCACTGATCTTGCCTTACTTTTTGAGACAACCGATTAAGATTACTTCTGACAAGATTTGCGGCTACCAAACGTTTATTGACCCGTTTCACGTAATTTCTGGGAACAACAAAAGAAGCTAGCAGCCCGGCAAAAACAATTACCAAGATCAAGGCAGCTACGATTACTTCGACTAAAGTAAAAGTTCTTTTCATGATCGCTTAAGGACAAGCTCCTTCGGTAGCCTTTAGGCTGTCCTGTTGGATATGCCAATATCTAGCCCCATCCTTGCTAACCGCCTGGGCGCACAATCTGGCCGGGGATACAGAATTATCTACTGCAATCGAATAGTTCCAATAGCCGATAGGTGAAAGATCTAAGCCCAAAACGCTGTTACAATCCAGGGTGTCAGCACAATCTTTATATTCATTTTGCTCCAGGCGAACCATCTTTTCAGCGTCTAGAATCAAGGCTAATTGAGATATTGCAGTTTTATCGTGGGCCTTTTTTTTAGCGGCGAACATCGAAGGAACAGCAAAAGAAATCATAATACCGATGATTATTACGATAAGGATATTCTCGATCAAAGTCATGGCTTTTTTAGTTGAACCCATCTTTTTACAAGAATAGCATATTTTTAGAGATAAAGCAATATTTAAACCTCTATCGGCATATCGGATAAACGTGGACCAATCTTTCTTTAGGGATCCACTGATGCCAGTCTTTTTCAAACTGGGCTACTCCGCCGGGATAAGACGAATCAAATACTTTCAAAGAAACATCGGGCTGATCTCCGATATCTTTGACCTTATGGAGAATCTTCTTTAAGGCTTCTCTGCCAGATTCGGTTTCCATCAGAAAATAGATTATTGACCAAGACATTGTGCGCGAAGGAGCATCTTCTAAGCTGTTATAGTCATCCCACTCTTCATCAGGCATAGCCAAAAATTCTGACAAATCCTTAACTGACTCCCAGCGCAAGCGCTGTTTAAGGCTGCGATTTCTCTCTGGATAAGCACTGACTACCAAAAAATCATCTTTTACTACAGCCTGCTCAAAATATTCAGCGATTCCCTCATCAAGCCATAGAGGCAGATAATTAAAAGCGTTGTGCGCTAAAGCATGGGTGATTTCATGAAAAACTAAAGCCAACATCTCCCCAATATCTTTACGCCAGTAAGTTACTGCTTCGTTGACTTTTCCGGTATAAAATCCTGAACTGGAACTGGTGGTTGAAGACATCCGTTGGTAGCCAAAAAAATATTTGTCATCGCCAAAAATGCGGACTTTAGCCACAAAATCAGGGGTGAAATGAAGATCAAAAACTTTATTAAAAACCCCTTGTATGCTCCAGATGCCGTTGTGGATCACTGCATCGATATCCTCGGGCAGGTTCCACTCAACGGCAAAGATCTCTATAGTTACTGGTTTATTAATATCTTCGGAAGAAACTGACGATTGATCTTCTAAAATAGGTTGGCCGTTTATAGCAGCAATATCCTTAAAATAATATTTGATCGGTACTCCCCCGATCTCTACCTTGATGTACTCCTGATGCTGTTCAGTGATCCTTCCTTGGATAGTTTTTCCCGATTTTAGCTCGATGATTTGCGAATAGGCCGGTAGGGCTGTTAATAGAAGCAGGGCTAATAAAGCATAACGCATATGCTTCATTTTAACCGATGACAACGGAATAATAAAGCAAAAAATAAAAAGAGCCACACCTAAATAGCTGTGGCTCTTTTATCACTAATTATTAATTCCAGCTTCGCTTACTGGCTACTTGGTCTTTAACGGTATTATCAAATTCGATCAATTCGCTCAAATCAACTGGACTGACCTTGATAATCACCGGTAAAAATCCCCGGATTTTGATATTGGCTATCGGTTGTTCAGAAACCGGTAAAGGCACACCATTAGGATCGCGCCTGATCTGCAAATTAATCAGCGCCGGGTTCAAATTAATACCACCGGTCTTCTCTGGTGCACTGACAGTTGAAGAAGATACACCATCATGTACCGCTTTCCAGCCTTGAGGCTTGGCTTCGACTACATATTCACGTATGCCATCTCGAGTGTAAGAATGAACAATTACAGCGTCTTGACTTACAGGACCTTTCTCTAGAGAATATTCGCTTACTGTAAAATTATCCGACAAAGCCTGTTTCAGTAAAGTTGGGCCATGAATAGCGTTTCTAAGATGAATCACGTAAGGAGTTTTGCTTCTATCTAACCGCACATCTACCCTAGCCCCTCCTGTATCTCTTATGCTTCTTGCTATATCTTCTACGCTTTCGCTGGCTGTTGAAGACGCAGTGGTTAAAGAAGTAGCTAATACTGCGTCGCGGTTTGAGCCGATAGCGGCCTTAAACCCATCGCTTTTAACCAGCACCACTTGATTATCATGGATATAATCTTTAACCATCTGGGCTATTCCAGAAGTCCTAAAGGCCTTAAAATGATTGACTGCTGACTTCTTGGTAGCAGCGGTGATTTTGTCCTTTGCGGCTTGAGGCAAAGCATCTAACTCTGATTTGTATTCACCTAAAATGTTCTTTAACTCTTTGCCGATAAGTTCATTAAGTTTTTTATCATGCTGACCGGTCACTTTACCGATCCAGGAAGCTTCACGCTGGGTCACTTTGTACTTATCGCCCCATTTTTCAACCAGAGTATCAACCATCCGGTTAACTAAATCTGTGATTTTCTTATCGCCTTCTGCAAGTTTAAGCAAAGTCTCCCAAACAATATTCTGCCACTGGGTGCCTACATGAGCCGAAGTAATTTCAATAGCCCGAAGCGCCGGTAAACTCTCCAAAGGCGTTCCAGTCACACCGTGCTGGACTATATTAATCCCGTAAGGAGCTAAAGCTGCGGCAATGGCCGCGGTAGCTTTCAAATTCATTTGAGTTTGAACAGGATTGCCGTCTTTGTCGAAAACATTGCCATGAGCAGTACCGTTGTTGATGGCGATGCGGTCTGGCTTTACTCCGTAATCAAGTAAGCCTTTACCTTTATATTCTTCTATCGGGTTGCCTTGAGAATCTTTGACTAATTCCGAATATTGTATTGTTTTTTTAGGATCATTA
>JAHKAJ010000017.1 GCA_018826075.1 Candidatus Omnitrophota bacterium
CAAAAAAAACTAAAACCCTTTTAGGAATCTTAGCCAAGAATCTTTCTACCTGGCAGCGATTAAGATAGGTCCCGGTAGGGTTATCAGGATTAGCGATAAAAATAATTTTAGTGTTTTTGGTTACTTTTTTAGCTATTTTTTCCAAATCATAAGCCAAATTAACTGCCGGGACCCGCAGAATTTTGGCTCCGGCTATTTTGGCCTGGATTTCATAAATCAAAAAAGTCGGAAAAGAAACAACCACTTCATCGCCTTTTTCAATATAAGCTTTCAGAGCTAGAACGATCAGCTCATCAGAACCATTACCAAAAACCAACTGCTCAGGACAAACCTTTAATTTCTTAGCCAGCTTCTGCCTTAAATAGAATGACCCGCTTTCCGGATAGCGATTAATATTCTTAAGCTCATTATTAATCGCTTTACGGATAAAAAAGGGCACAAAAGGATTCTCGTTAGAGGCCAGCTTATAGACCTCCTCCAACCCCAAAGCCCTCTTTACTTCTTCAATCGGCTTGCCCGGCTTATAGCTGTTAATTTTCTCCAACGCGCAACGATAGGTTTTCATGATTTTATTAATCTTAATTTTCGCGAGGATAAGAGCCCAGGATCTTAACAAATGAGCATCTTCTGGCTAATTTCTTTAAGGCCTTCTGGACAGACGGGGAGTTGTGATGGCCCTGAAAATCAACAAAAAAATAGTATTCCCAGGCCTTTTTCTTAGACGGCCGAGATTCTATCTTGGTAAGATTGATACCAGATTCCTTGAAAGAAGCCAAAATATCATGCAAAGCCCCTACTCTATCCTTTATCGAAAATAAAATCGAAGTTTTATCTTTCCCTGAAGGCGGACTGTCCTTTCTGGCAATCACTAAAAACCGGGTATAGTTATTCGATAAATCTTCTATCGAAGAAGCTAAAACTTTAAGCCCATAAAGATTAGCTAAAATCTTATTGCCGATACAGGCACCTCGATGGTCTTTCTTAGCCTCCTGGGCAGCCTTAGCAGTAGAGCTCACTGGGACAAGTTCTGCTCCTTTTAAGTAACGCCCTACCCAGTTGCGGCACTGAGGAAATACTTGGGGATTAGAATAAATCCTCTTGATGCTTTTTAAATTCCGGCCTAAAAGGGCGTGTGAAATATTTAAAGTTGCTTCAGCACAAATGTTTAGATTTGAATCGAAAAACATATCTAAAGTGTAGTTGATTACACCTTCGGTAGAATTTTCAATCGGAACCACCCCGTACTCAGCCTGCTGCTTATCTACACTTTCAAAAACATCACTGATGGTGCCTACAGGAATAAAGTCGGGTTTTTTACCGAATTTTTTAATCGCTGCCAGATGAGTGAAAGTCCCTTGAGGCCCTAAATAAGCTACTTTAAGGCTATGCCGCTGAGATCGGCAGGCAGATAGAATCTCCCGAAAGATATTTTCGATATCCTCCCCGGCTAAAGGGCCGCTGTCTATTTTTTTGAGGTTTTTAAGCAGGCTGGCTTCTCTTTCCGGAGAATAAAGCGAAAGTTTTTTAGCTTTTTTCAATAGGCTCACCTGGATGACTTCCTCGGCCCGTTGATTCAGGAGCTCGACTAATCTTTTATCGATCTGATCGATTTTTTTTCTCAGTTTTTTTAACTTCATGTGTTACCTTCCTTTATTTAAAAATCTTCTCGGCCAGTTTTAAAGAATTAAAATGCCCGATATCAACCCAGCGGCCTTTGAGAATATAACCAAACACTTTAGCTTTTTTAGCCAACCAGGCTATATAACGTCCTGAAGCGTCAACATTCTGGTTTTGGCGTACAAACTGATCAAGTAGCCTTAAGGACTGCCTGGGGAAAAAATATATACAGGAAGCGGCCAGGGTCGAAGCCGGTTTTTTTGGCTTTTCCTCAAAATCAACAATCCTGCGGGCTTGGTTTAACTTGACTATTCCGAAACGTTTAGCCTCTAATCTAGATTTAATATCGTACAAACCGATCGATGGGTCCGGGCTCTTTTTTTTGGCAAACTTTAAAAAACCGAAAAGGTTATCATCAAATAAATTATCACCGCCTAAAACCAGCCAATCAGTCTTGGTGTTTCTAAAGGCGAATTTCATATCTTTTATTGCTCCCAGCCGGTCATCGGGGCTCATCGAACCGTCATTGAGGATCTTGGCTTTTATCTTAAAGCGTTTTTTCCAGTTCAAAAAATCCTTATAGAATTTTTTATTTACTACGACCCGTATCTCATCTACCGTAAATTCCTTTTCCAAAGCCGCTATTTTCTCAAAAAGAAAATTGATCATCGGCTTTTTGTTTATCGGGATCAACGGCTTAGCCAAATGACGTGTTAAAGGATATAACCTCGTTCCGTAACCAGCGGCTAAAACTACTACTTTCATCTTCAAATCATTAAAATATGATAAAAGTTATCGCCCAAAATGTTTTTTAACTCCTCCTGGAGATACTTCTCCACTTCCTTTGCGGTTAAAAGCTTTAAAGCTTCGCGGGCTATCCGCTGGGCATCCTTGAAGGTAACATTGGCTATCAACTCTTTTATCTTGGGTATCTGAGGAGCAGACATGCTGAATTTGTCCAACTCGATACCTAAAAGTAAAACAGCAAAAATCGGCTCTCCGGACATCTCGCCGCACATCCCGACCCAAATATTATTATCGTGAGCAGCATCGATAACCTGCTTTATCAACTTCAATACTGCCGGGTGCCCCGGTTCGTAAAGATAAGCCACCTTTTCGTTGGCCCGGTCAACAGCTAAAGAATACTGGATCAAATCATTGGTGCCGATACTGAAAAAAGCACTTTCTTTAGCCAAAGCATCAGCAGTTAAGGCTGCTGAAGGAACTTCGATCATCGTGCCCACCGGTACTTTATCATCAAAAGACTTGCCTTCCTGTTTTAATTCTTCCTTACACTGCTCTAAAATATTTTTCGCCTGCCGCAATTCTTCGATACCGGAAATCATCGGAAACATTATATTGACATTTTTTTCAGCCGAAGCCCTGAGCATAGCCCGCAGCTGGGCTTTGAATACTTCCGGCCGGGCCAGGCAAAATCTAATAGCCCGCCAGCCTAAAAAAGGGCTCATCTCTTTAGGGACTTCTGGACGCGAAAGAAACTTATCACCTCCGATATCAATAGTCCTGAAAACCACTCCGTGCGGTTTGACCTTTTTAGCTACTGTCCGGTAAGCTTCGTATTGTTCTTCTTCCGAAGGAAGGTCTCTTCTACCTAAAAATATATATTCGGTCCGATAAAGGCCGATGCCTTCTGCTCCGTATTGCTTGATCAAAGGTATTTCTTCGGGAAGTTCAATATTGGCAGAAACTATGGTTTCCTTCCCATCCTTGGTCCGCGGCCTTAAAATCTTAGAGATGTGGATCGATTTGATCTCTTTGGTGTAAAGCGTGGACCTCTTTTGATATTGTTTAAGGATCTTCTCGGTAGGCTGGACAATCACCTCGCCGGATGACCCGTCAACGATGATTTTGTCTCCGGATTTAATATTCTCGGTAGCCGATTCCAAACCGACTACTGCCGGTATCCTCAAAGTACGGGCAATAATCGCGGTATGAGAAGTTCTCCCACCAATCTCAGTAACAAACCCCAACACATTATCTTTAGGCAATGACGCAGTCTGCGACGGCGCCAAATCATGGGCTACAATAACCACCTTTTCTTTAAGGTCACTTAAAGCCACTGCTTTTTCTTTCAACATTGTCCGCAAGACTCTGCGGGCAATATCCTCAATGTCGACGACTCTTTCACGCAGATATTCGTCATTAAGTTTTAGTAAAGTATCGACATATTTTTTAATGCTTTGAGAGAAAGCATATTCAACATTAACTTTCCTGATCTTGATCTGCTTAATGACATCTTCGATGAGCACCCTGTCTTCAAGAACAAGAAAATGGGCCTCAAAGATCCGGCCGTGATCAAAACCGATATCTTTGGAAATATTCTTCTGAAGTTGCGAGATTTGGCGGCGAGTCTCGATCAAAGCCTCTTCCAACCGGTAGATCTCCCGGGAAATCTCATCATGAGAAATCTTTCGCTTAGGAATCGAGAATTCATCCTTTCTCAAGACCAAAACTGTCCCGATACCGACTCCTCCTGAAACAGCAATACCTTTTAATTTAATCATCTTCGGCCTCTAAAAATTTTTTAAGTTCCTGCATAGCTTCTTCTGAATCACTACCTTCAACAATCAAATTCACCTGCATCCCTTTATTGACTCCTAAACTTAAAATAGCGATTATTGACTTGCCGTCAACTGCTTCGCCGGCTTTATCCAGCCTGATCGAAGAATTGAACTTGTTGGCCAATTGGACAAAGATAGTCGCTGGCCGGGCATGTAAACCATGCTCTTTGTTCACAGTTATTTGTTCTTCCAAACGTTCCATCGGCGTTTACGATAATTATAAATATTAATAACTTCTTTAGCCAGTTTCTGTGAATCGTGTCGCAGGTAATTACTTGAACTTACGACACTGGCTTCAAAAATGCTTATCCCTCTTTTTTTAAACCGCTCCCGGTCAAAAATAACCGGAAAAGACTTCTCCTGGGCATACTTAACCAAAAGCCGGTGCTCAAGACGCCCGGAATTAACCAGGCAAACGTTAAACAAATTTTTCTTAACGTGCGAAATGATTGCATCAAGATGGTCAAAAGCGGTAAAGCCATTGGTTTCGCCGTTTTGAGTCATAACATTGCAAATGTATAATTTCATCACATCCCGTTTGGCAATCTCTTCGCTGATCTGGCTGATCAAAAGATTAGGAATAACACTGGTAAATAAGCTTCCTGGGCCCAACACTATGATCTCGGCTTCCCGGATCGCCTCAATAGCTTCCGGATTCGGTTTGGCATCTTGAGGAAGAAGAGAAATCCTTTTTATTGACTTGTCTTCATCGGGAATTTTATCTTCCCCTTCTTTAGTGGTTCCGTCACTATACTCTGCCTTGAGGCGAATCCGATCAAGGCTGGATGGCAAAACTCTTCCCCGAATAGCCAAAACAATACTTGATTCCTCTATGGCATCCTTAAAGCTACCGGTGACTTGAGTCATCGCAGTAATAAAAAGATTGCCGAAGCTGTGCCCTTTGATACCATCGCCTTCTTGAAAACGGTATTGAAATAAATCCCTCATCATCTTAGGGACTTCAGCTAAGGAAACCAGGCAGTTGCGTATATCGCCCGGGGGAAGAATCCCGAATTCCTCACGCAAGCGCCCGGAAGAACCGCCTTCATCAGCGACTGTCACTATCGCAGTTATGTTAGCGGTATATTCCTTCAATCCTTCAAGAAGCGTAGAAAGCCCAGTGCCTCCACCGATAGCGACTATTTTTGGGCCTTTAGACAAAAAACGTTTTTCATAAATTATATCGATAAGCTCTTTGTTCTTACCAGGATAAATCGCTTCAAAAAAACTCTCAATCAACAACTTTACGCCAGCGACAAATACTGAGAAAGAAAAAACGAATAAAACAACATCAAATACCCGCAACAACGGGTCACTATCGTAGACAAAACGGACCGCAGAAAAAATTACAAAAAATATACTTAGTACTAAAAGAATCAGCCAACGCTTTATCCGCAATCCCGGATAAAGCCAACGTATCATTTTTATAAGTTTCTTCATATTTTTTGTTAACGATCCGTCTTTAACCTATAGCCTGCTGCTGTTGACGTAAGAGAGCAACGACTTCCGGCCGCTCCTTTGCAGTTTTTAATCTCTGGACCAGATATTTATCCCGCAACATCCGGGCCAGAAAAGCCAGCATTTTAAGGTGTAAACCGGCTTCACTCTGATTAGACAGGAGCAAAGCGATTATATTCACCGGTTCTTGATCTAAGGAATCAAAATCAATCCCTTCTTTTGAAACCGCTAAACAGATGACGATATCTTTAACTGAACTGACCCGGGCATGAGGAAAAGCTATGTGGTTTCCGATTGCAGTCGAGCCCATTTCTTCCCGGCGGAATATGGCGCGAACAACAGCTGGTTTATCTTTTTTAGCGATCTTTTTTTTCTGGACAAGGTGATCAACAATAAGCGAAATCGCCGCTTTTTTATTCTTGGCTTTTACATCCAACAGGATACATTCAGAATCTAAATAATCTAAAACATTCATATTATCCTAAATAAGCGGAGGAAGGGAATCGAACCCTCAACCTTCACGTTGGCAACGTGACGCTCTAGCCAATTGAGCTACCCCCGCAATATAGAATCATGCCGCGGGGGAGAGTTGAACTCCCACCCCTTACAGGACATGGTCCTAAGCCATGCGCGTCTGCCAATTCCGCCACCGCGGCAGACAAATTATGAGCCGCCCCAGGCTCGAACTGGGGACACCCGCCTTAAAAGGGCGGTGCTCTACCAACTGAGCTAGCGGCCCATGATTAAAATTCTTTCAACTCTTTTTCTTTTTCTTCAAGAATCTTATCGAGATCCTTAATATATTTATCAGTGAGCTTTTGAAGCTCTTCTTCAGATTGGAAACGTTCATCCTCGGAAATCTTTTTGTCTTTCTCAAACTGCTTTATTTCCTCTTTACCGTCTCTTCTCACGGTTCTCACCGACACCTTGCCTTCCTCTATGACTTTTTTTACTATTTTTATCAAATCCTGGCGCCGTTCTTCAGACAACGGTGGCACTATTAACCGGAGAAGTTTTCCGTCGCAAACCGGAGTAATTCCCAATTCTGATTGTAAAATTGCTTTCTCTATCTCTTTTAATGAGGTAGGATCATAAGGATGTATCACTACCATTCTGGCTTCGGGAACTCCGATGGTAGCTAATTCTTTAAGCAAAGTGGGAGTTCCATAATAGTTAACCCTTATTCCTTCGACCATTTTAGGATTAGCCCGGCCTGAACGCAACTCGGCTAACTCCCTTTTGGTAGCCTCAATAGCCTTTTTCATAGTGTTCTCTATTGCCTCCAAAACCTGTTTCGCCATCATAGTTCCTCCTCTTACGCTATGAGAGTACCCAAGTCTTCGCCACAGACTACTTTTTTTAGGTTTTCCGGTTTTAAAAAATTAAAAATGATTATCGGCAGTTTATTCTCCATACACAAAGTGATTGCCGTTGAATCCATTATTTTTAATTGTTTATTGATTACTTCCATGTATTTTAAATTCTTAAACATTTGAGCTTTATCGTCTTTAAGCGGGTCCGATGAATAGGCACCGTCGACCTTTGTCCCTTTCAATAAGACATCCACTCCGATCTCAACTCCCCGCAAAGCCGCGGCAGTGTCAGTAGTAAAGTAAGGATTGCCAGTTCCGGCAACAAAAATAACCACTCGTTTTTTCTCAAGATGCCGGACTGCCCGGCGGCGGATATATGGCTCGGCCACCCGTTCCATCTCAATGGCAGTCATGACCCTGGTAGGAATGCCTTGATTTTCCAAAGCATTTTGTAAAGCCAAACCGTTTAAAACCGTTGCCAACATGCCCATATAATCAGCAACCGTCCTTTGCATCGCAAACTCCGAAGACTTAGGCATACCGCGAAAGATATTGCCGGCACCGACCACTAAAGCAGTCTCAACACCAAACTCTACGATCTCTTTGATCTGCCTGGCTAGATGCGCACAAACTGAACTATCAATACCATGAGAATACTTGCCTTGAAATGCCTCTCCGCTTAATTTCAGAAGAATTCTTTTGTACTTAGCTTTCATTTAGCGATCCGAAATTTTCTGTTTAAACCTCTTCTCCCAGAGCAAAACGAACAAACCTTTTAACCATTACCTTTTCTCCGGTCTTAGACACCACTTCCCGAAGGTAATCAAAAATAGTGATTTTGTTATCTTTCACAAAAGGCTGTTCCATAAGACAAACCTGTTTACAGTAAGCTTCTTTATCTCTAATAGCTGATAAGGTTTTTTCGGGGATATCCTCTTTATTCACATACTCAGGACTGGCCGCAGCTATTTGCATAGCGACATCCTTAACAAAGGTTTTAAACACCTCGGTGCGAGCAACGAAATCAGTCTCACAGTTTACCTCGACTAAAACCCCCAAGTTTGCGCCAAAATGGATGTAAGAATCTATGCGCCCCTGCTGGGCAGACCGGGAACTTCTCTTAGCCATAGTCTGGCCGCCTTTATTTCTTAAAATCACCAAAGCTTTATCGAAATCGCCTTTGGCTTCCGAAAGGGCTTCTTTGCAATCGTTAACTCCTAAAGAAGTCATATCTCTTAATTTCTTAATGTCGGTTAGACTCATCGGTCTCCTCCTTAAAGTTGTTAATATCTAAGCAAGCTGGGTTTTAACTATCCCTTGCTTTCTTCTTTCTGATCTTGGTTTTCTTCTATCTTTTCTTGATCAACGGCAGCAACATCTGCAGCCGGTGTCTTTTCGGCTTGATCTTTTTTTACGCTTTCAACTAATTCATTAGCTTTTTCAATGCCTTCCTTGATCGCTTCAACCAAAGAAGAAGTCACACACTTTACCGACTTTATTGAATCATCGTTGCCTGGCACAGGGTAATCGACCACTTCAGGATTAGCGTCAGTATCGATTAAAGCTACAACCGGTATGGACAACTTCTGAGCTTCTCTTATACAGGCAGATTCCTTTTTAGGATCAACCACAAAAACACAGCCGGGAAGGCTGTCCATGGTAGTAACCCCGCTGTAGATCTTCGCCATTCGTTCAATGTCACGGTTAAGTAAAACAACTTCTTTTTTAACCATGGTATCAAATTTTCCTTTCTCTCGTTTCTCAATAAGTTCAAGATATTTATTTATCCGGGTTCTTACCGTTCCAAAATTGGTCAGCAGCCCACCAACCCATCTTTCTACCACATAAGGCATACTGCAAGAAGTCGCCATCTGCCTCATCTGGTCACGAAGCTGTTTTTTTGTAGCCACAAAAAGAATCCTCTCCCCCAGCTTCGCCTTTTCTCTCATAAAATCTTTTGCTTCCTCCAGCTTCTGGGCAGTTTTTTCTAAATCAATGATATAAACGTTCTTCTTCTTCCCAAAAATGAACTTTTTCATTTTAGGGTTCCAGTGTTTGCTCAAGTGGCCGAAATGGACCCCACTTTCTAACAGGTTTTTAATAATATCGGGTAATGCCATTCTTTTATTCCTCCTTCTAAGCTAATATTTATGAGTTTTTATCCTTAAGCCAGCGGTTTCCTTTTCCGGAAATCTCGCCTCAAAGTATATCATATTTCGTAATATATTCAATAATATATTATAGTAATAAATGTCAGGCATTAAACTGTAAATCGTAGAGATTCTTGTAAAGGGGATTGGTCTCGATCAGGCTGGAATGCGTCCCCATTCCTACAATATTGCCTTTATCTAGAACTATTATCCGGTCGGCCTTCTGCACCGTAGAAAGCCGGTGAGCAATGACAAAAGAGGTTTTTCCCTGCATCAGCACATAAAGCGCCTCTTTTACCAGCTGCTCTGAGGCTGAATCAAGATTACTGGTTGCTTCATCTAAGATCAAGATCGGCGCATCTTTAAGAATAGCCCGGGCAATAGCGACCCGCTGTTTTTCTCCGCCGGAAAGCCTGAAACCCCGGTCACCGATAACCGTTTCGTATTTTTGCGGCAAATTCATAATAAAATCATGAGCTGAGGCTTTTCGGGCTGCATCCTGGATCTCTTCTTGAGAAGTATCCTGGTTACCGTAAGCTATGTTTGCTTTTATAGTATCATTAAAAAGAATCATCTCCTGAGTCACCATGCCGATCAGGGAACGTAAAGATTTTAGATTAAATTCCTTAACATCCCGGCCGTCAAAAATTATCTTGCCCTTGGAAGGATCATAAAAACGCGGGATTAAATTTGCTAAAGTAGTCTTTCCGGCACCGGAAGGCCCGACAATAGCTATCAATTCTCCTTTTTTGACTTCAAGCTCCAGGCCCTTTAACACATAGTCCGAAGATTCTTCATATCTAAACCAAATATTCTCAAAAACAATACCCTTGGTTAAAAGGCCGAGGTTAGGCGCTCCGGGGAAATCTTTAACCGAAACCTCGGCATCAAGTATTTCATAAATACGCTTATTAGCTGCCAGGCCCTGCTGGGTAATAAAATGGACTTCGGTTAATTTTTTAAGCGGCTGCATCAAAGACATCAGTGATGCCATGACTACGCCAAAGCCGCCAAAAGAGATATTGCCCTCTATCAACTCTTTACCCCAAATAACCATAATCAAGGTTGTGGCTATTGCTCCGGCCAGCTCAGAAATCGGGCTGGACATAAGCATTCTTTTGGTAGCTTTCATCAGATAACGAAAATAACGCTCATCCTGCACCCGAAACCGGTTCATCTCATAATTTTCCATTGAAAAAGCCTTGACTATCCTTACTCCGGAAATAGTTTCTGAAAGTAACGATGTGATGTCGGCCATTTTTTCCTGGGTCTGGGTAGATATCTTTTTTAGCTTTTTGCCGATCCGGGATATCGGGAAAACAATTAGCGGTAAAAAAATAACCGTTACCAAGGCAACCTTGCCGCCAATAGTAAAAGCAAATACTAAATAGATGATTAAACGTAAAGATTCATGGATCAGATCCCTAAAGGCAAAAGAAATAGCATTATTGATACAGCCTACATCGTTGGTGATCCGGCTCATCAGTTCGCCGGTCCTCCTCTGAGAATAAAAATCCAAAGAGAGTTCCTGAAGTTTTTCAAACAATTTACGCCGCACACCCCTTACTGCCCGGTAAGACAACGAGTTCATTAAGTAACCTTGCAGCCAAAAAAATACCCCCTTAAGAACAAAAAAAGGCACAACCGAAATAACCATGATATTGAACAAAACCGTGGGATCAATGTTGTTCAGCTTGTCGACTAAGGCATTGACAAAGGGCGGTAAAGTCGTGGGAATAACAATCTTTTGATGGGTAAAAGCAATATCTACCAAAGGTAAAATCGAAAGCAGGGTTACCCCATTTAAAACCGCAGCTATGCTGGTAGCTACGAAGGCAATAGCAAATAACCAGAGGTGCGGCTTTAAAAATCTCAATAATTTCAGGTAATTTTGCATAGGCAAGATTCTATCACATCAATTGACTTTTCACAAGGGATTTGATAGAATCGTGGGAATGAAAACAGCAGTGATCGGAGTCGGAAAATTAGGCAGTATCCATTTACGTATCTACAATGAGATCAAAGAGATAGATAAGATCTTCATTGTTGACACCAACCAGGCGGTCTTAGACCAATACCCAAACTATACCGGATTTAAGGACTACCGTCAGCTTAAAGAAAAGGTGGATTTAGTCAGCATAGCTGCCCCCACTGTTGACCACTATAAAATTGCTAAATTCTTTCTGGAAAACAAAATCCCGGTTTTAGTCGAAAAACCCCTGACTCAAAACTTAAAAGAAGCTGAAAAACTACTGGCCTTATCCGAAAAAAAACATACCCTGCTTTTTGTCGGCCACGTAGAGCGCTATAATAGCGCTTACCTGGCGGTGAAAAAATTGATTAAAAACCCTTTATTTATCGAATGCCACCGCTTAAGCCTCTACCCCAACCGTTCCCTGGATATCAGCGTGGTGTTAGACCTGATGATCCATGACCTGGATATAATCCTGGATATGGTTAAAAATCGGATAAAAAAAATTGCCGCTAAAGGCGTCAGGGTACTTTCGCCTTCTGATGACATTGCCAATGTTCGGCTTGAATTTGCCAATGGCTGTGTAGCCAATATAACCTCCTCGCGAATATCGGCAAAAAGAGAAAGAAAAATCAGGATCTTCATGCCGAATCTCTATATTTCCCTGGACTATGCCAATCAGGAAGTAGAAATTTATCAAAAACTCGGAAAAAAAATAGTTAAGAAAGCTCTAGGCATAAATAAGGAAGAACCGCTAAAAAAAGAAATCTCTGAATTTGTTAAATTGGTAAAAACCGGCAAACATGAAACCGGCTATGCTGCCAAAGCCAAAGATGCCCTGGCTTTAGCCTTAAAAATCCAAAAACAAATGCATCCCGATAGTAATCGGGTTTTCGCTAAATAGCTAAATTAAAGTGCTCAAAATGAAAAAAATTGTTATTGTTGCCGGCGATACTTCAGGCGATATTTACGGCGGGCTGTTAAGCAAAAACTTAAAACAAAAATACCCTTCGCTTGAAATCTACTCCTTTGGCGGGCCAGCCTTGGCTAAACACTCACGACAAATCATCAATCTTCTTCAACATTCGGTTTGCGGTTTGGTCGAAGTTTTATCTTCACTTAAGACAATATTAGCTACTTTCGAAGAAACTCTCCGAAAAATTAAAGAAATAAAACCGGACTTGGTCATCCTGATTGATTTTCCCGATTTTAACCTGCGTTTAGCGAAAAAAATTAATAAACAATACCCGGTTTTTTACTACGTCAGCCCGCAAGTCTGGGCCTGGAGAAAAAAACGGATCAAACTGATCAAAAAATTCATCGACAAAATGGTGGTTATTTTTAAATTTGAGGAAGATTTTTACAAAAGGAATAATATGGACGTCCTCTACTTCGGACATCCGCTTTTGGAAATAATCCAGCCTCTGGATCGTGAACCAAAAAAAATAATTTCATTTTTACCGGGATCACGCAAAAATGAACTAAAAAAACACCTGCCGATAATGCGAGAGGCAAAAAAAATTATCCAACAGCGGCTACCGGAATATGGCTTTCAAATCATAAAGCCTGCCAGCTTAGACCGTAAACTCTATGAACAATTTTATCCAGATATGGAAATAGTAGAACACTCTTATGCGGCCCTGGAAGAATCAAAATTTATTATCACCTCATCAGGAACAGCCACTGTGGAAATAGCCATACTAGGCATACCTTATCTAATTATCTATAAAATCAACCCTTTAAGCTGGCAGATCTTAAAACGAATGGTCAAGACAAAATTTGTCGGGATGGTCAATATCCTAGCCGGGAAAAAGGTAGTCGATGAACTTCTCCAAAAAGATGCAAATCCCCAACGGATATCCGAAGTTACTTGTGGTTATTTGGAAAATGAAGCAAAATATAGCCAGCTAAAGGAAGAGTTAAAAAACCTAAAAGAAATTCTTTACCCTTACGGAGCCAGCGTTGGTTTAGCAGACTATATCGGTAGATATTTAAAACTGCCGGCTCTTTGAACCAGCCTGTTTTTTCTTTACCAGATTATAGATAGTCAAGATCGCTGCCGGAGTTACCCCGCTGATCTTTAAAGCCTGGCCTAAAGTTTTTGGCTTAAAAACTTTAAGTTTCTCGACTATTTCTTTAGAAAGAGACGGGATTTTAGAATAATCTACCATAGGCATTTTTATCTTATCAAACCTTTTTAGCTCTCTTGACCAGCCAAGCTCGCGGATTATAAAACCTTCGTACTTGGCCAGGGTCTCGATTTCCCGGCTAACCGCTAGATCCTCTGACTTTATTTGGAAATACTTTTTAACTTTATTAAAATCGACATCCGGCCTCTTTAAAGCTTCATAAACCGATAGATTTTTTTTATCAAAAATTATTCTCTCGGCTTTGGCAGCTTTTAAACCAGCCTCTATTTTGGATTTCTTTTCTAAAATTAACGCATATTCATTTTTAACTAAAAGGCCTAGTTTATAAGCCTTGGGAGCAAGCCTTAAATCAGCGTTGGTCTCACGAAGCGAGAGGCGGAATTCGCTCCTCGAAGTAAACATCCGGTAAGGCTCATCAGTACCTTTAGCGGTTAAATCATCGATTAAAACTCCGATATAAGCCTCGTTGCGCCCGAGGATAAATGGTTTCTTCTTTTTTACTGACAAAGCAGCATTGATCCCGGCAACTAAACCTTGAGCCGCGGCCTCTTCATAGCCAGTTGTCCCGTTAAGCTGGCCGGCAAAATAAAGGCCGCTTATTTTTTTTGCCTCCAAGGTCAACTCAAGCTGGCGGGTGTCGATTAAACCGTGCTCAATACCGTATCCCGGACGCAGGATTTCTGCCTTTTCTAACCCGATGATAGTCCGGATAAATTTTACCTGGACATTGAAAGGCAAAGACGTTGATATACCATTAGGATAAACTTCGTAAGTGCTTCGACCGGCCGGCTCAATAAAAACCTGATGCTGGCTGCGGTCAGAAAACTTAACCACCTTATCTTCTAAAGACGGACAGTAACGCACTCCGCAAGCCTTAATCTTTCCGGAGTAAAGCGGCGAGTATTTAAGGTTTTTTTTGATGATTCCATGAGTTTTTTTATTGGTGTGGGTTATAAAACAACTTAAAGCGGTTTTGGAAATAGTTTTATTGGAAAAAGAAAAAGGTACAGCATCAAAGTCAGGGGCTTGCTCGATCATTTTAGAAAAATCGACTGTTCTTGAATCAAGCCTGGCGCAAGTCCCGGTCTTAAAATGCTTAGTTCTAAAGCCTAATTTTTTTATACTGGCAAACAAGCTATCCGAAGATTCTTCATTAAGCCTTCCGCCGGGAAAACTGTTTAAACCGATATGGATTGTGCTGTTCAAAAACGTCCCGACACAAATAATTACTGACTTACTTAAGAACTCTTCGCCAAAGTTAGTTCTAACTCCGCAGACCTTCCGGTTTTTAACTAAGATCTCATCGACTTTAGACTGAAAAATCTTAATATTTCGGTTTTTTTCCAAAAAGCTCCTGGCGATTTCAGGATATAGCTGCATATCGACTTGAGCCCGGGTTGCCCAGACGGCTTTACCTTTACTGCGGTTTAAGATCCGATACCCCAAAGAACATTCATCGGCTATTTTTCCAATCAAACCTCCCAAAGCATCGATTTCCCGCACCAGGTGCCCTTTAGCTACCCCGCCTACGGCAGGATTGCAAGATAATTTACCGATTCCTTCAAGATCCAAGCTTAAAAGTAAAACCTGACAACCGAGCTTAGCCGCGCTCCAGGCCGCCTCTATTCCGGCGTGGCCTCCTCCGACAACTATCACATCGTATTGCTTACTCATAATAAACCTCGGTACATAAACCCCGGGGGTCTAGAAAATTCAACCCTCGTCATCGAACAGCAAATGTTTTGATTGCGCTAACTCTCGCTGATAAGATATAGCCCCTTCTACAAACTTCTTATATTCTTTCGAATGGATATCTAAAATATCCTCATATCTACAAAGTTTATTTAACTTTTCGGTATTGTTTGTAAACTCTTCATAAGAAGAAAAAAACCATTGCTCTGGTCTATCAACTAAATATGCCGTCACAGGATTTAAATGTATGTAGCGCGTTAAATGCAATAATTGTTCGTCGTTTGCAATTAAGGCATTTCTGAATCTTCCTTGCCAAAGAGGTCCTTTTCTTTTATGTTTAATATTGAAATAACGACTGTAGCTATTTAATACATTGCCCATAAAAATCGAGATGCCGTCGTCTTGGAGCTGCTTTAAACCTATATGGATATGTGTTGGCATAATACAATAGCAAATCAACTGGATAATTTTCTTTCCTTTCTTAAAAAACGGACTAAATTCATAGCTGAAATCATCATGCTCTATTTTATTAGCTTCTATAAATTGCGTGAAACTACGGGTTGTGTCTTTAATCTGATAATATAATAATAAATTTTGCATTCGTAAATATTCAACATCATTATTGAATATAGTGTATCCGGCTATACTCTTATTAAACACATGATAAACTTCGCCATTTACTAGTTTATCTTTTCTGCGCATCTCTAGACCTCGGTATTTAAACCCCGGGGGTTTAAATTGGTGGATAAGGTTTTACGAAGGCGAAACATTGAGTTATTGTTTTTTAGTTTGTTTGGCAACCGAATCAATGGCTTGCTTGATTGCTTCCGGGTCGCCTAAATAGTAGTGTTTAATTGGCTTTAAGCTGTCGTCCAATTCATAGACCAGGGGTATTCCGGTGGGTATATTCAGCTTGACAATATCTTCTTCTCTTATCTGATCAAGGTATTTGACCAAGGCTCTTAAACTATTTCCATGAGCGGCGATGATAACCTTTTTACCGTTCTTTAAAGCCGGGGTTATTTGTTCATGCCAACAAGGCAGAAATCTGTTCACTGTATCTTTGAGGCATTCGGTCAAAGGAATATCTTGAGGCTTTAAATCTTTATAACGGGGGTCTTTAGCCGGAGAACGCGGATCGTCAATTTTAAGGGCCGGGGGCTGGATATCATAGCTTCTGCGCCAAATCAAAACCTGTTCCTCACCGAATTTTTGAACCATTTCCAGCTTATTTAATCCCTGCAGCGCTCCGTAATGGCGCTCATTCAAACGCCAGGAACGCTCAACCGGAATCCACATCAAATCCATATCTTCTAAAACGATCCAAAGAGTGGAAATAGCTCTTTTTAACACAGAAGTATAAGCTATATCAAAAGTAAAACCTTCTTTTTTTAACCACTTAGCACCTTCATGGGCCTCTTTTGTACCTTTTTCAGATAAGCCTACATCAGTCCAACCGGTAAATCTATTTTCTAAATTCCAAATACTCTCACCGTGGCGCAATAAAACCAACTTTATCATCTCGCTCCTTTCTTATAAAAATAAAAGCAGCGAGCAGAAAAACTACCCGCCACTTTTAAAATTAGCATTTAGAATAACCACAGGCATCGCAGACTAAGCAGCCTTCTTGATGCCTGAGAGCATAGCCACATTCAACGCAGACCCCTACGACGTTAGGCGAATCACCAACCGAAAACGAAGCGATAATTTTACTTTCTTCAGAACTTTTAACCGGGGCAGTGACTACCTTGACTATCTCTTTTTGATCACTGCCTCTTTTCTCTAAAACCCGGGCTATGGCATCGGCGCAGGAAAAAATCTTTTTACCCTTATCCCAGGAAGGGGAAGGACACCTTATACCCTTAAGCTGTTCGACCACGACTTTGATATCTATACCGCCCCGAAGAGAAAGCGAAACCAGCCTGCCGACAGCTTCCAGCTGAGAAGCAGCGCATCCTCCGGCCTTGCCCATCTGAGTGAAAACTTCAAAAAGGCTACCCTCTTCATCCTGGTTAACGGTGATATAAAGGTTACCACAGCCAGTGGTAACTTTAGTGGTAGTTCCCAAGATGACTTCCGGACGCGGTTTAGGATAAGGGACGGTTAAGGAATAATTTTGAGTTTCTTTAACCTCTTTTTTCTTATCGGCTCCGTCAACAGTCAAGACCTGAACACTTCTTGAACCGTCACGATAAACAGTAACCCCTTTACAATCCAGCTTATAAGAAATAAGGTAGGCCTCTTTGACATCGTCAACGGTTGCGCTATTCGGTAAATTTACAGTCTTAGAAACAGCGTTATCGGTAAACTCCTGAAAAGCGGCCTGGGTTTTTACATGCCAGAAAGGCGAAATGTCCATGGCGGTTTTAAAAATTCTTTTTACATTATCGGGAATGTTATCCCGGGACTGAATGCTTTCACCCTTAGCAATGCTCTGCATCAACTCTTCGCTGTAAAAACCTTCTTTTTTAGCCGTATACTCAAAAGCCGGGTCAACCTCAAGAAGTTTCTCGCCATCCAGGACATTACGAAAGTAGCATAATGAAAAATTAGGCTCGACTCCCGAGGAAGTCGGACCGGCAATAATACTTATGGTGCCGGTGGGAGCAATCGTGGTCAAAGTCGCATTCCTTATCTTGATGCCCTTCTTTTGCCAAAGGCTGTTGGCCCAAGACGGAAACACCCCACGCACCTCGGCTAACTGCATAGACTCCTGCTGGGCAACTTCACGGATAAACTTTATCAACCGTTTAGCTAAATCGATGGCATCATCACTATCATAAGGTATGCCTAAAAAACCCAGCATCGTAGCCCAGCCCATAACCCCTAAGCCGATTTTACGAGTTTTAAGAGTGTTCTCTTTGATCTTGCTGAGAGGAAAACGGTTGGCATCGATAACGTTATCCAAGAAACGCACGCCGTAGTGGGTAATTTTTCTTAATTTATTCCAATCAATGTCAAAGCCGGACTCGAGTTTCTTCAATACTCTTGAAAGATTGATCGAGCCTAAGTTGCAGCTCTCATAAGGAAGTAAGGGCTGCTCGCCACAAGGGTTAGTGCTTTCAATCGAACCCAGTTGAGGCGTAGGGTTATCACGGTTGATCTTATCAATAAAAACAATTCCTGGCTCGCCGTTTCTATGAGCATAGCTGGCGATGAGGTTGAAAACTTCACCGGCATCTAATTTTCCGACTTCTTCGCCGTTATAAGGATCGATTAAGGAATAATCTTCTTTTTGGATGACTTTTTCCATAAAGTCATCGGTTAAAGCCACCGAAATATTAAAGTTTGAGATCTGTCCTTCCTTCTCCTTACATTTTACAAATTCTAAAATATCGGGATGATCTACCCTTAATATCCCCATATTGGCTCCTCGGCGAGTACCTCCCTGTTTGACGGCCTGGGTCGCTGAATCAAAAACCTTCATAAAAGATACCGGCCCGGAAGCCACGCCTCCAGTTGACTTTACAACGCTGTTTTTGGGGCGCAGGCGCGAGAAACTAAAACCCGTACCGCCGCCGGTTTTATGTATAAGGGCAGTTGATTTTATAGCATCAAAGATCGATTCCATGGAATCTTCTACCGGCACCACGAAACAGGCTGAAAGCTGACCTAAGTCCTTACCGGCATTCATCAAGGTGGGGGAATTAGGCATAAACTCTAAATCTCTTAACATTCCAAAAAAAACATCTTCGATCTCTTTTACTTTGTTTGAGTCAGCTCCGTAAGCCGCCTCCACCTTGGCAATAGCTTTAGAAACTCTCCGCAATAATTCCTCGGGGGTTTCAGCTATGTTACCTTGGTTATCTTTTTTAAGATAGCGCTTGCGTAAAACAACAATCGCGTTCGATGAAAAATTTAATGACTTCTGCATGCCACACCTTTCCTTTTGTTTAACTTATCCTAACTTAAACAATCCCATTATTCACAATTAATCAGTTCGAATCGCGGTAATTTAGATGAAGACTTAAAATAAGCAACGACACTTTTGGTATATCACAAGTTAGCAATCGTGTCAAGAAAAAATACCATATATTGTATGTAAATCTATTTTTCTCTCAATATGTTGTGATGCGGGTCAAAAAAATAACCTGGGTTTTTCAAGCTGTCGGCTAAAAACCGACCCCCTGCCTGCCGGCAGGCAGGTTAAATAAAACCTACTGTGTCTCTGATTATAAGTTCGGTATCCAAAACTACTCTCTGGGGAGTTTTCTGCCCGTCAATTATCTCTTTTAAAATCTTAACCCCCTGCTGAACCATTGCCTTTAACGGCTGACGGATAGTGGTAAGCATCAAGTTTCCATAAAGACAATGCGGATTATCGTCAAAACCGATAAGACTTAATTTCTTTGGCACTTCGATTCGCTTTTCTTCGGCAAAACTTAAGACTTCGGAAGCCACTTCATCACTGCAGCAGAAGATAGCCGTCGGAACTTGAGGCAAAGCAAACAGTTTTTCCAACTGCTCGCGGGTTTCCTTACGCGAAAAATTAGTCTTTCTAACCAGGGCCTCCTTAAATTCAAGGTTATTTTTAGCTAAAGCGCTTTTATAACCATCCAAGCGTTCCTGGGCGCACTGGACGCGTAAATCGCCGGCAAAATGAGCTATCTGTTTATGGCCGTGATGAATTAAAAATTCCACTGCCTCGTAAGCTCCCTTGAAATTATTTATGGCTACAAAACTGACCTCGGGATCTTCGATTTTCTTATTGACCACTACCAACGGTATTGCTTCTTCTACCAGCCGTTCAAGCTGGCGTTGGTTATTGATAATATCAGCCAGAATCACTCCGTCAGCCAAGGAACTCTGGAAAGTGTCTTTGTCCCAAAAAATATTGAGATGCAAATCAATAGCATTGCCGGAAGTTGCAGCAGCAACTTCCCTGATTATCTCCAAAGCATAAAAAGAATAAAAAATCCCTTCATACCCCGGAAGGATCAAACCGAAAGTATTAAGTTTGCCGCCGGCCAGGCGCCGGGCGTAAAGCAAAGGCCGATAATTAAGCTCTTGCACTGCCTGGGCAACTTTATCCTTATTGTCTTTGCGTAAAGGAAAGTTATTCAGGTAGCGGGAAACAGTGGCAATAGAAACGCCTGCCTTTTTTGCCACATCTTTGATAGTTATTTTAGGAAAAGACACCGCTATTTGGTTTTATGAAGTCGATTAATCGGTAATCCGTTCAGCAATTACCGTATAATTGTGCAACCTGTGGCTGTAAAGCTTACCGGCTGATGACGATATCGCCTTCCTGGATCATCATTCCACCGGCAACCTCTCTTACGTCAGCTGCTGATATTTCACGCCGGGTTTCAATGACTTCCAAAGTAGCTACTTCTCTATCGCCACGCATAACTTTCAAAAGATTTCCTGGACGTATACCGGAAGCTTCCCCAATATCAACTACCACAAACTTTTCTTCCTTGTTTACGGCTATGACTTCGCCTCTTAAGCCCCTTAAACCGGGTGTTTCGGGCTTAACTATAATCGGAGGAAGCTGTACTGAAGCTGATTCAGAAGCTACAATGCGTTTACCGCCGACTATCGCCTCTTCTAACCGCCCCTGTAAATCTTCGAAAGCCATTGATTTTTCCTTGAGAACATTTTCGGCATCGGAGATCCTGCCTTCCAGGTTATCTTTCTTTTCCATGGTCGACTTAAGATTATCCTGAAGTTTCAGTTTTTCATTGTTAGCTAAAATGATTTCCCGTTTCAAGCTTACATTTTCATTCCGAAGTTTTCTTAATTCAGTAACCGCTGAACTGCGCTCCTCTCTTTCGCTGACTAAATCCATGCTTAGAACACGCAAGGTTCTCTCTTTAAACTTCAACTCTTCATCAAGCTGCTCTTTAGTTTTGTTAAGCTGATCTATTTTTATGCTTAACTCTTTGTTGTCTTTATCCAATTGGGTCATTTTACTTTTAGCATCAAAAAGTTCTTTGTTTAAAAAATCAACCTTGGCTTCCAAGGCAGCTTTCTTTTTAACAAAATCGGCCCAATGGTCTTCAGAGATTCCTACTGAAGTCGAAGTCGAAGAAGAAAAAGACGTAGGTTCACTTACGCTGACTTGGGTTTGAGGAGATTTGCTCAACTTCTCAACCAAAAGATCTCTCTCTTGGGTAACTTCATTAAGTTTTGATTTAAGACTTTGCCTTTCATCTTCAAGGCGAGTGAGGTCCTGGCTTACCACTGACAGCTTTTCTTCAAGGCCGCTTCTTTTATCGCGCTCGCCGTTATACTGGTCTTTTAGCTGCTGGTTATCCTGAAGCAACCCGGCATTTTCGCTTTTCAACTGCTGGTTTGCTTTAGATAATTCTTGATTCTGGCTGTAAAAAGTCCAAGCAATGCCACCGATTCCCAACATAAAAACTAACAAGACGACTGGAATTATTTTAGTTAAATTCATCAGAATCCTCCTTTTGGATTAATTATAGCATATATATTATACCTGTAAAGCCTTTTCTTTAAAAACTAACATTGCCGCGCCCAGGGACGTAGCTTGGCTGCCCAGGCCGGAAAGGGTTACTTTGCAATTCTTCCTCATTTCACTGAAAGAAAACTTCTTCAGGGAATCAAAACATCCTTCAAGAAAGAACTCACCGGCCACTTCAAGCCCGCCTCCGATAATAAGCACTTCCGGATTAAGTAAATTTATGAGAAATGCTGATTTAGCACCCAAGGCTTGAGCTGCTTCTCTTACCACTTCCCGGGAAATTTTATCCTTCTTTTTAGCCTCTTCGAAAATAGCCCCCAAGGATAATTCACCGCTTGAACTTATGCGTTTAATCAAACGGGTCTCCTTACCCAATGAAACCAATGCCTTAGCCCGCTTGACCATACCCAGGTCAGCCGGCCAACGCGAAAGAAAAGAAAAATCACCAAGATAAGAACTCATATTTTTTTGAGGATTCAAAAATAATTCTCCGGCCGCCCCATCTCTACCTTTATATACGCCTCCGTTAATGATTATCCCGCAGCCAACTCCTGAAAATAAATAGATGACATTGTTACATTTTGAAAAATTGGTTTGATATTCAGCCCAAGCCGAAGCATTAGCATCATTCTCGAGATAAACCGGGAAGCCAAATTTCTTTTTAAAATAATCTCTCAAAGGAAGAGCGACGTAGGAATCCGGAGGCTGAGGCCAGTAAACAATTCCTTTTTTACTGTTTACGATCCCCCCCAAAGCAAGGCCTATGCCTTCGATGTCCGACTTGTGTTTTTTGGCTTTGGAAAGTATTTCTTCAAACAGTTCGATCAAAGTAGTCAGGGTCTCGTTAGCGCTGACTTTGACTCTGTTCTTTTTTACCCTGGTGATGACTTGGTTATCTTGGCTTAGAAGAATAGCTTCGGCATCAAAAAGATTAAGCCCTATACCCAAAGAATATTTCTTACCCATGTTATTTTTACCTGCTTAAAGCTATACTAGAAAAATTCTACCAAAAATTCAGCTAATTACAAGGCTATTGTTCGATTTTAAAACTTATCTTCTCAACTTCTTTTGAAGGCCGGGATTTCCAGCGCCGATGAATCCAGCTCCATTGAGAAACTTCCTTTTTTACCCATTGTTCGATAATCCGGGTTAACTTGATTACATTGATAAGTACGGTTTCGTTTTTATCAGCTGTTATTATCAGCTCTTCCTCAGGGAAAATCTTTACCCGGTGTTTTCCTCTTGCCTCGCGGTAGATATATGCCGGGACTACCGAACTTTGAGTCCTGAGAGCCAAAACCACCGGCCCAACAGGAGTAGCGGCTAATTTCCCGAAAAACTTTACCCAAACTCCCCCGGTGCCAAAATTTTGATCCATCTGCATCAGGACTATTTCATTATTAGCTAAAGCCCGGATAATGCCATTAACACATTCCCGGCGGGGATAAGAAAAAATCGTTTTTACTCCGGCAGCCGTCCGCAAAGTATGGATATAATCACTGGTCTTTTCATCGCGCATCGGCCGGGTAACGAAATTGACCGGGTAACCGGCCTTGGCTAATTTCAGGCTCATTAGAGGAAAATTTCCCAAATGAGCAGTGACCATGACCACGCCTTTGCCCTTACTCAAAGCTTGCTTAAGGTTACTTTCTCCGTCAATACCTATATCTTGCAGCTGATCAGGGTTCTTTAAAAAATTAAGCAGCTCAAAAGAACCTTGAACCATAAAAATAAAAAAATCACGGGCTATTTTTTTCCGCTGTTTAGTGTCCAGTTCCGGGAAAGCGACAGCTAAACTCTCGAGGGCAACTTTACGATGGCGGACTACGACCAAATAAGCGAAAGACCCCAATATTTTTCCCAAAAAGTAATTCCAGCTTAAAGGAGTTATGCCGCAGAGAAAAACAAAAGCCTTCATGAAAATCCAGCCAAGATTGCGCCGTAAAAATTTATTTTTTTCTTTATCCATTTTTTCCAAAAACTTACAACTTATAACCGAATTTTCTTAAAAATAATTTTCTTTCCTGAGAATCTTCTTTACCTTCTATGCCTTTAGGCGAAAATCCGTCCACAACTCCCAAGATAGCTTTGCCCTGCTCGGTCTTGGCAACGATAACTTCCAGAGGGTTTGCGCTGGCGCAAAAGATCCGACAAACTTCAGGTACATTTTTTATCTGGTTCAAAACATTAATCGGATAAGATTCTTTCAAGGCCACAAAAAACAGGTGTCCGCAACCGATCCTTAAAACGTTGCTGGCAGCGATCTCTATTAAGTCCGGATCATTGCCTTCAATCCTCACCAGACATTTCCCAGAAGCCTCTGAAAAAGCCAAACCAAACCTGATATTAGGCATACTACCAACCAAGGCTTCGTAAACATCTTCAACAGTTTTAACAAAATGGGAATGACCGATGATCACATTCAGATCTTGCGGCTTCTCGATTTTTATTAGCTCAAGGCCGATCTCCATTAAGCCTCCCTGATCAATCCGTCTTTAATAGAAATGCCGATAAGAAAGATACCGCAGAAAAGCGGCAAAAGTTCACCGCTGGCAAAATAAAGGCTTCGCTTATTATACACGGAAACTCTGAAGGTTTCTACTCCCGAAAAGAAAACTTCCCGGCTCTGGTTTCGAAAGATGCTGATTTGGCCTTTAAAAGAAACCCAGCCGCTGATGCCGGTATTAGCCGAACGTACGATTGGGATCCGGTTCTCCACTGCCCGAAAAGCTAAGATAGCCAGGTGCTGGCGGCTTTGAGGATTTCCGCCAAACCAGGCATCATTGGTGATATTGACCAGGAAATCATTGGTACCAGATAGTTGAGATACATAAACCGGAAGTACATCTTCAAAACAGATAAGGGTTGAAAAAGAAGCATCCTGGTGACTGAATACCGAAAGATCTTTACCGGGGCTGATATCGCCGATAACATTAAGGACGCTGATGAAACTGAAAAAATTCCTTAACGGCACATATTCGCCAAAAGGAACTAACTTTACTTTGCGGTAAGAATCTATTGTCAATTTACCATTTTCATCTTTTCGAAAAAGCAGGGCTGCATTGTAAAACTTCCCTTTTTCTTCCAAAAGCGTTCCAATCAATAACTCTCTGTTGATATCGTAAACAAAATCCAAAATATCCGACATCCCACCATCCTTAACTACCTGCGGCCAGGCAGCCTCAGGAAAAATCACTAAAGAGTCTTTATCAGTGGCCTTACCTAAAACTTTCAAGGTGTCTATTATTGAAGAGGCTGCCGGAGGCTGCCATTTCAGTTCTTGAGGAATGTTCGGCTGGACTAAAGAAACTTTTATTGATCTGGTTTCCTTTAAACTATCCAACCGGTAGAACGAATAAACAAAAGCAGCGGCAAAAATTAAAATAACCAAAAAGACTTTTTTAACTATCAGGCTTTTTTCTCGGGAAAGCTTTTCTTTTTGGACTAAGAAATTCCCGGTCTCCCAAATAAAAACATTGGCCAAAACGATTAAAAAGGAGATCAGTTTGACTCCGCCTAGATCGGCAGCCTGGATTAAATGCAAATTGTTGTATTGACAATAGCCTAAATTTGCCCAGCCAAAACCAATCCAGATATTTTCTTTCAAAAATTCTGTAATCACCCAAAGGCAAGGCAGGCTGATGATTGTTAAAGGTTTTTTTAAAAACCAACGGGCAGCCAGGAAAAAAATTACTGAAAACAAAGAAAGGTAAACAACCAGAGTAAACAACCCCAGGAAAGTCACCTGGGCTATCCAATGTACCACTGTTAAATTATAAGCCAGCCCAAAAGATAAAGCCGCCAGAAATCCTTGTTTAAAAGAACTTTTGCTTATAGCCTGTAAAAAAGGTATCAGCGAAAACCAAATCAGAAAGGCTGACCAGGGAAAATCAAAGGCTAACCCGGTAAGTACGCCGCTTATCAGCGACAATAGTATCAGCTTCATCTTCCGCAACACTTTTTATATTTCTTGCCGCTTCCGCAAGGGCAAGGCTGGTTTCTACCGGTTTTTTTATCGTCGACCTTGGGCGGAGAAGATTCTTTGACCGCTTTTTTTTCCAAAGGCGTATACTGAGAATGAATAAAATCCTTGGGTGTATCAGAAAAAACCCCTACTTCCTCAACGGCCGGCTTCATTTTAGCCTTGAAAACCGTCTCAACTATCCCCTCTTTGATATTAGCGATCATCTCCTGAAAAGCCAGGTAAGATTCGCGCTGGTACTCAACCAAAGGATCAGAATGGGCGTGAGCCCGCAAGTGAATACCTTCTCTTAAGTGATCCATGACCAAAAGGTGCTCTTTCCAACGGGAATCAACTATCCACAAACTGACCATTCTTTCAATTTGGCGCATCTGCTCAGGGTTAGCTTTTGACTCTTTTGCCTGATAATATTCTTTTAATCGTTTTTTTAAAACTTGGGAAGCTTCCTGAGAAGATAGATTGTCAAAATCCGACTTATCCAGTTCTAATTCAAATCCGGACTTAATCCTCTGGGTAAGCCCGGAAATATCCGGCTGTTCATTAAAATAAATACCAATACTGCTGTCTATTGCATTATCCAGCATCGAAAAAATCTCTTCCCGCATATCCACACCTTCGAGGATCTCTCTGCGCTGCTGGTAAATAACTTCCCGTTGCTTGTTCATTATATTATCATATTGCAGAAGCTGCTTTCTAATTTCAAAGTTATGCCCCTCGACTCTCTTTTGAGCAACTGCCAGAGAATGGTTGATAATCGCATGCTCTATCGGCTGGTCTTCAGGAAAACCAAAAGTATCCATTAAGCTGTAGATCTTTTCCGAACCAAACAAGCGCATCAAGTCATCTTCAAGAGAAACATAGAACCGCGACGATCCCGGGTCACCCTGACGTCCGCTGCGGCCGCGCAGCTGGTTATCGATTCTTCTTGACTCATGCCTCTGGGTACCAATTATATGCAACCCCCCCAAAGCAACCACTGCCGAATGGTCAGTTTCGAATTTAGCCCGATGTTTTTGATATAAGCTGTCGTACTCTTTTAAGTAATCCGGATCAGCTAAAGAGATCTCGTTTTTGTGTAAAATGTCTTTGATGAAGTAGTCGAGATTGCCGCCAAGGATAATATCAGTTCCCCGGCCGGCCATATTGGTAGCTATAGTTACCTGAGCGAGCCTTCCGGCCTGGGCGATGATGTAAGCCTCTTTTTCATGATATTTAGCATTCAAAATATTATGAGGTATACCGCTATTGTTAAGCAAAAAAGAAAGTTGCTCTGAATCATCGATGGAAGTAGTTCCCACAAGGACCGGCTGCTTCTTCTGATAAAGCTCCTTTATCTCCTCAACTACCGCTTTAAACTTTCCGATTTTAGTCTTATAGATCCGGTCAGGATAATTAGTCCTAATCAATTGGCAGTTAGTGGGGATAGTTATTACGTCCAAGCTATAAATATGGTTAAACTCATTAGCCTCGGTATAAGCAGTTCCGGTCATACCGGCTAATTTTTTATACATCCGGAAATAGTTCTGAAGAGTGATTGTGGCCAAGGTCTGAGACTCCTCCTGTATCTTTAAATTTTCCTTGGCTTCAACTGCCTGGTGCAGGCCGTCTGACCAACGCCGTCCAGGCATCAACCTTCCGGTAAATTCGTCAACTATCAGGACCTGGCCGTCTTTTGCAATATATTCCCGGTCGGAAAAGAAAAGATAATGTGCACGCAAACCTTGAGTGATATAATGCAACCAAGGGTTGGAAAATTTATCCGGAGACTCATCAGAAAGGCTGTTTATGCCCAGTATTCGCTCGCAGCGTTTTTCGCCACCGGAAGTCAGGTAAGTCTGGTGGGTCTTCTCCTCGACAATCGCATCATAAGCCTCCTCTAATTCCTGAGGCGACATTACGGTTTGCGAACCATCGCTGTTTTTAATAGTGACTGTCCCTTCTTTGGTGTTGTCAAAACGCTGAATGATCTTCTTGATCTTTAGCTGGCGGACTGCCCGGTCAGCCAGATAATATTTCTGAATATAGCTCTCAGCCGGCCCAGAGATAATCAAAGGAGTCCTGGCCTCATCGATCAAGATCGAATCTACTTCATCAACGACTGCGTACCAGTGCCGGCGTTGAACCATATTTTGAGGGTTAGTGGCCATATTATCACGTAAATAATCAAACCCAAATTCATTGTTAGTGCCGTAGGTTATATCACAGGCATACGCTGCCCGTCGCTGGCGGCTATCCATATCCTGCTGGATGACCCCCACTGAAAATCCCAAATATTCATATATCGGGCCCATCCATTCACTATCACGCTTAGCTAAATAATCATTGACTGTAACGATATGGACCCCCTGATCGACTAAAGCATTCAAGGAAGCAGCCAAAGTAGCCACCAAAGTTTTTCCTTCACCGGTCACCATCTCGGCTATTTTATTTTTATGCAAGACCAAACCTCCCAGGATCTGCACATCAAAATGTCGCATCTTGACTGTCCGGCGGGCGGCTTCCCTGACCAGGGCGAAATAAAAAGGCAACTTATCATCAAGTGCCGCTTCAATCATCTCCTTGAGTTCCTCGGGCTGGCTTTGGGAAATCTTCTCCTGGATCAATCTTTTAAACTCCTGGGTCTTTTGTTTAAAATATTCCGGCGGTTTTGATTCTAACTCTTTCTCAAAACTATTGACCTTACCCACCAAAGGCGTTAATTTCGCCACTTCTTTCAAGGCCGGAGTGGGTATCTCCTTATTTAAAATAACCTTTACTTGAAATTTAAGGCGGTTTATTTTCCGCTGGCAAATCTTTAAAATAATCGTCTTAAGCATCGGCTACTCCTCAGACTCGCTCATAAATCTTAAATAGGCGTAGAGAAAATTATCTATTTTACCCTCGAGAACACTTTTAGCATCGCCGACCTCTAAATCGGTCCGGTGGTCTTTGACTAACAAGTAAGGATGCAAAACGTAAGAGCGGATTTGTGAACCCCACTCAATCCTTCTTTTGGTCCCAGAAACTTTTTCCAGTTCTTTTCGATTATGGTCCTCCCGGCGCTCGTAAAGCTTGGCTTTGAGGATTTGAAGGGCTGCCTGTTTATTTTGATGCTGAGAACGCTCATTTTGACAAACCACCACAATACCGGTCGGAAGATGAGTTATCCGTACAGCCGAATCAGTAACATTCACATGCTGGCCGCCGGCTCCGGAAGCCCGGTAAGTATCTATTTTCAGTTCTTCGGGCTTTATCTCGATTTCTAAACCATCTTTTATCTCCGGCAAAACATCTACTGAAGCAAACGAAGTATGACGGCGCTTGTTGGCATCAAAGGGAGAAATCCTTACTAAACGGTGGACTCCCCGCTCCGAACGCAGCAAACCGTAGCATCTCAAACCCTGGATAAAAAAAGTAATGCTTTTTAAGCCGGCTTCCTCGCCGCGCAGCTCATCCAAGACTTTGAGTTTAAAACCCTTGTCTTCAGCCCAGCGAAAATACATCCGAAAAAGCATAGCTGCCCAATCGCAGGCTTCGGTCCCGCCGGCGCCGGAATTGATCTCGACAATCGCATTAGCATTATCGAACTTTCCTGGGAAAAGGATCTTAAGCTTGAACTGTTCGCAATCGCCTTCCAATCGCTTAAGCTCTTTTAAAACATCCTTCTCAAAGCTTAGATCGTCCAGATTTACTATTTCTTCAAGATTGATAAAAGCCGTATAAAGGCTTTGCCAATCATCAACATCACTTTTTAGATATTTTAACTCATCAACCAGGCTTTGAGCTTTTTTAGAATCATCCCAGAACCCCGGTTCGGACATCTTAAACTGTAACTTTTCAATAGCGGTTTTTTTCTCCTCGATTTTTAAAATCTGCCCAAAATGCACCAGTTCCTTTTCCAACTGCTGGACTCTTTTGTTTATTTCCTGCATTCAAACCTCTAAGCAAAGATTATCGCCGAAAAAAAGGTAAAATAACTATACCTAAAAATTGGCCAACCACCTTTTGATTATATTAAATCTTTATTGCGCAACTGCAGCTCTAACTCTTCGCGGCTGTCGGCGTATTGTAGGGCAACTTCTGGGGTGATTTTTCCCTGTTCGACTAAGCTCAATAAACACTGGTGAAAAGTAACCATGCCGTAATGTTCTCCCGAAGTAATATATTTAGGAATCTCCCAGATTTTATTCTCCTTTATCAGCCGGGAGATTGAAGGGCTTAAAGTCATGATCTCATAAGCCGGAATAAGTCCCGGGTGGTCGTCGCGGGGTATCAAGCGCTGGGAAAGAACTCCCTTGAGAAGAAAAGAAAGCTGGTTCATGACAAAATTATGCTGGTGAGGATGAAAAAAATTCACAATCCTCTCTATGGTAGAAGTAGCATTGACCGTATGAAGAGTAGAAAAAACCAAAACTCCGGTCTCAGCAGCGGTTAAAGCCGCATGGCAGGTTTCAGCATCAAGGATATTACCGATATACATAACATCCGGAGAATGCAAAGCAAACTGCCGGAGAGCATCCTGGTAACTTTCAACATCGGTTCCGATTTCTCTCTGGTTAATAACCGAGAGATCGTCTTGAAAAGTAAACTCGATCGGTTCTTCGACAGTAAGCACATGGCGGCCGTATTTATTGTTGATGAACTGGATCATACTGGCAATAGTGGTTGATTTACCTGAACCGGTGATGCCGGTAAGCAAGATCAAGCCTCTTCTTTCCTTGCAAAATTGTTCCAGCACTTCGCTAGGCAGGTTAAGTTCAGTAAAAGAAGGGATTCGCAGGTCGATCTTACGCACGACCATTGCCGGAGTACTTCGTTGATAAAATAAACCGATACGAAAACGCCAATATTCACGGTACCAATAGGTAAACTCGCAACCACGGCTCTTTTCCAGCCTTTCCCGGTCGCGATCCCGGGCCACTGTCTCAATGATATTTTTGATCTCATCGAAAGTCAACCTCTCCTCGCGGATGGTCTCGACTTCGGTATTTATCCTTCCTCTTAAAGGGCTGCCCACCCGCAAAAAAATATCAGTGGCGCCTTTTTCAATCATCAACTCCAGCATGTCTTTAAATTCCATCTTGATCCCTCCTGCCAACTATTTTACCATATCTTTGATTTTTTTCTCTAAATTTATTAAATTTACCTTTAAGGCTTTACCCAAAGAATAACCTCCGGCCTGGCCGGAAGATTTTATTACCCGATGACAGGGAATAAATAAAGGGTAAGGATTTTTCTTGAGGGCACTGGCTACCGCCCGATAAGCCCGGGGACGGCCGGATTTCTTAGCCACCCATTTATAGCTGTGCACCTGGCCCAAAGGAATCTGAGAAACTATCCTTAACACCTTCTTTTCAAACTCGGTCATGTTTATTTACTTATCCCCATCCTTTTCCTGCGACGCAGCAATTGATAGCTGTGAGCGAAACGATGAGCCTCATCCCGCAGCCGCTGAATAAGCTGTAAGCCGGGATGATTCTTGGCTATGACCAAAGGTTTAAGTTTATCGGGAAACCATATTTCCTCGTTACCTTTAGCCAAACCGATGACAGCGACTTTAATACCCAGCCGGAAAAATACCCGGGCCGCTGTCCGAACATGTCCTTGGCCGCCGTCAATGACAACCAGGTCCGGTAAAGGTTTATTTTCCTTTAATAACCGGCTATAACGGCGCTGGACTACTTCGCAAATCCCGGCATAGTCATCGCCGGCTTTAGTTTGCTTTATCAGGAACCGGCGGTAATTGTCTTTGTCGGGGACTCCATCCTTAAAAACTACTACTGAACCGGTTGAATCACCGGAACCCAACGAAGATATATCTATAGCTTCAATATATAAAGGAAGCCGATCTAAACCTAAAACTTCCTTCAAGGAAATGATTTCGTGCTCTTTGGGTTTTCCCTGATAAAGATTATTGATCGCGCCAAGGATATCTCTGATCGCGGCTGCGGCTTCAAAATTCTTGAGCGTAGATTCCCGGCCCATTTTTTCCTCCAACTGTTTTATCAATTCCTTTCTTTTCCCGCTTAAAATTTTGGTAATATTGGAAATATTTTGCCGGTATCCGGCTAGAGAAACTTTGCCTTCGCAGGGAGCCGGGCAAAGTTTAAGATGGTAAAACAGACAGGCTTCTTTAGGCAAGCGCAGGCAGGAACGAAAAGGAAATATTTTGCGTATTAATCCTAAAGCTGACTTTAAGGTTTTTGCTCCCGGGTAAGGCCCGTAAAAAACAGCCTCACCTTTCTTTTTCGGACGGCTGATACCGATCCGGGAAAATTTTTCCCTGGTTACGGCTACATAAGGATAACTCTTGCTGTCGCGAAGAGCAATATTATATTTTGGTTTTCGCTCCTTGATCAAAGCCGCTTCTAAGATCAAAGCCTGCTCAGGATTTTGACAAAGAATACACTCAAGGTCGGTTACCTTATTTAAAAAAACGGCATTTTTAGCTACTGGTCGCGAAAAATGGCCCTTTAAACGTTTCTTTATTGAAGCGGCTTTTCCGATATAAAGAACCTGGCTGTGTTTATCCTTCATAATGTATACGCCAGGCCCCAAAGGCAGATTCTCTATTTTTTTGCCAATATCCATCTTTTCAAGTAATGAACCTGTTTTATACCGGCAAAATATCCGCTGCCGAAAAAAATAACCGCTGCAGCCGGCAACACCGCGGCCATTTTAAGATACTTGTTAAAGACCAAAAAATCCCAAAGAAAACGGCTGGCCAAACCGGTCAGCAAACTGAGGATGATAATTTTTATCAACTGCGATTTTGTATCCTGCCAGTCCAGGGGGCCGATTTTTTTGGTTAATAAATAATAAAGAAAGGAAAAATTAAACACTGCCGCCAGGCTGCTGCCCAAAGCAATACCGCCGACCTTCAAAGGATACATCAGCCAAACGCTTAAAATAATATTCAGCAATAAAGAAACTACTGTGACTTTAGCCGGAGTTTTAGTATCCTTAAGAGCATAAAAACAATTAACCAAAAACTTTATGCCGCAAAAGAAAAACAAACCTAAGGAATAAAAGAAAAGTACCGCAGAAGTCATCTGCCAGGAATGTAGATCAAAGCCTCCCCGGTAAAGAACGACTTCTATTATCGGCCCGGATAAAAAAAGATAGACTGCGGTTATCGGGATTATGAGAAAAATGATATTTTGAAATGAAAAAACAAACAGCTTGCGAAAATCAGAAAGATTATTTTGTTTTTGATAATAAGACAGATCGACCACCGCCACCCGCGATATCGAATGGATAAAAAGAGCCATCGGCAGGTGAATGTAAGGATTGGCAAAAAACAAGGCTGCTACTGCACCATTGCCGACAATCTGGCTAAAGGAAGCCAAAGCAGTATCAATGATCACGCTAAGCTGATAGGCAATGCTGGAAATAACCCTGGCCGGCATAAGTTTAAGCATCCGGACCAGCGAACTGTCCCGGAAGATTTGAGCTGGTTTAAATTTAAAAATAAAGCCGGCTCTTTTTAAAGCTAAAAAAGGTATCAACAACTGCAAAACTCCTCCGCTGACTACGCAAATAATCAAGATGTAATCCTTAAGCACCTTGATGAAAAAAAGCAACCCGATGATAAAAGCCAGGTTCAAAAAAGCCGGAGTAACTGCCGGAATAAAGAACCGCTTTAAGCTGTAAAGGATGGCAAAGCTATTGACTGAAAGCCCGATAAAAAAAAGATAGGAAAAGGTGATCCGGGTATAAGAAACTGTCAAAGAAAACTTAGTAGGGTCATTTAAAAAGCCCGGGGCCAACAACCTTACAAAAAATTCGGCAAAGACAATCCCCAGTAAAGTAAGCACTAAGAGCGCCATTCCTGAGAATAAAAGCATATTGTTGCCGGCTTTAAACAGCTTCTGGCGGTCATCCTGATATTCAGAAAGAATCGGGGTGGCTACTGAATCAGAAAACCCCTCTCCGAGTATGCTCCGGAAAAGGTTAGGAATCCGGAAAGATACGATAAAAGCCTCCAGGATAGCCGAGGTGCCGAAGAAATTAGCCACCAGGATATCCCGCAAAAATCCCAAAATCATTGAGATTCCTGTACCCAGGCCGACTAAGTAAGTGTTTCTGGTGAATTTTTTAAGCATTGGGGCTTATTTGAAAAAATCCTTGACACAAACCAGTTATTCCTATAAAATCCTTCCCATGCCTCAAAGAAGAGCTGGAAAAAAAGACTTAAGAAAAAATAAGAAACGGCATCGGAGAAATCTTGCTGTAAAACGTGCGGTCAAAGCTGCCATAAAGAAATTTAAAAAAGCCCTACTGGATAAAGATCCGAAAGCCAGAACTGAAAGTTTTAAACAAATTTGCCAGCTTTTTGACAAAGCTGTCAGCAAAAAAGTCTTTCATAAAAATAAAGCTGCCAATAAAAAAAGTCGCTTAGCCAAACTTTTAAAAACCGCCTGAAACATCACTCAAGAAGCCGTCCTAAAAGACGGTGTAAGTATCTTTACCAAAAGAGTATTTATGACTAACCGAGGATCCAGGCCTTTTTCTTTAAGCTCACGGTCAGCCTCCCATAGATATTGAAAATACTCTTTTCTTTGCCGGCCGTTTAAACCCGCTGATCGATAAACAAGAATACCGATGATCTGCGGCCCTAAAACATCAGCCTTGCCTCCGGCTGAAAACAGACTTTCAACCACATAGAGACAGCTTTTTAAATCATTCTTTCGCAAACTACTGATAAAATCCTGAATAGAAAGATATTTTCTAGCCGAATTAACCCTAAAAGTCGTCGCCTGCTTAATAATAAAAGAAAACAGTTCATCGGAAAGAAATTTTTTATCTTTTTGCAACTGGTAATATTCTTTGTCGCTATCAAAAATCAAATAGTTGGATTTCAGGATTTTCTTAATATTTTTGAAGAAGAATTTTCTTACCGGGGAAGCCAGCTGGTCGAAATTTCTAAACATAACCACTTTTTTCTGGCCAAAAGAAACAGTAAGCAACTTCTCGCTGAAGGTCTTTAGCTCGATCTCTTTGGCATAAAAGGTAAAAAAATCTATCGGCAGGGATTGTTGTTTAAGCAGGCGTTTTTTTATATTGCTAAGCGCCAGTTGCCGCTGGTTAAAATCTCCCCCCAGGATCAGAAAAAGCCTTTCTCTGACTGAAGTATTCACCACTCTTCCAAAACTGCTTCAGAAACCCTACGGGCTGTATCGACTACCAGGTCAGCCTGGGCTGAAGCTTCGGATTTCAAACCGGCTCCCGAAAGAAAATAGTCGGCTTCTCCGGTTATAGCTCTCTCGATCAAAACCTCTCCATCAGGCGCAACCAGCTTAATGTTGGCGTGAAGGGTCAAACGCTGCTCTTTGACTTCGCCATCGCTAGCTTCCTCGTACCGTAAGGTATCCTTTGAATAGTCATCTACCGTACAAAATAGTTTGAGCGCTTCAGGGTCATCGCTTACTACCTTAAGCTGGCCATCGACTCTAAACCGGTTCACTACCTCGTTAGTCAACTTATTTTCGATTAGAATCGGAAAACTTACATAACCGGAAGTTTCCCGGTTTACTGAAGTCACATCTATCTTATTCAACACCGGTTGGATTATTATTTTCCGGCCGGCATAAATAGAACCTTTAGTGACATAGCCACAACCCGAACTTAAAAAAACTACTAACAGAATTAAACATCTGAACATTTGCCTCTCCTTAGATAACATAGGGTTATTGATCTTGAGCCTGACTTCCCCGGGCTAATTTTTCTTTGCGCTTTTTTTCTTCCAGGGCCATCTTTTTAGCCTTGGCTTTCTGCTTTTTTAAAAGCGCCTCTTTTTTTCTTTGTTCCTTTAAGGCCTGCTTTTGAGCTTTAGCCTCGAGTTTCTTGGCAAGTTTTTCTTTAGACTTTGCTCGTTTAAGTTCTTTTTTAACCTGAATACGTTTAAGCTTTTCCTCTTTCTTGTTTTGGGCTAAAACCGCCTTTTTTCTAAAAAGCTCTTGTTTGGTTTTAAGCCTTTCCTGACGGAAAAACTCACTTTTCTCCTTAGCTTCGATTTTATTTTTTAATTTTTCTTTGACTACGGCTTCCTTTTCGGCCAGTCTCTGGCTGCGCAATAAATTTTTAGCTTCTATTTTTTCCTGGCGGACATCTTGTCTATCCTTTAACCTTCTTTCTTTTAACCTTATCTTTTCGGCCCGTTTAGTTTCAGCTGCTTCTTTTTTTTCACTAGCTTTCAATTCGTCTTTAGTCAAATTGCCGTCCAACAACTTATTTAACTCCTGAATTTTATCCAAAGACTGGCTGTAATAATCACTGTCGGCATAGTTATCGATAACCTTTTGATAATAGATCAAGGCACTTTTGTACTGGTTTTGGCCTTCATAGAATTGTCCGATCTCAAAATCTTTCTTGGCTTCGCGGTTTCGTAAAATTTTAAGTTGCCCTTCAGCCTCAACCGAGATCTGAGCTTCAGGATGGTTTTTGATAAATTCAGCAAGCCTGGCTGTTGCCTCTTTTAAATAAGAAGAGTCATAATCGGCCCCCGGAAAAGCTTTGGCAGTGGCAATAGCTAATTGATATTTTGCCGGAGCAGCCCATTCGCTGTCGGAATAATTATCCACCACCTTCTGAAAAGCATCGCGGGCTTCGTCAAAACGGCCCAACTCAAAAAGTATGATCCCCAGCTTATACTGGGCTCTGGGAGCATACTCTGAATAAGGTGCTTTGGCCACCAGCCGGTTAAAAATTTCTATTGAGGGATGCTCCACGAAATCATATAAAGAGATTCCCAGCCATTTTTTATGTTCCCGGTTTAAAAAATATTCACCGATATTGTATTCCCGTTCAATGACCTCGTTTATCCGCTGGCTGTTAGGATAAGAATCAATGAGCTGTTGATAGGCCAAAAAGGCCTCATAAGACTTGTCCAACTTCTCCAAAGACCGGCCTAAATAATACTGGCTTTCGGCAGCTTCCTTGGCGTCAGGATAATTAGCCAGTAGTTTTTTGAACTCGGCATAGGCCTCTTTATAGCGGCCTTCTTCAAAAATCTTTAAAGCCGCCTTATATTGCAGATAAGGGGTGGCTAAAGCCGAATATTTAGGGTTTTTCCATTGTTTAGTCTTAGGGGACCAAATCCAAAAGGGGTAAACCGAACAGGGAAAAAGGAATAGAATAAGTAAGACAAGGCCTTTTTTCATAATCACAAGACTATATCAAAGCCGGCTGTTCTTGTCAACTCCCACCGCAAAACGTAAAAAGCTATAAATTAGAACGAGAATAAAATAATAGAAAAACACTGCCCAAAGCGAAAAATGACAATCTAAATAAGAAAATTTTAAAGAACCCAAAACCTTGATCAAAGCCATAAAACTCCCGATCAAAAAAGAAAGTAAGGCTCCCAGGCTTTGAGCCACAAAACTCAAAGGAGAAAATACAAGCAAAAGGAAGTTTAAACTTAAAATAAGGGTAAAAAAAGGGACTAAAATAATGTTGTAAAAAACAGTTAAGATATAAAACTTATTGAAATAGTAAGCGGTAAGGGGATTAGTTAGTATCGTTACCGATAACGAGCAGAAAAAAATTTGTTTTGAATAAACTATCAGCCGGTTTCCGGAAAAATTCAAGGCTAATACCTGGCTACCGGCAAGAATAGCAAAAACCGCTAAAAAAGATAATTGGAATCCGACCGTAAACAGCATTTCCGGCGCAATCAAAAGACAAACCAGCCCGGCCAAGCCTAAAGAATTAAACGGGTTCATCCGGCGTTTAAAGAAAAAACTAAAAGAAAATGCCGAATACATGAAAGCTGCCCGCAAAGTTGAAGGGTTTGCACCGCTAAGTAAAGTATACAGATAGAGAAAACCCAGGGAAACTGCCAGGCGAACTCTAAAATTAATTCCCAGGAATCCGAGAACGAAAAAAAGAATAGCCGCGGTCAGCCCCAAATGCAGGCCGCTGATCGCTAAAAGATGGGCTGCTCCGGCCCGAGAAAAGAACTCTTGTTCCTGACTCACCAATTCCCTGCGGCCTAAAAACACCGAGGAAAGAAACCGATAGGCCTGATGGCTTGAGTTTTTTCTAAAAACAGCTAGCAGATAAAGACTGGTTTTTTTAATCGCAGTTTCCCAAACTTTCAAAGAAAGCTCTTCCGACAGACTCTCATCGGTTACCCGTAAGTAGTAAAATTTTTTACCGTAGTAGGTCCTTTTGCTCAATTTTCCAAAAATGCGGTAACGGCTTAAATACTCTAAACTTTTACTGCAATCGGAGATCTTAACTTTCTGGGCCAACGAAAAGCCGTCGATTTCCTCTATCAAGGCAAAACAATCACTGCGGGAACCTTTGGCTTGCGGTAAAGAAACTACTTTTAAGGTAACCTGGGTTTGACGGCCGGTAAAATAGTCTATTTTGGAAGCCGGGTGAGAAAACCCGGAAAAAGAACCCAGGAAGAAAAAAAGCCAAAGAATAAAAATATCGGAAATAAAAATCTTACCCAGTTTATAAAAAAAATAAACTGACCCCAGGCTAACAAAGATCAAAATAAGCGGACAAAACGGCGAACTTATGAACCGGCTGGCAGCGATTCCGGCGGCAAACGAGACAAACAAGAAAAAGTTTAAAAAACTCCCTAAATTGATCTTATTCACGACCACCCGGTAAATCAAAAAGAAATATATCCGCTGATTACTTTGAGTTTTTTCGAACCGATACCTTTGACTTTCTTCAAATCCTCCGAAGTTTTAAAAAAACCATATTGGCTGCGGTAGGCGATTATCCGGCCGGCGATCACCTTGCCTATTCCGGGAATAGCCTGCAGTTCTGATTGGCTGGCTCGATTTATATCCACCGGGCTCTGCTGTGAAAGTTTCTGGTAATTTGAGCTGGTTTGGGAATTTTCCAATGATCGGAGGTCTCCGGCTAGATTAAAAAACCTCAAAGCCGCACCAACCAATATCAAAACCGCAATCAAAAGAAGGACTTTCCTTTCCTGGTAGGTAAGACAAAACATGATTTATTTTCTAGGTAACGATATTGACTATTTTTCTATCGATGTAGATAGTTTTCTTCGGGGCTTTTTCTTGAAGAGCGTTCTTTATTTTTTCAAGCGAAAGAGCTTTTTTTTCAACTTCTTGTTTTGACCAAGAAACATCTATCTTGAGCTTATCGCGGACTTTTCCGTTAACCAATACGGCGATCTCCACTTCCTCTTCTTTAAGGTACTCCTCGTTAACCAGCGGCCAAGAACTCTTAAATATGGACTCCTTGTTGCCCAAAATCTGATTAACTTCCTCGCTAATGTGGGGCGTAAACGGAGACAAAAGCAAAAAAACAGTTTTGACTGCCTGTCCCAAAACTTCCTTTCCGAGAGTCGCCTGATTTATCCCCTTGTAAACCTGATTCACCAACTCCATAACTCTTGAAACAGCGGTGTTGAATTGGAAATTTCCTTCCAGGTCTCTGGTAACTTCTTTGATCGTAGAGTGTATTTTTCTGAGTAATTCTTTTTCTTGAACATTTGGCTGGCTCTGGGAATTTTGCGAACATTCAGCCAGCATATCCACTAACTTCAGGGCTCGCTGGATAAACCGAAAACAACCCCCTAGGCCTTCATCCTGCCATTCAGCATCTTTTTCCGGAGGCCCCATAAACAAGATATAAAGCCGCATAATATCCGCACCGTACTTGTCGATAATGTAATCGGGAGCCACCACATTGCCTTTGGATTTAGACATCTTATTGCCGTCTTTTACGATCATACCTTGAGTAAACAACTTCTTAAACGGTTCAGGAAAATCGATTAACCCTTGATCCATAAGAAATTTATTAATAAACCGTGAATACATCAAGTGTAAAATTGCATGTTCAACTCCTCCAATATATTGATCTACCGGAAGCCAATTGTTGACATCGCTACTGACAAAAGCGGTTTTTTTCTCCTGGGGAGATATATAACGCAAGTAATACCAGCTGGAATCGACAAAAGTATCCATAGTGTCGGTTTCCCTGCGGGCGGCCTTGCCACATTTAGGACATTTAGTTTTTATAAACTTGTCAATATACGTCAAAGGAGATTGCCCGGTAGGTAAAAATTCTTTTACTTCCGGCAAAACAACCGGTAAATCTTTATCGGGTACAGCGACTTCACCACAACTTTCACAATAGATGATCGGAATCGGCGCTCCCCAATAACGCTGGCGGGAAACCAACCAATCTCTTAATTTATAGTTTACTGCTCTTTTACCGATTTTATTTTCTTGCAGATAGTCAGAGATCTTTTCCTTACCCTGCTCTGAAGAAAGGCCGTTAAACTGGCCGGAATTAACCATTATTCCTTCGCCTTCGTAAACTTCGCTGACAGTCTTCGGCGCACCGCTTTTATCCTTGGCCCGGATGACTTCAACAATATCAAGTTTATATTGAACGGCAAACTCAAAATCTCTTGTGTCGTGGGCCGGAACACACATGATCGCTCCGGTCCCGTAACCGGGAAGTATGTAGTTGGCAATCCAGACAGGGGTCTTTTTGCCATTCAGCGGATTAAGGGCAAACTTTCCGGTAAATACGCCTTGTTTTTGAAAACTATCGATAAGGCGGGCTGACTGAGGTTGATTGCGCACTTTTTCAATAAACAATTCGATTTCTTTTTTGTTGGGTGAATCTTTTATCAACTCGGCTATAGCCGGATGCTCCCAGCTAAGGCCGAGAAAAGTCGCTCCAAAAATAGTATCTATCCGGGTAGTAAAACAATTGAGAATTGTCTTAGAATCCTGAACCGGAAAATTAATCTCTACGCCCACTGATTTACCGATCCAGTTTTCCTGCATCAGTTTTACCCTCTCCGGCCAATCTCCAAGTAAAGAAAGATCATCTAAAAGCCGCTGGGCATAATCAGTGATCTTGAAAAACCATTGCCTTAGGTCCTTCTGGATGACTTCACTGGAGCAGCGCTCACACTTTCCAGCCACTACCTGCTCATTGGCCAAAACGGTCTTGCAGGAATCACACCAGTTGACTTGAGCCTCCTTACGATAAGCCAAACCTTTGCTGTAAAGCTTTAAAAAAATATCCTGTGTCCACTTGTAATAATCCGGCTGGCAGGTGGCGATTTCACGCGGCCAATCGTAGCCGATACCCCAGCTTTTTAACTGTTCTTTTATCCGCTGGATATTTTTTAAAGTCCATTCCCGAGGGTGAATCTTATGTTTGATGGCTTGATTCTCAGCCGGAAGCCCAAAAGCATCCCAACCGATCGGAGATAGCACGTTAAATCCCTGCATCCGCTTATAGCGGCTGACTGCATCGCCGATAACGTAATTACGGGCATGCCCGACATGAAGTTCGCTTGAAGGGTAAGGAAACATGACTAAGCAGTAATACTTGGGGCGCCGATCGCCTTGAGTCTTAGCATTAAAGACTTTCTCCTTATCCCAGCGGGCCTGCCATTTTTTATCGATTTTTTTACTGTAATCCATTGGTCTTATTTTTGTTTTACCAGAGTTCTGACAACCGCCAGATTTCTTTTATCGTCAGAGTCATCCTTTTTGGGAGTTTCTAAAATAAAAGGTATCTTCTTTAATTTAGGATTATTGATCATAGCACTAAAACCTTTTTTGCCGATTTTTCCCTGGCCGATATCAAAATGCCGGTCAAGGCGCGAACCCAGCTCGACCTCGGTATCGTTTAGATGGATCACCCCCAGGCGTTCAATACCCACCTTAGACTCAATATCCCTAAGCAAGCCGTTAAACCCGACCGCATCATTGATTTTATACCCGGCTGCCCAGGCATGAGCAGTATCCAAGCAGATACCTACCCGTTTATTCCAGTCAAGCTCCTGGAAAACAAAACGCTGGTGAGAAAAATCACAGCCCAGCCAGCTGCCGCTTCCAGACGTATTTTCTAAAAGCAATCTGGTATTTACACCTTCTGTCTCTTTAAGAATTTTTTTTAAAGCATTGACTACCCGTAGCAACCCGGCGGTTTCAGTCGAGCCCTTATAAGAACCCATGTGAGTTATGAGGTAAGCGGCTCCCAATCTATCAGCCTCGATAAGGTCAACGATAAAATCTCTTATGGTTATTTTATGAAAGGTTTTTTTTGCCGAAGCCAGGTTAAGCGTATAAGGTATATGGATCACTACCGGGTCGATCCCGAATTCCTTGGCCTGATCTTTAAACAAGACTACATCTTCTTCTTCGATCTCGGACTTTCTCCATTGGCGGGGGTTGCGGGAAAAAATCTGCATGGTATTGCAGCCCAGCTCAGCAGCCCGCTCTGGAGATTTATAGATTTTACCGGCAATGGATACGTGAACGCCTATTTTAAGCAAATTTGACCTTTAAATAATATATGGAGCCGGAGGGATTTGAACCCTCGACCTCTTGCATGCCATGCAAGCGTGCTCCCAACTGCACCACGGCCCCGATGAAAAAGTATTTATTTAGGGTTATTCTTTATTTTTCATCGGCACTGAGCCGACAACGGCGAAGTGCCTTAAAAAATACCAGTTAATACTATCATTCTGCTGAAAAGTTGTCAACCAATCCTTCGAATTGACAAAAAAAGCCAGGGGTGTTATGATTTCTACTTAAAATGAATGCCGAGGTGGCGGAATTGGCATACGCGTCGGTCTCAAAAACCGATGAGGGCAACCTCATGCGGGTTCAAGTCCCGCCCTCGGCATTCTACTTCGCCCTTAGAATAAGAGAGGATAGCTTTGGCGGGCTTCGTAGTAATTATAATTTGATAGACTCTGGCGAGGTTCTGCGAAGCTCTACCATCACTAAGGCGGCTCAGAGCGAAGCAGACCAGCCCTCGGCATTCTAAATAATTTCCTCTATTTACCGCCATCCCTGATATAATAATTTTAAATGGCCACTTTTAATCTTGATTCATTTCAAAAACAGGCTATCGAAGCTTCACAAAACAACAAATCAGTGATCGTCAGCGCTCCTACCGGTGCCGGAAAAACCCTGATCGCCGAGAGAATCATCGAAGACTCGATAAAAAATAAAAAAGGGGTAATCTATACTGCTCCGATAAAAGCCTTGAGTAACCAGAAATTCAGGGATTTCTCCCAAAAATATCCTGAACAAGTGGGCATTTTGACCGGCGATGTCAGTATCAACCGGAATGCTGCGGTATTGATCATGACTACCGAGATATTCCGCAATGCTATCCTGGTCAACCCTGAAGAATTCCAAAACCGGGAATGGGTGATCTTCGATGAGATCCACTATCTTGATGACATAGAACGGGGAACGGTCTGGGAAGAAGCGATCATCCTTATTCCACCTCAGATGAAAATGCTGGCTCTCAGCGCAACCATCTCTAACATCAAAGAATTTACCGCCTGGATCCAAAAGGTCCATTCCTGGCCCCTGGAAGTAATCATCGAAGAAAACCGGCCGGTACCCCTGCATTTCGCTTTTCAATGCAGTAATGAAATATTTGATAATTTCGACTGTTTAAAAAAATCCCACCACCTGCGTAAAAACTTAAAAAACCCTTCCTATCAGGAACGTTATGTGTTTTCCAAGCCTAACCGGATAAAAACTTTGATTGAAACAATAGCTAAAAGAAAAGCCCAGCCTTGTATCTATTTTTCTTTCTCGCGGCGGCGCTGCGAAGATTTAGCCCAGGAAGTGGGCTACTTTAATTTTTTGAGCCCTGAAGAAAAAATTAGAATAACTCAAATTTTTGACCAGCTAGTTAAAAAATTCAATATCAGCTCCTCTCCTCATACTAATTTTTTGATCCCTCTGATAAAAAAAGGCATTGCCTACCATCACGCCGGGCTCTTACCTACTTTAAAAGAAGTGATTGAACGCCTGTTTACCACCGGACTGATAAAACTCATCTTCACCACCGAGACTTTTGCCCTGGGAATAAACATGCCGGCAAAAACAGTCATCTTTGACAATCTAAGTAAATTTTACGGCCGCTATCACGGCTACTTAAAGACCCGTGACTTCTACCAGATGGCCGGCCGGGCCGGAAGGCGCGGCATAGACCAGGAAGGATTCGTCTTTTCCCGGGTAAACCCTTCACATATCGATTCCCAAAACCTGGAAAAGATCATCTACGGAAATTATGAGCCAATAAAAAGCCAGCTTAACTCCTGTTATGCCACCATCCTTAATCTTTACAAGCTGATGGGCGAACGGATCTATGACATCTACCCTAAATCATTCCACTTCTATCAAAGCAAACCCTGGCAAAAAAAGGAAACTCTCGGGCTATTTAAAAGAAAAATCGAACTGCTTAAAAATTTGGGCTATATCCGCCAAAATAAACTTAGCCAAAAAGGAGAGCTGGCTGCCAAAGTCTACAGTTTTGAATTGACTATCGGCGAGTTATTTGAAAAAGGATACCTGGATTCGCTCCCGGCTGAAGATTTATTTGTCCTGATCACGGCTTTAGTCTATGAGCCGCGCAAGGGTGAAATCCGTCCAAAAATGAGTAAAAAAATAAAAAAAATAAAAAACGACCTTAGCCAATTTATGAAAAATATTTACAAAACCGAAAGGTCTTTCAGGATCTACCCTTTAAGCAAAAATCTATTCTTTAATCTCGGCGAGGCTTCCCGGATGTGGTTCGAGGGGCAAAATTTCCTTAACCTGCAAAAATTCTGCCATATTGACGAGGGGGAGTTGGTGCGTTACCTGCGGATGAGCGTCCAGGTCCTGCGGGAAATACATTCCTCGCCGATAATCAGCCCTACCATGCAGCTTAAACTGCGCCGCTGCCTTGAGGCGGTAAACCGCGACATTGTTGATGCCGAAAAACAACTTCGCCAGGAAATCTAGGCACAAATCCCTTTGGGATGTGTGCCTAAAATAGTTGCAAAACCAAGGCTTAGGCCTTAAAATATATTGATGAATATAAAATTCCTGTTTTCGGTTGCCTTGATTATTTTAACAACTAATCTATCCGCCAATAGCCTCTTGGCCCAAGACCAACCCTCACAAGATGATTCGCTTAGTTATCTCTATGACCGCTATATCTCTTCGGGACTCAACTACCTGGGAAATAAAAGATATAGTGAAGCTGAATTTGAATTCGAAAAAGCCCGAAACCTTAATCCCCGGCGGCCGGAAAGTTATTTAAATCTGGCAATCATAAAAATCCACCGCTATGACTATCAACTGGCTAGAGAACTTTTAAAACAAGCCCTGGAAATAATGCCGGAAAACTATCCCGAAGAATATATTATTTTATACAATCTCGGCTTATGTTCTTATCAAGAAAAAGACTATCTGCAAGCAGCTGAATATTTTTCGCAATGCTTAAAATTAAACCCGGACTTAAACCAAGCCTTAGCTGGCCTCAAGCTATGCCGACAAAATATCCCCGGAGAACCATTTTCGAGCTCAAACAACAACTTCCAGGAAAAGTATAACCCCCCAGCTGAAACCGCTTACCCTCAAAGGGAAATAACCGCTGATCATCCGGTTCCCCCTTCCAGTGAAGCTGTGCTTTCAGCGGACAAGCTGATGATCCTGGCTTCCCAAAGTTTTAAAAACAATAAAACTGAAGAGGCGATCAGCCTAATAGAAAAAAGCCTAAATCTCAATCCGGAAAACCCTGAGGCCCATTACCGCTTAGGAGTCATCTATGCTTACCTGAACAATTTTCCCGAAGCCGTAACTTGTTTCGAAAAAGCCATAGCCAAAGCTCCCTCACTGACCAAAGCCTATATAAACCTTGGTGGAGTTTACGGAAAATTAAAAGATTATCCTAAAGCTCTGGCGGTTTTAAATCAAGCCCTCCGGCTGGACAAAAACAATGCTAAGATCTATTACAACCTGGGAATGGTACACATAGGCATGAGCAGAAAAGGTGAAGCTAAAAAATACTTTGAAAAAGCCCGGGCCCTTTGCCGCAAGAACGGCGATGCCCTGCTGCTTCAAAAAATACCTGACCTATAAACTAAAAAGGACAGGCCCTTGCGGACCTGCCCTTTTTTCAACGATCTTCAAAGGAAAGAGCTAATTTCTTGATCGCTATTTATTCCCAACCTTCAAAAACAAACTCCGGCTCAAAAAGCGGTTTGTCGTAAGGCGGTAATAAAAATAGTGAGATATCATAAGCTGCCTCAGCTACCCGTAAAACCGTATAAGCAGCACCTTGAACTAAACCATAGGTTATACCGGTAAACGGCTCTCTTTCTTTAGAGACTAGATATACCTGCTTAGGGATTTCAACCCAAGAAGTAACTCCGTTTACAATACCCCGGGCAAGCTTGGTAGCGGCGTTCTGGTCATAAGCATAGGCACTGGAAACTGTGCTGAATACTGCGATCAACAACATCAAAGCCACGAATTTCTTAAACATTTTCTCCTCCTTTTTGCTAAACATTCAAACTAATAGCTCCCCTCTATAACAAAAAAAACCCATAGCTAAAACTATGGGTATCATTAAATAGATATGTACGGCAACTGACTACCCTACCGAAAAATAATTTATCTAAATTATTTTTCGGCTTTAGGCTCTTTTAGCTTTGCGCCCCCGCCTTTCGACGGGTTTGCCTTTATCGTAAACCAATTATTTCAAAGAACGTTTCGACACCTCTTTTATAACATATCCGATCAAAGGCTGTGAAGGCAGAATCAACGGCTTACTGAAACCGTTTTCACTCAAAATAGTCAATATTTCCAAGCAAAACCACCACCGGCCCCCGAAAAATAATATTTTTCTTGACAATATTTGATTTAAAAGTATATTAGATTACCTATGAGTAGACGTTGCAATATTTGCGGAAAAAAAGCCTTAACTGGCACCTCGATCACCCGCAGAGGTATGCCTAAAAAGAAAGGCGGAGTAGGATTAAAAACCACCGGAATAACCAAAAGAAAGTTTTTTCCTAACCTTCAATCAAAAAGGATCCTCATCGGCGGAAAAGTCAAAAAAACCTTAGTCTGCGCCAAGTGCATAAAAAGCGGCAAGCTAACCTTCTCCTCGAGAAAGCCTGCAATCTCTAATAACTAACCTCGGCATATTGTGATAATTGTCTAGTTTAAGCGAAAAGGCAATATCAAAATTATCAGCGCAGTTGATCACTTCTAAAATTTCCTTATCGTAAACCATTCCTTCGAGAGTCCTTTTGCCGTCACTCAACCAGATTGAAAACCAAGAATTTATTTTCTTAGGAGAACTTTTTTTGAAAATACCCTTAGCGGCAAAAAACGGAAGAGGATTTCCTTCACCATAAGGCTTTAATTCTTCGACGGCTTCGACCAGCCCAATATCGATATCCTCAAAAGACAGCCAGCTATCTATATCTAACACCGGTATGAATTCTTCGGGGCCCAAACTTTCTTCAATTAACAAATTGATCTTTTCTTTGAAATTTTCCAGTTCGCCTTTATCTATCTGGACTCCGGCTGCCTTACGGTGGCCACCGTATTCAATAAGCGAATCAGCACACTTATCCAACATTTCTAAAATATGCACACTCTGAATAGAGCGAGCAGAACCTTTGCCGATATCGTGATCAAAAGAAATAACAAATGAGGGGCGCGAGTATTTATCTGCCAGGCGGGAAGCAACAATGCCTAATACTCCGGGGTGCCAATTCTCTCCGGAAACCACTATCGCCGCCGGCTGGTCAAAGTTTTTCTGGATTCGCTGTTCGGCTTCTTTTAAGATCTGGACTTCGATGTTTTTACGCAATTGATTGTATTCACTAAGCTGCTTTGCCAATTTATCAGCCCGGGATTGGTCTTCAGTCAAAAATAAATCAAAAGATTCCTGAGCGTGAGCCACTCTACCCGATGCATTGATCCTGGGCCCTAAGATATAGCCGACATGAAAAATATCAATGTTCTCCTGGCGGATGCCGGAAACTTTACAAAGAGCTTTTATTGCCACTCGTTTAGTAGACTTAAGGGCTAAAAGGCCCTCCTTAAGTAAAACCCGGTTTTCTCCAGATAAAGGAACTACATCACAGATTAAAGATAAGGCTACCAGATCCAAAACTTGATAACTGGGGTCTCCGGTCAAAACTTGAAGAAATTTAAAAGCCAGGGCGGCTGCACTTAAATCCGCAAAGGGGTAACTTGAATCCTTCCTTTTGGGGTTTACCAAAACAAAGTCAAAAACCCGGTCATCTTTTAAATAATGATGATCGATCACAATAGTCTCTATCCCCAAAGACCGGGCCAGTCCAATTTCTTGATAACTGTTAGTACCGCAGTCAAAAGCAATGATTAAACTTACTCCGTCCTCCTTTGCTTTCAAAACCGCTTCTTTATTTAAACCATAGCCTTCCTTTACCCGGTGAGGGATGTAAAACGAGAATATCTCGGAAAAATTCTTAGCATATTCATAAAAGATGGCTAGAGAAGTGATTCCATCCACATCGTAGTCGCCGAAAACTAAAACTTTTTCCCGGCCGGAAACTGCTTTTTTTACTCTTTGCTTAGCTTTTTCGATATCGGGAAGCAGACTGGCATCGTGAAAATCAAGCCGGGAAGATCTTAGAAAATAATCGAAGTCTCCCTCTGATAACCCGCGGTTAATCAGCAGTTGGACTACGATCGGGTCAAGGTTATGTCTTCCGGCCAACTCTCTGATCTGAGGGTCAGTTTTTTTTATTTTCCAGGTCTTTGGCTTCATTACATCTTCTTAGCCGGGGTTATTCCTAAAAGAATGAGGCCGCAATGAAAGACTATCCGCACGGCTCGTAAGAGGTTTAAGCGGCTTTGGGTTATATTTTGGTCATCGTCGATAACTCTGACTTTTTCGTAAAACTTATGAAAGTTTGCGGCTAAATTTTTTAAAAATTCGATTATGAATACCGGCTCTAAAGTATAGTAGGACTTTTCCAGGCAATAGGAAAATTGTAAGAGAGAACGCAGGAGATTCAACTCCTCTTGGTCCTTAAGTAACAAGCTGTATTTAGGGTCAAACGGCAAAGCTTTGGCTTTTTTAAAAATACTTTCGATCCGGGCACAGACATACTGGATATAATACAGAGGGTTGTCAAAAGAAGTGG
>JAHKAJ010000018.1 GCA_018826075.1 Candidatus Omnitrophota bacterium
AGTAGATATGCTGCCAGAGGCCTATATACCTACCAAGCCTATACGTGATGCAAGATATCTAATGAGATATCGACAAAACTTAATCTATCTGCGTACAAGCATTAAGAATAGAATACATTCAATAATTGATAATGCCGGTATCCAACAATCATTCTCAGACCTTTTCGGTAAAGGAGGTAGGCAATTCCTTATTCAATTAGACTTAAGGCAACCTTATAAATCTATAATTGATAATTACCTGTCTGTAATAGCTGACTTAACTAACCGGATAAATAAAGTCGATAGCCAATTACGCCAATCTTTAAGAAAAGATAAACAAGTCCAGCTTTTAACTACTATTCCCGGCATAGGTGTTATTACCGCTCATGTAATTTTAGCCGAAACCGGAGATATCAATAGATTCCCTAATCATCATAAGTTTGCCAGATACATTGGTATAGTTCCTTCTCTGCACCAGAGCGGGCAGGTATTACATAGCGGCCATATAACTAAACAAGGTAATAAATATCTAAGAACTGCCTTTGTTGAATCAGCTCAAACAGCTATCCGTAGAGATCCTTATTTAGCGGTTAAGTTTAATAAAATAAAAGCTAAGAAAGGCTATGGTGTGGCAATAGTTGCCATAGGGCATAAATTAGCTAAATCAGCATATGTGGTTTTAAAGAATAAAGAAGAATATAGGTATCGTTCTCTTAATGGGTAAGGCCGTTAACAAGTCTGGCTCAATTTAGAAGCCGTTGGATTGATTGGCATACCCTGTCATGATCATTATAGTGCGCATAAGTTCGCCTTGTGAGCGGAATATAGCGCGAATAGATGAATTGGCTGATTTTATTTAGTTGTATTAATGCTTAGGAGGTTTTTATGTGATTCTGCTTGACAGGTGTTTTCATAGATGATTTGTTATGCTATTTTTTAAAAAGCTCTTTTATCTTCTCGGTGGCAAAATAGCATGCCTTTTTCCGATTTCTTTTTAAAAAAACAAAATTTTGCTCTAGTAAATTTTGCAAATCTCTAATAGCTGTACTTTTAGAAATCTGATAATGATTCATGTGCATTGTTGGGGTTGTATACTCATCTTCATTTTCGTAATAATATTGTAAAAGTTGTATCTGACGCTCATTCAAATCGTAGTTGGATTTTGCTTTCATATTCATTCTTTTGTTTCTATAAGATACTTTTTGTATGTATCTCTCAAAATCCTTCATAGCTAATTTAACCTTTCTGACATTATAGTCAATAAAATAAGTCAAATCTAAATCATCCTGTTCGCTATATACATAAGATTTAGCGTATTGAGAAGGAGATTTTCTAATCATTGTTGATATAGGAAGATATGAAAACGCCCAATAACCTTTACTTAATAGGTACCAGTAAAATATTAAACGAGCTAATCTTCCATTGCCATCAGTAAATGGATGTAAGTATCCAACCCAAAAGTGTAACATAATTGCTTTGATTACTGGGTGAAGGAAATGACCTTCTGAACTGTCGTTAGCAAAATCTATAAAGCGTTTAATTTCGCTTTCCACAAAGGTAATTTTTGGAGGCGTGTGGTATGTAAATTGCCCTAAGGTATCTTCAACTACAATATTATCGCTATCTTTTCTAAAACAGAATAATTCTTTTTTCGAAACAGTATTTTTTACAATCATTGAGTGTAGTTCAAACAATAGATCTATGCCTAATGGTTTATTTTTGAAATCTTCTTTAATAGCTTTCATGGAGTTGTAATTATTTAAAATCATGTGTTCGTTTTCCGTATGTGGTTTTCTTCCCTCAGAAAGAAATTTCTTGGCGAGCTTACGCGTTGTGCTCGCGCCTTCGAGTTGTGATGAAGCGATAGCTTCTTCAATTATTCCACGGGAAATAAATTTCATTTCATTTTTTTCATCTATATCAGAACCGCTTAAAGATAAATGTCCTCCTGTATTTAAGTCTATTCTGTGAATGAATTCCTCCAGTTTTGGTAAATGCGCATACCAACGAAAAAACTTACCGTCTTCATTCATTATTACAGTGGGAGATGATTTAAGCCATCGAGAGAATTTAATTGCTGCCCATATTTTTTCGATGGGAGCCTTAGAGGAAAACTTTTTGTATTTTATTTTATCCCAATACAAGTAAGAAGGGTGCGATGTTTCAAATAGAATTTGATCAAAATTATTTTTTTCTTTTTCAAACATGTAATCAAAAATTTCTTTTTGATCAAATATTGAAATATCAGGTTTTTCTAAAATGTATGGTTGAGACATAGCTTATGTGATTTTAGGTGTCATTGTTGTTCATTTGACACCTAAATAATAACATATAGACATTTTTTTGTCAAGATGAGTTTCTTTGACACCTATATGACACTTATACGAGACTCATTTCGGGGGGCGATAATAGAGATTTCGTATTATAGGTGTCATTGATATCTATATGACACCTATTTGACACCTATTTTCGTGTATAACATAGAAATCAGCGGCTGGACGAACCCGCGAACCTAGAGAGCAGCAAATACAGTCCGCTGGATTGATAGTATGAAAACGCCTCCTGTCAGCGGGTCGTGCCAGACCTCGTAGAACGAGGTACAATATTTACGAGCTCGTAAGGACAGGCCTTACGGCTCACTAGGTTTAACCTAAACGGCCTCTTCGCCGCTAAACCAGGAGGTGTATATGCATTACATTGGTGTTGACCAGCACAAGAAATACAGCTACGTAGTTGTAAAAGATCAACGAGGCACTAAGCTTAATCAAGTAAAATTATACCACGCAGATAAGGAGAATATGAAGGATTATTTTAAGGCTATACCGGAAGGCTCAATTGTAGCCCTGGAAACCTGCGGTTTTGACCATTGGCTGACCGATATGTTTGGAGAGCTGGGCCTATCGGTGAAGCTGTCTCATACTGCTAAGACTAAGGCTATTGCCGAGGAGAGAATCAAAACCGACAAGATAAGCGCTTCTGTATTAGCTGATTTACTTAGAGTAGACATGCTGCCAGAGGCATATGTACCTACTAAGCCTATACGTGATGCAAGATACCTAATGAGATACAGACAAAACTTAATCTATTTACGTACCAGTATTAAGAATAGGGTACACTCAATACTAGATAATTCCGGCATCCAACAATCTTTTAGCGATCTATTCGGTAAACAAGGTAAGCAATTCCTTATTCAGTTAGATCTAAAACAACCTTATAAGTCTATAATTGATAATTACCTGTCGGTAATAGATGATTTAACCGGCAGAATTAATAAAGTCGACAACCAATTACGTCAGAAACTAAAGAAGGATAAACAAGCACAGCTCTTAACTACTATTCCAGGAATCGGAGTTATTAGTGCTCATGTGATTCTTTCCGAAGTAGGCGATATTAACCGATTTCCTAATCACCATAAGTTTGCCAGGTATATCGGCATAGTGCCTTCCTTGCATCAGAGCGGTCAGATACTCTACCATGGCCATATAACCAAGCAAGGCAACAAGTACCTAAGAACTGCTTTTGTTGAATCTGCTCAAACCGCAATAAGAAGAGACCCTTATTTAGCGGTTAAGTTTAATAAGATTAAAGCCAAAAAAGGCTATGGAGTAGCTATTGTGGCTATAGGGCATAAGCTGGCTAAATCAGCTTTTGTTGTTCTAAAGAAGCAATGTGAGTATAGATATCGTTCTCTTAATGGGTAAGGCTGTTAACAAAGCTGGCTAGATATAAGCCGTTGGATTGATTGGCATACCCGGTCATGATCATTATAGTGCGCATAAGTCCGCTCTTTACGCGGAATATAGCGCGAATAGATGAATTGGCTAATTTATTATTTAATTCAGAAGGAGGTTTTTATGTGACTCTGCTTGACAAGCGTTTTCATAGATGCTTTGTTAGACATTTTTTATTCATTTTATTATGTCTAACAATTAATATCCGACCATTTTGATTTATGGGTTAGAGGTAAGATAGGGCCGTTTGCCCTTAAAATTAATATACCTCTAAAAGTGAATAAATTCAAGCCTTTTAAGTTTTTTTGAAAAATTCTGAAAGAATTTTACTTTCCAAAACGTCTGCATATATGGAGATAGCCATAAAAAAGGATGATCCGGACATCCTAAAAGAGGTTGAGAAACCGGCCGCAGTATGGTATCTTATTAGCGGTACAAAGGATTGAATCATGAAGCAAGCTAAAGCCCAAGTCAAAGAAGCGGTTAAAATAAAGAGTAATATTTACCTTCTGAAAATCCATTCGCCTTATTTGGCTAAAAAATCACAACCCGGCCAATTTCTCCATTTGAAAATAAGTTCGGTAATCCTGCGGCGGCCTTTTAGTATTCACAAGGTAGAAGGCAATACAGTTTTTATTCTGTTTCGGGTTCGCGGCCGGGGCACTAAAGCTCTTTCGCAGATTAAAAAGGGAAAAGTTTTAGACATCATCGGTCCCCTGGGTAAAGGGTTTGATTTCAAAAATAACCGGGAAAATATTTTAATAGCCGGAGGGATCGGAGTCGCTCCTTTAGTTTTTCTGGCCCAAAAATTAAAAGGAACTAAAAATTTAGTTTTGTTAGGCGCTAAAAATAAATCCGAAGTTATTTGCGAGAACGAATTTAAGAAATTAGGTTTTGCGGTAAAATTAGCCACTGACGACGGCTCGCGCGGTTACAAAGGTACAGCAATCAGTTTGTTAAAACATATTCTACGGACGACGGACGACGGACGACGGACGACGATTTACGCTTGTGGCCCCAAAGAGATGTTTTTAGAAATAAGTAAAGTTTTAAAAAAGTACCCGCGGATTAACTGCCAGGTTTCCTTTGAGCAGTTTATGGGCTGCGGCTTAGGCATTTGCTGTGCCTGTGTGATTGAAACCAAGAATGGATATCAGAAAGTCTGTAAAGATGGCCCAGTATTTGACATTAAAGATATATGGTAAAAGGCACTAAACTATTGTTTGAAAGACGAGCCAAAATAGAATAGAATGGGGAAGATGAGTTTGAAAGTAAAATTGGGCAAATTGGAACTTTCCAGCCCCCTGATTTCGGCTTCCGGGACTTTTGGTTTTGGCGAAGAGTTAAGGGGGTTGGCTGATTTTAAAGCCATTGGGGCAATTACGACTAAAACTCTAACTCTCTCTCCCCGAAAGGGTAACCCACCGCCACGCATCTATGAAACTGAACAGGGGGTAGTCAATTCGATCGGCTTAGAGAATCCAGGGGTAGATGTTTTTATCAAGGATAAACTGCCTTTAATCCGCAAACTCCCCACTAAATGCCTTGTTAGCGTAGGCGGTTTTTCTCGAGAGGAATACCAGGAGTGCTTAACTAAGCTGGATAAGCAAAAGGGTGTGGATGGTTTTGAAGTAAACCTTTCCTGTCCTAACTTACGGTTAAAAAAATTAGTTTCTCAAAGTGCCCAGGCAACTTATAAACTGACCAAGGCTTTACGGAAAGCGACCAGAAAGACTTTGATCGTAAAAATTACCCCTGAGGTGACTGATGTCGCGGAGGTGGCTAAAGCCGCTGAGCGTGCTGGAGCCGATGGTATTGCCTTGGTGAATACTTTTTTTTCGATGGCCATCAACATTGATACTAAAAAGCCTTATTTGGGTAATATCTACGGTGGTTATTCAGGCCGGGCAATCAAGCCAATGAGTCTTTATCGAGTCTGGAAGGTAGCTGGATCAGTGCGGATACCAGTAATCGGCGGCGGTGGAATAGAAACAGCTCAGGATGTAATAGAATTTATTTTAGCCGGGGCAACTGCAGTGAGTCTGGGAACCATAAACTTGGTTGAACCCAATGCAGCCGCAAAAATCCTTAAAGGGATTAAGAGTTATTTAACCAGGAAAAAGATAAAAGATATAAAAAGCTTAAGAGGAGGCTTGATTGTCTAAACCCTGGAATAAACTCATTGTCGCCTTGGACGTAACTTCGGAGAAGAAGTTTAAAAAGATAGTGGCCCAACTTTCGCCGAAAGTTAAATGCTTCAAGATCGGTTTAATCGCCTACACTCGGTTTGGACCTAAGATCATCCGGGAGGTTAAAAGAAGAGGCGGTAAAGTATTTTTGGATTTTAAACTTTATGATATCCCTAACACCATGGTAGAAACCGCTAAGGCCTTTGTTGATTTGGGAGTTTGGGCTTTTACCGTGCATCTAAAGGCCGGAGAAGCGGCCTTAAAATATTTAAAGCGAGAAGTCAGAAAGCAAGCTAAGCACAAGAAGAAAAAGGCGCCTTTAATTATCGGAGTGACTGAATTAACTTCTAAAAAGGCATCCTTAAGCCAGGTTTTAAAATTAGCTAAGGTAGCCAAACGATCCGGAGTAGATGGGGTAGTTTGTAGCGTCTGGGAAGCTAAGAAAATTAAACAAAAGTTCGGCTTAAAAACCATAACCCCGGGGATAAGGGTAAGGAAAACTGGGGATGATCAGAGAAGAGTGGCTACCGTTAAGGAAGCTTTGCAGAATAAAGTTGATTACTTTGTAGTTGGCCGGCCAATCGTAGCCAAGAAAAACTATTTGCAAGCAGCCAGAGAGCTTATATAATTAGATACTATGGATGTAAAGCTAGATAGCCTGATTGCCAAGATCAAGAAAGACGGAATAGAGGAAGCTAGGAAAGCCTCCCGGGAAATTACCGAGCAGGCCCAAAAACAGGCTTCAGAAATCATTGCTTTAGCCCGTAAGCAAGCCGAGGCCATAGTCTTTCAGGCAAAAGAAGAGGCTGGAAAAGTTAAGTTTAACGGCGAGAGCTCTTTAAGACAGGCAGCCAGGGATTTGCTGCTTACCTTGAAAGTTGAGATTTCCAGTCTTCTTGAAAGCCTGATCAAGCAGCGGGTTTCCCGGGAGCTTGAGCCGGATTTTTTGCAAAAATTGATCATCAAAATCGTTGAAGCCTGGACTGATAAAAAAGACGCAGTTTTAGAGGTTTTGGTAAGCAAGCAGGATAAGATTAAGCTTGAATCTTTGCTGCAGAGCGAATTAAAGGCCAAAGCCAAGGAAAAAGTAGAGATAAAAATCAACCCGGCGATTGATAAGGGGTTTCGGATCGGTTTGAAGGGAGAAGATTTGCATTATGATTTTACCGAGGAAACCCTCAGCGATACTTTTAAACAATTTTTAAATCCCGCCATAGCTGCAATGCTTGATGCTAAATAATGGATAAATATTATTATTTTGTATCTCAGCTGCCGGCTTTAATCTTTGACCAAAAGCCCCAGGTAAGCCGGGATTATTTTTTAAGTCAGGCCAGCCAGTGGTTGGGAGAAGGCGAATTCAAGCATTTTGAGTCTATCAGCCTCAATAATTTCATGATGGTTAGTGGAGAACCGAAAGCCCTGACTGCTTATAAACAGTTTGAGCTCAACTTACGCCGGGAATTAACACTTTTCCGCCAAGCTAAACAACAAGGTGGCAGTTATCAGAGCAGCGGGTTTAATTTAGTAGTAGATAATAGTTCACCGCTGGAAGCCGAAAGGAAATTGTTGTTATTGCGTTGGAATTTTATTCAGGAACAGGAGTCTGGCCACCATTTTGATTTAACCTGGCTTATTCTCTATTTTTTAAAACTGCAAATTTTAGAAAGGTTATTCAGTTTCGATAAAGATAAAGGCTTAGTTCTTTTTGATCAGCTTTCGGTAGCGAGAATATGAGTAAACGTTTAGGAAAAATCAATTTGATCCAGGGTAATATCATCGCGGTTAGCTGTCAAGGAGACATTGTCCAGAATGAAGTCGGTTATGTTTCCTGTGGTAAAGAGCGGTTGATGGCTGAAGTTATTCGGATAAATTACGGCATTGCTTACATGCAGGTTTTTGAGGATACCAAGGGGGTGAGAGTAGGAGACCAAGTAGATTTTAGCGGTCAGATGCTTTCAGTCAAACTCGGACCGGGACTCCTGGGACAGATTTTTGATGGTTTGCAAAATCCGCTTCCCGAGCTGGCTGAGAAGTTTGGTTTTTTCCTGCCGCGGGGAGAGCAGATAGAAGCTTTAAATTCTAAACGTAAGTGGGATTTTCAGCCTTCAGCAACCTCTAAAAAGGATAGAATGGTTAAGGGTTCAAATTTGGGATTTGTTCAAGAGGGAGTATTTAAACATCAGATCATGGTACCCTTTTACTTGTCTGGAGATTATCAGGTAGAAACAATTGCTCCAGCCGGTAGTTATAAAATTACCGATACTATAGCTAAGCTGAAAAATTCAAGAGGTGAGATCGTCGATATCACCATGGCTTTTAACTGGCCGATAAAGATACCAATACAGGCCTATAAGGAAAAATTTACTCCCCAGGAACCGCTGATCACTAAAGCCAGGATCATCGATACTTTATTCCCGGTAGCCAAAGGCGGCACTTATTGTATCCCCGGGCCGTTTGGTTCGGGTAAAACCGTTTTACAGCAGCTTACCAGCCGCTACGCCGAAGTAGATATCGTAATTATTGCTGCTTGCGGAGAACGGGCCGGCGAAGTGGTTGAAACTTTAAGAAAATTCCCGGAGTTAGTCGACCCGCGTACCAGCCGGCCGCTGATGGAAAGAACGATTATAATCTGCAATACTTCTTCTATGCCGGTAGCTGCCCGGGATGCTTCAGTATATACTGCCGCCACTCTTGGTGAATACTATCGCCAGATGGGCTTGGATGTTCTACTTTTAGCTGATTCTACTTCTCGTTGGGCTCAAGCTATGCGGGAAGTTTCCGGCCGCTTAGAGGAGATCCCCGGTGAAGAAGCTTACCCGGCTTATCTGGAGTCGCGGATCGCCGAGTTTTATGAGCGTTCAGGGCTGGTCGGTTTAAACAACGGCCAGAAAGGTTCGCTGACTATCGGCGGAACAATTTCTCCGGCCGGCGGAAACTTTGAAGAACCGGTTACCCAAGCCACCCTTAAAGTGGTTGGTGCTTTTCACGGGCTTTCCCGCGATAGGGCTAATGCCCGGCGGTTTCCTTCGATAGATCCCTTAGACAGCTGGTCGCGCTATACCGGATTTATTGATCCGGGGCAGAGAGGTAAAGTCAAAGCTATTTTGGCTGCCGGCGATGAAGTATATCAGATGATGAAGGTGGTTGGAGAAGAAGGCACTTCAATGGAAGATTTCATCGTCTATTTAAAATCAGAATTTATTGATAGCGTATACCTGCAGCAGAACGGTTTTGATAAAGTAGATGCGGCAACTGATTTAGAGCGGCAGAAATATGTTTTTGGAAAACTTTGTTCGATTCTGGACGAGGAGTTTAAGTTTAGCCAGAAAGAAAAGGCCCGCTATCTTTTTTATGAGTTAAGGCAGATATTTATCGATTGGAATTACAAACAGAAAGACAGTGATGAATTTAAACAGCAGGAGAGAAAAATCGATGAGTTTATAAAACAAAAGATGTTAAAAGATGAAAAAAGTACATAGTAAAATATTAAGCGTTGCCGGAAACGTCATCACCGTAAAGGCAAAAGATGTAGCCTATGAGGAGTTAGCAGAAGTAAGGTCCTCGAGGGGTTCTTCTTTGGCCCAGGTAATAAAGCTTGAGGCCGACATCGTGTCTTTACAGGTTTTTTCGGGAAGCCGAGGAATCTCTACTGATGATGAAGTGCGTTTTTTGGGCCATCCGATGCAGGTGGCTTTTTCCCAAAACATGCTGGGCCGGATCTTTGACGGTTCAGGTAACCCTCGCGACAAAGGTCCGGCTTTAACCGAAAACCTGATCGATATTTCCGGGCCGGCAGTCAACCCGGCTAAACGGATCATTCCTGAACGGATGATCCGTACCAATATCCCGATGATCGATGTGTTCAATTCTTTAGTGGTTTCCCAAAAGCTGCCAATATTCTCAGTGTCCGGAGAGCCCTACAATGAACTTTTAGCCAGGATCGCCATGCAGGCAGAAGTAGACATGATCGTTTTAGGCGGTATCGGCCTGAAGTTCGACCAATATATGTTTTTTAAAAATACTCTTGAGCAGGCCGGCTCTCTTTCCCGGTCAATATTTTTTATTCATACCGCTTCTGACCCGATAGTCGAAGGTCTTATGGTTCCGGATTTGTGCCTGGCAGTTGCCGAGAAGTTTGCTTTGGGCGGAAAAGACGTATTGGTGTTGCTTAGCGATATGACTAATTTCGCTGATGCTTTAAAAGAAATCGCTATTACTATGGAGCAAGTGCCTTCTAACCGCGGCTATCCCGGCGATCTATATACCCAGTTAGCCCGCCGCTATGAAAAGGCAGTTGATTTCCAAGGCGCTGGTTCGATTACCGTATTAGCGGTGACCACTATGCCCGGAGATGATGTGACTCATCCGGTGCCGGACAATACCGGTTATATTACCGAGGGCCAGTTTTACCTACGTAACGGCAGGATCGAGCCTTTTGGTTCTTTGAGCCGTCTGAAACAGCAGGTCAATGATAAGACCCGCAAAGACCACCGGGCAATCATGGACGCAATGATCCAGCTTTATGCTCAATACCGGGAATCCGAAGAAAAAAGAGCCATGGGTTTTCGGATGAGTGACTGGGATAGAAAGTTATTAAAATACGGAAAACTGTTTGAATCTCAGATGATGGATCTATCAGCTAAAGTTTCTTTAGAGGAAGCTTTGGACCAAGGCTGGAATATTTTAGCTCAATGTTTTGAACCCAAGGAAACCAGTTTTCGCAGTGAGTTGGTAAAAGAATTCTGGCCGAGCAAGCCTTAAAAATGGAGAAGGGAAATGATAAAATCATTTACTCTCATCGAACTGATTGTAGTTATCGCCATCATTGCAATATTGGCGGCAATCATCGCTCCCAATGCCTTTAAAGCGATTGAGAAAGCTAAAGTCGCAGAAGTAATAGCTAATTTTAAGACTTTAAAAACAGCCGTTGGAGCTGTTTATGCTGATACCGGACGTAAGGTCATGGATAATTGTCGGTGGGGAACAATGCATTTGTTTCCGGGCCAGACCCCTTTGGATACTGACCCGTTTGAAATAGATCGGACTGAATGGACAAAGGAAGAATGGCCGGGATGGGATGGCCCCTATGTAGAAAAAATTAACGGAATACATCCTTGGGGGGGAACTTATGCTTTTTCCCGTTGGCAGGATTTCAGCTTTCCTCCCAACGGAATAATGGAGTTAGTCTTAGAGATCGACGACTGCCGTTATCCCTGCCCTGATATTTCTTATAACGGCCAACGTCCTATGCCGCGCAATGCGGCGGAGATAATGGACGCAATGATCGATGATGCTGAGGATTGGCCGTTCAATACCGGCGGATTCCGAGGCAACAGCGACTACCACTGGATAATGTTTTGGGATTATGAATTTTGGCCTTAATTTATGCCTAAGATCAGGTTGACTAAAAACGAGTTAAAAGGGCAAAAGGATGGTTTAGCCAGGTTTCGGCGTTATCTGCCGATGTTGTTATTGAGAAAAAAACAGCTTCAACTGGAGATAATCAAAGTTCACCAAATTATCAAAGACCTCGGCGTAAGGATTGATAATTTGAGAAGTCAGGTAATTTCCTGGGTTGATGTTTTTGCTGAAGAAGTTCCGATCCAAGACATAGTAAGTTTAAAAGCGGTTGAAATCGAGAAGGGAAATGTCGCCGGGATAGATTTACCGGTGTTTATCCAAGCAGTAATCAAAGAAGAGCCTTATGATTTTATGTTTACTCCGCTTTGGGTCGATGCCGCTATTTTAGCCATAAAACAAACCTTAACCTTAAAGGCCAGGCTGGCAGTGTACCATCAGCAGATGGATATTTTAAAAGAGGAGTTACGAATAGCTACCCAGCGAGTCAATCTTTTTGAAAAGATCAAGATCCCCGAGGCCAGGGAGAATATCAGGGTTATCCAGATTTATTTGGGAGAACTTCAGACTGCCGGAGTAGTCCGGGGTAAAATCGCTAAAGCTAAACTTCAGAAAAAGAAACTGTTTGAGTTATCATGATAGTTAAAATGAAAAAGCTTACTATTTTGGTTTCCCAAAAAGATTTAGGGCATGCCATTTGGGAACTGCGGAAAACCGGCCTTTTACATATTAAACCTATTCAAAAACCCCACGCCGATTTTATAACTTCCTTAGAGCACAAACTGGCTTTATTGGAAAAGGCCCTATCTTTCTTAAGCGATTCAGAGAAGCCGAGAAGAGCTGTACCCGATGAAGTGCTTACTTCGGTGATTAAAGATGTTTTAACTTTGAAACAGAAAGAACAGGAGTTTTTAGAAAGTAGTAAAATTATTGAAGAAAGACTGGCTTGGGTGAAACAACTGGGGCATATTTCTTGCGCTGATCTGGAGAGTTTAGAGTCGGCTGGTCTCCGGGTAAAGCTTTATAAATGCCGAAAAAAAGATTTAAAAAAAATTCCTCCCGATAAGATTATCCGGGTTATTGCCGAGAAAGGTAGAGAGATCTACCTGGTTTCGATCGGCAAGGCCGGCGAGGAGGGTTTGAATTTTCCGGAAGTTGCGATTCCTCATGAGACACTTCAGGCTTTGGAACGAAAGATTCATCACAACCAAAAAGAATTAGCCGCGATTAAATCGCAATTGGAAGAGCTCTCAATCTATAAACAGGATTTGAAAGCCTACCAGAAGGAATTAAATAAACGTTTGGAGTTCGGCCGGGTTCGTTTCAGCACAGGCTTAAAAGAAGAGATTGCTTATTTAGAAGGTTTTTGCCCTAAAGATTCAGTGGAAAAAATCAACCAGTCAGCTTCCCGGGAAGGTTGGGCGGTTTTGGTTGAGGAGCCCCAAAACTCAGGCGAAGTCCCGACTTGGATCAAAAACCCCCGCTGGGTAGAGATCATCCGGCCGGTGTTTAAATTTATGGGAACCTTGCCGGGATATGCAGAACATGATATCAGTTTTTGGTTTCTTTTATTCTTTAGTTTATTCTTTGCCATGCTCATCGGCGACGCCGGTTACGGCCTGTTATTTTTGACTACTACTTTTTTGATCCGCAGGAAATTCAAGAAACTTCCGGCTCAGCCATTTTTCTTGATGTATATTTTATCTGCCGGCACGATCATCTGGGGAGCTTTGTCCGGAACCTGGTTTGGAGTTGAAAAACTGGCTCAACTTCCGGTATTCCGTTCCCTGGTGATCGGAAAGATTAACAGTTTTTCAGGGACCAACCAGAATTTCATGATCCAGCTTTGCTTTATTATCGGAGCAGTACATCTTTCTATAGCCCATGCGATAATGGTTTATCGGTTTATCAACAGCCGTATAGCTTTATCACATCTGGGCTGGATAGGAATTGTCTGGTCGGCTTTTTTTCTGGCCGGCAATTTAGTTTTAGGCAAACCTCTGTCTGGGTTTACTTATTTTTTAGCCATAGTTTCTGCAGCCCTGGTAATTTTATTTTCCAGCCCCGAAAAAAACATAATTAAAGGGATCTTTCAGTCTTTAGCCGATTTCCCCTTAAAGGCTATCGGTTCTTTTTCTGATGTCGTATCTTACTTAAGGTTATTTGCTGTAGGCTATGCTACGGTGGTTTTAGCGGTGACCTTTAACAGCATGGCTGCTTCATCAGGCTCGGGAAGCCTTTTAGGAGGATTTTTAGCGGCAATCATTCTTTTTATCGGGCACGCTTTGAATATAGTTTTAGGGCTGATGGCAGTAATAGTCCATGGAATAAGATTAAATATGCTTGAGTTTTCCAGCCACTTGAATATGGAGTGGTCAGGGATCGAATATAAGCCGTTTAAGGAATAAACCGGGAGGTTATCATGATTCAGGGATTTGGTGATTTGAATCTATCTTTAACTTTAGCGGCGGTTGGTTCAGCTTTAGGTACTGGAGTTGCCGGCATGGCCGCTGTCGGAGCCTGGAAGAAGGCTTTTTTACAGAATAAAGCCGCTGCCTTTTCTTTAGTGGCTTTTGTCGGTGCCCCTTTAACTCAGACTATTTACGGGATGATTTTAAGGAATCAAATCATTGCCGCCAAATTACCGGCAGATCCGCAAATCTATACTTACCTTATGATTTTAGGTTTAGCTGCCGGATTAGCTATTGGAACATCAGCTTATATGCAGGGTAAGGCTGCAGCCAAGGCTTGTGATGCTTTGGGTGAAACCGGCAAGGGTTTCGGCCAATATATAATAGTTTTGGGAATTATTGAGACGGTGGCTCTTTTCGTTATGGTTTTTTGCATGATGGCTATACCTAAGGTCTGAATTTTTAAGCCTTGATTTTTTGGTATTATTTAGTAAGATAAGCAGGCACAAACGGGCGGTTGGCGCAGTTGGAAGCGCATCTCGTTTACACCGAGAGGGTCGTGGGTTCGAGCCCTACACCGCCCACCAGTTTTTATAAAATTATGGATTTAGAAATTTTAAGGCACTCATGTTCGCATGTTATGGCTCAGGCAGTAAAGGAGCTTTACCCTGAAGCTAAACTGGGTATTGGCCCGGCAATCGAAGCCGGCTTTTACTATGATTTTGACCTACCAGTCCAACTAGTACCCGAAGACTTAACTAAAATCGAAGCAAAGATGAAGGAGATTATCAAGGCTGATCAGAAATTTGAACGTATCGAGGTCAGTAAAGAAGAAGCTGTTAGGTTGATGCAGGAAAGAAATGAAAACTATAAGCTCCAACTTATCCAGTCCCTAACTGATGAAAGGGTGAGTTTTTATAAAAACGGCAGCTTTCTTGATTTTTGTCGCGGGCCGCATCTTGGTTCAACCGGAGAAATAAAAGATTTTAAGCTTCTGTCGGTAGCCGGAGCCTATTGGCGGGGAATCGAGACTAATCCGGTTTTACAAAGGATCTACGGCGTTGCTTTTGCCAGCAAAAAAGAGTTGGATGAGCATCTCAAAAATTTAGACGAGATCAAAAAACGCGATCACCGTAAAATAGGTAAAGAACTCGATCTTTTTTCTATCCATGAAGAAGCCGGAGCTGGATTCGTTTATTATCATCCCCGGGGGGCAGTGATTAAAAATATAATTGAAGATTTTTTGCGTCGGGAGAATTCAAAGCGCGGCTACGAATTGGTTTCAATACCGCATATTGCTAAAATCGACCTTTATGATACTTCCGGCCACACTAGTTACTACCGGGAAAATATGTATTTTATGAAAATCGACCAGCAGGATTATGTTATCAAACCGATGAACTGTCCCGGCCACATCCTTATTTATAAACGTAAACTGAACAGTTACCGGGATCTCCCGATAAGGTTTTTTGAATTGGGAACAGTCTATCGGTACGAGAAAAGCGGGGTTTTGCACGGACTATTAAGGGTCAGAGGATTTACCCAGGACGATGCTCATATTTTCTGTCGGCCCGACCAGCTTAAAGAGGAAATTATTTCAGTGCTTGAGTTTATTGACTACACCATGAAGAAGTTCGAATTTAACTATGAAGTCAACCTTTCTACTCGTCCAGAAAAGTTTACCGGGCAGGCCGAAGATTGGGACCGGGCAGAAAAGGTACTTAAAGAAGCTTTGGAAGAAAAGAATATTCCTTTTGCTGTTGATCCGGGGGCCGGAGTATTCTACGGCCCAAAAATAGATGTTAAACTTAAAGATGCTTTGGGCCGCCTTTGGCAGGGCCCGACAGTCCAGGTTGATTTTAATCTTCCTCAACGATTTGATTTATCTTATATTGATGAAGATAGTTCAAAGCAACGGCCGGTAATGATCCACCGGGCTATTTTAGGAAGCATCGAGCGGTTTCTGGGAGCCTTGATTGAGAACTATGCCGGAAAATTTCCCCTCTGGCTTTCGCCGGTTCAAATAAGTATTTTAAACGTCACCAAAGAATCTAAGGATTACGCTTTGAAGATAGAAGAAGTCCTTAAAACTAAAGGTTTGCGTGTTGAAGCCGATACCAAGGATGAGACTCTTCAGAAAAAAATCCGCGAAAAAGAGCTTCTTAAAGTTCCCTATATGGCCATTGTCGGAAAAATTGAGCAGGAGTCGGGGAAAATATCTTTGCGCGCTCGCGGAATGAAAAACCTGGGGACTATGGAGATAGAGCAATTAGTGGAAAAGTTAAAACAGGAGGAAGGCCTAACGTGAAATATGTAAGAGTTAATCAGAGGATCATCGCTAAAACCTTAAGAGTCATCGGCCCTGAAGGAGAACAGCTGGGGGTGTTTCCACGCGATATCGCCATAAAGAAAGCCGAAGAGCTGGAATTGGATTTAGTGGAAGTGGCGGCAGCAGCTAATCCTCCGGTATGCCGGATAATTGACTTTTCTAAATATAAATATGAGCAGGAAAAGCGCGAGCGGGAAGTTAAAAAACATCAGAAACAGGCTCAACTAAAAGAGATAAGGATCAGCCCGCGGATAGGGATCCATGATTACGAGATTAAACTCAAGCATGTAAAAGAATTTTTAGAAAAACGCCATAAGGTAAGAATAAGGATGTGGTTTCGGGGCAGGGAGATTGCCCATAAAGATATCGGAAGCCGTCTTATTGACCAGCTCATAAAAGATGTGCAGACTGTGGGCCGGATCGACCGCGAGCCGCACATGCTCGGCAAAACCCTGGTCTTAACTTTAAGTCCCAGATAGATTGTGATATAATCAAAGGAGATCGTATGCCTAAATTGAAAACTAAGAAATCGTTAGCCAAAAGAGTAAAAATAACCAAGAAAAAAAAGGCCCTTTACTCTAAGCCCGGCCGCCGCCATCTTTTGAGCTCCAAGAGCCGCAAAAGAAAACGTTCATTGAAACGCAAAGGCGTTGTGCCTGCCGGTTTCAGAAAAATGATCAGACAGGGTTTGCCTTATTCAGGATAAAAAGGAGACAAGATGAGAGTTAAACACGCAGCAGCATCTAGGCAGAAAAAGAAGAAAGCTTTTAAAGCGGCCAAAGGTTTCTGGGGCGATCGTTCCCGTAAGTACCGCCGGGTAGCTGAAACTTTACGCCGAGCCGGGGTTTATTCCTATCGCGACCGGCGCACCAAGAAGAGAAATTTCCGTTCCCTCTGGATCGTAAGGATAAACGCGGCCGCCCTTGAGAGAGGAAGCTCTTACCACCAGCTTATCCACGGGCTTAAGGAAAAGAAAATTTTGCTTTCCCGGGATATCCTGGCCAAAATAGCGGCGGAATATCCGGAGATTTTCGATAAAATCGTTGAAGCGGTTAAGAAACCCCGATAGTAATCGGGATTTCACTGAATAAATACATTAAGGAGTTCAATGAAATATGTAGTGATAGTTGGCTGCGGTCGGACCGGTAAGGAACTGGCTTTCGAGCTTTCCAAAACCGAAAACGTTGTAGTCGTCGACAAGGATCTAAAAAAACTGGATTCTTTAGGCGATGATTTCAATGGCAAAAAGGTTTGGGCTGACGCCTTGGACATCAATACTCTGGATAAAGCCGGGATAGCCGAAGCAACTGCGGTTTATCTTTTGACCGGAAATGACAATCTTAATTTGGTGGTCGGCAAAGTAGCCCGGAGAAAGTACCAGGTTAAAAAAGTAATCCTTCAGGTCGGCGACACTATCAAGAAAAAAATATTCAGCGAAGAAGGCTTGACTATAGTCAATCGGACTTACTTAATTGTTGAGGTGCTCAAGAAATGTATATCGTAATCGCCGGAGCCGGAAGGCTGGGCTTGGTGCTGGCCAAAAAATTGGAAGAAGACAAACATCAGATCTGTCTTATCGATAAAAACGAAAACCTCTGTAACCGTCTAGCCTCGGAATTAAAAGATATAATGATCGTTTGCGGCGACGCGACTTATCCCGATGTTCTCAAAGAAGCAAGAATAGAGAAAGCTGACGTCTGCGTCAGCGCGGCCTCAAGCGATGAGGATGGCACGATTATTTGTTACCTGGCTAAAGAGCTTTTTGGCGTCAAAAGGACAGTAGCCAGGGTCAATGACCCTAAGCATATACCTTTATATAAGTATATGGAGGTGGACAATCCCGTAGATTCTACATCGATTATCGCCCGGATTGTCGAAGAAGAGGCTTCTTTCAGTGATGTGATCAGCCTTTTAAGTATAAAAAAAGGGCGGCTTTCTATTGTCCGAGTGGATATACCTGAAGGTTCCCCGGTTGCCAATAAATCCTTAAAGGAGATAACCCTTCCAGCCAACTCAGTGTTAGTGTCGATATTGCGAGGTCCCGACATTATTATACCCTACGGTTCAACTGTAATCCTGCCTGGCGATGAGGTCATTGCGGCAACTCTTATTGATATCGAGAAAGACTTAGTTAAAGCGCTGATAGGAAAAATTTAGCATGCGGGTAATAACCGGAATAATAACCGAAATTATTTTTTGTATTTTTGTTATCGGGTTAGGATACCTGCTTTCTTTTGTTTTTCAATGAGACTTGTCCGCCTTCGGCGGACTTAGTCGAATTGATATCGAGAACGCGAAGCGTTCGAGATATTCCAGTAAACCAGTTTTTAGAAATCTATGATTATTTCACCGGACAGAAAAGATTTTTCCACAATCTTTAATATCCTCGGCCGGCTCAGCGTGGTCTTAAGTTTTTTCATGCTCATCCCGGTAGTAGTCGCTTTTTTAAAAAATGAATTTTCGCCTTTTTTTGACTTCCTGATCGGATTTTCGGCCAGCGCTATCCTAGGATTTGTTTTATTGATAGTTTTTCCAATTAAAAAAGAAGTTGGCTGGATCCATGCCTTTTTCACAGTCAGCGCCTCTTGGATATTGTTTTCGCTTCTGGGGGCAATACCGCTTTGGCTTTCTTCACACTTTGTTTCTTTTCTTGATGCCTGGTTCGAAGCCATGAGCGGGTTTGCCACTACCGGATTGACTCTGATCCAAGATTTAGACCATCTTTCTTTTGCCCATAATACCTGGCGCCACCTGACCATGTTTATCGGCGGCCAAGGTATTATTTTAGCCAGCCTTTCAGTTTTAGTCCGTTCCCGCTCAGTGGCTTTAGGTTTTTATGTCGGTGAAGCCCGGCAGGAAAAGATTCTTCCCAATGTAGTGGGAACTGCTCAGTTTATCTGGAAGGTGAGTTTTGTCTACCTGATTCTGGGGGTAGTTACTTACTTTACTATTCTTTTTCGCCAGGGTCAGGGAGTCGAGAAATCTCTCTACCATGCTTTTTGGCTTTTTTTCGCTTCCTTTGATACCGGAGGTTTTGCCCCTCAGGCTCAAAATATAGCCTATTATCATTCGCTTAATTTAGAACTGGCTACAATCATCTTCATGATCCTGGGAGCGATTAACTTTAATTTGCACTTTTGGGTTTGGAATAAGAGCAAAAAGGAAATTTTTAAAAACTTTGAGATCAAGACATTTTTATTCACTTTGTTTTCTCTGGTTTTGATCCTTTATTTTTCATTTAGAGGTTTGGGTTCTTCTCTAAGCGCTTTTCGGGGAGGGTTTTACCAGCTGGTCTCAGCCCACTCCGGTTGCGGCTTCACCAACCTTTCTCAAACCCAGCTATTGAGCTTTCCCGGTTTAGGGTTATTGGCGGTAATTTTTGCCATGATGATCGGCGGCGGCGTATGTTCGACTACCGGTGGGATAAAACTGATGCGGTTAGGGATTATTTTTCGGACTTTTTCTATGGAAATTAAACGTTGGATGATGCCGGTCAAAGCGGTTTATCGGGACCGCTTTCATCACCTGCAGGATTTAACGCTTTCCGATAAAAGGATAAAAGAGGCTTATGTTTTCTTTGCTTTTTTTATGTTCACCTATATTTTAGGGGCATTGGTGGGTATGGCTTACGGGTATCCGGCCCGCCTGGCTTTGTTTGAATCGGTTTCGGCAACGGCCAATGTCGGGCTTTCCACCGGAATAACTCAAAGCTCTATGCCGACGGTGCTGAAGCTGGTTTATATTTTCCAGATGTGGGCCGGTCGTTTAGAGTTTATTGCGATATTTGTTTCCTTGGGGCTTCTTTTGTCATTATTTAAAAAATGAAAACAAATAAATCAACGATAATTTTTTCTATTTCTTTGCTTTTTTGCCTCTCTGTTTTTTTGCCGTTTGTTTACAGCCAGTCAACTTCACTCAAAGACTTGATGGTTGACCCGGAGCTTTTTGATCAAAAAGAAGTCAGAGTCTCTGGAGAAGCTATCGGAGAGATCCTCCAGTCCGACGGTGGTTTTTGGGTTAATCTTTTGTCTTCAGGCTACAATTTGGGGATATTTTCGCAAAACAAAAGCGACTTCGAAGATATCAGCCATTGGGGAAGCTATGCTGAAACCGGCGACCAGATAGAAGTTCAAGGCCGCTTTTATAAGAACTGTTTTCAACATCAAACAACCGATATCCATATGGAAAGTTTAAACGTTGCTAAGCCGGGCCACAAGAATAGCCGGGTGGTTTCCTCCCGGAAGGTTAAAACCGCCAGGTTAGCTTTAATTATTTGTTTTTTAGTGGCTTTGATGTATTTTTTAAAGGAAAAAATATGGAACAAGAGCTCAAAAAATTAAAGGAAGACTTTGAGCGGGATTTAGCTGAAGCCAAATCGGGAACCGAGCTGGAAACTCTGAAGGTAAAATACTTGGGGAGAAATTCCCGCTTGGCCGAGTTGTTTTCGCAGATCCCGGCTTTGTCCGGAGACCAAAGAAGTTTTTGGGGCCGGCGGCTTAACCAAGTAAAAAAAGATTTAGCGGCTGCCTGGGAAAAAGCAACTGGTTCAACGGATGGCCAACAGGAATCTTTGGATGTTACTTTTCCTTCCTCAGCAGTCAACAGCGGCTCCCGCCATATCATCAGTTCGACCAGTCAGAAAATATGTTTGATTTTTCAAAAACTCGGGTTTGACATTGTCGAGGGAAACGAGATCGAGGATGAGCAGCACAATTTCGAAGCGTTAAATATCCCTTTAGAGCATCCTTCTCGGGATGCTTTCGATACCTTCTATCTAAATTTAGCCGAAAAAAACAACGGTAAATATCTTTTAAGAAGCCACACTTCACCTTCCCAGATCCGGGTGATGCAGAAAAACAAACCGCCTTTAGCGGTGATTTCCCCGGGTAGAGTTTACCGGCCAGATGTAGTAGATGCGACGCATTCTTTTATGTTTCATCAGATCGAAGGTTTCGCTGTTGACACCGAGATAAATTTTTCCCAGCTCAAAGGCGTACTTTTATGTTTTGCCCGCGAATTTTTCTCTCAAGATGTCAATTTACGTTTCCGGCCGCATTTTTTTCCTTTCACCGAACCTTCGGCTGAAGTAGATGTATCGTGTATTATTTGTAAGGGCCAAGGGTCAAAAACCAAAACTCAAGGCAAGAGATGCAGTGTTTGTAAAGGTAAAGGCTGGCTTGAGATCTTAGGTTGCGGAATGATCCATCCCAAAGTTTTAGAAGCCTGCGCAATCGATTCTAAAAAATACCGCGGCTTTGCCTTTGGCATGGGAGTTGAACGGATTGCCATGCTTAAATATGGTATAGATGATATCCGTCTTTTTTATGAAAACGATTTACGGTTTTTAGAACAATTTTCTTTATGAAGTTTAGTTTAAATTTTATTCAGGAATTTTTAAAAGTCAACCTGCCGCCCGAACAGTTGGCTAAAAAGTTGACTATGGCTGGTATGGAGGTGGAGGGGTTTGAAAAATCCGGATCGGATTGGATTTTTAATATTGAAGTAACTACCAACCGGCATGATTGGCTTTCTATAGCCGGCATAGCCCAAGAAATAGCCGCAATTCTGGGCAAAAATTTAAGGATCAAGAGCCCCCAAGATAAAAAGCAGCCATTGCTTTTGGAGCGCAAAGTCATTATTGAAAGCAACCAAGATTGTTCTTACTATCTTGGACGATCGATTAAAGGGGTAAACATCGGCCCTGGCAGCCAAAAGATCCAAAGCTTAGTGGTTAATTGCGGCTTAGCTTCAATCAACAACGTGGTGGATATAACCAATTACTGCATGCTTAAGTGGGGAAACCCCTTGCATGCTTTTGATCAGGATAAGTTAGAGGGAAATATTTATGTCCGCCGGGCTAAAAAGAACGAATTTTTTATCGGTATCGACGGTAAAGAGAGAGTCTTAGATAAAGAAAACTTAGTTATTGCCGACAGCAAAAAAATAATCGCTCTGGCCGGAGTCATCGGGTCTAAAAATACCGAGGTAGATGATTCAACCAAAAATATTTTTTTAGAAGCAGCCATTTTTTCGCCGCTTACTGTTCGTCGTTCCCGCCGCCGAGCCGGAGTGGATACTGAATCTTCCTACCGCTTTGAACGCAGGGTAAGCCCGGAATATCTTGAGTTTGCTTCGCAAGAAGCCACCCGGTTGATAAAAGAAATTGCCGGCGGTGTCCTTAAGGGGGTAACCAAAGCCGGCCAGAAACCAAAAATCTCACCAAAGAAAATAAATATCAGCTTAAACGGCTTGGAAACTTATTTAGGGGTTAAGGTTCCCGAGGAAAAATTTAAAACTATTATTGCCTCTTTGGGGTTTAAGTTTCAGGCAAAAGCTAAAGGCCAATACCTTCTTTTTCCACCTTTGCAGCGTTTTGACCTAATCAGGGAAGTAGATGTTTATGAAGAGGTCAGCCGCATCTATGGTTATGAAAAAATACCGCCGCAGATCCCTTTTTTGCGCAAAGCCATGGATTCCCGAGTAGTTGACCGAGGCAAGGATATTTACCGATTCAATAGTGAATTAGCTGATTATTTGGCCCGTTTAGGGTTTAAAGAGATTATTAGCTATAGCCTCCAAGGCCGCGAGGAATTAGGTTCAAACAGCACCCTTTTAGGGATCGAAATCATTAATCCTTTGCGTAAACAGGAAAATAGTTTGCGGTTTAGCCTTTTAACCGGGATGATCAAAAGTCTCGGCCATAATTTAAACCGCAGCCAATCTGGTTTACAGTTTTTTGAAGTCGCCCATATCTATTTAAATGATCGAAAAGGATTCTCTGAGTTGCCGGCTTTAGCTTTGGGCCGCAGCGGTAAAGAAGATGAGTTTTTCCTGCTTAAGGGGGCTGTGGAGAAAGTCCTACAATACGCCAGCGTTCAGATTTTTGAGTTCAGAGAAGAAAAGTTACCTTTTTTTAGTGATGGTTTGACTATTTTATCTAAAGGCAAGGTTTTAGGATTCCTAGGCAAGCTGGACCAGGAAACAGTTAAGCGGTTTAGCTTAAAGGAAGATCTTTTTTTCGCTCAACTTAACCTGGAGGAACTGGCAAAGATTTCTGGAGAAAAGAGATATAAACCGATCAGTCCCTATCCGGCTGTTTGGCGCGACATAAGTATAGCTTTAAAAAAACAAGTAAGCTTTAAGGAAGTCGAAGAAGTCATAAAAGCCAGGTGTAAGCACTTGGTTGATTTGCGGATAGTCGGCTTCTATCAAGGGAAAAACATTCCTGCGCAAACCACTGCTTTTACCTTAAGGATTTTCTATCAGTCAACCGATAAAACCTTGACCGCGCAAGAAGTCGATATTTTTCACAATGACGCCCGTCAGGCTCTAAGCCAGATAAAGGGTCTAGAGCTGCGCTAAATCAGGCGTTGCCAGTTCTTGAAACTGACAGACAGGGGTGCTATAATTTAAACATACCCTGCCTGTTGCGTTTTTGGGTAAAGATCGCTACAGCTAACAACTAATTCAAGGGAGCTAAATTCTCCTGCTGTCTTTTGGGCAACAGGATGCAGCACCCACTTGTATGAGTATCGAACTAGTAGCGGTCACCCAGACGGACTTATGGCAGGGTATTTTTAATGAGGCCAATATTTTTTTTACGTTTTTGGAGCCTAAAAAAATATTAGGCCGAATTAATCCCGCCGAGCTCGAGATTAATTTCCTCCGGAAATTAATCTATATATAGGCGAGGCGGGATATGGTATCACAATGCAAGACCAAAATATTCCTTTAGCAGCCAGGATGCGGCCGAAAAACTTAAATGAGTTTGTTGGCCAAAGTCATGTTTTAGGGCAGAATCGTCTTTTACGCCGGGCGATAATTTCTAAAAAAATAACTTCTTTGATCCTTTCCGGGCCAGCCGGCTGCGGAAAAACTAGTTTAGGTTTTATAGTTGCCGGAGAATTAGGCGCTGATTTTCAATATCTAAACGCCGCTTTCAGTTCAGTCTCGGAAGTCAAAAAAGCGATTGCCTCGGCAAAGCAAAAATTAGCCGGGCAGGGTATAAAGACCGCTATTTTTATCGATGAAATACACCGTTTCAGTAAGCTCCAACAAGAAGCTTTGGTCCCTGACACTGAGTCAGGCAGCATAATCTTAATCGGCGCGACTATCTATAACCCTTTTTATTATCTGATCCCTTCGCTTATTTCTCGTTCGATAGTGGCCAGGTTTAAACCTTTAATCCGGGAAGATGTTTTGATCTTATTAAAGCGGGCCCTGACTGATAAAGAGAGGGGGTTGGGTGGTTTAGATATCGAAGTCACCGACAAAGCTTTAGAACACATTGTAGAAATTGCTGGCGGTGACGCCAGGAGCGCCTTAGGAGCTGTGGAGGTGGCAGCCCAAAGTACCCAAAGCGACAACCGGGGCAAGATCATGATCAATTTAGAAGTAGCCAAAGAAAGCATCCAGAAAAAGATTCTCTATGACCGTAAAGATTCTTACCATTATGATACTATTTCAGCATTCATAAAATCAGTGCGCGGCAGCGATCCGGACAGCGCTCTTTACTGGCTGGCAAAAATGCTTAAGGCCGGAGAAGACCCCAGGTTTATTGCCCGTCGGTTGGTGATTTTAGCTTCTGAAGATATCGGCAATGCTAATCCTTTTGCTTTAGTTTTGGCTACTAGTTGTTTTCAGGCAGTTGAATTCATCGGCCTTCCCGAAGCTCAGTTAAACCTGGCCCAGGTCACTATATATTTGGCAGCTTCCCCTAAATCCAACAGTGCCTATTTAGCGATTAAAAATGCCTCTGAGGATGTAGAAGAGGAAGAAACTCAGGAAGTCCCCGAACATATAAAAACCCACTCTAAAGATTACAAGTATCCGCATAAGTTTGGCGGCTATGTCCAACAGGCTTACGGAGCCAAAAAGAAATACTATTTTCCTAAAGCGATCGGAGAAGAAAACAGGCTAAAACAATTTCTGGAAAATCTGAATACCTAGATTTTTTTTGGGGACAGGTCCCACTCAAATCACCCCAGTAAAATAAAGGGTTATTTAAGGTATTTTTCAAAAGTCAGAAATAACCGGATTGAAAAAAGAAGATTTTGCAGATTTGAAAAATAGCTCAAAAAATCATTGAAAACGTTAGCTTTGTAAAGCGGGACCTGTCCCCTTATTTTGCTCCCTGTCTTGTGTTTTTCCGGGTATGTGGTAAGATTTATAAATATGATTAAAGAAATTTCAACTCCTAAGCTCAAAAATCCCATTTTTATTGCTGCTTGGCCGGGAATGGGCGAGGTGGCTTACCGGACCGTTCTTTTTTTAAAGGAGGTTTTGGGGGCTAAAGTTTTTGCTAAATTAGAGCCTTACCGTTTTTTTAAACCAGCGGCAGTGACTGTTCAGAAAGGGGTACTTTCGATGCCTTCGCAACCGGCCGGATTTTTCTATTATTACAAGGGTAAGGATGCTCCGGATATGATTATTTTTTTGGGAGAGATCCAGCCGCCCTTAGAATACGCTGAAACGCTTTCCGCAGCCATAGTTAACTATATAAAACGCTACAAAGTAAACACGATAGTTACTTTCGCTGCAAAACCTGAACCAATTGACCACAAGAACGAATCACGGGTTTGGGTAGCGGCAACTCACAACGAAGCGATTAAAAGTTTCGATAAAGCAGGAGTAAAAGCTTTACCAGAGGGCCAGATCAGTGGCTTAAACGGGATTATTTTAGGTGTAGGCAAACGAAGAAATCTAAAAGGTATATGCTTTTTGGGGGAGATCCCTTTTTATACAGTTCAAATCGAAAACCCCAAAGCAACGGCTAAGATCTTGGAAGTATTGAACACTTATTTAAAGATGAGTTTAAACCTGGCCCCTTTGTTTGAGCGGGCAAAATTTATCGAGGAAGAGATCGATAAACTGATAAATTATATTAAAGGTGATGCCCCACAGAATATTCCTTCGCCTTTAAATGAGGAAGATATCGATAAGATAAAAAAAGACCTGGCGGCTTATACCAAACTGCCGCAATCGGCAAGGGAAAAGATCGAAAGCCTTTTTAAAGAATCTGAAAAGGATATAAGTTTGGCCAACCAGCTAAAAACTGAGCTGGATCACTGGAATGTCTACAAAGAGTATGAGGATAAATTTCTGGATTTGTTTCGTAAAAAGCACAGGAAGGAAGACACCCACTAAGAATCTGCCATGACAAGCCGCAAAGGTTTACCGGTCGATAAGATAAGAGAACTGGAGGCTAAAGCTAAAGAAATAGGTTTAAGCGAGAGTCTGCTTATCGAAAATGCCTCCAGCAACCTTTTTGAAATCATTCAAAAATTAAATTTAGGCACTAAGGCCATGGTTGTTGCCGGAAGGGGCAATAACGGTGCCGATGTGTTAAGCTGCGCAAGAAAGTTATTAAGCCGTGGTTTTGAAGTCAAGGTGATAGTTTTAAGTGAAAAACCCCCAGGTCAAGAAGCTCTGCGCCAGAAAAATATTTTAGAAAAACTAGGTATACTGATTTATGACCTTAAAGTAGGGGCAATCCATGAATTGCCCCTACTGTTAGAGGAATCCGATTTTATCTTGGAGGGTATTTTTGGAATTGGCATCAAGGGTGAGGTTTCTTTTTTCCACAAAGAGGTTATCGCGGCCATAAATGAGAGCGGTAAGAAGATAGTTTCTTGCGATATTCCTTCGGGTCTTTCACCGGATGAGGGACTAGTCTTAGGCCAGGCTGTAGAAGCCGACTACACCATAACTTTTCTGGCTGCTAAAAAAGGATTTTATCTGAACCAGGGCCCTGAATATTGCGGTAAGATTTTCGTGGTTGACATAGGTGTATCCAGGCAAATGTTGGAGGAGCCAGTTTAAAAAATAAAAGATGTATCAAGAACGTTTTTATCGTGAGCAAATCAGCTCAAAATTTAAACTGGAAGTAGCCTATAAAGAAAGCGACCTTTTAATTTTAAGTGACGCCCAGCTGGATGAAGGAACCACCCGCGATATTTTGGTGAAACACTATGAGACAGTAGAGGGGTATTTAAAAAAAACCCCTTTGTTTTTTAAATCGCTTTCTCCATTAGCTGATGACGATTCAGCACCGCCTATTGTCCGCGAGATGATCGCCGCAGCCAGGCTTTCAGGCATAGGCCCTTTTTCAGCGGTAGCCGGAGCAATCGCTACTTATGTCGGAAGAGACCTGCTTAAATTTTCCCGGGAAATTATCGTAGAAAACGGCGGCGATATTTTTTTAAGGATTAATTCGGATAAGTCCTTGGGTGTTTATTTAGGGGATGATTATCAACCCTCGGTTATTAAACTTAAACTAAGTAAACGAGACCAGCCTTTTGGAATAGCCTCTTCTTCAGCGACTATCGGCCCGAGTTTAAATTTCGGCAACGCCGATTTGGTCAGCGTAATTTCTAAAGATGCGATTGCCGTCGATAGTTTTGCTACCGCTTTTTCTAACCAGATAAAAACTTTAGCCGATAGCCGTCTGGTAATCGAGTCGGCTAAAGCTAACCCTGCGATTGAAGGAATTCTGGTTGCTTTTTCGGGAAAGATTTTTCTTTGGGGAGATTTAGAGCTGGCCGAATAAAATCCAACTTAATAATTTATGCGGAAGGGGGGATTTGAACCCCCACAGTATTGCTACCGTTAGCCCCTCAAGCTAATGCGTCTGCCAGTTCCGCCACTTCCGCAAGAACTTTTTCCGCCACCCTCGTGCCTATTCTTTTCTTCGGTCAAAAATATATTTACTGCCGTTAAACTTTTTGGCGAGGTTTTTTGTTTCTGCGCTCAAGCTACTTATTTGAGCAGTATGAGTAAACTCCCGTTCGGTATTAGTGATGATACCGATGGAGATAGAGGGGAAGCCGAATTTGTGGATTTCGTTATCGCGCCCTTTAGTCTCGATATAACCTTTAATCCGGTCTTTTTCCTGGAAGAACAAAGGAGCTTGAGCATCAAAATCAGCAATTATTTTTTTAGCTATTTCTTCGGCGGCTTCAGGGGTAGTTACGATTAGGAAATCATCGCCTCCGATATGGCCGATAAAATCATCGAGATTTCCCTTTTTTTGAATACTGTTAATAAGAATCCGAGCAGTGGTTTTTATGGCGCTGTCGCCCTGCTCAAATCCGTAATAGTCATTCAGGGCTTTGAAATTATCGATGTCGATGCTTAATACGGCTATTTTCTCTTTAGCCTCTATTTTTTCCCGAAGCTCTTTAGTTATTGAAGCATTGCCGGGCAGACGGGTTAAAGGGTTGGCATCTAAATTGGCTCTTGAGCGGCGGATAAGCATTCTGATTCGGGCTACCAGTTCTTGGGGTACAAACGGTTTAAGCATATAATCATCAGCCCCGGCTTCCAAGCCTTCAACTTTGTCTTCGGTCTCGCCTTTACCGGTAAGCATAAGTATCGGCGTATTGGATGCCAGAGTATCTCCGCGTATGGCTCGGCAGATATCTGGCCCTTTGAGGTCAGGCAGCATATAGTCTAAAACCAAAAGGTTCGGGGACTCGGTTTTAACTTTTTCTAAAGCCTGATTTCCGGTGGCAGCCCTCACTACGTCAAACTCGCCGCTAAGAGTAGCTTCGAGCAGGTCCAAAATATCGAGGTCATCATCAACGATCAGGATTTTTAATTCAGCCATTTTTTGCCAGTTTTAAGGTAAAGTAGAAAGCCGTGCCTTTTCCGGCTTCAGACTCTACCCATATTTTTTCTTTATGGGTTTCGATTATCCGTTTCACTAGAGAAAGTCCCAGACCGCTTCCTTTAGCGCCCATATTGACCGGGTTAGGTACGGTGAAAAATTCCTGGAATACTTTTTCCAAGTTGTCCTTTTCGATGCCGCAGCCAGTGTCAGCTACCGAGATTATAACTTGATTCTCGCTGGTTTTGCAACTAATTTTTATCTGGCCTCCTGAACCGGTAAATTTTAAAGCATTGTTGATCAGGTTAATAAAAACCCGTTCAATCATGCTCTTATCCATATAGACATTTAATTTATCAGGAAGGTCAAAGGCGAATTTTATGCCTTTAGCCTCGGTTTGAGGGGCGAGAAAGTCAGTGGCTTCGGTAATCACCTTTACGATTTCATGCACAGTGATATGGGTTTCGGTTTTTCCGGATTCGATGCGTGAAATATCCAGAAGCGTGTTCACTATGTCCATAAGTTTATTTACGTTAGTATCGATTTTAAGCAGGCGGTCTTTTGCCTCTTTGGGCAATTTGCCGAATTTTTCGTCAAGCAGCAGTGAGGAAAATCCTTTTACCGAAGTAAGGGGGGTGCGTAATTCATGAGAAACGCTGGAGACAAAATCAGTTTTCGATTTACTGATAGTTTCAACCGCCCTTAAGGATTTAACCAGTTCATTGGTCCGTTCCTTGATTTTTCTTTCCAAATCATCCTTAGTGTGATAGAGGTCTTCAAACAGCTGGATGTTATTGAGGCACTGGCCTAAATAGGTGCAGACGGTTATAAAGGCTTCACTTTCCGACTTAGATATCTCGATTGAGACCAAAGGATCGGCGACCAAAAATATAGCGTAGGCAGAATCGCGGGATTTTATCGAAGCTGCCAGCATATGTTCGACTTGGGCTCCGGTTTTAAGCTGTTTATAAAGCTCGGATTCGCCAATCAGCAGCTCGGTTTCTTTAAAAGTTTCTTTTTTGTATTGGAGTATGTTTCTTACGGCTTCGGTTTCCTGGGGGGTGAAGCCAACATTTATTTTTGGTATCAAGGTTGTAAAATCCAGGACCAAGCCTCTTTTAAATCCCAGGTTTTCAATAAGTTGTGCATCGATTTGGAACAAAAGTTTTTCTTTATCCAGGATCTGCACCGAAGAGGAAATCAAATTTTTTATTAAAGTTAAACGATGCAGCTCTGACTCGATTTCCTGCTGGTAAAGTTTCACTTCCATGTCGCTTTTTATGATCAGCTTTGCCTGCTGGTCTAAATCTTTAATTATTCGGTTACGGTGTCGGAGTTCTTTTTCAAGAGTCGAGAGGCTTTGTTTCTTTTTTATCAGGTAGAGGGTTAAAAAAACCAGCGCCACGAAGAATAAAATCGTCAGGCCGGCCAAAGGGTTGATTGTTGGGAGCAGTTTAAACATATTTTAATCCCACAAAGTTAATAAAATATTTCCGGTTTCCAGATCGACGAAACCTTTTTCCTGATTATTGGATAAAGCGTAATCTGAATAAATCCCGATTATTTTTGATTCTTTTCCTAAAGTTTGTTTTATGAATCTTATTTCTTCAACCGCCAGATCCTTCAAGATATTTTTTCGGGACAAAGAGTTAACGATAAAAACTAATCCCTGCCCTTTACGCTGTAAAGATAAAAGCCCGGCCCGGGCGTCATTAAACAAAGAAGTTGTATCCAGAAACATCATATGGGCCTGGGAACCTTCTTTTAATTCACCGGTATACATCAAAGAACCGTCTTGGAGATATTCTATTACATTTACCAGCTGAAGAGAACCATTTTTTTTAATGCCTAAGGGGTAGAGCGAGAATATTTTTTTTTTCATAAAGTCGTTATATTTTTCTTCGGCGTAATAGCGGTAGATTTCAACCGCCGGGTTTCCGTTTATTTCCATGATCAGATTGCGGCTGGGAATAATTTTAGTGATGGTAAAAGGTTTGCCTAAAGGTACATAGCCGCCTAGCTGTAGAAAATATACATCCAGCCCTTTTAAGGCAATAGCGGCCATGCCCTCTTCAATATTATTATTGACTATTTGGTAGCTGTTGGCTGCGTATTTTTTCATATAACCGGCCCCCAGCAGGCCGAATACTTCTCCCATGGATAGTTTTAACCCGTTCAGGTACTGGCTGGGATTGATCGCCGGGGAAAGAAAGGAGAGGAAAAAGTAATCCTTCTTTCTGATGTTTTTGAAGGCAGTGTGGAAAAAACTTTCGATTTCTTCTGATTTTTTTGCTTCCAGGGACGCTTCGTGTAAAAACAACTCATTTTTGTTGATACAGCAGACAACGATTCCTTTTGAGAGTGTTTTGTCTTCAAAGATCAGCCAGGGAGCCTGAAGGCCAAAAAGTTTTTCGGGGTTTAAGGTAAAGTTTATGGTTTTTAAAATCTGGGCCGGAGAGTAGCCAGGAGTGAAAAGAACGATTAAGCAGTATATTTTTTTAGGGAAAATCCGCTTAATTTTCAAAGAAACTTCTTTGATCGCTTCTTCGGCTTCTTTTTCGCTGAAGGCTATGGCAAAATCTTCACGGTTCATGCTGCACTTAAATTACCATAAAGACCATGAAAAATCAATAGATTTACCATTGGCAAAGGTTTTCTTGACATTTTTTTATCTATATGCTATATACTATTAATTATAAAAAATGGAGCCAACTACTGTGGCAGTCCTTATAGACTTAGTATTTATAATTCTTTGGGTGAGAATTCTTTACGTTGCAGTTTCTCGGGGAATTTTAGCCGAGATTATCAAGATAGCCGGCCTGTTGGCCGGAATTTTCTTTGCTTTTCAATACTATACATTCAGCGGCGAAAAATTAGGGTATTCAATACCGTTCTTAGGCAAAGAGTATTTCAATCTTGCTGCTTTTTTGATAATTTTTTTAGGCACCAGGGCGATTTTCAGTTTTTTGGGGCTGATCACGCGCTTGCTTTTTAAGAGTCGGGACATAGCTATCTTTGAGCGGTGGTTATCATTATTTGCCGGGACAGTCAGGGCGATCTTACTTTCTAGTGTAATTGTTTTTGCTTTCCATTTATCACCTTTTGATCTATTAGTTGTTCAGAAGAGCAGAGCAGTTCTTTTTGCTAAACCAGCCCCCTGGAGTTATTTGGCGATCTATAGGTTTTTTTCTACAACTAATGCTAAGATGAAGGTAAATCCAGGTGTAGAACAGTATCTTGATTTTTTCAAACCAGGGAACAGGGTAAAAGGAGGAGGTTTAGAAAAATGAAACTTAAAGAACTTTATCGGGAGATTGTGAATAAAGGTATCCAGGAAGATGTTCGTAGCAGCAAAGAAATAGCGGCTTTATTGGCTGGCAAGAAGAATGAATTTGAAGCTTTAAGAAAATCCCGAAAAGAGTTTTTTGACCAGGACGCTTTATTTAATCCTTTCGATGATAGCCGGATTATCTGGGGAAATCCCGAGGCCAAGATAAGATCGATGATTGTCGGCATTGATGTTGACGGAGCAGAGCTGTTGTTGGTCGACCGGCTAAAAGGTAAAGGTGAAAATATAGATTTAGCGGTTTCACATCATCCCCAAGGCGCAGCCTACGCTCAGTTTTACGGAGTCATGGATTTGCAGGTCAATGTGTTTTCTCAGGAAGGGATATCTTTGAGTGTTTCCGAAAACTTGCTTAATAACCGCAAAGCCGAAGTAGCCCGCCGGGTAAGCGCTGCCAATCATTTGAGGGGTCCGGACGTAGCCCGCTTGCTTAAAATAAATTTTCTCTGTATGCATACACCCTGCGATAACTGCGCTTATCAGTATCTTAAGAGAGCTCTCGGTAAAACTAAGCCGAAAAATTTAGGCGAAATAATCGATTTACTTTATGTTATTCCTGAATATGCCCAGGCGGCTAAGAATAATAATCCTCCGGAGATAACTTTGGGCAATAGAAAGTCCGGCTGCAAAAAGATTCATCTGGAGTTTACCGGCGGCACCGAAGGGCCCAAGGAGATCTATAAGGAGTTGGCTTCCCAAGGGGTGGACACGATTATTGCCATGCATCAGTCTGATGAGCATTTTCAAAAGTGCAAAGAACACAATATAAATGTGGTTATTGCTTCACATATAGCCTCAGATAATCTAGGCGTGAATATCATGCTTGATCATCTTGAGAAAAAAGGTAAATTTAAAGTTTACGAATTCGGCGGCTTCCGGCGCTTTACCCATAAAAAATGATTCCTCAAACATTTATAGATGAGGTCCAAGCTCGGACAGACATAGTAGAGCTTATCTCAGGGTATTTGTCTTTAAAAAAGGCCGGCAGAAATTTTAAAGGCCTTTGCCCTTTCCACGGTGAAAAGACCCCCTCGTTTATGGTCAGCCCCCAGAAACAAATCTTTCATTGTTTTGGCTGTGGTCAAGGCGGCGGTATTTTTCAATTTCTTACTTTAGTGGAAAAGATATCTTTTCCCGAAGCCGTAGAGATGCTGGCCAAGCGGGCAGGCTTGGAGATTCCTTACCAGAAAGGAAATCAGTTAAAGGAGAAAACAACCCTTTACGATGCCGTCAACGAAGCCGCCTCTTTCTTTCACCATAACCTCAAAAACGATAAAAACTGCCAAAGAATGCGTCAATACCTGGCTAAAAGAGGGATCGGCCCGGGAACTATTGATAAGTTTAGGCTGGGCTATGCTCCGGCCGGAAATCTACTGATGAATCATTTGCGTAAATCCGGATTCACCCTCGAGGTTTTAGAAAAAACCTCTTTGATTACTTCTTCAAGGTCAGGATTTTCCGATGTTTTCCGCGACCGGATAATCTTTCCTATTTTTGACGCCAGGTCCCGGGTGATCGCTTTTGGCGGCCGTACCCACGTTAATGATTCCCAAGGCCCAAAATATATCAATTCTTTGGAGAGTGTTTTGTACAGTAAAAGAAATCACCTTTTCGGCTTAAGTTTAGCTAAAGACGATATTATAAAACAGCAGGCAGTCATAGTGGTCGAAGGCTATTTAGATATGATCATTCCGTTTATGGAAGGGGCAAGTAACATAGTCGCTTCTCTGGGAACCGCACTTACCGAAGAACAGATCCGTTTGATCAAGCGCTACTGCTCTAAAGTGATCTTGGCTTACGATTCGGATAAAGCTGGCCAAAGCGCCAGCTTGCGTTCCCTGGATTTACTTATCGAGCAAGGCATTGAGACAAAAGTCCTTAAATTACCGGAAGGTTACGACCCGGATTCTTTAGTCAGAGAAAAGGGTAAGGATTTCTTTTTGGAGTTAGTCAACGAAGCCGGGGATTTTTTTGATTATAAATTAAGTGTGCTTAATTATCTTTACCGCAAGGAGAGTATTGATGGTAAGACTAAAATCGCTCAAGAGATGCTTTTGACTATAGACAGACTTCCTTCAGAAATTCAAAAGTATGAATATATCCGAAAACTTTCTTCAAGCTTAAACGTTAAAGAAGAGATTATGATCGCTGAATTTCAGAAAAAAGTTTCAGCCAAAAATAACAACCAAAGAAAAAGGTTCTCCGGACCTGAGAGCCCGCAGATTTCGCAGGCAATAGCCCGGGAACCCCTCCCGGTCACCGAGAAAGTGATTTTAAAATTCATCCTGACTAATCCTAAAGCTTTTTCACTGGTGAAAAAAAATTTAAAACCGGAATATTTCAGCACCCATTTTTCGCGAAAAGTGATCTCATTATTTTTTGACAAATATGCCGAAGATGGAGAATTTTCTCCTTCCAAATTTATCAGCGCCGAGAGCGATAAGGAAATCAGTGGTTTTCTTTCCCGGATTCTGATCGATGACGATATACCTTTGGATAAAAATATCTTTAAAGATAGCCTGCTTAAATTAAAAGAAAAAAGGAACGATCATTTTAAAAGCTTGCTTCGCGAGGAGATCCGCGATGCCGAATCCCGGGGTGATAAAAAAAAGGTGAAGGAGTTAATTGCTGAACACGGAAAGTTTAATCGAGGGGTAAGAAATGCTTAAGAAGAAACTTTTAGAAAGAAGCATCGGCCAGTTGATCGATTTGGGCAAAAAGAAAGGCTACCTGACTTACGATGAAATAAACCATTTTCTTTCCGAAGAGGTTACCAGTGCTAAAGACTTGGATACTATTTTTGAGCGTCTGGATTCAAAAGACATAAGCGTTTTGGAAACCAAAGAAGTTCCGGAATGGGAGAAGGTCAAAAAGAAACAGGCTTCGGGAACTTCCCAGCCGATCGATGATCCGGTCAAGATGTACCTTAAACAGATGGGTCAGATTCCCTTGCTTTCCCGCGAAGAAGAGATCCGGCTGGCTAAAAAGATCGAAGATGCTGAAGAGGTTTTACGCGAGGAAATATTCTCAACCGGGATCTCCCGGGATATGTTTTTGAATATTTCCCGTCAGATTGTCAAAGATGAATTAAATGCCGACGATTTTGTCAAGGGAGAGATCAAGAGCAAAGAAAAGGAAATCCGGCGTCTGAGAAGCCTGCAGGCTAAACTGTCCAAGACTAAAAAACCGGAAAGTCAGAAAAAGATACTTCAGGAGTTTAATTTTACTATCGGCATCATCGAGCAGATAATTTACAAAGCTAAAAATATTTCCCGAGAAGTAGAAAAGTTACTTCGGAGAATCGAAAAAAGTAAAGGCAAAGGTAAAGCTAAAGCTACCCAGCGGCGAAAACTTGCTTTGGCCAAAGGAAAGCTGATGCGTGAACTTGGCTTTCCGGAAAGCCAGCTAAAAGACAGGATGCGGGCGGTTAATGATAAAACCAGACTTTACAACCAGGCTAAACGGACTTTGGTGGAAGCAAATCTAAGGCTGGTGGTAAGTATAGCTAAAAAATACGTAAACCGTGGCCTTTCCTTTTTGGACCTGATCCAGGAAGGTAACATCGGCCTGATCAAAGCGGTTGAAAAGTTCGAATACAAGCGGGGGTATAAGTTTTCTACTTATGCCACTTGGTGGATACGCCAGGCAATAACCCGGGCTATTGCTGATCAAGCCAGGACAATCAGGATCCCGGTACATATGACCGAGACGATTAACAAGATTATCCGGATATCCCGGTTGTTTATCCAGGAAAAAGGAAGGGAACCAACGCCGGATGAATTATCCAAAGAGCTTAAGTTGCCGGTTTCCAAAATAAAAGATATCATTAAAGTTTCCCAGCAGCCGATCTCGATACATACACCTATCGGTGACGACGGCGATACTTCTTTCGGAGATTTTATCGAAGATAAAAAAGCGGTCTCACCGGCTAACGCTACGGTATTTTCTATGCTTAAAGAAGAACTGGAGCAGGCAATGGAAAGTCTGACTGACCGGGAAAAAAACATCCTTACTCTAAGGTTTGGCCTTCAGGATGGAAGCCCAAAAACTTTGGAGGAAGTGGGAACTATCTTTCGGGTCACCCGGGAGCGCATTCGCCAGATAGAAGCTAAAGCTTTAAAAAAGCTGCGTCACCCCAGCCGTTCGCGCCGTCTTCAGACCTTTTTGGAGCTTACTCTTTTCCGGGGTAAATTTAAACCGTCATGAGTAAAGTAGATAAGAAAACCGTTGAATATGTGGCTGAATTAGCCAGGATCAACCTGACCGAAGAGGAAAAAGAATCTTTGGGACAGGAACTTTCTAAAATTATCAGTTATGTCGACCAGTTGAAAGAACTGGATACCCAAGAAGTAGAGCCGTTAAGAGAGCTTCAGGCTAAAGGGGATGTTTTTCGCCCGGACAAAGTTTCACCTTCAGGCTGCCGCGCTGAAATTTTAAACAATTCCCCGCTTTCTGAGGGAGATTATTTTAAGATCCCTAGAGTAATTGAATAAATGCAAGATTTAAAAAAACTAGATCAGCCTTTAAGTAGTTTTGTTCAAGTTTTTGATCAACCGATTAAAGGCGAGGGCAAGTCACCTTTGGCCGGATCGGCAATTGCGATCAAAGATAATATCTGCATAAAAGGTAAAACTATAACTTGCGCTTCCAAAATTTTAGCTGGGCATAAGGCTGTATACAACGCTACGGTTATCGATAAATTAAAAGCAGCCGGTTTAGTTATAGTTGGTACCACCAACTTAGATGAGTTTGCTTTTGGTTCATCTACGGAAAATTCCTGTTACGGCCCGACAAAAAACCCTTGGGATCTGACCCGGGTCCCCGGCGGTTCAAGCGGCGGTTCAGCTGCAGCTGTTGCGGCTCGGCTAGTTCCTTTTGCTTTAGGCTCAGATACTGGAGGTTCGATCCGCCAGCCGGCCGCTTTTTGCGGCGTAGTCGGGTTCAAACCGACTTACGGCAGGGTTTCCCGCTACGGGTTGATTGCTTTTGGCTCAAGCCTTGACCAGATCGGGCCGTTGACCACTAATTTTTCAGATTGTGCCGAACTGCTTAATATAATTTCCGGACATGACCCGAAAGATTCTACTTCAGCTTTTTTAGAAACCCCTGATTTTACCAAAAGCCTCAAAGTCCCGGTAAAGGAAATAAAGGTAGGACTGCCTAAGGAATATTTTAGCCAGGGATTAGATGCCCAGGTTAAAGAAGCGATTTCCTCGACAGCCGATATTTTAAAAAAGAAAAAAGTAATTTTTAAGGAAATCAGCCTTCCCCATAGCCGGTACGCAGTGGCAACTTATTATATTATTGCTTCTTCAGAAGCCAGTTCTAATTTGCAGCGCTTCGACGGCGTAAGGTATGGGTTGCGGGCCGTAACTAAAAGCTTAGCTGATCTTTATGCACGAACCCGCCAACAGGGTTTTGGCCTCGAGGCTAAGCGGAGAATTTTTTTAGGGACTTACAGCCTTTCCAGCGGCTATTATGATGCTTATTATCTTAAAGCTCTAAAAGTAAGAAGGCTGATTAAAAGCGATTTCGATAAAGCGTTTGAAGAGGTCGATGCTGTTCTTACACCTACTTCTCCTACGGTGGCCTTTAAGCTTGGCGAGCGGGTTAAAGACCCTTTGAGCATGTATTTATCCGATGTCTATACTATTCCGGCTAACCTATCTGGTTTGCCGGCTGTATCGTTTCCCTGCGGTTTTGATAAACAGGGTTTGCCGATCGGCGCCCAGCTTATCAGCCGGGCCTTTGATGAGGAAACATTAATTAAATTAGGTTCAGCCTTTGAGGAGTCAACCGATTTTCATAAGCAAATACCGGTTTTTAAAGAAAAATAACCTATGAGTGAATTTGAAACTGTGATTGGTTTAGAGGTTCACGTTCAGCTTAAAACAAAATCAAAGATTTTCTGCGGCTGTTCTGTTGATTCTCAAAGCCGGCCCAATACCAATATCTGCCCGGTTTGCTGCGGTTACCCCGGGGTATTGCCGGTTTTCAATTTCCAGGCTTTCAAGTTAGCTACCCGGGTTTGCCTGGCTTTCAATTGTAAAATCAATCCCAGCATCTATTTTGAGCGTAAAAATTATTTTTATCCTGACCTTCCCAAGAATTATCAGATCTCACAATATCAAAGGCCTTTGGGAGAAAAAGGGTCGTTGAAATTACTTTCCGGAAAACCAATAGGTATAAACCGGGTGCACCTCGAAGAGGATGCCGGAAAACTTATCCATAAGGACAATTACTCCCTGGTTGATTACAACCGTACTGGTACCCCGCTTTTGGAAATAGTTTCCGAAGCCGAGATCAACAGTTCCCAGGAAGCCTTCGAATATCTGACGTACTTAAAACTGACTCTTCAATATATCGGGATCTCTGACTGCGACATGGAAAAGGGTTCGCTTCGTTGTGATGCCAATATTTCTTTAAGAGCTAAAGGCAGCCCTAAGCTGGGAGTAAAAGTGGAAATCAAAAATATGAACAGTTTTAAAGGGGTAAAGGCAGCTTTGGAATATGAGATAAAAAGGCAGGCCGTTGTTTTAGAAAAGGGAGAAAAAGTTATTCAGGAGACCCGGCTTTGGGATCAAGAGCTTTCAAAGACCACTCCTATGCGTAGTAAAGAGAAAGCCCATGACTATCGTTATTTTCCCGAACCGGATCTATTGGATTTTTCCCTGCCGCCAGGGCTTGTTGCCGAAGAAAAGAGTTCTCTCGGCGAGTTACCGCTGGATAAAAGAAAGCGGCTTTTGGAAAGCTATTCCTTAGGCGAGAAAGAAACTGATGTCTTGATCGCCTTGCGCGAGCTCTCCGATTTTTTTGAGACCGCAGTGAAAAGATATGCTCATCCCAAAGAAGTGCTTAACTGGCTGATCGGCCCTTTTCTTGAGCAGGTCAATAATCTGGAGGGTGGTTTTTCGGCAGTAAGGATATCAGCCGAAAATTTCGTTAAAATTGTAAGGTATTTTTCTGAAAATAAGCTGAATAATCTGGCGGCTAAAAAAGTTCTTTCTTTGGCTTTGGAGACTGACCAGGATGTTGATGAGATAATAAATAGCCATCAGCTTACCCAGATGTCAGATCAAGGAGAACTGGAGAAATTTATCGAGGAAGCCCTTAGCGATAATCCTAAGGCAGTTGAAGAATATTTAAGCGGGAAATCCCAGGCGATGCAGTTTTTGGTAGGCCAGGTTATGAAAAAGACCAAAGGCAAGGCCAACCCTAAATTAGCCCGGGAAATGTTGGAGAGGAGGTTAGAAAGATGAAGAAGAGAATGGTGGTTTCTGCGATACTGGCGGTAATGGTGGTAGCTTCTTATACCATGGGTTTTTCTTTTGGAAAGGAAAGAGACGATGTCTATAAGGAATTGGAGATATTTTCTGAAGGGCTTGCAGTGATTGAGAAAAAATACGTTGAAGATAAAGCCCCTCAGGATTTAGTTTATGGCGCAATGCGCGGTATGCTTTTTTCCCTGGATTCTTACAGTCAGTTTTTGACCCCGGAGGATTACAGAAATCTTCTTATTGAAACTGAAGGCCAGTTCGGCGGTTTGGGGATCGAGATTACTATCCGTCAGGGGCTCCTGACCATAGTTTCTCCGATCGAAGATACCCCGGCTTGGGCTTCCGGCTTAAAGCCCGGAGATCTGATTATTAAAATTGACGGGGAATTAACTAAAGATATTACTATCAACGAGGCAGTTAAGAAACTTCGGGGTGAACCCGGCAGCGATGTTACCATAACCATTTTACGGGAGGCAACTCGCAAAGTTCAGGATGTAACCATTACCCGGGGCATCATTAAGATAAAAGATATTAAGCGGGCAGTGATTCTAGATAATAGCATCGGTTATATCCGGATAGCCGAATTTCGGGAAACCACCGCTAAGGATTTAGGCAAAGGTTTGGAAGATTTGGATAAGCAGGGTTTAAAAGCTTTGATTCTTGATGTGCGCAATAATCCCGGAGGCTTATTAAATTCGGCGATTGATGTTTCTAGCCGGTTTTTGGAAACTGGGAAAGTGGTGGTTTCGACTAAATCCCGGGATGAAGCCGAAAATTTCTATAAATCTTTGGCTTTTCAGAAAAAATACCTGGATATCCCGATGGTAGTTCTGATCAACCAGGGAAGCGCTTCAGGAAGCGAGATCGTGGCCGCGGCCTTAAGAGAAAATAACCGGGCAATCCTTCTTGGCGAAACTACTTTTGGTAAAGGCTCGGTCCAGACGATAATTCCCCTTTCCGACGGTTCGGCTTTGAGGTTGACCACTTCTAAATATTATACTCCTTCCGGTGCCAGCATCCATGAAAAAGGGGTTAATCCTGATATCGAAGTGGCTGAAACCGCAGTCAAAGAAGAGGCAGCAGATGTGTTCAATAAACTCCAGGAAGTCGAATTTGATTACACGAAGGATTATCAGATCGTCAGAGCTATAGATCTTATCAAGGGGATCATGGTACTAAAGAAGTAAGATGTATACCTTAGGTATAGAGACTTCCTGTGATGAGACTTCTTGTGCAGTTTTAAAAGGCTATCGGGTTCTTTCTAATGTCACCCTTTCTTCTTTGCGCGAACATAAAAAGTATGGAGGAGTTATCCCGGAGATAGCGACCCGTGCGCACCTGGTTAATATCGACCAAGTCACTCGCCTGGCTTTGGAGGAAAGCGGTTTGTCACTGGCTAAGATCGGTTTGATCTCCGTCACCGCTAAACCGGGCTTGATCGGAGCCTTGGTGGTCGGCTTAAATTTTGCCAAGGCCCTTTCCTTTGCCCTTAAAAAACCCTTTATCGGCGTCGATCATCTCCTGGCTCATCTTTTTGCTCCTTTTTTGGATCATCAAGAAACTTTAAAGTTTCCTTTTCTGGGGGTAGTGATTTCAGGAGGCCATACTGAAATCTACCGGGTTGATGATTTTAATAAAGTCAAGATGATCGGGGCTACCCGGGATGATGCTTGCGGAGAAGTCTTTGATAAGGTAGCGGTAAGTTATGGTTTGGGGTATCCCGGCGGTCCGCAAATAGATAAGTTGTTTAACCCGGCATACTGCAGAGACTTTAAGTTTAAATGCGGCCGGATTGGTTTTGATTTGAGCTTCAGCGGCATAAAGACCGCTTTGATGTATAAAAAGATCGAATTTGAAAAAAAAGGTACGGTTGACGGCAGGCTTAGGCAGAGGCTTATTTCTTCTTTTCAGCATACGGTATTTGAAACAGTCGTTTCAACAATCCAAGAGGCAGCGGAAAAATTAAAAATTAAAACCATAGTTTGTGGTGGAGGAGTTTTGGCCAATAACTATTTACGCCGGCTGCTTAAAGCTAAAGAAAAACAAGGCCTTAAAATGTTGATTACCCCCCGGCAGTTTTCCGGGGACAACGCGGCAATAGTTGCAGGATTGGGGTTTTACTTGTATAATAAAAGAGGTTTAAGCAGCAGTTTTCGCCTGGAGGCAGGGGCCAGTTAAGATGATAGATACTTTCACCACTATTTTCCGTTTGGTTTTAGCTTTTTGTTTATGCAGTGTTATTGGTTTTGAGCGTGAACGAAAGGGCGGTTCAGCAGGATTACGGACCCATATTTTAGTCGGCACTGGATCGACATTGATAATGCTGGTTTCCCTTTATATTTTCCAGATGTATCATGACCAGGTGGCTGTTGACCCCGGACGGATTGCCGCCGGAGTAGTTACCGGTATAGGTTTCTTAGGTGCCGGAACGATTATTCGCAGCCGGGAAGGAGTCAAAGGGTTGACTACCGCTGCCAGTGTTTGGGTAAGTTCAGGCATTGGTTTAGCCATAGGTTGCGGTTATATCAGTGCCGCTTTGGCGACCACGGCCATTGCTTATTTATCGCTTTCTTTTTTAAAGAAACTTGAAAAAACGAACGAGTGATTGCAACCAGGCCAACCGATAAATAGAGAGGGGGTATAAAAATGGTGAAACGCAGAGTCGATGAAAAAATTCTTGATGTAAGTGCTGCGATGCAAGGGAGTTTGGTTTTTTCTGACCCCGTAAATTTGCGGATTAACGGAAAGTTTGAAGGTAATTTGGCTACCAAGGGAAGTTTGACTATTGGTTCAAACGCTGATGTGCGGGCTGATATTTCAGGAGAAGAGGTCATTGTTTCAGGAACGGTTAGAGGAAATATCCGGGCCAGTGAAGGTATCCGGTTGACTTCTACAGCCAAAGTTTTCGGCGATATCGATGTGGCCCAGGTCACTATCGAGAAGGGTGCGATCTTTAACGGAAAATGCCGGATGAATGAAGGAAAGATTTCTTTGGAAGAGTTGTCCGACTATCTAGCTGTTGAAGAGAAAAAAATAATGGAATGGGTTGAAGGCGGAAAGATTCCGGTAGAAAAAGAAGGAAGCAAATTTTTATTTGACCGGGCTCAGGTAGAAGACTGGATAGCCCATAAATTTTAGTGATGAAAGAGAAACTTTTGAGCACCCGCGAGGTGTCTCAGATTTTAGGGATTTCCGAAAAAGACATAATCGAGCTGGCTAATTCTCGCCACATACCGCATTTTAAAGTGGCCGGGGAATTTTTGCGGTTTCGGCGGGATGACGTTGTCAAGATCAAGCCGACCATCAGGAAAAAATACAATATTCCCGAAAAGCAGAGCCGGCGTACCGAAAGTTTTAGGGAATTTTTCTATTTTAATGATTTCTATATTTTAACCGCAGTTATTATCATCGCCCTTCTCTGGGTAATTTTCAAAGACTTGTTTTTTTTCGCCTAGCCGTCAACCCCCCCCAGACTTACAAAATAATCGATGTAAACCGCAATTAGCTCGAGTGAACTATAACGGTTTTGTTTGTTTTGCAACCAGGCTTTGAATCAAGAAGTCTAAATAGAAGGCTAGTAATAAATAATTTGCTTTAATCATGATAATTGGTAAAATCGGGTGATACTTAAACTAAAGGGGGGCTATGATAACTTTTGATGATTTTTCCAAGCTGGATCTAAGAGTCGGTAAGATCCTGGCTGTTGAACCGCATCCTAATGCCGAGAAACTATATTTAGTAACTGTCGATATCGGTGAAAAAACCCTGTCTTTGGTAGCCGGGATAAAACCGTTTTATCCGGCCGAAGATCTGATCAGCAAATACGTGGTGGTTTTGATAAATCTGGAGCCAAAAACTATTCGAGGGGTTTTGTCTCAAGGGATGATCCTGGCTGCTCAAAGCCCGGATGATTTAAGCCTGATCGTTTGCGATAAAAAAGTAGAGCTGGGAAGTAAAGTCAGATAAGGCTTTTAAGGATGAACACCCATCATATAAAGGTAAAGACCAGGGGTAATTGCGATGTTATCAATATTACTCCTGAAGTTAAAGCCTTGGCCGATAAAGAAAAGTTAGAGGAGGCAGTTATCTTTCTTACGGTAATCGGCTCAACTGCCGGCCTTACTACCATGGAATACGAGCCGGGCCTTAAGCAAGATTTAAAGCAGGCCTTTGAGCAGCTGCTGCCTTATAAAAAGGATTACGCTCATAATTCTACCTGGTCGGATGACAATGGTCACTCGCATCTGCGCAGTTCTTTTATCAAGACCGGTTTATTTGTTTCGGTTACCGCCGGTTCACTCGACTTAGGGACTTGGCAACAGGTGGTTTTAATTGATTTTGATACCCGGCCCCGCGAGCGAAAGATAGTAGTTAAAATATTAACCTAAATTATGTAGGGGCGGGTTTTAAACCCGCCCTAAAATAATCAAATAAATATGGATTTAAGCCGCAGGCTTGAAGATTACCCCTTAGTAATTCTGGATTTAGAAACCACTGGTTTAAATGCCGTTTTGGGTGATGCTATCTGTGAGATCGGAGCCTTAAAAGTCAAAGACAGAAAAGTTATCGATAAGTTTCATAGTCTGGTAAATCCCCAGAGAAGCATGCCCCCAGAAGCTTATCAGGTTCATAAAATATCTGAAGCTGATCTAAAACAGGCTCCCAGCTTTGAACAGGTAGCTGCTGAGCTGGTTAATTTTTTAAACGGCTGTGTGCTTTGCGCTTACAATGTCGAATTCGACCTGGGCTTTATTGACCAGAGTTTAAAGAAAATCAACCAGAAACCTTTAGCTGTGGCCGCTGTTGATATTTTAATTATGGCCAGAGACGTGCTTACTTTACCCCGCTATAACTTGGAAGCCGTAGCCAGGTCTTTGGGTATTGATTGCGGGGTAAATTTACACCGGGCTTTAGACGATGCATTAATAGCTTATCAGGTATTTACTAAATTGATTGATAGTTTAAAAAGTAAAAATATTGAAAGCCTCGAAGATTATATTTCTCTTTACAGCTGCAACAATCAATTTTATCGGGCCAAAGAAGATGTAAAGATCGAGGCACTAAAAACGGCTATCGACAAGAATCTAAGATTGGAAATAAAATATTTTTCCAGCCATAAGGATATCAGGAGCGAACAGATAGTGCCGTTACGGATTTTTGAGGAAGGAAGGTTTTACTATCTTTTGTACCAGGGCCAGGCTGAAGCCGCCCGCCGGCTGCGCCTAAGAAAGCTGCTTGATATCCAGCCTGTTTAGAGAGTATTAATTTACAGCAGCCGGATATTTTGATAGAATAAATGAAGCTATAAGTGACCTAGGCATTAAAGGAGGTAGAATATGGAAGAGATTTTAGAGATATTAGAGAATAACGCCAGGGTTTCTTTGGAAGACCTTGAAAAGTTGACCGGAAAAAGCCAAAAGGAGATCAGTCGGGCGATAAAGGATTATGAAAAAAAGGGAGTCATTGTAAAGTATAAAACAGTGGTTAATCGCCAAAAAATCAAAGGCCAGCGGGGTGTCCGGGCTTTGATCGAGGTCAAAGTAGCCCCACAGAAAGATGTCGGGTTTGACTTGGTAGCTGAGCGGATTTACCGTTTTCCGGAGGTAAAAAGCTGTTACCTTCTTTCGGGAACTTATGACTTGTTGTTAGTAGTTGAAGGTGACGATATTAATACCGTAGCCAGTTTTGTTTCCGAAAAACTGGCTCCCTTAAGCCAGGTAAGAGGTACAGCCACTCACTTTATGCTTAAGAAATACAAAGAAGATGGCGTAATCTTGACTAAGCTTGAGAAAAGTCAGCGCTTGGCAATAACTTATTAGAAAATCGACCATGATATCTAAACGTGTTAAGAAAGTACCCCCTTCGGGGATCCGTGAATTTTTTGACCTGGTTTTAGGGATGCCGGAGGTAATTTCTTTGGGGGTCGGAGAACCCGACTTTATTACCCCCTGGAGGATCAGAGAGAAGGCTATTACTGCTCTTGAAGAAGGCCTGACTTCTTATACTTCCAACAAAGGCCTTTTTGTCTTACGCCGCGATATAGCCGGGCACTACCGTGAAAAATATTCTTTGGTCTATGATCCCGAGGATGAGATCTTGATAACTGTCGGGGTGAGTGAAGCTTTAGACTTGGCCTTAAGGGCTATCCTTGATCCCGGAGATAAAGTTGTTGTAGCCAGCCCTCATTATGTGGCTTACCCGGCCCTGGTTGAGATTTCAGGAGGCAAGGTTTTACCTCTGGTTACTACCCCTGAGGAAGGTTTTAAGATCAATATAAGTAAATTGAAGAATTTGCTGAAATTGGAACCCAAAGCGATTATTTTTAACAATCCGGCTAATCCTACCGGAGTCCACTATTCTAATGAGGAGTTGAAAAAAATCTGGCAGGTCCTTTCCGGCAAAAAGACTTTGATTATCAGCGATGAGGTTTATGATGAATTAGTTTACGATCAGAAACATTCTCCTTTTTCTTCCTTTTCTCAAGAGGCAAAGAAAAGGACAATTCTTCTCAACGGATTTTCTAAAGGCCATGCTATGACCGGTTTTCGGGTAGGTTTTGTCTGTGCCAATAAGGAAATCATCGAGGCTATGACTAAGATCCATTCTTTTTCGATAATGTGCGCTCCGATCATCGCTCAAATCGCGGCTTCGGAAGCCCTCTTGGCTCATAAGGATATCAACTATATGCAATCAGCCTATCGGCGGCGGAGAGATTATATAAATAAAGAGTTGAACCGGTTGGGCTTGGATAATAAGTTGCCTCAAGGAGCCTTTTACTGTTTCCCTTCGATTAAAAAGTTTAAGCTAGGCTCTTTAGAATTCGCTAAAAAGCTTTTGTTTCAAGAAAAAGTAGCAGTAGTTCCCGGTGTGGCTTTCGGTAAAGAGTTTAACTCCCATGTCCGGATCTCTTATGCTAATTCTTTGGAAAATTTAAAGGAAGCCATAGTGCGAATAGAAAAATTTTTGGCTAAATTGAAGTGATCAATGGTTGATTCCCAGACAATCAAGGCCGGCAAGAAAAAAATCAGGGCTTTTTCGCTAAACTTGGGTAAAAATAACCTAATCGTGCTTTTGGGCCGGCGCGGCTATTGTATGTGCGGCTATTTAAATTTAGGGGTTGCCAGAAAGTTTGCAGACGCGGCCGTCAAAATAACCGGAGTTTCCAGCATTCAAGATGCTTTGAAAGCTCGAGTCCACTCCTTAACTCCAGCGGCAAAGCGCTTAGGCTTAAAAAAAGGTCAGGCCATAAAAGATGTTCTTAAAATCATCGCCTAAATTAATAATTTATCTGTTAACGGTTTTGCTTTTAGGTTGCAGCCAGCCTAAAGCTGTGCCTGTCGAGCCAGGCTCTTTGGAAAAACTGACTGTTCAATACCAGGATTTAATCCAAGAGCACGAACAGCTTCTTGAAAATAACCCGGCCGACCTAGCTCTCCGTTTGAAACTGGCCCGGTTTTACTATGATTTTAAAGATTACCGGAAGGTGAGCCAACTTTTAACCGGCCAGGAATCTCCAGAAGCAAAAATTCTTTTAGCTAAAGCTTTTTCCCGGCTTAAAGATTACGATTATGCCATCGCTGTCTTTGAACAGTTAAAGCCTTTTCCCGAGGATCCCGAGAGTCTTTATCTTTACGCCGAAGTTTTAGAAAAAAAGAACCTTTTTCCCAAGGCTTTGGAAACCTATGCCCAAGTCAAAGGAGCTTTATCAGCACAAGCCAGAGAAAGAATAATCGCTATCCGGGCTGAGGAAGTCGGTGACCAGGTACCCCAAGAGATAAGCCAGCTTTTACAAGATTCAGAAGATTTTTTAAGTCAATCCCAGGACGATGCCGCAGCTTACCTTTTAGTCGATGAACAAAGCGAAATTTTTCCGGATAATACTTCTGTTTCTATAGTGCACGTAATCGAGAAAGTTTTAAAAGAGCGCGGTAAAGAATTGGCTGAAGTCGATATCGGCTACGATTCCACCTATCAACGGGTTGAACTTGAATTTGCCCGGACAATAACCAAAGAGGGCAAAGTCCGTTATACTGCCGGTGAAAATATCCGTGATGTAAGCCGTTATCTAAACTTTCCGCTTTATAGTAATTCCCGGGCTTTTATTATTTCTATGCCCTCGGTAGACGTGGGGGCATTGATCGAATATAAAGTAAAGATCTATTCGTCAAAATTAGTCAACGATGAAGATTTTTCTTTCATTTACCGTTTGCGAGAAGAGTACCCGGTGTGTAAAGCCCGCTTTAAACTGGCTATTCCTAAAAAATCAGAGATATTTTTTAAATTTTTAAATCGAGAGTATGCCGAAGGAGTTAAGCTCCAGCCTTCGGTTTCAGAAACCGGGGATAAGAAAACTTACACCTGGGAATTCCAGCAGATAAAACCGATTATCCCCGAATATGCTATGCCGCCGCAAAGTTACCTTAATCCGGCAGTGTTAATATCCAGCTTTTCTTCCTGGGATGAGATCTATGGCTGGTGGCAGCCTTTATACCAGGATAAACTTGCTTTAAGCCAGGAGATGAAAGAATTTTTAAATCAGCGGATCAAAGGGGTTACTTCTGATATCGAAAAAGCTAAGAAAATCTATGAATTTGTGGCTAAAAATATCCGTTATGTAGCTATAGAATACGGCCAAGGCGGCCACGAACCTCACCGAGTCGAAGAAGTCTTTATCAACCGCTATGGGGACTGTAAAGACCAGGCAATACTTTTAGTCTCACTTTTGCGCCAGGCTGGCTTAAAAGCTTACCCGGTACTTATTTCTACTGACCGGATATATCCGATAGATAAGGATTTCCCTTCGATTAATTTTAACCATGCTATTTGTGCTGTTCAGATAAATGAAGATCTGATTTTTATGGACCCTACTGCCGAGACAACTCCGTTTGGAGAGATACCGCTGGGTGATCAAAACCGGCCGGTAATGGTATTCTTTGACGATCATTGGCAAATCGTTTTGACTGATACTTCTAAGGATAGCCGGGTCAGTTACCAGATGGAAATTTCAATTGACCAGGAAGAAAACGCAAACATCAGGCGCCAGGTTAGGAGTTTTGGATTTTTCGCTTCCAGTTACCGCGGGTATTTAAAATATACTCATCCTGAGCTGATTGAAGAGGATATCCGCCAGAAGATGAAAGAGATATCTTCTTTATCCAGCCTGATTGATTATAATATAGAAAATGCTGATGATTTTGATCTAAATCCGGTGCTCACCTACAATTTTAGGGTTGAGAAATTTTTTAACCCGGCCGGTAATTTAAGAATCGTTCCGGCCTTAGACCAGATCCAGCTCGATCGTAAATTGATCAGTAAAGACACGAGGCAATTCCCTATAGATTTTAGCGGATTATATAGTAAAGATGCCAAGATCAAGATAAACCTGCCTAAGAATTTAAAGGTTAAATATTTGCCTAAACCTTTCAGCTTAGAGAATCCCTGGTTTAAGCTGGAAGTTTCCTATCGCAATCTTAATCAGGCAGTTGATTTTTACCAAAACTTAAATGTTAGAAAGCGTTTTGTCGAGGTGAAAGATTACGATAAATTTGTAGGATATCTCGAAGAGGCGATTTATCTCCTGCGTGAAGAGGTAATTTTAGAAGCCAGATGAAGAGAAAAGATTTTGAAATATTTTTTTACGAAAACATTTTGAAGGAACGTCCGGAATTTGTCGGGGCCCTGATTTCCCTGGGTGATGCCTATACCCGTAGAGGCCTTTATCAGGAAGGCTTGGCTGTTGACCGAAAATTGGCTGATTTGCGGCCGGACGATCCGATTATCCACTACAATCTAGCTTGCAGTCTTTCTTTAGTCGGCAATCCCCAAGAGGCCTTGAGAGAGTTAAAAAAAGCTATTTTGTTGGGCTATGATGATTTCTCTTATATTATGGAAGATGCTGATTTAAAAAATGTAAGAGACCTTCCTGAATTCAAGACCTTGCATTTAAAACTAAAAAAAATAGAAGATTGAACGTATTAAGTTTTCCGGAAAACATTTTAACTTTTTCCAAGCGACCACCACCGCTTATTTTGTGCTCACTTACTACGGTTATAATCCTCTCCGGGTAAATGCCCGGCAATATTTTTAGATAAACCGGATGCTAAATATGCCGACAGCCAATAAAGATAATTCTTTTCGTTCAGGGTTTGTAGTCATTTTAGGCCGTCCCAATGTAGGTAAATCCACCTTGCTTAATACCCTGGTTGAAAGCAAGGTCAGTATTGTTTCAGCTATTCCTCAAACCACGCGTCACCAGATAAGAGGGGTATTGAACTTAAAAAATGCCCAGGCAGTTTTCGTGGATACGCCGGGAATCCATTCTTTTAAGGATAGCTTGAGTTCCCAACTTAACTTAGTAGCCAAAAAATCAATCGAAGGCTGCGATTTGATCATCTATTTGGTTGATGTTTCTCGCCGGCCGGGGCTGGAAGAAAAAGAGGTAGTAAAAATCATTACCGCCCAAAAAATAAAAGCTTTGATGGTTTTAAATAAAATTGACCGGGGAGTAAAATTTCTTAACGATTATATCTCTTTATGGCAGGAAGGAAAAAACACATCCCCGGAAAATCTAATCTACTATATACCACTTTCTGCTAAGACTGGAAAGAACCTGGATAAGCTTAAAACTGCTATTATTGAGAATCTGCCGGCAGGCCCTAAATATTATGATACCAAAACCCTTACTGATTTTCCCGATAAGTTCAGAGTTGCTGATATAATCCGCGAAAAATTATTTCGTAAATTAGATAAAGAACTGCCACATTCCTTAGCTGTGGAAGTGGCTGAAATCAAAGATAAGAAAAAGGTTGTTTACATTAAGGCAAATATCTATGTTAAACGAAACTCTCAGAAGAGAATAGTGGTCGGTAAAAACGGCGAGAGCCTTAAAACTGTCGGCGTTCAGGCCCGCTCGGAATTGGAAAAGATGTACGATAAGAAGGTTTTCTTAGATATCTGGGTTACGGTTTTAAAAGACTGGCCAGAGCGCCCGCGAATAATCGAACAGTTGGGTTACAGCGCCGAGTAAAGAGTCTTACATCTAACACAAAAATCAGCCGCCTCTGCGAAGCCCGCCAGATTGCTTTGTTAGATGATTTTATCAGAAAGTGTTACCTATCTACTTGGGTGATTCACTACTCTCTTATAACCACTCCTTCCTACTTAAATAATCTCAAGCCGGCTTTAACAAAAGTAAAATAGTAAAATAAGAATTGTTCCTTATTGCTTATCACAAGCTACTAACCAAATATTCGGTTGAATCTGTGAAGCCGGCAGATAAAGGGGCAAAAATGCTCTGGTTATTCAACTTATTAACTATTGTGTTAGGCAAGCCGCGTAGGCCTATGTATACACCCGGGCCAAGATTATGGCGGCCATTTGGCCAATAATCATAATCGTAGCCGTCACCCCAAGGGCAAGCTGCTGGATATGTATCCAGATAAGGTCCGTCCCAAGAAGCATTTACCATATCTTTCCAGTTTGAAGGATGGGTGGTGGCAGCTGAGGTAGATTCCATACCACTTCCATTTATAGCGCTATAAGGTAAGGGTTTTACAAAGCCAGGGTCAACGTCTTTAACAACATCGGGCGGAAAAAAACCCATATCGGCATAATAGGTAAGGGTCGCACTACCCATAGCTTTTACATCGCCGATTACTTCGCTTATCTTCGCCTTTTCAATAGCCTTAAAAGCATTGGGAGCAATGATTGCTGCTAGAATAGCAATGATAGCAATGACTACAATCAATTCGATTAAAGTAAATGATTTTTTCATTTTTTCCCTCAAATGTTAATATACTCCTAAAAGTCAATAAATTCAAGCCGGAAAAGTATTATTTGAAATCAGAGTGATTATGGAATACAATGAGCAATTAACATAATCAGGGTAAAAGATATGGGTATTTTAGGGTTAGTAAAAGATCGAAGATCAATACGAAAGTTTAAGAAAAAGACTGTTTCTAAACAGATAGTTGAGAAAATTTTAGAAGTCGGACGCTGGGCACCTTCGGGGCTGAATAACCAGCCTTGGCGGTTTATGGTTTTGGCCGGAGCCGAGAAAGAGGCTTTGGCGCAATTTACTCATTACCGAAATATCATCAAAGGGGCGAATAAAGTTATTTTGGTATTTTTAGATAAAAAAGCATCTTATAACTACGAAAAAGATCTGATGGCTATTGGCGCCTGCATTCAAAATATGCTGCTTTCTATTCATTCTCTCGGCCTGGGTGCCTGCTGGCTGGGTGAGATTTTAAACCAGAGAAGCCGTCTGCAAAAGTCTTTGAAACTACCCGGGCATTTACAGTTAGAAGCAGTGGTGGCTTTGGGTTACCCTTTGTCTTCGGCTAATAAGGGTAGACGTAGACCGTTAAGAAATTTATTACTTCGCAAAAACAAATTGTATTAAGATATATAAACTATATATTTTTTCCGGCCAATGTAATTTTTCCTTGCTTATTCAGCAAGGAACGATAAAAATGTCCTAAAAATCGGCTCCCAGCGCTTCGCGGCTCGCCGAT
>JAHKAJ010000019.1 GCA_018826075.1 Candidatus Omnitrophota bacterium
GCTTTAGTAAAAGCCGTTGACGGGGTGAGTTTTTCGCTGGAAGGAGGCAAAACCCTGGCTTTGGTCGGTGAATCCGGATGCGGAAAGACTACTTTAGCCAGGCTGATCACCCGGTTGATCGAGTCGGATTCAGGGATCATCAGTTTTTTAGGCCAGGATATAAGCCGGTTGGCTCAAAAAGATTTACGGCCCTTGCGCCGGGACCTTCAGATCATTTTTCAAGACCCCTTTAACTCTTTGGATCCCCGCTTTAGCGTAGCCAGGATAATCAAAGAAGGGCTTTTGGCTTTAGATATTCCTAAAAGCCGCAGCCAGGTCCAGGAATTATTGGAAAAAATCTTAGACCGGGTAGGATTATCTCCGGAGAGCCTTGAGCGTTATCCTCATGAGTTTAGTGGCGGCCAGCGTCAGAGGATCAGCATTGCCCGTTCTTTGGTTCTGAACCCGAAACTGCTTATTCTTGATGAACCGGTATCGTCTTTAGATGTATCTATCCAGGCTCAGATCATCAACTTATTGTTGGATTTACAGCAGCGTTTTAAATTAACCTATATATTTATCGCTCACGACTTAAATGTAGTTGAACGGATAAGTGATGAAGTGGCAGTTATGTATTTGGGAAAGATAGTGGAAAAGGCCCAGACTAAAGATTTATTTAGTAAACCTTTACATCCTTATACCGAATCCTTGCTTTTGTCTACGCCCAAACTAAAAGGTAAAGATGAAGTCAAGCGGTTTACTCTGAAGGGTGATTTGCCCAGCCCAATAAACTCGCCTTCCGGCTGCCGCTTTCATACCCGTTGTCCATACGCCAAGGAGCTATGTAAAACCAAAGAACCGCCGCTTAACCAGAGAGGCAACCGTCTTTGCGCCTGTCACTTTCCCCTTCAATAACCAAATTAACAAACCCGCATTGTTAATTTGGTTGAATTTATTAACTTTTTGTATATAATGATAAGAAAGTAACGATATGCCTTACAGGAAAAACCCTATAAATAATAGCGAAATTCATCACGTATTTACTAAAAGTATTGCCGGATACAAAGTATTTAATACAGATTACGATTTTTGTCGAATAATCGATGCTTTGTGTTTTTACAGCCTAGAAGATCCCCCTTGCAAGTTCGCTTACTATAAAAACTCTATAGAAAAAAACAGTAAGAGCAAATTTCAGCAGGTACAATTCGATAGATTAATATTAAGAATCATCGCTTATTGTATCATGCCTACGCACATACATCTCATACTTGAGCAATCAAAAGATAATGCTGTTTCTCAATACATGAATTTTATTTTGAAAAGCTACAGTAAATATTTTAACGTAAAACATAAACGTAAGGGGCCATTATGGGAGGGAAGATTTAGTAATGTTCGCGTTGAAACCGATGAACAACTTTTGCATTTAACCAGATACTTACACTTAAATCCGGTTACTGCCGGTATTATTGATCGCCCCCAGGATTGGCAGTTTTCTTCATACAGAGAATATTTAGGATTAATTTCTGAAGATCAAAGGTTATGCAGTTACGACCAGTTTTTTAAGATCGACAGCAAATCTTACAAGAAGTTTGTAAACGACCAGATAAGCTATCAGCGGGAGTTAGCAAAAATTAAAAATATGCTTATGGAATAACCAAATTAACAAACCCGCATTGTTAATTGGTTGGGAAGGAGGTCAATGTCAGAGAGTAAAAGAATTATTTTAATAAAGGGACTACTTATTTTTGTTTTTTTTATAGTGTTGACAGTAGAGGCGGCTGACCCTTTAAAGCCCAGCCAGGTTTATGTAAAAGGCAATCAATTATTTGTTGCCAGCCATGGCCAAGCAGAGCCTCAGCCGTATATTATTAAAGGGATTACCTGGTCCCCGGAGACCGCGGCTCCGGATTTTGGCCCTGATCCATTGAATCCTTCGGAAAATGTAGAATACGGATTTTTCTTTGATTGGGATAAACGTCAACCCCAGGGACATGAGATCTTTGTCTTATGGAAGGAAAAGCAGTTCTTTAAACGCTATGCCACCGACATTCCGTTAATGAAAAAAATGAATTTGAATACAGTAAGAGTTTACAGTTCTTTTGGTCTCAACCCTAAAGAATACCTGGCGATTTTAGATGAGTTTTATCATCAGGGTCTTTCGGTAATTATGACCGTAGCTATTTCTAAAAGCGATATCGATCTGGGAAAACACAAAAGAGTAGTTCAAGCCTACAAAGACCATCCGGCGATTCTTTTCTGGTCGATTGGTAACGAGTGGAACCTGGATTACAATAAATACTGGGGTTATGCTACGGTAGAGGAAGCGGCTCAGGCGACTAACCGGGCAGCTAAAGCGATAAAGGCAATTGACTCAAATCATCCGGTGGGTTCGGTTCTCGGCGACCGCTTCCAGGATCAGGAACCTAAGAATACCATTAAACATATATTGAAGGTCTGTCCGGATGTCGATCTGTGGGGGCTTAATATCTACCGGGGTAAAAGTTTCGGTAATCTTTTTTCCCAGTGGCAATCTTTGACTGATAAGCCGTTTTATATTTGCGAGTTCGGAACCGATTCTTTTTTTACTGAAAGTTATGATGTAGTTGGCGGCTATCAGGCTGACAACTGCAAAGGCAGAGAAGACCAGGCTATACAGGCTGAGTTTGCTTTGGGGCTTTGGGGTGAGATTTCCGGACAACTCTCAGCTAAATTTCCTCAAAAACAATGTTTAGGCGGCCTGGTGCACGAATTTAACGATTCTTTATGGAAGGTGGGGTCTTACCATGTGAGTTTAGGCGGCCTGGTTGATTACAATTCTCCGGAACGCTGCAGTTACAAAGAATATGATAGCGAAGGTTTTTATCTTCCCGGCGGCCACCCTGACGATGTAGCCAATGAGGAATATTTTGGAGTAGTCGATGCCAATCGTCAGCCAAAACAGGCCTTCTTCAAACTACAGGAATATTACCGCCAGTTAGAGTAGCCCTTAATTTTTCTTATCTTTTCTATGCCTACCCGGCGATTTCGTTTGACATATTAAGGTATATTTTATATAATCAGGGGATTATGGAATCAGAAGATAAACTGCAACCGATCAACCCGGACCTGTTAAAGTCTTTTTTGGAGACTTCTTTTTCTAAGCCTTTGTCTATCAAGGAGATATTAGATAGTTTTTCTGAGGGCAAAGAAGTCTCCTTGGCCGGAAGGCTTATCTCTAAGCGTGAACACGGAAAATCCGGCTTTGCCCATTTAAGTGATCATACCGGAAAGATCCAATTTTACGCTCAGGCTGATAAACTAGGCGAGCAGTTTAAACTTTATAAGGATTTGACTGTCGGTGATATTGCCGGTATCCGGGGAAAGCTTTTTGTTACCCGGACCGGAGAATCAACCGTGTTGATAGAGGAGTTAAAACTTTTAGCTAAGGCTCTCCGGCCGATGCCTGAGAAGTGGCACGGTTTAAAAGATGTTGAGACCAGATACCGCCAGCGCTACTTGGACTTGATAGCTAATTCGCAAGTTAAAGATGTTTTTACCAAGCGTTCAAGAATAATTTCTTTAATCCGTGAGTTTTTCAATAAGTTAAAATTCGTCGAAGTTGAAACACCGATGCTGCACCAGGTGGCTGGAGGAGCAGCCGGCCGGCCGTTTATGACTCATCACAACGCAACCGATGCCGATGTCTACCTGCGGATAGCGCCCGAACTTTACCTTAAGCGCCTTTTGGTCGGCGGTTTTGACAAGGTTTATGAGCTAAACCGCAGTTTTCGCAATGAAGGCACTTCCACCCGGCATAACCCTGAGTTTACTATGCTTGAAGCTTATTGTTGTTATGAAAACTATGAGTATATGATGAAAATCTGCGAACAGCTGTTTTCCTACTTATCTCAGGAAATAAACGGCAATTCTAAAATCAAATACCAGGGAAAAACTTTAGATTTGACCCCTCCCTGGCAGAGGATCTCTTTTGCCGAACTTTTCAAAAAGGAGTTTGGCGTCGAAGTTAGTGATTCTCAGAAAGAGATGCTGGATAAGATCAGTAAAAAATTAAAATTAGCAAAGGGTTTGAGCCGTTCTCAAATCCTCAATATAACCGAGGAGTTGATCGAAAAGAATTACCCCCAGGATAAACCCGCCTTCATTGTTGATTTTTTTACCTGGACTTCTCCCCTGGCTAAAGCGAAAAAAGAAATCCCTGGCCTGGTTGAGAGGTTTGAGCTTTTTGTTTCCGGCCTTGAGGTCGCTAATGCTTATTCAGAACTTAACGACCCCCTGGAGCAGAGAGCACGGTTTTCCCGGCAGTTGGAAACCGAGGATGAGCTTCCTAAAAAAATCGACGATGATTTTCTGCTTAGCTTAGAGTATGGCATGCCTCCGGCAGCCGGCTTAGGCATAGGCATCGATAGGCTGGTTATGCTCCTTCTGGATCAACCCTCAATAAGGGATGTGATTCTTTTTCCTCTCCTTAAGCCACAGATGGCTACAGAATAAAGAACAGAGATGGTTATTTATGGTAATTGAATTTTTTTTAGCCCGTCGTTATATTTTTAGAGGCCGCCGCCGGCATATCTCGTTTATCGGGATAATCTCTTGTTTGGGGATAGCAGTGGGGGTCGCCGCTTTGATCATCGCCTTTTCAATAGTAAACGGAATTGACGGAGGTTTGATGAAGCGGATCATGCGTTTTCAGGACCATGTGATAGTAGATAGTTTTAACGAAGAAGAATTATCGGTGGTTAAAAATGAGCTTAGCCAATGGAGCGAAGTCCAGACAGCCTATTTGGCGCTTAATACCCAGGTGTTTGCTAAATTCGGCGATACGATAATGCCTTTGGCTATCCGGGGCTTTGATCTGTCTGACCCCAAGGCCAAAGAATTATTTTATCAATACGTGAAAGAGGAATATTTTCCCGAAGGCTATTTTATCGGCGAAGGCCTTAAGCAGCAATTTTCAATCGGCAAAGAAATCGAATTCTACCCTTTGGATAAAAAACTTAAATTAGAGAAACACAAGGTCCGGGGATTTTTTAAGGTTGGTCTCTATGATATTGATAATTACTATCTTATTGTGGATTTGGAAAAGGCAAAGGTGTTATCACCTAACTATAGTTTATTTTTGGGTGTAAAGTTAAATGATCCCTACCAGGCTGATGCGGTTCGTGACAAGATAACCAAGCATTTTCCACAAAGATTATTTGTTACCAGTTGGATAGATTCAAACAGCGCTTTGTTTGCGACCTTGAAACTGGAGAAACTGGCTTTATTCATAATTTTGGGTTTAATCATCGTTGTTGCTTCTTTTAACATATTTTCGGCTCTCACTGTTAAGGTGGTTGAAAAGACTAAAGACATCGGGATTTTGCGGGCTTTGGGTTTTGGCCGGAGCAGCATCCGGGCTATTTTTACCTTTGGCGGTTTGACTATCGGGTTTTTAGGGGTAGCTTTAGGTTCAGTCTTGGGCGTGGGTACCTGCTTATTTTTGGAAAAATACCCTTTTATCAAGATCCCGGCTGATGTTTTTGGAACCGAATACCTTCCTTTGGATATCAGCTCCGGGGACGTTGCCGCGATCGTCATTGCCGGTCTGGTAATTTCTTTGATCTCTAGCTTCTTGCCGGCCTGGCGGGCCAGCAAGTTAAATATTTGTGAGGCACTTCGCTATGAATGAGTTAATGGAAGTCAATTCAATAACTAAGGTTTATAACAGCGGCGTTGCTTTTACGGCCATAAAAGATATTTCTTTATCAGTATGCCGGCAGGATTATTTAGCGATAGTCGGGCCTTCAGGGGCAGGCAAATCCACCCTGCTTCATGTTATGGGAGGCCTCGAGCCGCCGACTAGGGGTGAGGTTTTTTTTATCGAAAAAAATCTGTATAGAATGAAAGACTGGGAACTTTCCTTATGGCGTAATAAGACCGTCGGGTTTGTGTTTCAATTTTACCACCTTATCGAGGAGCTAAGTGTTTTAGAAAACGTGGCTATTGCTGCTTCAAGAGAGGGGCGAAAATATTCTTTTAAAAAGGCCAGGGAATTGCTAAAATATTTAGGATTGGAAGATAGACAGGAGGTTTTTCCTTCCCAGTTAAGCGGCGGCCAGAGGCAAAGAGTGGCCATTGCCAGAGCCCTGGTTAATGACCCGCAAGTACTTTTTTGTGATGAACCGACCGGTAACCTGGATAAAGAATCGCAGGAAAAAATCGCCGGGTTGTTTGAAAATTTAAACAAAGTTAAGAAAAAAACCATAGTTTTAGTAACTCATAATTTGGATTTGGCAAAACAAGCTAAACGGATCTTATTTATTGAAAGCGGGATGTTAAAAGCCGGAAGTTAAAAAGGGGGATTTTATGAAGGTGTATCTTAACGGAACTTTAGTCGATAAAAAAGATGCTAAGATCTCAGTGTTTGACCACGGTTATCTTTACGGAGACGGAGTGTTTGAAGGCATTCGTTCTTACGGCTGCTTAGTCTTTAAATTGAAGGAACATATTGACCGGCTGTTTGAGTCAGCTCATTCGATCATGATGGGGATGCCTTTAACCCGCAAAGAGATGACTGATGCTGTGATCAAAACTTTAAAGGCAAATAATTTGCAAGACGGTTATATCCGGATTGTGGTTTCCCGGGGCCCCGGCGATCTAGGGCTTGACCCGCGTAAATGTAAGGATAAGGCCACGGTAGTTATTATCGTTGACACCATAGCCCTTTACCCTAAAAAGTTGTATGAAAAGGGTATGGAGATAATTACCGTTCCTACGGTGAGGAATATCCCCGAGGCTTTAAACCCTCAGATCAAGTCACTTAACTATCTTAATAACATTTTGGCTAAAATTGAAGCGGTAAATGCCGGCTACGCTGAAGCTTTGATGCTTGATCATCTGGGTTATGTGGCCGAGTGCACCGGAGACAATATCTTTTTGGTCAAAAATGATGAGCTTTATACCCCGCCTCAATGTATGGGTACTTTAAGAGGTATCACCCGCGAGGCAGTGCTGAATATTGCCACTAAGTTAAAGATACCGGCTCATGAGCATGTAATAACCCGCCATGAGTTATACATCGGTGATGAATGTTTTTTGACCGGGACTGCAGCTGAGATAGTGCCGGTGGTAAAAGTGGACGGCCGTTTGATCGGTGAAGGCAAGCCCGGTAAACTCACCAGGAAGATAATGGCCGAATTCGGTAAATTGACCAAGACCGCCGGAATTAAATACAAATTGTAAACATGTTGTGTGATATCTGCCATAAAAATATTGCCACTGTGCATCTTACCGAGATCGTTAACAGCAAGATCGCCGAAACGCATATTTGTCAGGTTTGTGCTCAGGCTAAAGCCGGCCAGATCGCTCAGCAGCCCAATGTCTCTGATTTTTTAAGCGGCCTACTAAGTGCCAATATCGCCAAAAAAGAAGAGCAATCTCTGAAATGTCCTGCCTGCGGTTTTAACTACAGCGATTTTAAGAAAAAAGGAAGGCTTGGCTGCGGGCGCTGCTACAGCGCTTTTAAGCGCCAGCTTTTACCTTTACTTAAAAAAATCCATGGGACTATCCGCCATACCGGAAAAGTTCCTTTGGACGCAGTCGGCTCCTCAGTGCAGGAAGTGAAGTTGAAGGATTTTGAAAAACAACTTCAAAGGGCAGTTGAGCTGGAAGAGTATGAAGATGCAGCCAGGATCAGGGATGAGATTAAAAAATTCCAGGGGGGACATAAATAACAGTCTATGTTTGATAATTTTATCAGCAATAAAGACAGCTGGCTAAGCCAAAAAGGTCCGGAATCAGAGATTGTTTTTTCTTCGCGGATCCGCCTGGCTCGCAATATCGCCGACATTCCTTTTCCTTCCCGGGCTAATCCCGGCCAAAGGGAAAAGGTGTTTAAAGCCATGCAGGAAGTCTATCCCCATATCAAAAGGTTTAAAAACAGCTTTTTTGTTAACATGGGTGAGTTGACTGATTTGGATAGCCAATTTTTGCTTGAGCGGCATTTGATCTCTCAGGAGCATTTGACTAAGCAGAGCGGCCGCGGGATCATTGTCTCCCCGGATGAGGAAATCTCGATCATGATCAATGAAGAAGACCATCTCCGAATGCAGGCGATTGCTTCTGGTTTTGACCTTAAAAAATGTTGGGAAGTCCTGGATAACATCGATAATGATATCAGCCGGAAAATGTCTTTTTCTTTTTCGCCGGACATCGGTTATCTAACTGCCTGTCCGACTAATGTCGGAACAGCTCTCAGAGCATCTTGTATGCTGCATCTTCCGGCTTTGATCCTTACTAAAAGAATCAATAAGATATTGGAATTGCTGGCCCGGATTTCTTTTACTACCCGGGGCCTTTTCGGCGAAGGCACCCAGGCTTTGGGTGATTTTTTCCAGATTTCCAACCAGGTAAGCCTGGGTTTAAGCGAAGAGGAGTTGATTGATAACTTGATCAGCGTAGTCAACCAGGTTAAAAGCCACGAATTGGATTCTCGCAATACTCTGGTCAAGAAATACAAGACTAATCTAGAAGACAATGTCTGGCGGGCTTTGGGGATTTTAAGAAATGCCCGTTTGATTAACAGTAAAGAGGCTTTTTCACATCTTTCTATCTTGTCTTTGGGCTTAGATTTAGGTATAATCAAAGAGATAGACCTTTCCAAAGGTAAGGCTGGTCAAAAATTGATTCGTAACCTGTTTATCATGATCCAGCCGGCCCATTTGCAAAAAATCGAAGGCCGGGTTTTAAGGGAAAAAGAGAGAGATAATATAAGAGCAGCTATTTTAAGAGAAAGCTTAGGAGGATAACTGATGTTTAACCGATTCACCGAAAGGGCAAGAAAAGTTTTAGTGCTGGCTAAAGAAGAAGCCCGCCGTTTTAATCATGACTATATCGGAACCGAACATATACTTTTAGGATTGATCCGCGAAGGTGAGGGGGTGGCTTGCGCGGTGTTACAGAATCTAGGCGTGGATCTGGAACGCCTGCGGATCGAGATCGAAAAGTTGATTTCGGCCGGAAGCGTTGCTTCGGTGCTGGGAGATATTCCTTTTACCCCCCGGGCTAAAAAAGCCCTGGAGTTATCAGCTGATGAAGCCAGAGCTTTAAGCCATAACTATATTGGTACTGAACATATACTTTTAGGCCTGCTTCGTGAGGAAGAAGGTATTGCTTCTCAAGTATTATTTTCCTTAGAAATAGATCTTAAAAGAGTCAGGACTGAAGTCTCGGCACTTTTGGGCGGAGCAACTCAAAGTCCGGCTTCCAATAACCAAACTTCGTCTAAGACTCCGGCTTTAGATTCTTTCGGTCGGGATCTGACTAAATTAACTCGGGAAGGGAAACTTGATCCGGTCATCGGAAGGAAATTACAGATCGAAAGAGTTATCCAGATTTTATCCCGCAGGACTAAAAATAACCCGGTGCTTTTAGGAGAGGCTGGAGTCGGTAAAACTGCCATAGTTGAAGGTTTGGCCCAGGACATTATCAAGGCTGATGTGCCGGAGGTTTTAAGGGGTAAGCGGATAATAGTTTTAGATTTGGCTTTGATGATAGCCGGGACAAAGTATCGCGGCCAGTTTGAAGAGAGAATTAAAGCGGTAATGGAGGAGATCAAGCGTTCCAAAGACGTAATTATTTTTATCGATGAGTTGCATACTTTAGTAGGTGCTGGTGCCGCTGAAGGCGCGATCGATGCGTCTAATATTTTAAAGCCGGCTTTGTCGCGCGGCGAGATCCAATGTATCGGAGCGACCACTCTTGATGAATACCGAAAACATATCGAGAAAGATTCAGCTTTGGAGAGAAGGTTTCAGTCGATTTATGTTGAGCCTAATACCGTTGAAGAAACTATCCAGATTTTGGAAGGCTTGCGCGATAAATATGAAGCTCATCACCGGGTAAAGTTTACTGATGAAGCATTGGAGGCGGCAGCTAAATTATCAGACCGTTACGTTTCCGGAAGGTTCTTGCCGGATAAGGCCATAGATCTGATCGATGAATCAGGAGCCCGTTCGCGGCTTAATGTTTTGACTGCTCCTTTAGAAATAAAAGAGTTAGAAGAAAAAGCCGCCGAGATAATCACTGAAAAGGAAGCGCTTATAAAACAGCAGGATTTTGAGAAAGCCGCCCGCCTGCGCGATGAGGAAAAAACCTTAAGGCTTAGATTAGAGAATGCCCGAAGGGAATGGAGTAAAAAACGCGATCAAATCACTCCTGAAGTGGGTTATGAAGAGATCGCCCGCCTGGTTTCCAGCATTACCGGTGTTCCGATTTACCGGTTGGAAGAAAAAGAGTCGGAAAAACTTTTAAAGATCGGAGAGGACCTCTGTAAAAGGGTGGCTGGCCAGGATGAGGCAATAGATGCTATTGCCCGTTCGGTGAGAAGGGCTCGAGCCGGGATCAAAGAGCCTCGCCGGCCGATCGGTTCTTTTCTGTTCCTGGGGCCTACTGGTGTGGGCAAGACCTTGTTGGCCCGGGCTTTAGCTGAATACATGTTCGGTAATGAAGAAGCTCTGATCCAGCTGGACATGAGTGAATATATGGAGAAATTTAATGTTTCGCGGTTGATCGGAGCACCTCCCGGATATGTTGGTTATGAAGAGGGGGGACAGCTTACTGAACGTGTACGCCGCCGGCCTTATTCGGTTGTGCTGTTAGATGAGATCGAAAAAGCTCACCCCGATGTTTTTAACATCCTGCTTCAGATACTTGAAGAAGGAAGGCTCACTGACAGTTATGGCCGAAGGGTTGATTTTAGAAATACCATTTTGATCATGACTTCCAATGTCGGGGCTGAGATCATCAGAAAAAGAGGCTCTTTGGGGTTTAAGGCCATAAGTGAAGATATAAGTTACGAGGATATGAAAAACCTTTTACTTGAGGAAGTCAAAAAAACTTTTAAACCTGAGTTTTTAAACCGTCTGGATGAAACGATTGTTTTCAGGCCTTTGGATAAGAAAGATCTGGCTAAGATAGTCGATATTGAGATTTCCTATGTTAACAAACGTATCGTTGAGCAGGGATTCGAGGTCATCCTGACTCCCAAGGCAAAAGAATTCTTTATTGAAAAAGGCTTTGATCCGGTTTTTGGGGCCAGGCCTTTAAAGAGAGTTATCCAGCGGTTCCTGGAAGATCCTTTGGCCGAAGATATTATTAGGGGAAAATTTGCTCAAAAGTTTAAGAAAAAACCGGGAAGCGAGCTGATCAAGATAAAGGTAACCGTAAAAGGAGGAGCTTTAGTCTTTGAATGAAAATTAGTTTTTTTGCGCTTCTTTTTTTCCTTGTCGGCAGTGTTTGTTCCTCTGCTTTTTCCTTTTCCGGAAACTACGTTGAATTCGATTTAAACAAAAGCGAAATAAAATTCAACTATTTCCAACTAAGCGATTATTCTTTAAGCGGTGATTTTTCTCTCAAGAGCCGCCAGGACCAGGGTTCTTTAGTTTATCAGCTGGAAGGCCGTAATGTTATTCTTAATGCGCCTCTTGAAGCTGCGCCCTTAAATTTCAGTAACAAGGTGATTCCTTGGTTTACGGTCCGTTTGGAGAAACGCGGCAAGATGTTTTTTCTGGAACATTTTTCTTTGCCGAACATCTCGATAAAAGGAAACTACGATTCAGCCAAAAGCAATTTTTTTCTGGATATCAGCGGGCAATGGGATGAAGATTCTCAATTAGTGAAAGGACATCTTAACCTTTCTGCCAAAGCCTGGGGCGATAAAGACAATTTTTCACTTAGTGGCCAGTTGATCATGGAAGACGCTATCTATAAAGGCAGGGATTTTTCGCGGATCCGCCTGGATTTTTTGGGAAAGCCGCCTTTACTCAATATTACTGATTCAGAATTTATTTTAGCCAACGGGACAGTAGCCAGCATTGATGGAGAAAGAGTCCTGGATCTGCGAAATTTTTCTAATCTGATCCCGGGAGCCGAGTTCAAAGTCCGTAAAGCTTTTCTTGACGAATGGCAGGTTTACTCCGAGGGGAAAAAAACTGTAGGCTTGAAAAAAAGCCTTGATAAAAATATTGATATTTCTTTGGGAGCCGACAAAGGCGAAACGGATTCCGGGCCACAGACCGAATTGCGCTACAAGGTATCCGGAGATAATTTTTTGAAGTTAAAAATGCAGGAAAACAGTACTCTTTTAGGTATTGAGAATAAGAAGACTTTCTGATGAAATTATTTAAAGCCTTAGCACAGCTGTTCCATTATTTAGGAAGCCTGGGCTGTTTTGCTCGGGATACTGTTGGCTGGTTGCTGACTAAAAAGCGCAAACTTAAGGATGTAATCAGAGAAATAGTTTTTATCGGCATAGACAGTCTGCCTTTAGTTTCCCTGATCTCGTTTTTTATCGGGATAATCATTGCTTTTCAAACCGCTTATCAGCTGCGGGCTTTTCGTTCAGAGATCCAGCTGGCTACCTTAGTGGCTCTCTCGATGGTAAGAGAACTGGGTCCGGTCATCGGCGCCCTGATAGTAGCTGCAAGAAGCGGAGCTTCGATTACCGCCGGAATCGGCTCAATGAAGATCAGTGAGCAGGTTGATGCTTTGGAAGCTTTTGGGGTAAACCCTTTAGATTATCTGGTAGTCCCTAAATTTTTAGCCCTTTTTATTTGTATGCCGATTTTGATTATCTATGCCGATTGTTTAGGGATCATCGGCGGCTACCTGGTCGGTACGACTAAATTTTCGATCAACTTAGGCCTTTACTTTCGGATGACTTTTCAAGCTCTCTCGGGCAAAGATATTTTGAGCGGTTTGGTAAAAAGCATTAGTTTTGGAAGTATTATTGCTTTTGTTTCCTGTTATGAGGGTTTTCGCCCCTTTTCTTCGATAGATGTTTCTCGGTCAGTAACCCATGCGGTAGTGCGCTCATTCATTTTGATTATTGTTTTTGATTGTATTCTAACAGCGATTTTTTACTTTGTCGGAGTATGATAAAAATAAGAGGAATCCACAGGTCATTCGACAATAAGGAGGTTTTGAGAGGGGTTGACCTTACGGTTAACAAGGGCGAAACCTTTTTGTTGATCGGCCGCAGCGGCGCCGGCAAAACCGTTTTACTCAAAAACATTATCGGATTGTTACGGCCGGATTGCGGCACTATTCATATTGACGGTGTGGATATTACCCAGTTGAGCAATGATAAGTTGGAAAAAGTAAGATTAGAGTTTGGTTTGGTTTTTCAAAACAGCGCTTTGTTTGATTTTTTGACCATCGAGGAAAATGTGGGATTTTTTCTTTATCAACATACCAAGCTTTCCAGGCCGGAGATCAGGAAAAAAGTTACCGAGACTTTGGCTTTAGTCGGTTTAAAAGGTATCGAAGATGCGCACCCTTATGAGTTAAGCGGCGGTATGAGAAAACGGGTGGCCATAGCCAGAGCAGTTATATATAATCCGAAAATATTGATCTATGATGAACCTACGACCGGGATCGATCCGATCGCCGTGGATAAAATAGTTTCTCTTATTGAAGACCTTCACCAGCGCTTAGGCATAACTTCAGTGGTGGTGACTCATGATTTGGAAGTGGGCTTACGCCTGGCTGACCGCTTGGCCTTTCTTTTGGGCGGGAGAATAATTTTTGAGGGTAATAAGGAAGATTTAAAGCAAAGCCAGGATGACCGTCTTATTCAATTTTTAAAAGGCTCCTCTGGCGGGCCGATAAAAGAGATGGAGGTTTAACTATGACTTTTATGAAAATAAAGAATCTCTGGGAAAGAAAAAATAACCTGGTTTATCTAAAGGTAGGAGGTTTTTTCCTCGGCGGGCTCCTGATATTATTCTTAACCCTGATTTCTTTAAAAGAGATAAATGTTTTTAAGGGGACCTATCAGATAATTGTTACTTTTGATTTTGCCGAAGGCTTAGCCAATGCTTCGCCGATCCGTTATTGCGGGGTGGATATTGGCGAGGTAAAAAGCGTAGCAGTTAAAGAAGTCGGCGATAAGTCTTTAGTATTTGTTTACGCTAAAATCCAAAACGGAATAAAGATCCCTAAGGATTCCTATTTTTTCGTTAACAGTTTAAGCCTGTTCGGAGAAAAATATTTAGAGATCGATCCGCCGGAAAAAAATAACGGTTATGTAACCCCGGGCGAGATTGTTTCCGGGATCTCTCCGGTCCCGCTTTTTGATATTTTTGCCAGTGCTTCCAAAACCATGGCCGAAATCAGAGATTTCTTAAGAGAAGGCGAGATCAAAAATTCGGTCGAAAACATAGTCAATAACATCGAGGTTATCACCGGTGACTTAAAAGGTTTGATCCAGGACATGAAAGACAAACAAGGAACTATCGGGCGCCTGCTTTATGACCCATCTCTTTATGAAACAACCGAGGAGTTTATAGCAGACCTTAAGGCGCATCCCTGGAAATTACTGCACAAACCAAAGAAGTAAATCCTTTTTTAATCATGTTTAGCTGTTCAGGTTGCGGGTATAAATCAGTTAAATGGCTGGGTAAGTGTCCCTTTTGCGGCGGCTGGGAGACTTTCACTGAGGAACTCAAAAAAGAATCCGGCGGGATAGTCAAGGAGAGAGGTTTGCCTCAGCTGGCTACTGAGATCGATTCAGAGGAACTTTTGCGTTTAGAGACCAGCGATTTTGAGTTTGACCGTATTTTGGGAGGAGGCCTGGTCCGGGGTGAGGTAATTTTAGTCGGCGGAGAGCCCGGGGTGGGTAAATCGACTCTCCTGCTTCAAATCGCTGCCCGGCTTACTAAAAAAGGAAAAACTCTTTATGTCAGCGCCGAGGAATCGGTTGAACAGTTAGTTTTGCGGATGAAGCGCTTGGAGATCGACACCAAAGAGCTTTATTTATTGGGGGAAGATAACGTTGAGTGTATTTACCAGGCCGTCAAGGAACAGGGATTTAAATTTATAATTGTTGATTCTATACAGACAGTCCATTATTCCCAATGCGAAGGCCTAAAGGGCAGTGTTTCCCAGATAAGAGGTTCAGCTGATTACCTTACCCAGATCGCCAAAACTTTAGGAGTAGTTGTTTTTATGGTCGGCCATGTGACTAAAGAGGGCGCGCTGGCCGGGCCGAAAGTTTTAGAACATATTGTTGATTGTGTGCTTTATTTTGAAGGAGAACTGCTTTCGAATTACCGTATCTTACGTTCGATAAAAAACCGTTTTGGCCCGACCGGGGACATAGCGGTATTCGAGATGAAATCAACCGGGTTAGTAGGCTTAGAGAAGACTACCGATATCTTTCTTCCCCATCGCCTCAAAGCTTCTTCGGGAAGTTGTATTGTTTGTGTCATCGAAGGATTGCGTCCATTGCTTATCGAGCTTCAAGCTTTGGTCAGCCGGGCCAGCTTCGGGGTTGCCCGGCGCAGGAGCCTGGGTTTTGATTTTAACCGTTTTTCACTATTAGTAGCGATAATCGAGAAGCGCCTGAAATTTTCTTTATCCAGCGAGGATATATTCTTGAATGTTGCCGGGGGTTTAAGGCTTAATGATCCGGCGGCAGATTTTGGCGCGGTAATGGCGATTATTTCAAGTTTTAAAGATAAGGATATACCTTTGGAGACGACTTTTATCGGAGAAGTGGGCTTAGCCGGAGAATTAAGGCGGGTTTCTAATATAAATTTACGGCTGAAAGAAGCCCAAAGGGCTGATTTTAAGCATTGTATTATTCCTGAACCTAACTTAAAGGAGGTCGACAAGGATTTTGGTTTTGAGATTAAAAGTTTTTCTTCTTTAAAAGATGCAGTTGAGAATATTTTTAAATAGGGGGTTTTTATGGGTTTATTATTCTTGAGGGTATTTTTCATTATTATTTTTGCCGGTTTAGGCTATGCCTTAGGCCAGGATGAGGCAGTAATTTTTGCAGCAGCCAGCACTGCCTTAGCGATAATTATCGTTCTTATCGAAGTGTTCGGCCGCAAGGTTTCTCTGAAAGGATTGTCCAGTGCTGTTTTCGGGATAATCCTGGGACTTTTACTGGCTTGGATATTTTCAGAAACTTTAGGCCAGTTTTCTTTGCTTAAAGATGTTCCGATCCAGATCATCGATAATATTAAGATGTTTGTCACCTTTATCTTTGTCTATTTAGGACTCACTCTGGGCATAAAAGGCAAGGATGACTTTCACCTGGTTATTCCTTATGTAAAATTTAAGCGTCAGGAACTAAGAGAAGAGACAATAGTCATCGACACCAGCGTGATCATCGACGGAAGGATACTGGATATCGTAAAGACCGGTTTCGTGGAGGCTAAATTTGTTGTTCCGCGCTTTGTCTTAAACGAACTTCACGCTTTAGCCGATTCTACGGACCATATGAAACGCCAGAAGGGTAAACGCGGCATTGAGATCTTGCATTCCTTAAAACAGGAACCCCACGTCGATGTCGAGATCTATGACCAGCCGGTAGAGGGCGTTAAAAGCGTTGATGAAAAAATCGTAAAGTTAGGACAGGAGCTGGAGGCTAAAGTCATGACTACCGATTATAATTTAAACCGGGTAGCTCAATTGCAGGGAGTTAAGGTTTTGAATATTAACGATTTAGCTAATGCTTTAAAACCTACTTTTATCGCCAGCCAGCGGTTTGAACTTAAATTGATAAAGGAAGGCAAAGAACATAACCAGGCCATCGGTTACCTGGAAGACGGAACCATGGTCGTGGTCGAAGGGGGCAAGCGCTTAATCGGAAAAACTGTGATGATCGAGGTCACTTCGGTTCTTCAGAGCTCAAGCGGAAGGATAGTATTTACCAAATTAGTATGATTTCTAAGGTAGGCCTGATCATGGTCTGCGCCGGAAGCGGCAAGCGGCTGGGTTACTTAGATAAAGCTTTTGTAAAGCTGGACCGAAAACCGCTTTTTCTGCATGCTTTTGCGGCTTTTAAAAAGTTTAAACAGATCAAGCAGGTAATATTTGTATTTAGAGAAAACAGCCTTAAAAAAGCCAGAACTTTGGTTAAAGACCAACGGGCGGTTTTTGTAAAAGGCGGAAAGCACCGTAAAGATTCCGTGTTTTGCGGTTTGAAGGCCTTAGATAAATCTATCGAGCATGTTCTGATCCATGACGGGGCCAGGCCGCTGGTGTCGGAAAAGATTATCAGAGGTGTCTTGGTTGGCTTAGAGAAATACCCGGCTGTGATCTCGGCAATTCCGGCTCAGGATACGGTTAAATCAATCCGCCGGGGTTTTGTAAGCAAAACTTTGAACCGCGAAGAAATTTTTCTTGTCCAGACTCCTCAGGGTTTTAAGAAAGATGCACTGCTTAAGGCTTATGACAAATATCGAGATAAGAAGTTTACTGACGATTCTCAGTTTATCGAACTTTTAGGCCTGAAGGTTAAGGTGTCAGTGGGAAGCCGTTTTAACCTTAAAATAACTTACCCCGAAGATGTTATTTTGGCTGAAGCCATAACTCAAAGTAGAGTAAGATGAAAGATCATAGCATTGGCTTAGGTTTTGACGTTCACAAATTCAGCAGAAAGAAAAAAAGTCTGATTTTGGGTGGCGCCAAGATCCCTTCAAGTCTTAGCCTGGATGCGGTTTCTGACGGCGATCTGGTGTTGCACGCTATTTGTGATGCGATCTGCGGGGCAGCTAATCTAGGCGATATCGGTGACTATTTTTCGCCGCAAAGCAAAGCTTCCCAAAATATTGACAGTAAGCAAATAACGCGTTTCATTTTAAAAAAAATCAGCGGCCGCTATAGAATAAAAAATATAGATATTATCATTATCAGCCAACGCCCCCGCCTGGTAAGCCATAAAAAGGCTATTACTGATTCGTTGAAGAAGATCTTAGCGGTTTCCAATCTGAATGTAAAAATCAAATCCAAAGAAGGCCTGGATATTTTGGGGACTAAAGACAGCATGAGCTGCCTGGCTATAGCCCTGTTGCGTAAAAAATGAGCCTAAAAATATATAATTCGTTAACCCGGAAAAAGGAACAATTCGTCCCTTTAAGAAAGGGAAAAGTCAGCATCTACGTATGCGGGCCGACAGTATATGATGAGCCGCATATCGGCCATGCCCGAAGCGCCTATGTCTTTGATGTTATCCGTAGGTACTTGGAGACAAAATATAAAATAAAGTTTGTCAGAAACGTCACCGACGTAGATGATAAAATAATCAATAAAGCCAAAGTGGAATTCAAAGGTGAAGACTTAAAGGCTGCGGTTAAAAAAGTAGCCGATAAATATTTTAAATCCTACAGTGAGTGCATGAATAAGTTAGGGATCAAGCCCCCCAGTAAAGAGCCGAAGGCAACCGAATATATCAAGAAGATGGTAAAGTTCATCGCTAAATTAATTAAAACAGGGATTGCCTATGAATCGGGAGGAGATGTTTATTTTGATATCACTAAAGCTAAACAATATGGGAAGCTGTCTCATCAGAGCCCGGAAATGATGGAATCCGGGGCCAGGGTCTCACCGGGTGAAAATAAAAAAAGCCCCTTGGATTTTGCTCTCTGGAAAAAAGCAAAAGATAACGAGCCTAGTTGGCCCAGTCCCTGGGGAAGAGGACGGCCGGGCTGGCATATCGAATGCTCGGTAATGAGCTCGGATATCCTGGGCGATAAATTCGATATTCACGGAGGAGGAATAGACCTTATTTTTCCGCATCATGAGAATGAAGTTGCTCAATCCGAAGGAGCCGGAAAAGATTTTGCCAATTACTGGATTCATAACGGTTTATTAACTATCAACGGACAAAAAATGGCCAAATCCTTAGGCAATTACATAACGGTCAAGGAAATAGAGGATAGGGGTTACCGTTTTGATGTCTTAAAGATTTTATTTTTACAAAGCCACTATTCACATCCAGTAGATTTTACTTGGGCCAGAATGGACGAGGTCAATAAAGCTTATGAACGGTTTTATGTATTATTTCACAAGATAGACAGAGAGTTTGGTTCGAGAGATATTGCTAGATTGCCAACGGGTAGTAGAGGTAATGTAGATCATTTTAAGAAAGAGTTTGAAGAAGCCATGGACGATAATTTTAATACACCTATGGCTTTGAGCGTATTATTTAATATAGTTAATGAGTGTAATAAGATATTAGAGGATAAACAAGATAGCCGTAGGTTTATGCTTCAGTATGCCATGTCTGTTATTATAGAGCTAGGAGGCATTTTGGGTTTATCGTTTAAAGATATTAAGGTAGAGAAATCTGATACTTGGGTCACTATTGCTATCGCACAGCGTGAACAATTAAGAAAAGAAGGTAAATATGCCGAAGCAGATGAGATCAGGAAAATGTTAGACGAGAAAGGTATCATCTTAGAGGATAGCAAAGACGGTGCGACTTGGCGGAGGAAGATATAGGGTGAGTAAAAACTATCATCGTCGCTCAATCCGCTTGCCGGAACGTAATTATTCCTACGCCGCAGGATATTTTATAACTGTTTGTACCAAAGACCGGGAATGTTTGTTTGGGGAGATTATTGACCGAAAAATGAATTTGAACCAATACGGTAGAATTGTGCATGATGAATGGGTACGTACGGCAAATGTTCGTTCTAACGTTGAATTGGGTGCCTTTGTGATTATGCCTAATCATTTTCATGGGATTATTAAAATAATTTTTATTGGCACGAATAAACATGTTACCGTAGGGGCGACCCGGCGGGTCGCCCCTACATTGACCGGTATTGATCCAATATCATCCGGTCCTCAATCGGGATCGATCGGCGCCATCATCGGTCAATTCAAATCAACGGTTACCAAACAAATCAATCAAATTCGCCAGACCCCCGGCACACCAATATGGCAACGCAATTATTACGAACATATTATCCGTCAGGGTGTTGAATTAGATGAAAAACGTAAATACATAATTAATAATTTGGCCAATTGGGATGTTGACGAGGAGAATGTTAATCGTTGTAGGGGCGAGGTTCCCTCGCCCTGTAAGGGTTAAGGTTATGAAAAGAAAAAAAGCTTTTTTCATCACTGTTGAAGGCTTGGAAGGCAGCGGAAAGAGTAGTGTTATTAAATTCTTGAACCGTTTTTTAAAAACCAAAAACTTTTCGGTAAAAGTCTACCGCGAGCCGGGTTCGACTCGAATCGGTGAAAAAATCCGCCGGATCCTTTTAGATAAACAAAATAAAAAATTATCAGCGCATACTGAACTGCTTTTATATCTGGCAGCCCGTACCCAGCTGATCGAGGAAAAACTAACAAAAGATTTAAAAAATTACGATTTTGTAATTTGTGACCGTTTTTTTGACTCTACTTTGGTTTATCAAGGATATGCTTTGGGTTTAGGCAGAATAGTCAATCAGGCAGTCAGAATATTCTCTTTGGGGGTTAAACCGGACCTGACTTTTTATTTAGATGTTTCAGCCAAAACCGGGTTGTCGCGCCTGGGGCAAAGAGACCGGATCGAATCACGGCCCTTAGCCTTCCATCGTAAGCTCCGCCAAGGGTTTTTAAAACTTTCCCGAAAAAACCGTAAACGTATTAAAGTCATTGATGCTGGTGGTAGCTTAGAAGATATTTATAAACAGACAAGAAGGATATTAGAGAAATATTAGATTCGTGTCGCTGTAGGGGCGACCCGCCGGGTCGCCCCTACAGCAATCGGTCATTAGAATATGCAACAAGCCAAAGACTTATTTAATTATTTTCATTCACTTAAGAAACATTCTTCTATCGGCAGCAGTTATATTTTTGTCGGCGAATATTTTTCCAGTGTATTTGAGATCGTAAAATTGATAAATTGCCAGGCTAAGGAAGGATTTTGCGGCAGCTGCTGGGATTGTCAGGCTGTTGACCGGAAAAGTCATCCTGATTTGTTTACCATCGAGCCGGAAGGTTTGACCATAAAAATCGAAACAGTCCGGGAAGTTATCCGCTTCCTGTCGCTAAAGAGTTTTCGCCTGGGCCGCAAATCGGTAGTTATCCAACAGGCCCAAAACCTCACTCTTCAGGCCCAAAACGCCTTCTTGAAAACTTTAGAGGAGCCGCCGAAAAACTCCTTTATTGCCTTGTGTACTTCTAAATTGGAGGGGCTGTTGCCGACTATAAATTCTCGCTGCCGTAAGATTTTTTTACCTTTTCAGGAAGAGTCGCTTGACCTCTCGCTGTTTAAGCCGGTAACCGCTTTCTTAAGCGGCCAGGATATCAGCTTTAAAGACCGTAAGGAGTTTTCGTCTTTTGTTTGGAACCTGATCCGCTTCTTACATCAGGGTTTATTGGCTAAAGCCAGCGGCCAAAATAATCAGTTGTCTAACCTGCAAGGATGTGCGATAATCCTAAAAAATCATACCGGTTCAGAGATCCAGTCTATTTTAGAGGAGCTGCTTAAGATCTATGCCGCTGGCAGCAGTATTAATATTAATCTAGCTTTAAACCTAATACGGATGAATTTCCAGGGAGGGTTCAATAGATGAAAGTCGCCTTAGTGCGTTTACGGGAAGCCGGACAGCTGATGACTTATCAGATTACCGAAGACGTCAATGTGCACGACTACGTTATTGTCGAGGCTGACCGGGGTCTTGATTACGGGGAGATAATCGAGATAAGCGATACTGATTTTAATAATCCGGCCTGTGGAAAAGAGACTTCGATCAGGAGCATCGTCCGTAAGCTAAGTCCTGAGGATTTAAAAGGGATAAAGGAAAATAAAAAAGAGTCTAAAGAGGCCATGCGGATGTGTGCCCGTAAGATCCGGGAATACAAGCTGGCGATGAAGCTGGTCGATGCCGAATATTCTTTTGACAAGAAAAAGATCGTTTTTTACTTTACTTCCGAAGGCCGGGTTGATTTTCGGGAATTAGTCAAGGAATTGGCCAAAGTCTTCAAGATCAGGATCGAGATGCGCCAGATCGGAGTAAGGGACGAGGCCAGGCTGTTTGGAGGGGTTGGCCCCTGCGGGCAGTCTCTCTGTTGCATACGGTTTTTAAAGAGCTTTGAGCCGGTAAGCATGAAGATGGCAAAAATACAAAAACTACCCTTAAGCAGCGGCAAGATCTCCGGTATCTGCGGAAGATTGATGTGCTGTTTGTTTTATGAATATAAGAATTACCGCGAGTTGTCCAAGGGTTTACCTAAAGAGGGCCAGACTATTGATACTGCTCAAGGCAAGGGCAAAGTCCTTTCGGTGAATGTTTTAAAACGGCTGGCTTACGTTGAGTTTGAAGACGGCAGGACCGAGAAGATTTCTTTTGATAACGATAAACCGTAGGGAACGGTCGCGACCGTTCCCTACAAAATAAACTAATGGCCAAATTCTACATTACTACCCCGCTTTACTACGTCAACGCTTCCCCGCATATCGGCCACGCTTACACTACTGTTATCGCTGATTGCACAGCCCGCTGGCGGCGTCTTAAGGGTGAGGAAGTATTTTTTTTAACCGGTTCAGACGAACACGGCGAAAAGATAAAAAAAGCTGCTGAAAGCTCTGGAAAAGAAGTCAAAGTCTTTGTCGATGAGATCGTAAAGAATTTTGAAAACCTTTGGCAAAGGCTTAATATCAGTTATGACCGGTTTATCCGGACAACCGATAGCTATCACCAAGCCGCGGTCAAAAAAGTCATTAAAACTTTAGCTGAAAAAGGCGATATTTACAAGGCTAATTACCAAGCCTATCATTGTATTCCTTGTGAGTCTTTTTGGACCCCGACTCAACTGGCCGGTAAAGAACTCTGCCCGGACTGCGGCCGGGGAGTTTCCCAGATCGATGAGGAAAACTACTTTTTTAAACTCTCTAAATATGAAAGCTGGCTAAAAGATTACCTGAAGAATAACCCTGATTCGATTATGCCTAAAACCCGGTATAACGAGGTAATCGGGTTTTTGGAGAATAACCAGCTGGAAGACCTTTGCATTTCGCGGCCAAAACTGCGGGTATCCTGGGGTATAGATTTTCCTTTAGACGATAAATATGTAGTCTATGTTTGGTTTGACGCTTTGATTAATTATATTAGCGGTGCCGGGTTTGCCAGCGATGAGAAAAAGTTTAAAAAGTTTTGGCCGGCTGACATTCATTTTATGGCCAAAGATATTTTAAGGTATCATGCAGTTTTTTGGCCGATAATGCTTAAAGCCTTAGATCTAGAGCTACCGCGAATGGTTTTTGCTCATGGCTGGTGGAAATTTGAAGGCGAAAAAATGTCTAAGTCCAGGGGCAATATCGTAAACCCCCTTGAGGTAACCGATCAATTCGGAGTCGATGCTTTGCGTTATTTTTTACTTCGGGAAATCCCGGTCGGGCTCGACGGTAATTTTTTCTATAAACCGCTGATTAGCCGGATCAACAGCGATCTGGCCAATGACCTGGGAAATCTTTTATACCGGGTGCTTAATATGAGTGAGAAATATTTTCAAGGAAAAGTCATTTCTGGAACGGCTTGTTTCTGGCCGCCGGTATTCGAGCCTTTCTTGAAGAATGGCCAGTTGTTTAAAAGTTATCAGGAATACATGGATAGCTGCCAGTTTTCAGTTGCCTTGGAAAAACTTTGGGTTTTTATCGGCGTGATGAATAAGTATATCGAAGAGCAAAAACCCTGGGTGCTGTTCAAGGAAAACCGCCTGGATGAGTTAGAACATTTTCTTTGGTCACTTTTAGAAGGTATTCGGATAGTAGCTTGGTTGATCTTTCCGGTTATGCCGCAAACCTCCGAAGCTATTTTACGCCAGTTGGGTCGTGAACTTAAAGCTGAAAGCCCCAATTGGTCCAAAGGTGATTTTTCAATAAAAAAAGAAGCCCCGCTTTTTCCCCGTATAGACCTTGACCAGTATGTTGATTGATTCACATTGTCATTTAGCTAATTTTTCAGAGGTTTCCCGGCAGGATTTGCTAAATCAGGCTAAGGCTGGTTCAGGTTATTGCTTTGTTGATTCCAGCATAGACTTGGATAGTTCTATTCTTTCCAGCCGGCTATCCGAAGTTTACCCCCAGGTCTATACTACCTTAGGCTTTCATCCTTTATCGGTAGAAAGCTTCGGCCAAGAAACCTTAAAGGCCTACGGAAATTTGATTAAAAAAAATAAAAAAATTATCGGGGTGGGAGAGATCGGCCTTGATTACAAAGCGGCTTCTAGCCCCAAAAAACAGGAGGATATTTTTAAAGCTTTTATCCAGCTGGCTGGAGACCATGATCTACCGATAACTATCCATAACCGGATCGATCCCCAGGGAGATAAGCTAGAGCTTCCTCAAGCAGCTTTGGCCATAATCGATCAGTTTTTTCCCGATTATCAAAAAGTAGTATTTCATTGTTTTTCTCATTCAATAGAGGTTTTGAATCAAATCATTAAAAAGCAAGGGATGGTCTCTTTTTCTTTGAATATTTTGCGTAAAAGCAAAAAAATCCTCGAATCTTTAGCAGCTTGTCCGCTGGAAAACCTTATTTTAGAGACAGATTCTCCTTACATGAAAATAAAGGACAGCCATTCAACCCCTTTAGATATCAACAAAGTTTACCAGCGGGCTTGCGAAGTCAAAGCCGTGGATATAGAAAGGTTAAAAATCCAGGTTTTTTCCAATTTTAAAAAAGTTTTCTCGATCAATCCCGGGAGTTTATCATGACCTCAATAAAATTTAAAAATAAGCGCTTGTTTTATCTTGACCAGACCCAGCTGCCGTTAAAAGAAGTTTGGAAAGAATGCCGTAACCTCAAAGACGGTTTTAAAGCGATCAAATTGTTAGAGGTGAGGGGAGCTCCTTTAATCGGAGTTTTTGCCGCTTATTGCATAGCAATCAATCTCAAGCAGCTTTCCGGAAAAAAAGAGATTTTCCTAAGCCAACTTGCTGAATCTTTAAGACAGCTTGGATCTGCCCGGCCGACAGCAGTTAATCTTTTTTGGGCTCTAAGGCGGATTAAACAGGCAGCTAATAAAGCCAAGGCCAAAGATGTTTCTTTTATCAGGCAGGTAGTATTGAGGGAGGCTTGCTCGATTCACAAAGAAGATGTTTTGCTTTGCCGCCGGATGGCTGATCAAGGAGTAGGGTTGATTAAAAAAGGAGATCGGATCCTGACCCATTGCAACACCGGGTCTTTGGCTACCTCCGGAGAAGGCACGGCTTTAGCGGTGATTTTTGCCGCGGCTAAAAAATACCGTAATCATCTGTTGGTTTATGCTGATGAAACCCGGCCGCTGCTTCAAGGAGCCCGCTTGACTGCCTGGGAGTTGTTTAAGAAAAAGATACCCTCAAAGGTGATCTGTGATAATACGGCTTCAAGTTTAATGGCGGCCCGAGGAATCGATAAAGTTTTTTTAGGCGCTGACCGGATCGCCGCAAACGGCGATGCTGCCAATAAGATCGGTACTTACGGCGTAGCTATCGCTGCTAAATATCACAAGATCCCTTTTTATGTAGTGGCTCCTTTTTCCACTTTTGATCTATCACTTAGAAGTGGTAAAGAGATACCGATTGAACAACGTAACCCTGATGAAGTAAGAAAGATCATGAATAAAATCGAGGTAGCTCCGGGTGAGGCCAAAGTCTACAACCCGGCCTTTGACGTAACTCCCAATGAGCTGATCACGGCGATAGTCAGCGACAGAGGCATCATCCGTCCGCCTTATAAAAAGAATATCAAGAAAGTAATCGGGACACATCCCATTTAAATGGGGTTTGCTTTTATTAAGTTATTTTAAGACAAGCTATGATGTAAAAGTAGTTTTAATTTGTTAAACAGGGTAATGATTTTTTAAATGGGATGTGTCCCGAAATGACCGAACTTAGCTGGGTGGATTATTTAAAAAGAAGAACTGGTAAGAGTCCTGATGTTTTAACCGGGATCGGTGATGACTGCGCCTGGGTTAGACTGGGCAGAGAGAAGTTTTTGCTTAAAAGCGATTTATTCATTGAGGACGTTCACTTTAAGCTTAAAAATACCAGTTTTGAAGTTATCGGCCAGAGGGCAGTGGCCAGAGTTTTATCGGATTTTGCTGCCTGTGGAGGCTGGCCTAAGTTTATCGGGATATCTTTAGGCTTACCCGGCCATCTAAATAAAAAAAACCTCAAGCTGATTTTAAGCGGTGTTCTTAAGCTGGCTAAGCAATATAAGTTTTCTTTAGTCGGCGGCGATACTTCAAAAAGCAGCCGTTTATTTTTAGATGTTTGGGGCCTGGGAACAGTCGATAAATTTATTGCCCGGGATAAAGCTAAAACCGGAGACTATATTTTTGTTACCGGCCAGCTGGGCAACAAACCTTTTAATCAGCCGTTCAGGCCTAGGTTGGAGGAGGCTAAGATTTTAGCCAAAAATTTTAAACTTACTTCGATGATCGATATTTCCGATGGCTTTATTATTGACCTTTGCCGGATCCTGGCTTTAAGCCGAAAAGGTGCCTGTGTTGCTTTTGCCGATGTGCCGGTTACCGGGGGCAGGAAAGATCTATACCGTGGCGAAGACTATGAACTGATATTTACGGTTAGCCCTTCTGACAAAAAATTAACTTTTCTAAAGAAAAAGTTTTACTGTGTTGGCAGGATAATGCCGGAAAGCTTTGGCTGTAAAATAAAAAAAGGCAATAAGTTATCTAAGATCGCTTTGAAGGGTTACCAACATTTTTAATCTCAATGAAAAAGGATAAAGTATTAAAGTTAGACAGCAGTTCAACTGCCGAAACCATAAAATATGGCCAGCTGTTTTCTAAACTGATAACCGGCGCTGAGGTAGTGGTGTTAGCTGGAGCTTTAGGCGGTGGTAAAACCACTTTTGCCAAAGGCTTAGTCAAGGGCCTGGGCTATCGGGGAAGAGTTTTAAGCCCGACCTTTACCTTGATCCGCCAGTACTCGGCTAAACGGCTAAAAGTTTATCACGCGGACCTTTACCGTTTGAATAAAACCGCTGCTGATGATTTAGGTTTTGAAGAGTTTTTTTACTCTAAAAAATCTTTGACTCTTATTGAATGGGGTGACAAGATAGTCAAAGAGCTCCCCAGTTATCTGGAAGTGAAATTTGCTTACTTAGGAACTAACCGGCGTAGACTATCGTTTTCGGCAGTAGGTTGTGGCCGGGAAAAAATTTTGGAAATAAAAAAGGTTTTTAAAAATGAACTTATTAGCCGTTGAGGCAAGCTCGGAGAATATATCGCTTTGCATAAAATACCGGGGTAAGGTTATTTCTGATTTTAACCGCAAGATCCAGTTTGGGGCATCTTTGCTTATCCAGCAAATCGATTGGGAGTTAAGAAAAAACCGTATAAAGCTTAAAGAAATAGATGCTTTTGTGGTCGGACAGGGCCCGGGCTCGTTTACCGGCTTGCGGATATCTTTTAGTTTGATCAAGGCTTTTATGCTGGCAACTCAAAAACCGGCGATAATGGTAGGCAGTTTTTTTTCCTGCGCTGAAAGGTTAAAAAAGGATTCTAATAAAATAGCGGTAATCTCTGATGCCCGGCGTAATCTGATTTACGCAGCTTCATTTAAGGTTAAAGATGGTGCTCTTAAAAAAGAAGCTAAAGAAAAACTCTGTTTGTTGGAAGAGTTTATCAGCACCAAAAAAGATTATTTATTTGTAAGTTATGACCGTAACTTAAGAGATAAAAGTTTAGTTTTAGAGCCAAAACTTAATTTTTATTCTAAGGATATTTATCCTTCGGCCGGCCATTTGCTCCTTCAGGCTGAATTGTGTTATAATAAAGGTAATTTTACTCCGATTGAAAAGTTAAAACCTTTATATTTACACCCGAAAACATGCCAAATCCGGAAAAATAAATAAAAATAGTTTTATGTATAGACCATTATGGATAGAAGTCAATCTAAAAGCCTTAGGGGGTAATTTTAAGGCCATTCGTAGTTATCTCGGCCGTAAGGTCGAGGTCGTGGCTACTATCAAGCAGTCGGCTTACGGCCACGGGCTTATTCCGGTAGCTAAAAAACTAGTTGAGTCAGGGGCTGATATTTTTGGTGTAGGAAGCCTTGAAGAGGCGATAACTTTACGTAAGGCCGGGATCTCGGCTTCGATAATCATTCTTAGCGCGGTGCCGGATAGTTTTTGCGATTTACTTATTGAGCATAAACTTATCCCGACCATAATTGATATAAAGTTTGCTAAAAGGTTAAACCAGCAAGCTAAAAAAAGAAATTGCCGGATACCCGGACATGTAAAGATCGACACTGGCATGGGCCGCTTAGGCCTGGATTATAAGGATGCCGGTGTTTTTATCCGGGAATTATCCCAGTTTAAAAATATTAATTTAGAAGGTATTTACACTCATTTTCCGGCTGCTGACAGTGACCCCAGTTTCACCCAATATCAGATAGAAGTTTTCAATCAGTTTATCAACCAGCTTAAACTTCAGGGTTTTGAGTTTAAATTCCGGCATTGTGCTAACAGCAGCGGTTTATTGAGTTACCGTGATTCTCATTTTAATATGGTCAGGCCGGGTTTGATCCTTTATGGGGTTAAGCCCGAAACTGAAATCGATATCGGGATCAAGCCGGTATTATCTTTGAAATCAAAGGTTATTTTTACTAAAAAAGTTAAAAAGGGAGCTGGAGTAAGCTACGGAAGGACTTATATTGCTAAAACCAGCCGTCATATTGCTACGGTAGCAGTTGGCTATGCTGACGGCTACCCTTGGGCTTTGTCTAACCGGGCTAAAGTCTTGATCAAGGGTAAATTTTTCGATGTAGCCGGCAGAGTCTGTATGGACCACATCATGATCGATTTAAAAAATCGAGGCGATATCAAAGCCGGAGAAGAAGTTATTTTATTAGGAGAAAGTAAGGGTAAGTCTATATCTTGCGAGGATCTCGCTCAGTGGTCCGAAACCATTCCTTATGAAATCTTGACCCGCCTTTCAGTCAACATCCCCCGGATTCACATTAATTAACAGTCATCTGGACGATAATGTCATCACAGGTATACGATGCCCTGTCTTTTCCCCAGGAGTGTAATACCGGTGGAACGCAGGTGAGATTTCCGCCGCAGGCTTGTTTGCATTCTTCTTGTATCGAAAAAGAGCCGATGGGCTGGCAGGTTTCTACTTGAGGGTGAGTTATTGCGTTACAAAAAGCATAGTCGCTGTCATAGACGTAGGCTGACTGCCAAGGATCTAAACCGGTGCCTTCAATATAAGGCCCATCCCAAGCATCAACTGCTGTTTGGGTCCATTGGCAGCCCCAAAACGGCGCTGCTTCGACTTCTGGCTTGGTAAGCAAACCGGCTTCTGGCCAGGTAACTAAGATTTCAAGTTCCCCTGTTCTAAAAGGTGGGCAGCCCCGGATGACTTTTTGAGTATCAATATATAAGGTAGTAATACCTGAAACTATAGATTTTAAATCAGCCACAGTTTTAGCTACCTTGGCTTTTTCAATTGCCTTAAAAGCATTGGGAGCAATGATTGCAGCCAGTATGGCGATGATGGCAATGACTACAATTAATTCGATCAAAGTAAAACTTTTTTTCATATCGAAATAATTATATCATAATAGGTGGCTATCAAGCAAATTCAGCGAATCAGGGCCAGGCCGGTGATGCCGATAGTTAGAAAGAAAAGCGGAGCCATCCAGGGGCTTAAGAAAGCTAGGATGATTCCTGATTTACCCAAGGCAATACTGAAAGAGGCAATGAAGTAATAGATAAACCCGAAGATAAAACCTACCCCCAGGGAAGTCAACCCGACTTTGCGTTTTTTGATCTCCAGGGCAAAAGGTAAGATTCCGATAATCAGAAAGAAGTGTGAGAAGGGGTCAGCTAATTTCTGGTTATACTGGATGATCATTTCTTTAAGCTTTTCCTGCGAACCGATTTTCTTTAACTGCCGGATTTCTCTCTTTAAGTCTTTAAGCGGCCTGAACTCCAAAAGGATACTTTTTTTAAGCAAAAGCTCTTGGGGGTTTTCAGCCAGGGCAATTTCTTTCTTGGCCAGGGTTTGGCTGTCAATTCGCAAGCCGTTTTTATCAAAAAGGTTTTCTTTAACCAAGTTGGCTACCCACTTCTGATCCTGGTAAGTGATATCTTTACAGATCATTTCTTTTATAAAGTTACCGTGCTCATCTTCCTGGAAAATAGCCACATCAGTCAAGGTTTTTTCCTTGGGCGAGAATTCCAGGGCAAAAAAGATAAGGTTTCCCGAAGCGAATTTAAAATTTCGTTCCAGGGAAGATTCTTCGAGGTTCTTTTTTATAAATCTCCTTTTGATCTCTTCAACTTTTTTCTGGGAATTGATCAGGACTTCTTCCTGAAGGTAAAAGCCAAGAAAAGATATTATCAGTGAAAAGAGTATCAAGGGCATAGACAGGGCTATGATACTGACTCCGGCCGAACGCATGCCCACGATCTCATTAGAACGGTTAAGTTCACCCAGGGTATAAAGCATGCTGATCAGAATGGCAAAGGGGCTTACCCATTTAAAGATCCAGGGGATCATCCCCAGGTAATAACGGGCTAGGATAAGCGGGGGAGTTTTTGATTTTAAGATATCGCTGAGATTAGAAAAAGTGTCAACCAGAAAAAACAGGCCGATAAATATCGCCAGGACAAAGAAATATCCCAGGGCTGCATTTTTTAAGGTGTATCTATCGAGAATTCGCATGTTTATAGATAAGGAAACTGCCCAAAAGCAAAACTATAACATTAGATAGCCAGGTGCCGACTATCGGGCCTACAATTTGACGTTCGATTAAGGCTTTTCCCAGTATGTAGAGCAGGTAATAGGTAAGAGCGCCCAAGCAGGCGATACCGAAATTTATCGATTTTTCACGGTGACGCACGATCAGGGAGACTCCGAAACCTAAAATGCTGAAGGCAAAAATAGAGAAGGAAAGATTTATTCGTTCGTTGAGTTCGGTTACAAAATCGCGGGCATCTATTCCTCTTTGTTTGAATTGATTGATTTTTGCCAGAAGTTCTTTCATCTCCATATCCGAAGGCTTTTTCTCAACCCGGGCTTCTTTTTCCTTTTCAATGGGAATATTTTTAAAGAAGATCTTAAAGTTTCCCCGGACATCGCGTTTTCCGGCCGGGTCGATATCATGGTAATAAACATCTTCCAACTTCATCTTTAGGATGTCGCCTTCAACGATGAACTCACCCTGCTTGGCTACGATCATAGTAGTAGCTTTTTTATCTTCACCGAGCATATAGATGATGACGTTTTTTAATTTATTTTCCTGTTTGTCCGATACGTAAATGACGTGATTCTCAAAATGTTCGAGGAATACCCCCGGCTCGATAAAAGCCGATATGTTTTTCATCAGTATTTTTTTTACGCTGTGGTAACGGTAAGTAAGCCCGGGGATGACTTTGTCATTGAGGATAAATAAAAGCAGGGCAAAAATGACTCCGATCAGGATAAAGATGTGGAGGATCTTAAAAGTCGAGACCCCGGCCACCCGCATGGCGATTATCTCATTATCGGCGATCAGCCGGCCCATCGACAAAAGTACGCCCATGAAAAACGACAGGGGTAGGGTGTAACGTAACAGCGGAGGGAAGGCAAAGGAAAGCAGTTTAAAGGCATCGCCGATATTAATGCCTTTACGCACGATCATATCCGAGACATCGATCAATTTTCCCATCAGCAGGACGCTGCTTAAGATCAGGAAGGAAAAAATGAATACGCTAAAAAAATCTTTGAGGATGTAGTTACGGATTATTTTCATAGTTTTTAGCCGCCAATAGTTTTAGCTAAAGTTAATACCGTGATTGAGCCTGCTCCTTTTTCTTTTAAGCTTTGTGCGCAGGCAGCCACCGTTGCCCCGGTAGTAAAAATATCATCAATTAAAAGAAGGTTTAAGCTTTTTACCGTTTCAGCGGCAATAAACATTTTTTGGGTATTTTCCTGCCGTTTAGCTCTCGACAGTTTCACCTGGTTTGGCCTAAACTCAGCAACCCTTATTATATCATTTCTTAAGGGGATTTTAAAATGATTTGATAGAAATCCTGCTAGGATCTCAGCCTGGTTGTAGCCACGGGTTTTTAGCCGATGGGGGTGCATTGGGACAGCGATTAAACAATCATAGCTTTGTTTTGAGAAACCGATATTAATGAAATGCTGAATCATTAACCGGCTTAAAAATCCGCCCAGATAATCGCAATGCTGGTATTTAAATAAACCGATCAAACTGCTTAAGGGTTCCTGATATTTAGCAGCGCTGATGACCTTTTGGTAGTGAACTGGCTTTTCCCGGCAGGCTTTACAGGTATTATCGTCGGCTTCCGCGATCGGCTGGGAACAACACAGGCAAAGCGGCGGTTTTAAGAAACTTATTTTCTCTTGGCAGTTATTACAAAGAATGCTGGATTCGATTTTTTTCTGGCAGGAAAAACAGGTCAGAGGGAACAACAGATCCCGAAAGGCTTTCAGGTATTTTTTGAACATATAGGTAATTGTAAGGTTTTTCCTTTAGAGTTTCAACAGTTTATTTGGCTATCTTCTAATTTATAGTATAATATTAGCTGTAGGAAGAGGTTGTTGATGATATTATTGGGATTTTTGTTAGGCATTATTTACTGGTTTTTTTCTGCCCTGGCTGACAGCTTTATTCTAGGCAGGATGGGTTTCATCCGGAATATTTTTACTCCTGGGCCGGGAGAGCTGATCAACCGGCTCTCAGGGGCTTTTTTGTTTATGGCCATGGGTTGGTATTTTCGTCGGGACTTAATAAAGCGAAAAACTACCGATAAAGAACTGGATAGCCAATATGGTTTGTCACCCCTGATGCTGAATCAGCTGGGGTCTTTGGCTTTTGTTTTTGACCGGACCGGAAAGATCTTAAGGTTTAATTCCAGCTGTGAAAAACTTACCGGTTATTCATTTTCTCAGGTAAGAGGTAAATATTTTTGGAAATTGTTTCTTGAACCCAGCAAGGCTAAAGTAATGCGGGAAAGGCTGGCTTTTATCGGTCAGCAGGATTTCATCAAAGAACATGAAACTGTTTGGCTGATTAAAGGGGGTAAGCGCCTTCTTGTAAAGTGGTCTAATAAGGTGATCCTTGATCAAGGATCAAATCCAAAATATATTGTAAGCGTCGGTACTGACATCAGTGAATATCAGGTAAAACAGAGCCTTTTTAAAGGTTTTAACCGTCAGTATCAAGGTTTGGTTGATAGCATTGGTATTGGAATCTCGATCGTCTCCGGAGATCTGACAGTGGTTTATAAAAACCGCCAGTTTAAAGAGTGGTTTCCCAAGGAAAGCGCTTCTGAACGGTCGGTCTGCCATGATTTGGTCAGTAATTTTTCTTCCAAGGCTTGCGGGCTTTGCCCGGCCTGTAAAACTTTCCTTGACGGCTTAAGCCACGAAACTATGGTTGAAGTTAATACTTTAGGTAGCAAAGCCGCTTATAAAGTGGTTTCTTTTCCGGTTATCGACGAGAAGGGTAAAGTTGTGAATGCAATTGAAACGGTCCAGGATTTTACCAAAATAAACCAGCAAGAGGAGGAGATAAGGCATAGCTATCTTGCTCAGGCGGTGATCAACTCGTTGTTACGTTTTTCCTTGGAAAACATCAGCTTAGAAGGATTTTTAAAATGTGCTCTTAGCATTATTTTATCTACGCCCTGGCTTTCGGCCAAATCCAAGGCTATAGTCTATCTGGTGGGTGAGGAACCGGAAACATTGGCTTTGAAAACTCATATTAATCTTTCCGAGGAGGAAAGCCGCGGTTTGGAAAAGATTTCTTTTGGTGAAAATCTTTGTGGAGAAGCAGCTCGATCAGCCCGGCCGCAATTTTCTCAAAATGAAAAAGCCTACAGGCATTATTACCTGCCGATTCTTTATTCAGGGGTTGTTTTAGGAGTAATGGATATCTATCTGGATCAGGGCCATATTTACCATAAGCAGGAAGAAGAATATCTTGCTGCGGTTGCCAATACTTTAGCCGGAGTTATCTGGCGTAAAAGCAATGAAGACCGCTTTCAAAAAATAAACAGTTGTTTTGTGAATTTAGGAGTCGACCCTTTAACCAATATCCAAAGCTTTGTTTCTTTAAGCGGAGAGATCTTGGAGGCTTCGGCTATGTTTTATCAGCGGCTGGACCTTAAAACCAATGTTTTAGAACTAGTTAGTCAATATTTAAAGCCGGCCAGTCAGGTTCCTGAATTAAGGATTTATGAAGATTTTTGTAAGCAGGCTATTAAAGATAACTCTGAAGTCGTAGTCAGGGATATATCAGGAATTTTAGAAGAAGCTAAAGGTTCTTTGGGCCCAGTGGATAAATTCAAGACTTTTATCGGTCAGACCGTGAAGGCTGCCAGCGGGCACAAAGGGTTTTTGACTGGTTTTTATAAACATAATTTCAGGCTTAAAAATGACGATCGGGAATTTTTAGGGATCATTGCTTCGGCGATCAGCGTAGAAGAGGAGCGGATTAATACCAAGCGCAGCCTGGATATTGCCTACCAGGAGTTAAAGAAGGCCCAGCAGGAGCTGGTGCAGACTGAGAAATTATCGGCTTTGGGCCGTTTTTCTTCAGGCATGGCTCATGAAGTTAAGAATCCTCTGGGCATTGTTTTGGGGGGTATTGAGTTTTTAGAAAAGAAATTGGAGAAATCTGATAAGGATATAAAACTGGCTATAAAAAAGATCAAAGAATCGACCCTGCGGGCTGATGGCGTGGTAAGAAACTTGCTTAAATTTGCCATGCCCTCGGAAATAAAAACCGAAAAAGTCAATCCGAAAACTTTGATCAATGATACTTTATCTTTAATTCGCTACCGGGTTTCCTTGGTGAATATTAAAATAGTTACCGAGTTTCTTAAAGAAGATATCTATATTTCCGGAGATAAAAACCAGCTTCAGCAGGTTTTGTTTAATCTGATCACCAATGCGGTTGAGGCTGTTCCTCAAGGGGGTCTGGTCAGAACTATAATTAGACAATCGCCAGCCGGCGAATTTTTGGCTGAAGCTGCCTGTCTTATTGAAATAATCGATAACGGCCCGGGGATAGCCAAGGAGGACTTAGCTAAGCTTTTTGAGCCTTTTTTTACTACCAAACGTGACAAGAAAGGTACCGGCTTAGGATTGTCGATTTCTAAGATAATCATTGAGAATCATAAAGGGATGCTGACCGTAGACAGCAGTCCGGAACAAGGAACCGTAGCCAGGATCATCCTGCCGCTGATTGAGAGTTGACATCTGAGAATTACGGTGTATTATTTTTATAGAGGAAGAAGTATCCCGATAGTAATCGGGATTTCGCTAAATAGCTAAATTAAGGTGCTCAATGAAGAAGATACTAATTATTGATGATGAAGAAGATTTAGCTTTTTTTGTTAAAGCTAACTTAGAGCTGGCCGGAGATTACCAGGTCAGTACGGCTACCAGCGGTAAAGAAGGCATAAAATTAGCCGCCCGTTTTAGGCCGGATATAATTCTTCTGGATATTATGATGCCGGCAATGGATGGTTATGAGACTTTGCATAAACTTAAGTCTGAAGAAAAAACTCTGGCTATTCCGGTAATAATGCTTACGGCTAAAGCCGATGAAGATTCCAAGATGAAAGCTGCTACCCTATATAATGAAGATTACCTCGTTAAACCTGTCCAGATAGATGTTCTCAATGCTAAGATTCAGGAAGTCCTCACACGCAGAAATTCTTAATTTAAACCAGCTTCTCGACCGGGCTGCGGCTGATTTTTCCCAAAAGACAGCTTTGGTGTTCGGGGCCAGAAGAATTACTTATCGACAGTTGGGTGAGTCAGTAGAAAAATTAGCCAGTTCTTTGTATAATCTGGGAGTAAGGAAATCGGATAAAGTCGCCCTTTGGCTGCCGAATTGTCCTGAGTTTGTTTTTTCTTTTTTCGCTGTTTTGCGGCTGGGAGCGGTAGTAGTGCCGATCAATACGATGTTTAAACGGGAAGAGGCCTGTTTTATCGTCGAGGATTCCCAGGCCAAAATCCTGATCTGTTCGATCGATAAAGCCAAAGACAGCGAAAATATCTTAGCCCGGGTAGAAACTTTGTTTAATTTGATTTCTTTGCCGGCTCCGGCTCAAAACAAGCTGGTGCTTAGTTTTCATGATTTGCTCAGGCATCCTAAGGGTTATTTTTTAGACAGTCCTTTAGCCGGAGATGATTTAGCCCAGATAGTCTATACTTCCGGGACAACCGGCCGGCCCAAGGGAGCTTGCCTGACTCATAAGAATTTGATTTCCAATATCCAGGATTGCGCTAAGATCATAAAGTTTAACCAACGGGATTCGCTGATCTGCATTTTACCGTTGTTTCATTCTTTCGCCTTGACTGTTTGCATGCTGCTTCCTATATATAAGGGGGGTAGGATTGTAATCATGCGTGCAGTCAGGCCGTTCAAGAGAGTTATTCGGGCGATTTTCCGCCAAAGGGTTACTATTTTTATCGGCGTACCTTCAATCTACAGCATTTTAAGTGGTATAAAAATGACGGCTTTTCAAAGGCTGGCTAATTTTTTTATTAACCCGATACGTTTATGTATATCAGGTGCTGCTGCTCTTCCGGTTAAAGTCTCCCAAGATTTCGAGAAGAAATTCCGGCGGCCCCTGCTTCAAGGGTATGGTTTAACTGAGGCTTCTCCGGTAGTTTCCTTAAACCCTTTAGGCGGTAGGCATATTTTTGATTCAATCGGCTTAGCTCTCCCTTCGATTAAGGTCAAGGTGGTCGGAAAACAAGGCCAGGAACTTCCTTGTGGTGAAGTCGGTGAGATTTTAGTTAAAGGCCCTAATGTGATGAAGGGTTATTATAATTTGGAAGAAGAAACCAAGAAAACTTTAAAAGACGGCTGGCTTTATACCGGCGATTTGGCTAAGATCGATCCGCAGGGGTTTATTTATATTATCGGCCGGATCAAAGAGATGATCAATGTGCGTGGTTTCAATGTCTACCCCCGAGAAATCGAAGACCTGCTTTATCAGTATCCGGGAGTCAAGGAAGCAGCAGTGGTGGGAATTCCTCACCGCCACCGGGGAGAAGTGCCGGTGGCTTTTGTGGTTTCTGAAAGAGAGCTGAAACAGAAAGAAGTCATAGATTATCTGCGGATCAATCTGGCCAGTTATAAAGTGCCGCTTAAGATTTTTTTTAAGCTCGAGCTTCCTAAGAATGCTACTGGCAAGATTTTAAAAGCCGAGCTACAGGATGAAGTAAAAGGAACTTTTCAAAACCATGAACAAAGCTTTTGATATTGTTTTTAATGATGAATATCTGTTGGTGGTAAATAAGATCGCTAAGATTTTAGTCCAGCCTTCGCCTAAGGGTGAAAAAATTACCCTAACTACTCTTATTGAGAAAGAGCTGGGGGCAAAAGTTTTTCCCTGCCACCGCCTGGACCGCGAGACCAGCGGTTTGATCATCTACGCTAAAACCAGCCAGATCCAGAACCAGATTATGGACCAGTTTCGGGCCGGCCAGGTTAAGAAAAAATACTTAGGCTTAGTCAGGGGAAATTTAAGGCCCAAAAGCGGAGCCTGGGAGGATAGCATAATCGATAAGGAAGGCCGGCGTTTTGGCGAAAAGCCTAAACCAGCCAGAACCAACTATTGGACAATCAGGGAGTTTCTTAATTTCAGCGTTTTAGAACTTGAGCCTTTGACCGGAAGGACTAACCAGTTGCGAATTCAGCTGGCCAAAGCCGGCCATCCGATCTTAGGCGAAAGAAAATACGCTTTTGGCAAGGACTTCGAAGTAAGATTTAAGCGCCTGGCCTTACATGCTTTTCATCTAAGTTTTATTCATCCAGTCAGCCGGGAAAAAGTAAATTTAAGGATTGCCTTAGCCAAAGATATCAAGGAGTTTTTGGATAAAAGAAGTAGTATCTAAAAGTTAGCTGTGCTATAATAAAAAAGCAGGAGAGGATTTATGATGAAAAAATCATTTACATTAATCGAACTCATCGTGGTCATTGCTATAATTGCAATTCTTGCTGCAATTATTGCTCCTAATGCTTTCCGGGCTATTGAAAAAGCTAAAATTGTCAAAACCGCCTCGGATTTGAAAACCATTAAGGCGGCTATACTGATTTACCGTACCGATACCGGGGCCTGGCCTTGTCCAGGGGTTCCTGGAGATTGTAGCGCAAATTACATTGAAGACAGTAACCACTGTTTATTAACTAACCCTGGCATAGCTGGCTGGGACGGGCCTTATTTAGAAAGCATACCTACAAGTTCTTTAGCCAAAGCACCAGCGATACCAAGCTGCGGGAAGTACGGCATTTATTTTTCAGCCTGGGCAAAATGCTGTGCTACCGGCTCTTGCCCAAATTATTCGCGTTTTGATTTTAGCGGCGATGGTGATTGCAGGAATAATCTTAGCGATTGTGATACGGTTGAGGGGGTTAGCGTTTCAGTTTATGGATTTCCTAGTGAAAAAATAATTTTAGCTGTAGATGCTGTTTTTGACGGGGTGGGGTTAAATGATTATAAAGGAATAATGAATGTTGTTTGGCCCGGCTGTACTATCGTTGCTTTATACGTCGGTGAACCTCAACCCTAGAAGATAACAGAAAAGGTTTATTAATTGGGGACAGGTCCCACTTTATAAACCCAATGTTATCAATGTTTTTTTAGCCATTTTCCAGATTTTCTAAAATCCGCTCTCTTTATCTTAACTAATTTCAGCATTTTTGGTTTTTAAAAAAGTGAGCAAATAGTGCTTTATTTTATTGGGCCTATTTAAGTGGGACCTGTCCCTAAATTGTGGTATAATTGTTGTCGATGCATGAGCTAAACAAGAAAATCTATTATCATGATACTGATTGCGGTGGGGTGGTTTATTATGCTAATTACCTGAAGTATTTTGAGGAAGCTAGAACCGAGTTTTTGCTGGCCAAAGGCATTGATACCGCTAAGCTAGCTAAAGCTAATACTTGGTTTGTAGTGGCTAGTGTAGAGATAAGTTACAAAGCCCCGGCTCATTACGCCGATAGTTTAGTTATTTTTTCTGAAATCATTAAGAAGAAAAACGTATCCTTAGAGTTTAAGCAGGAGATCAAAAGGGAGGGTAAACTGTTGGTTTCGGCAGTAACGAAATTAGTTTGTGTAGATAGTGATTTTAAGCCCAAAGGTATACCTGAAGAAGTAGCCGGAGTTTTAAACTAATGTTTTATTCGATTATCAGCAAGAACAAGGGTAGCTTTATAAGTAGTAAAGTCAGGATAGCTTCTAACTTTTGGCTGCGTTTTAAAGGTTTGATGTTTGATAGGACAATCGATGAGAAGGCAGCTATGGTTTTTTATAATGCCCCGGCAATCCATACTTCGTTTATGAGGTTTTCGATTGATATTGTATTTTTGGATAAAAACAATAAAGTAATTAAGATTTGCCAAGCGGTTAAGCCCTGGAAGATAGTGTTTTGCCGGCATTCGGCTCTGGCCATAGAACTTCCTGCCCATCGCGCCAAAGAACGCTCTCTGGAGCTAGGCGATACCCTGCAAATAACTGTTTCTGAATCGCCTAAAAATAAGCGTATTTAGGCTCATTTCTAAATTGTATTGACTCCCATTAGGTTTTAGTTTATCATAGGCTTTACTATGAAAGTCGCAGTATTAGGAGCCACTGGTTTTACCGGCGAAACTTTGATCGAGATTTTACTTAGGCATCCTAAGGTTAAAATCAGCTATCTTTGCGCAAAAATCGATAAGCCGCAGAAGTTTTCTAAGATTTTTCCCCATTTTAAGGGGAGGCTTGATTTAATCTGCGCTAATCCCGATTTAGAAAAGGCAGCTAAACTGGCTGAAACGATCTTTTTAGCTTTACCGCATAGAGTATCTCAAAGTTTTGCGCCTTTTTTTGTTAGCAAGGGTAAGCTGGTGATTGATTTATCAGCTGACTACCGGTTTAAAAAAGTTAAAGTTTATGAGCAGTTTTATCAGACCAAACATCAAGATTTAGCTAATTTAAAACAAGCGGTTTATGGACTGCCTGAGTTTTATAAGCCGAAAATAAAAAAGGCTAAACTGATTGCTAATCCCGGTTGTTATCCCACAGTTTCGATATTGAGTTTGGCGCCTTTGCTTGAGTCGGGATTAATAAAGAATGTAATCATTGATGCTAAAAGCGGGGTTAGCGGTGCTGGCAGAAATCCCGATCTTAGTTATCGTTATGAGTATAAAGACGGCAATTGTTTTAGTTATAAACCCTTTGAGCATCAGCATTTGCCGGAGATAGTCCAGGTGCTTTCCCAGATCAGCGGCAGGAAAGTTTCTCTTAGGTTTACACCACATGTTATTCCGGCTAAAGTGGGAATTTTAGCCACTATCTATGGGGATTTAACCAAGAAGGTTTCTGAAAGTAAGGTCAATAGCCTGTATGAAAAGTGCTATAAAAAAGCGCCGTTTGTCAGGCTGCTTAAGCGAAAACTGCCGCAGTTAAAAGAGGTAGTTGGTACTAATTTTTGTGATATTGGTTTTCAGATCAAAGATAAAAAAATAGTGATCGTAGGCGCAATTGATAATTTAATTAAAGGAGCAGCCGGCCAGGCAGTACAGAATATGAATATTATCCTGGGTTATCCGGAAACTGCCGGGTTGCTTTAAATTACCATGAAGATTCCCCAAGGATTTAGCTTAGCCAGCCTTAATTGCGGCTTAAAGAAGCAAAAACCGGATTTAGGATTGATCCAATGCCAGGGGTTTTCTAAGGCAGTAGGTTTTTTTACCAGTAATCTTAATGTTTCCTATTCGGTGAGTTTAAGCCGCAAAAACATCAGTAATCCGATTAAAGCGGTGCTGGTCAATAGCGGCAATGCCAACTGTTTTTCCGGAAAGAACGGATACAAAGATACTTTAGCGGTAGTCAAACAATTGGCGGCTAAACTGGGGGTTTCCAGTTCCCGGATACTTTTTGTTTCTACCGGAATCATCGGAAAACCTTTACCCAAAGGTAAGATCATCAGGGCTTTGGACGATTTAGTCAACAGGTCCGATAATAACTGCCGGAAGTTTGCCAAAAGTATTTCTACTACCGATACTTTTTTAAAGATAGCTTACAGCAAAGCTACTAAAGCCGGCGGTTCTATTTTAGGTTTTGCCAAAGGAGCGGGGATGATCGCTCCCAATATGGCTACTATGTTGGGTTTTATCCTGACCGACGTAGATATTTCCGGAGGGCAGTTTAAAAAAATTGCCAAACAGGCCTTAGAACAAAGCTTTAACGCGATTACTGTTGATGGCTGCACCAGCACTAATGATACGGTTTTTTTCTTGAGCAGCCAGCGGATCAAGTTGGCTAAGAAGTCTCAAGCAATCGAGTTTTCTAAAAACTTAAATAAGGTATCTTTGGCTTTAGCCAAACTGATCGTTAAGGATGGCGAAGGAGCCAGCAAGTTTATCCAGATAAAGATCAAAGGAGCCAAAACTTTAGCCGAAGCCCAAAAAGCCGGTTTAGCCATAGCTAACTCCAATCTGTTTAAATGCGCTATTTACGGCGCCGATAGCAACTGGGGAAGGATCGTCCAGAGTCTTGGCCAGTCGGGGATAAAGCTGGATGAGAATTTTTCGGTCAAAGCTTCAAATTTGGCCAAAAAAGATATAACCATCGAGGTGGACTTAAAGCGGGGTAAGTGTGCGGGGAGCGTCTACACTTGTGATTTAACCCCGGAATACGTAAAGATAAACGCCGAATACAGTTAAACATGGTACAAGAAGCGATAAAAAAAGCCGATGTTTTGATCGAAGCCCTTCCTTATATAAAGAAGTTTCATCAGAAGGTATTTGTGATCAAGTATGGCGGTTCGATTTTGGGTGAGGAAAGGGTAAGAAAATGCGTCCTGGAAGATATTGCTTTTTTAAGGTTTGCCGGAATACTGCCGATCATTGTTCATGGCGGAGGCCCGAATATTACTGAACGGCTCAGGGAAAGTAAAGTAACTACAAAATTCATCGACGGAATGAGAGTCACCGATGAATTTACTTTAAAAGTGGTCGAAGAGGAATTGGATAAGCTGAATGAGTTGATTATTTCCGAGATCGAGGAACATCAAGTTAAAGCCGTGGGGTTTAAACGGAAAAACACTATTTTGGAAGTCAGGAAGAAAAAAGGTAAAGTTGACTTGGGCTTTGTCGGGGAAATCAGCGGTTTTGATAAGCCGGCTTTATTGGCGGCAGCTAGCAAGGGGGTTCCGGTTATCTGCCCGATGGGTATTTCCAAAGAAGGGATAACTTACAATATTAACGCTGACGAAGTGGCTTTTTATATCGCTTCTGAGCTGAAAGCCGAGAAATTAGTTCTTTTAACCAATGTTTTGGGTGTGATGAGGAATCCCAAAGACATAACTTCTTTGATTTCGAGTATTACCGCTCAGGAAGTCGAGGATTTGATCAAGGATAAGATAATCGATGAGGGCATGGTTCCTAAAGCCCGGGCTGCCAAAGAAGCCATTGAGCGCGGCGTGGGCAAAGCCCACATCGTTGATGCTAAAATACCGCATGCTTTGCTTTTAGAAATATTCACTGACAAAGGTATCAGCACCGAAATCATCAAATAAAACAAGAGAAAATCAAAATGGATATTAAAAAGTTATATCAGCAATACTCTTTAAATACCTATACCCGGGTTGGCCCGGTATTTGTCAAGGGTAAGGGCAGCTGGCTTTGGGATGATAAAGGTAATAAATATTTAGACCTTCTGCCTGGCTGGGGTGTTTCTATACTCGGGCATTGCCATCCGGGGATAGTTAAAGTAATCAATCAGCAGGTTAAGAAATTAATGCATCTGCCTAATAATCTGTTTTTTAAGGAACAGGCGCTTTTAGCCGAAGAGATCGTTAAGAAAAGTTTTCCGGCCAAGGTATTTTTTGCCAATTCAGGAGCTGAAAGTATCGAGGGGGCAATAAAGTTCAGCCGGTTATTCGGCCGGGGCAAGCGCTATGAGATCATTACTATGAGAAATTCTTTCCACGGAAGGACTTTCGGAGCTCTTTCAGCTACTGCTCAAAGTAAATACAAAAAGCCCTTTCGGCCGATATTGGCTGGTTTTAAAGAGGCAAAGTTTAATGATTTCGAAAGTTTTAAAAGTAAAGTTACTCCCAGGACGGTAGCTGTACTTTTAGAACTAATCCAGGGTGAAGGTGGGATAAACTTGGCCGATAGAGGCTATGTTAAACAGCTAAGGCAGTACTGCCAAAAGCATAGCCTGCTTTTTATTGTTGATGAAGTCCAGACTGGCATGGGCAGGACCGGTAAACTTTTTGCTTACCAGAACTATCCGATTAAGCCGGATATCATGGTTTTATCCAAAGGTTTAGGGGCTGGAGTCCCGGTATCAGCCCTGGTTGTTAACAAGGCAATAACTGATATAATTAAACCGGGGATGCATGCTTCGACTTTCGGGGGTTCGCCTCTGGTGACCAGAACGTCACTGGAAGTGTTTAAGATAATCGAGCGAGAAAATCTCCTGGTTAAAGCTAAGACTATGGGCGATTATGTTTATAGAAAATTATCGGTTTTAAAGGATAAATATCCATTCATCAAGGAAGTAAGAGGTAAAGGCTTGATGTTGGGTTTGGAACTGTCTTTAGATGCCCAGCCGTTATTTTTAGATTGTTTGAATAAAAAATTGGTTATCAATGCTACTCACAAAACAGTTTTAAGGATGTTGCCGGCTTTAAATGTAAGTAGGGATGAATTGGACCAGGGGTTAGAAATATTGGAAAGCGTATTTAAGGCAGCTTTATGAAACATTTTATTTCAATTAAAAATTTCTCTCAAAAAGAGATTCGGAATCTAATCGATCTAGCTTTGAAAATAAAAAGCGATGAAGCTGCCTATCAAGCGGCTCTCTCGGGAAAATCGATCGGGCTTATTTTTGAAAAACCGTCATTAAGGACTAAAACTGCCTTTTATGTCGGAGCAGTCCAGCTGGGGGCAGCGGCGATCTATTATACGCCTCAGGAGATAAAGATCGGCGAAAGGGAATCGGTAGCCGATATTGCTCGGACTTTTTCAGTATACCTGGACGCGGTGGTTCTGCGGACTTTCTCTCACAATACTATTTTAGAATTTGCCAAGTTTTCTAAGATCCCGGTGGTGAATGCTTTGAGTGATTTTTTGCACCCTTCGCAAGTCTTAGCCGATATCCTCACTATCAAGGAGGCCAAGGGCGACCTAAGGAAGCTCAAGGTAGTTTATAGCGGTGACGGCAACAATGTTTGTCATTCTTTGATTTACGCCTTTTCGATTTTGGGCGGCAGCCTTACGGTTGCTTGTCCCAAAGGCTATAAGCCTAAACAGTCAGTTTTAGCCGAAGCTTCGGAGTTTTCTAAACTTTCCGGAGCCAAGATCTGCCTTTCTGATTCATTAGTTAAGGCGGCTTCGGGAGCTGATGTCCTTTATACTGATGTTTGGGCTTCTATGGGCAAAGAGGCTGAA
>JAHKAJ010000020.1 GCA_018826075.1 Candidatus Omnitrophota bacterium
CTTACGTAGGAGGAAACTGGAAGAGTTACCGCTTGAAAGACACCTACCAGGCTTTTGCCCAAGCCTTAAAAACCATAGATCCAACCAGAGCCAAAGTAGGTATTGCTCCTTCTTTGGCTGAGATAGGGAAGTTGAGTGAGGCAGAAAAAGTTGGGTCTTCATCTCTAGCCGTACCAGATCGCTATCGGAAGATGAAGCATCGGGAATATAAAGCTAAATCTCTGGCTGCTGCAGCCAGGCTAGAAAAGCATTTTCGCCAGCATGGTCAGGCTAAAGATATCTGGTGCAGAAATGGATATATTTATTTTGGTAAACAAAAATTTAAAAGACATATTTATAAAGGTATGGAATTACAGCCGGATAACTATTTAGATAGATTGATTGAATTTGTCGAGGAACTTACCGGCGAAAAAGCAGAACGCCATGCCGGCGCCGGAGTGATGAGTGCTTATTTAACCGGTGATTACGCCATAAAAAAAGGCAAAATGGATGAAACGGATGAACAATGGCAGAGGCAGCATACCGGCATACCTTATCCTTTAGCTATCTTAAGCACAAAAGATCGTAATATTCGTATTGAAGAACGGGGAAGGAGTATCAATGATGTTTTAAGAGATACAGTCGCTAGAGGTAATAATCAAGAACTGCGTAATTTTGCCCGGCACATAGCGGCAACTATCAGATTTCTGGTAGAGAAAGGTTATTACCGTTCTCCCAGCGAAAGCTACAATACTCTGGATGTTGATTTAGACGCAAATATAGTGGTCAGAAAAAGCCGCCAACGTTACAATCCAAGTCTTTCTTTTCAAGATTTACTACGGATGCGAGATCAGAAAAAACTAGTAGCATTAGACCCTGGGTTTTGGATTGCGGACCATAGGTTAAAGTGGTGGCAGAAGGATTACAAATTGAGTCAAGCCAGGATTGAAGAGGCGGTTAAGGTTTTCCGGCAGGGATTTGAAGAAGGTTTGCAAAATCATTTCACCGATGAGCAGCCTCGCCGGATGCAAGCTATGGAAGCTACGAAGGCTTCTAGTTCAAATGTTTTAAGAGAAGAAGTTTTATCAAATCGGCAAGGTTTAAAAGGGAGCTACCTCTACCGTGGCTGGTGGGGTTCCCTCCTTGCCGCTAAGTCTTATTTGAGTTTCCGGGCTAAGAGGCCTCGTTCTGTCGCCTCTGAATTCGGTATTCCGAATTCACCCCGAGCGCAAGCGAGGGGCCTAACTACACAAAACGGGGCCTCCTCGGAAACTGAACAATTGACGGTTATTTCTGATTTCAGTGATACTGTAGCCCAGCCGGCCGCTGGCGGAGAAGTGCCTGCCTTTGAAAAAACTTTGAGAGTTTTAGTTGCTCAAGATATTCCTGACCAAAAACAGCGAGTTAATTTTGAAAGAGAAGCTGAATTTGCTTATGCCATAGCCAAGAATGTTAAATGGGATGGCACCAAGGAAAGTTTTACCAGAAGAGCCCAGGTTTGGCTCGAGCCTTTTATTGGCCGGCTTAACAAAAAGCATATCGAGAAAGTTGTTGAAGGCCTCAGTCTTAATAAAAATTTACCTAAGGCAGTTGCTTTAATCAGAGGCGCCCAGGGCCTTAAACCCGGCGCCAATATAACTATTAATTTTGTTTCAGGCACCTTAAAAGAAATTATCGATTTATTTATGGTTAAAAATATGTGGGGATTGTTTTCAGGTCGCTCTCTGGAAGAAGAGTTATCGTGGAATTTTTATGCCATTCCGGCTTTAAATTGGGATGATAAAGATTATTACCGGGGTGGTTTTAAAGAGCAAGCTCATCCCTATGCTTATCAAGGAGCCAAAGCTTATCCGGAAAACAGCATTGTTCTCGGTGACAACCGCATGGAAAATCCGGCTTTTGGCTTTGGCGATAAGCTGTTCAATATCCAAAAGACAATCGATGAGCCGGAATTTAAACAGCGCCTAGCCAAACTTTTTACGCCGTCATCAAGTTTCCGAGACCAGGGGTCTCGGGTTGTCGCCTCCCAGCAACATAACGGGACTCCCTCGGAAACTTTGAAAAAGGATTTTACTGTTTCGCTTTCTCAGATGCAGGATATAGTCAGCGCCTTCAGGGATGAGATGGCTAAGGGATTGGCCGGAAAAGAGAGCTCTTTGGCGATGTTACCTTCTTTTGTCGATATCCCTACTGGTAAAGAGATAGGCCGCTTCCTGGCTTTAGATTTAGGCGGGACTAATTTCCGGGTGTTGATGGTTGAACTTAAGGGTGAGGGCTTTGAACCTAGAGTAGTTAGTGAACAGTTTAAGCTTAAAAAAGAACATATTACTACTACCCAAGAAGTGTTGTTTGATGCCATAGCCCAATTCGTCAAACAATTCTTAAATAAACACAACTTCACTGATACCTATAATCTTGGTTTTACTTTCTCGTTTGAAGTAAATCAGGAGGATATAAATAAAGGTATAACTGTAAGAATGTCTAAAGGTTTTGTTGCTAAAGGCATAGTTGGTAAAGACGTAGTAGAACTCTTAAGACAGGCTTTCCAACGCAACGGCATCAACAATGTAAAGGTAGTTTCTTTAGATAATGATACCGTAGGCACTCAAGTGGCCAGAGCCTATGGGGATACCAATGCCAGCTTAGGAGTAATCCTTGGCACTGGTACTAACATTTCTATTCGCCTGCCTATGGAAAGGATAAAGAAGGATTTCAGCAACAAAGATAAATATCAAGCTCCCCAGATGATCGTCAACATGGAGGCAGGTAGCTTCAATAAAAATCTTCCCCGGATAGCTTACGATAAGCTTTTAGACGTTCAATCTACCAATCCTCAGCAAGCTTGGGAAGAGAAGATGGTTTCCGGGATGTATCTGGGAGAATTAATGCGGCTAGTGCTGGTTGATTTAATCGAAAAGGGCATATTGTTGAAAGGCAAAATCCCGCAAGGCCTAAGGGTTAAAGGCGGTTTCGGGACCGAACTAATGAGTAAAATCGAAGCCTTAAATCTTGGTACTATCCGCGGCCGCTGGAAAGCCCGCCGTTATTTAAATAAACTTTTGGTAAGTAAAAAAGACCTAAAAACTATTCAAGAAATTGCTAGCCTAATATCTACCCGTTCAGCTCGGATTGCCGCTGCAGTGATTGCCGGTGCAATCTTAGCTATCGATCCTAACCTCGAACGTCCCCATACCGCTGCTATCGACGGTTCTCTATTTGAAAAATACTATCGTTATCAAGAACATATGGATGAGGCTTTTAGAGAGCTTTTAGGTGATAAAGCCTCCCGAATCACTACCACCCTTACCCACGACGGCTCAGGCTTAGGAGCAGCAATTATTGCTGCTGTGGCCAGCCAGCAGCCCGCAGAGTCAGTAGCTAGTTCGGGGGTTAAACGGAGAGCGGCTAAGGGAAGGATCAGTGAGTTTTGCCGGGAAATGATAGCCGAACCCAGGGGGTTATATCATGATTTTTGCCGCCAGCTGAATTATTTAATGAATATACCGGTTTTATTTTCAAGGGACGTTCAGATATCACAAGAAGTAGTTAAAAGTATTAGGGAATCCGTAAAAGATTTCGATAGCAAATTAGACAATTTTAGAAATCAAAAAACAGCTGAAAAAAACCTATTGGAGGAAGAGCTGGAATTAGCGGCAGAGGAAACTTTAAGAGTTTTGTCCAGTGATGGGGTAAAAATAATCGTTAAGGCAGCGAGAACAAGTCGTTCTAACAAAATGCTTACCAGGGCTTTTATTGCTGCTGCCAGGACTGTTTTGATCATTCTAACTAACACCAGGGCAAAGTCTAAAGTGGAGAACCTTTTAGAGTATGCTTTGACAGCAGAAGCTTGCTTTAGCCGCGCTGAAATTAATCCAGAGTACAGAGCGGAAGAGGATCTAGTGATTAATAGGTATTATCAAAACAGCCCAGAGACACCGTTAGTGTCAATCCCTAGGGGGGATTTGCTGCGTATATTTATGAATATTCTCCGTAATGCTAAATTCCACTTAGGAGAGAGCGAAATTGCAAAGAAGGAAATCAATATTACCACTCGAGTTAAATCCGGCCATGTGGAGGTAGTTATCAATGATACTGGTTTAGGGATGACTAAAGAGCAAGTTAGGGCTATGAGAAAAGATGACGTTGGCGGCGCTAAATCTACCCGCGGCGGCGGCGGAAACGGCACCCGGTCAATTAAACGCCTGGTCAGGAAAAATAAAGGCAGCATTGAACTTAAAATTGATTCAAGAAATAACTCGCAAAAACTAGCCAAACAAGGTATCGGCACTCAATACACCATCACTATTCCGGCTGCTTCCAGCGGGGTTTCGTCCTCAAAAATCTATACCCTTTCTTTAAAAGATAATGATCAATACGTTTCGGCTATCGTTGATTATATTGAAAGGTATATTGCTATTCAGAAAGGACACCAGGAAAAGGGAACCCCCGAAGACCATTATCTTGATTTTACTGGCAAGCAGGAGGTAGGGATTTTACTGCCGGAAGAGGAAGCGGATAACAATGTTTATCTTTCGGTTGCCGGTAAAGAACCGAGGCTGATATTCAGTAAAGACATAAAAGGTTTTCAGGCTTATGAATCAGAAGTACCGATATTTTTTAAACTTAATGAACGTAATCAGATTTTAGCCGTTTACATAGCTGTCAACGGTAAAAAAGATTTCTTAGAGATAAAAATTACTCAAGGTAAAGCCGAAGGCGCTCCTTCTGTCGATCCACGTCGCTTAATCCTTGATGCCTCCGGCAAGCTTCCTTATCGCTTGAATGAATTGTATGTTTGGGCTTCTTTGGTTTCGGCAAGCAAGCTTTCTCCTGGCATGGCAACTTCTAGTCCCCTATCTTTGTCAGTTTCTTCAGGAATGATCAGTTGGCACCATAGGCTGGCCGGAAGGGTTGATTCGTTCAGCTTCGGCCTATTACTTCACATGTTATCGTGGTTAAGGATTTATGACCTTGGTGATGTGGTGAAGGCGATGTCTTACCAGCAGCGGCAGATCGGTTTTATTAATCAAGAAATGCTTAAAGCTATTGAGATTAAAACTCTCGACCGCTACCGAGTGGCTTATTTATCGCACCGTGACCCGGATTTTTATCAAAAAGGGGTAAATCTTTCAGTTGAACCCAAAAATATATTTGATATGATCAGGCATTTTCCGGCCTTGGCTAAAAAATACCGACTTGATATCTTTCCTCTGTTGGTCAAGCGAGCCCATCTCGACCTTACCGCTAAAAACAGTCAGAAATGCCTGCTTTGTTCTCAATATTTACCTTTGGCTCAAAAAGGCTTTTCCTGGGATAAATACCGTCTTTTAATCCATCCTTTTGCTTGGTCAAAAGAGCATTGTTTTGTCCTGGCTTCCCGCAGCCATGATGGTAAAGCTACTGAGATGATTGATTCAAGGTCTGCAGTGGCCAAGGCCTTAAAGTTTGTAAAGCGGGCTAAAGGCGTAACTTTAGTCCTTAATAGCCTTGCCCGTTCTATACCCGAACATTTTCATTTCCAGGGTATTTTTGAACAATTTCCTATAGTAGAACAGCCGATCAAAGTAGAGCAGAGAATAAAAGGTGCTATCATCGGTAGAGTATCGTCCTGGCCAATAGAAAATACCGCAGTTAAAGGCAAAGATCAAAAGGCAGTCGAAACAGCGGTGCAAAAAGCGGTTTCCGATTATCTGGTTAAAGGTTATCCGGCCGGAAACATCGACGCCTTTTTTGTCTTTAGTCCGGATAAACAATATTTAGTTTTTCTTTTCCCGCGGACTTCTGATGAAACTTTAGAGTTCGGTCGAGGCTGGGGCCCGCCAGAGATGGCCGGACGGTTTAAAGTGTTAACCAAGGCTGACTTTGTCAGAGCCGTCAACAACCCGGCTTTAATCGAAGAGGCCATGCGCCAGACCGGCGTACCCCAGAATACAACAGAACAGGTTCAAACAGTTTTGTTGGATAGCGGGGAAGTTACCGCTAGTTCCTCATCAGGCATCTTAGAGTTAAGGCCGGGTAAGGACTATAAGTTAAGAGAAAGAGCTATTGCTGAAGGAAAGATCGTCAGGGTCAAGTTTAATCATCCCCGGGCGCCTTTTTATGAAGTTAGGCTGGTTTATGATCAGTGGTCAGGATTAACCCAGATCAAATTACGCCGCCTTAAAAATACGCCGCGCAGAACTTTCAGCTTTAAGCTGGATCAAAAACAATCTTTGAGGATCGAATACCGCAGAAAATTGCCTTACGCTTATTTAGAGGAAGGAAACCGTGAACAACTACTCAGAGGTTGTCAAGTAGAGGAAGAGACTAAAGCCCCTCACAGCCGCAAAGTGAAAGTTAAGACTAAGTATATTGATGATTCTCATAGCTATTCTGAATTAAACTCGGCGGCTTCACCGGTTTCGGCTAAGGCCAAGGGTTCAGAAAAACTTCCTTCAGTATATCAGCTTACCTTAAATAGTCATCAGCCGGCAGGCACTGAATGGTCGCTTCGCCACTACTTTGAAGTATATCTTCCGATATTAGCTGCTTTGGCCCTTCCCAAAGATGATTGGAATAGGATTTTCCCGCAGTGGAAAGATATCGAGCGTAAAAAAATAAAACTTAATTATAGTATTTCTTTATCGCTTTCTCGGGAATTACAGGAATATACCAATTCGCTGGTTGAGTTAGTCAAAAATAATCATTTTACCTGGAATAGTAGGATAGGTCACAGGATTACCCAGATGATATTGAAACAAGAGTTGCCGCGTGAAATCGGCCTGGTTCTAAAACCGGCAGAGTTATGGACTGATGCTGACGCTAAATTCGTGCATACCTATTTTAATTTTACCCCGCCGCACGACGGCAGTGTTACCCGGGCTAACAATCTCTGCCCGCAGTATAAGAAGATCTGGCCGGCCTTTGCCCAGTTTTATGATGAATGCTGGAGTGATAAAACCTCAGGTTTGATGCCTTGGGGCGGGTTTGTTCGTAAAGACTTTAGAAACCAGAAGCCCTCCTTGGATGATAAAGTAACAGCAAAGGCTCTGTTATTAGGAATAATTTTGAGTTACTTCAACCGCCAGCTGTTTGCTAATGGTAGTTTACGATTGGCCGGAGTTATCCACAACTCTAAAGACCATCGTCGTTATCCCGATGATAGGATAAAATTTTCTAAAACAAAAAAACGTCAATATTTCGAGCGTCCAGTCGATTTCACCAGGTTTTTAAATACTGAGCAAGAAGATAAAAAGGTTCGCCAGGAGAAAGAAGCCAACCGGATCGATAAAAAAACCGAAAATCATTTTATCCGCTTGGCTAAAGACAAGGAATCTTGCCTGGCTTTAGTTTATGAGATGGCCAAGGCATTAACCGTATTTCCTAATTTGGTGGCTCTTTTATCAATATCTGATGAGTCAACTCAAGCCCTGGCCGAAAGAAAAACTTTAGCTCAAATAGCCCAGCACAAGCTGCGCCACGGCGACGGAAAGTTTTTACCCTGGAATGAAATAGGTAAAATATCTTTCAGTGTAACTCCGCATATCATTGCTGCGGCTTTAATCGACCAGCGAGGGGCAATGATTGATGAACACGGTTTACTGGATAGATCCCCTGCTGAACAGGACCAGGTCCTTAGTGAACATCGTCAATGGCTTTATTCTCACCAGCCGCCTTTAGATAATCCCAGGGATTTATCAAACCGTTTTAGCCGTAAACGTTACCCTTTAGAGCGTAAAGAAGATGTTAAGGCGCATATCCGGATGGCTAAAGCTCATTGTAAAGAGGTATATGGCCAGCATCATTTACGCTGGCTTTGGAATGCTGAAGCCAATATGAATACTGAATTTGCCAAGATCCTTTCTCAGGAAGGCATACATTTAGGTTTTGTTGATTATCGAAAGGATGATTTTGATAATCCCAGCGGTCACTTTACTTATATCCGCAACTTAAATAATCTAGCGGCTTTACGGCCGACCCAACCGGTGGTTTCCCAAGGTTTGATTCTTTGTCCTTATTCGACTTCCAGCCGGGATAGGCAGAAATATATTGATTGGAAAGGCGGAGACTACCGTAAAGTCGATGATTTTACTCCCTGGAACCACTTGCTTTATAAATCCGATGAAAAAGAAGCAAGGGAAAGCAATACTGATTTTATCCAAGCCAGCCGGGAATCACCTTATAAAGAGGGCCTTACTCAAGCCTGGCAGGTAGCTTCTGAATTTACTGATTCTGAAAACGCAATCCAAAATTACGGCAGTGGCGGTTTGATTTGGTTATATAAGTTGATTGAGATGCAAAGAGATCCTCGCTGGAAACTCAGGCTGGCTACTGCTGATGAGGTGGTGAATGTTTCTCAAACCGCCCAGAGGGCTAAAAGAAAGATATTCTTTGAAGTGGAAAAAATTCCTTTTGGAACTTGGAGCCATACCAGCCGGCTGTGGATCGGCGGAAATGAAGCCCAGTGGTGGCTTTACTACTATTTGGCCAGATTGATCAATGATTTGGAAAATAAAGGTGCTACTTATGCTAATCCGAGGACCAAAACTTTATGGAAAGATGGAATATTTCGTGCCCAAGTCAGCTGCTATCCTTGGCATTTGTTTCCAGCGGCAGGCCTTATGCAGGCCCCGGAAAATTATGCCGTTGAATTTTTTGAGCATTTAGCTTGGGTTTATCATCAGGCTAAAAAGTTAGGGGTTAACATAAGACCAATACTTATTCCCGATGATAAGATTACTGAATGGGTAGGCCAGGATGCCCAGTGGTTTGTAAAGATGGCCAATGAAAAATTAAAACCCCTGTTACGCCGGGCCGCCAATAGCTCATCGGCCGCCGATTCTACTTTTGATTATCTTTCGCCGGTTTATGCTAATCAGCGGATTGCTGGAGGATACCTGCCTTTGTTCAGCGTCAGAAGCCAAACCGGTCAAGGCATCGGCAACATTGAACATCTTTATAAACAGGTTGAGTTGTATCAGGCTTTGGGCTGGAATGCTCTCCAGGTCTCACCGATGAACCTCTGCAGTATGGGTAAGCCTTATTCTTTAAAAAGCAGCCGGCTGATGGATTGGGGTTATGCCAGTTTAGACTTACTTTTAGGCAGCTCTAAGGAGTATAGTCAGCATGATCAGCTTCATCAAGAACTAAAGGATTCAGGAATTGATTTTTCCCGGGCCAAAGCCTATCTTAATAGCGTTAAGATTAGGCAGGAGGTCACTAAGCTAAGAGAAGCTAAAATTACTGATCATAAAGCAGTTCGTAAACTGCTGGAAGGAGGATTCAGGGCGGCTTGGGAAGATTTTAAGAAATTGCCGCTAACCCAATCGGCCCGCCAGAGTTTTGGGCAATACAGAAAAGAAAATCCTTGGCTGGCTGATCATATTCTTTTTGTGTTGATGGAGGAAAAATACGGCAGCGGCTATCGCTGGCTGACTGATTGGGATTTTCGCACCTGGCATCCGGAGTTATCAAAATATCCGCAGTACAAACAAACTCGCATCAAGCAGTTAAAGCAAGAATTAGCCGCTGAAATTAATTTCCACTCTTTTATACAGTATGTATTTTGGCGTCAATGGCAGAGTTTTATGCAGTTTGCCCACAGCCGTAATGTCGGGGTAGTGGGAGATATGCCCTGGGCAGTTGACGGAGCTGATATCTGGATTAACCAGGATATGTTCGGAGTCAAAAAAGGCCAAAAGCGCCGTTACACTCAGGCTTTGCCGCCGGACAGCCTGCATGATTGCGGTCAGTATTATCAGTTCAACCTTTACGATTGGAAAAAACCTCAATCTCTTGAGTATTTTCTCGGCCGTTTTGAATATCTTTTGAAATTCTACGACTATCTACGTCTGGATTTTGCCCGCGGCGCTTACCGGCTGTATCGCTTCTTTGAAGACCCCGAAGATAAACTGACTTTAGAGCAATTAGGGATTTTGGATAAAACTGGCCAATGGCAGGATCAGGTATTAGCTAAAGGATGGCCGCAAGCCGCTAAAGGCGATATTAAAAAGCAGTTAGATTTAGCTAAGAGGTTTTACTGGCTGATTTTGGAAAAACTTTATCACAGCCCGGCTCTTAACCGGGAAGATAAACTCTATTTCTTTAAACAATACAGCCAGGCTAATAAAAAATCCCATCAATACGGTTTGGCTAATGACAGTACAGTCTATTTGGCCAGAGAAGCTAAGCTTAACGGGCAAGGGTTTAAAGCTGACCTTAAAACCAACGGCTGGGAGCATATTGATTATGTGGTTGAGCGGGGTATGACTGCCTGGGATCTTTTGCCGGTGCGCCAGGGCGGCCGTAAACTGGCTGAGAAGGAAAAAAGCTTATATCCCCAAACCTATACTTGGAGCGATAAAGAGGAGAATAAATATATACAGCAAGAGTTATATTTTTTAGGAAAATATCTTTTTCCTGAAAACAGTCAGCTTGGGCCTAAACCCCAGGATGGTTTAAGGATTGGCTATTTTACTAAAAGTCCCGGAGAGCACTTGCTTTCTCAGTTAGTCCGGATAGCTCAAAACAAAGGAAAAGTTTTGGTTACCGAACTTTTAGGCAATATGCCGCCGGAGAAGTTAGCTTCTTTACATACCTTATCAGGAGTCATGAACTATGCTCCGGGTATTTTTCTGGATCCGGTCAACAACGAATGGGTTAGGAAAAATAAGATTTTTCGTCCCTGGTCTTTGGCTACTTATTGTACTCATGATACTACTAATTTAGAGGGTAAGGCGGCCACCGGAGATTTTAAAGGCGCGCGTGCTGCCGGCCAACTTAGCAACCAAACTTTGACTGATTTCCAGCGCCACGGATTCCTGGACCCGGTAGTTAAAACTGACTCTTTACTGTCGATTTTGATGTGGGTTGACTGGGGTAAATGGCCTGGTTCCTGGACTGAACGGATTACTAATATTTCCGGGACTGCAGACGGTAATTGGAGCTGCCGGATTCCGGTTAATCTAGAAGATTTAGTTTCTGCTGCCAAAGGTCATGGGGCAAGACCAGAAGCAACCAGGGTCATTAGCTTTTTAAAAAGCTTGCCGCAAAGAAAGATTGAAGATAAACAGCCAGGAGAAAAGGCAGAATTAGTGGCTGTTTTTCCCAATCTTGGCCAGGTTAAGCAACAGCGTTTTATTGATAAGGGCGAGCGATTCGAGCTTTGGGCTTTGGTTCGCGGCCCGCCCAAAAGCCTCAAAATTCTGTTTAGAGACAAAGCCTATTCTTTAGAGAAAAAAGAGATTCACCATGGTTTGCCTCAAGGAGTTTCGTTATACAGCCTTTCTTTGCCGGCCAAAGAGTTCAGTCAGGGCAGGTTTCCGTTTAAGGTCCAGCTTGACGGAAAGATTACCAAAGGTAAAGGCTGGCTCCAAGCTGCAAAGAGCAGAGACCCAAACCTTAATCCAGTCCCAGTCCCTTTACGTACCTACCAGGCCCCTACTTTAGCTTTATCTAGCTCTTCAGTTAAAGAGAAAAAAATAACCCATGACTTTATCTCACCGGTTAAGGCCGGCATTCCGGTTGAAGGTTTGTTTGCTCCCTTGATAACCATGCGCTCCAGTGAAGATTGGGGTATTTTTGATTTTGAAGTTTGTAAAAAGCACGTTGACCTTAACGCGCTTTTAGGCATACATATTATCCAGTGGTTGCCAATTACTTATTCTCGGATAAATAATTCACCCTATAGTCAGGAAAGTGGTAAGGTAATCGACCCTAAATATTTAAGCATAACTGCTTTTGTTGAAGAGCTGCGCCGAGCTGGATATAGCGTAGCAGCTATTGATACTTTCATCAAAGAACATAGTAAAGGAATAGAGGAAGCGCGTAACGCCCCCCGGATTAACTATCATGAAAAAGTCATTCCTTTGAAAGAAAACGCTCTTAGAGTTCTTTGGGGCATTTTTAAGAGCCGCCAGAGAAGCTGGTTCTTAAGAGGTAAACTCTATCGAGAGTACCGACGATTCTTAAAGGAAAATCGCAAAGAGCTCGAGGACCACATTTTATATCTTTTATTGAAGTATGAGTTCTGCAGAGATGATATGTTTAATGGTTGGGATTGGCGGCTTTGGAATCGTTACGACCAGGGCTTAAGTGATTACGCTGAGACCGGCGAGAATCCGGCAATAAGCAGGGCTCGTAACAGACATAAACAAGAAATGGAATTTTATCTATTTGTTCAGTTCATTGCCCGCCGGCAATTAAGAAGCCTTATAGAACATGCTCGAAAGCGGGGAGTTGAGTTTGCGATTGACCGGCCTGTGAGCCTGGAAGGTTCTGATGTTTGGCTTAATCCCGATGTATTTGGTCTTTCCTCAAAGAATGGATACAAGCGTCTTACCACTCAAGGCTTACCACCTGAGCCCGGACAGTGGGCCGGACAGTACTGGCAGTTTTTCCCTTTTGACTGGAGCAATCCCAAGACTGCACAATTTGTACTTAAGATGAGTAAATTCTATCATCAATTAGGTTTTAGTTATGAACGTAAAGATCATACCCTTGGATATTATCGTACTTTCCACTGTGTTGAAGATATCGATAATCAATTAGAGTTAAATAAACTCAAAGTTACGCCTGAAGACGATAAGACTTTGTTTGAGCGGGTTATTGAGGTGCGTGAACGCGTGTTGGCTCTTTCTGAAGCTAGAGAAGAAGAAAAGAAAACCAAAGAAGAAGCTAAAGATAAAGCAGCAAAAGAAGTAATTGGATTGTTTAAGAAGACTTTTTTAGAGATGCGTAAGCGGGACGAACATATCGCTATGCCTGCTGATGCTCTGCAGATTGCCTTTGATGAAAAAGGAGAGCTCTATCCCGATAATGCCATACGTATCTGCCGAAAAGTTCCCGAAGAAAAACGTGGCGAGGTTTTGCCGGAGACAACTGCCTGGTTGAGACAGGAAGTGGTGGAGAAGGAGGTATTTAAACGGGAGTCAGAATTTGATTTTCTTCTAGCTACTCCTTCTGAGATGTGGGGCCATCCTGGGTTCATGCGTCAATATCTCTTTCCGGAGAGCTATCCTGAAAAAGATGTGCTTGCTCCGCCTCAGCCGGAAGATAGGCTTCTTTTAGGTTACTATAAGTTAAACCCTGCAGATAAGATCATGGCTAATTTCTTGGAATTTGCCCAGAAAAACGGCACTCAGGAGATATGGGAAACCCTTGGTTCAGTACCGGAACAGATATCTAATTCTACTAAGCGTCTATTAGGAGGCACAGACATTGCACCGCTCATCTGGGGCCTTTTGCCGGAAGAGGATTTTCATCCTTCAAAAATTTCGCCAAATTGTTTTGTTACTGGTTCTGTCAGCGACTGGTCCACTCTTTCTACTCACTGGGAAGAGGAACTTGATGATGAGCAGAAAACTAAGCTGCTTGCTGAGTGGCTTCCTAGCCTAAAAGATAAAGAAGCTCATTTTAAGCATTTTACTCCCGAAGTGCACCGGGCAATTTTAAAACATATCTACAGTTCTCCGGGAAGGATGGTTGTTCCTTTCTGGTTGGATATTTTGGCTTTAAATGATAACTACCGCATTAATCATCCTGGTGTGCAGAGTAAGCAGTGGGAGAGGCGTCTTCCTCTTGATGCAACAATTGAGGCTTTTCTTGCAGCAGCTCAAGGCAAGGATAAAAAGACTACTGAGATGGCTAAAAAGGCTATTGAAACTCTTCGTTATTGTCAGTCATTACGACCTAAACCCAGTTTTGACGGAAAAACTACAGAAATTCTTAGCGTAGACCCAACTGTTGGCAGTACTATTCTTCAGATACGTGAACTGGGTAAGCCTTTCTTGGTTGATACCTACATTCATGGCAAGGCTGCTAAAGTTAAGCTTGTAGTCAATATCAAGGGGAAAGAAATCAAGCTACCAATGTATGAATCTATTGTTAAAGCCGGCCTACCTAAGACAGTTAGTAAATGGACTAGCAATAGTTGGGCTGCAGATAAAGAGGGTATTTATGAGTTCTATATAGAAGCTAAAGCCAGGGATGGTAAGTTGCTTAAAACAGAGAAGGGTAAGCTTTTCGCCGTGTCTCAAACCGTTGATTTAAACCCGCTTGCCCAGAAATATATTGGCTACAAATACGGTTTAGGCAACCCGCCCCAGCGGGCTCAGTTAACATCAAAGTATGCAGATGTCAGCTTTAAAGCTCAGGCTGCCTCGCCATCCTCAATCAGTGATATTTCCAAGGTAAAACTTCCCCAAAAAGGAAGTTTGCCGGTTAAGAATCTCTTGGTTATCGGAGGGTTGGCTAATGCAATTGATCAGCTGTATTTGAAAGTTTTTAAAGATCTTGCCGAGAATTACAATATTAAACTGCATGCTGTAGATAGAGTTCCTGAGCAAAAAGCCCGAAAAATAATTAGTCAAAGAAAGTTACCTTACCAGACTTATTCGCAAAAGTTGCCAAGCGAAAAAATAGATGGTGTTTTGGTAATTACTTGGCCCAAGAGCCACCTAGAATTTATCGATTGGGCCGTTAGAAGAAATATCCCAGTTTTCGTAGAAAAACCAGTTGTCTTGCCTAGGCAGATCAAGCAACTAGAATTTTTGTACCAGCAAAAAGTACCAATTTTTATTATCGATCACTTTTTTGATAATCCGGTAGTTAATGATGCTGCTAAGTTTATTAGTCAGGGCAAGTTAGGAGATTTAACCGCAGTTGAGGGGATACTTGTGGGGAATTGGGCTGTTGAATCTAACAGAGCTTGGTTGCTCAAGCCCAGGTTAAGCGGCGGCGGCATTAGTATGGATTTGGGGGCTCATCTGATTGCCGGTATTGAGCAATTGCTGGAGAGCCAAGATTTGAGTTTTAAAGATTTTAGATTAGATAGGAATAGTGTTTTTATGGCTCGTTACAATGGCGCTCCTAAAGGCGCGGAAACATACGCTTACATTAAAGGAAAGATAAAGGGAATCCCCGTTGAACTTAAGGCCGGAAACGGTACCACTAGAGAAATAAGCGCAATTGTTGTCAGAGGAACCAAGGGGACACTAACTTTTAATCCGGGAGTAGCCACTAAGCCATTTTTTAAGTTTAATCCTGTGGCAGGTAGGGTACAGCATAAAGATTACCCAATTTTTAGCCACACCTTTGGTAATGTTGTTTATCGTCCCATTGTACGTAAAATTTTTGATTCTCTTCAAGGGTTGGGCAACGTTAGCCAAGAAGAGAGGGATTTTCGGCTAAAGGCAACGACTTTATCGGTAAAAGTTATTGCTCGGGCCAGGAAAGCTTTCGGCAGCGATTATTACTCTTACCCTTTTGGCCGTGATCCCGATCATCAGGGTAAAGCCTTGAAAGTAGCTAATTCCAGTTCAGCTGGCGCTTTTGAAACTTTTGCCCAGCTTAAAGCCCAGCCTGAAAACCAGCAGTTAGTTAATGCTTTCTGGCAACAGGTTGAACGGCAGGGTGTGCCATTGATTGCCGAAAACCGGCGAGACGTTGTTTTTATTTATAGAGAAGGTGAAGGTTATCAAGGTAAGATCGACTCAGTAGCTTTAGCCAGCGATATCAGCGGCTGGTGGCAGGATAAAAATGAACCTTTGCGTAAGTTGGGAGAAACCGGCTTTTGGTATTTAACACGTTCTTTGAAACCCAGCGCCCGCCTTGAATATAAATTTGTTATCAATGGCAAGGATTTGATTCTTGACCCTAGGAATTCGCATCGTTCAGCCACTAAAGATAAAAGCTGGGTTTATGATAATTCGTTATTAACCATGCCTGAGTTTAAGCCAGATCCGGCCTTGACCAAAAAACCAAAACAAAGAGGAACTATTGAAGAGTTTAAAATCAACAGTAATCGTTTAGGCTACAGCCATGCAGTCAAAATTTATCTTCCTTTCAAATATAATGACCGGAAAAATCAAACAAGGCGCTATCCAACAGTATATTTTCAGGATGGTGAGGATTATCTTAATTTAAAGTTAACTGATGCCGGCCGAATTCTGGATAACCTTATTGAGGCCGGGCAAATCGAACCGCTAATCGGCGTATTCGTCATTCCGCCAGAGGAACAAGGGAGAAATCGAAAAACCGAATACCTGGAAAGAAAAAATGATTACGCCCAATTTTTTACCTCGGAGTTGGTTCCGGCGGTTGATCAAAAGTACCGTAGCTTTAGAAATGCCGGCCAGAGGCTGATTTCGGGGTATTGCTACGGCGGGTTGATCTCATTGTATATCGCTCTTAACCGGCCCGATGTTTTTGCTCAAGTGGCCAGCCAGTCAGGTTATCTTTTCCTCCGCTTAAAGGATATTTTTTCCGAGTTTAGGCCGGCATCCCGAGTCTCTAAGGACCCGACAGCAGTTTCCATATATTTAAGTGAAGGCAGATATTCTCGTTATGTTAAGATCAACGGCCACCAGGAAAAGTTTGATTTTGTCAGGGCTAACCGCAGATTCAGGAATGATTTGGGAGTAAATCAATACCGGCAGGTGAAATTTAGACAACTTGCCAGCGGCCACAGTTGGGAAAGCTGGCGTAACGACCTGCCGGATATTCTGCGTCATTTCTTTGGCCGGAGCAATCGAGAAACCGATAAAACTTCTTCTTCACAAATACAAGATGAAAGGATCATTCGCAATATAAGAAAAATGGTGAGCTTTGCTGAAAACCGAGGGGCAGTGAAATTTCTTTATAGTTCAAAGGACGAGCAGTTTAGGGTGATCAGAAGATTTTTCTGGCAGACTACCCCAGTAGAATCAACTCCTTATGCGTTTGTTGGTATCGTCCAGGCCTTAAAAAAATACCAGGTAAATCTTTACGCTGTAGATCGGGAAAAAGTACGCTTTCCTGAAGGGACTTGGTTAGTGGACGGTCAAACTATAAATATTTATATCGGTAGTAATCAGCGTCTATCTGAAGTTGTACGTAACCTTGTTGCTGCTTTGACTGCGACTGCTGGATTGCCTACTTCTCGCAGTACCAATAAGGAGGTGGCTAGACATTTTATATATTGGTTTAAAAAGAGCGCGGTCTGGCGGTGGCAGGCCTGGAGAGATTTCGAACATGTAGGCGACTTTAAAAAATATTCTTCCGCTTCAGAAAAAGAGTTATTAGGCAAAAGCTCAGGCGAAGTAGACTATGGTTTTGATCCTGCACAATTTTTCGTTGAAGCTTCTAGTTCGACAGTAAATAAAGAGCTTTCAGTGGTCGATTTTTCTCAGAGGAATTTACCTGAACAAAAGGCCTTTAACCCCAAGCGCCTTTTGGTTATCGGCGGTTTGGCTGATGTGGTCAGCCGTTTTTATAAGAAGAATTTAGAGGTTTTGGCCGGACATTACAATATTAAACTTCAAGCCCTGGATAGGCTTTCCGAACCAGAAGCCTGGATAAGGATCAAAGAAAGAAATTTGCCTTACGAAAGCTATACTACTATTCTCCCCGAAGATAAACCCGATGCGGTTTTGGTGCTTACTTGGCCGGACAGTCATCTAGAGTTTGTCCGCTGGGCCGTTGAACATAAGATTCCGGTGTTTGTAGAAAAACCGATAGTGCTTCCGGAGCAGTTAAAAGAGATCAAGTCTTTAGCTGAACTGGGATCTTCTATCTACGCTTTAGACTACGGCTTTGATAACCCGGCAGTGCTGGAAGCAGCCCGGTTTATAAGCCAGGGCGGTTTAGGAAAACTTCTTGAAGTCAGAGGTAGTCTTATGAGCGCCGGTGAAATCGTTCCTGGCCGCCAATGGCATCTTGACCGCCGGATAAACGGCGGCGGTTCAGGTATGGATATCATGGTCCATTTGATCGCGGCAATTGATACGGCAATAGAAGGCCAGGGTCTGAGCTTTAATAACTTCACCTTGGATAAAAATAAGCTGTTTATGGCCAGGTACGAAGCTGCCCCGGGAAATGAAGATACTTATGTTAATTTGCAGGGGGTTATTAATCGGCCAGGCTATAAGGTTAAGGTCAATTTGGCAGTTGGCGAAGCTACCGGAGTTTGGAAGCGGGAAGTTATTATTAAAGGTGCTAAGGGCGATTTATTTATCGATCTTGGTTCGCCTAAGGGCAAAGGCCCTTCAGTGGAATTCAAGGGCCGTGATAAAAGTTCCTGGAAGAAAGAGTATCAGGATATGGGATATTACGGGACTTTAAGTAAGATTTTTGAGACTATCCAGGGCCTTGATTCGCTAAGCCAAAATGAGAGAGATTTTAGATTAGGTTCAACTACGCAGGCAGTCTTTATCTTAGCTGAAGCTTCCCGGATTTTTGGCGATAATTATCCGGTTTATCCTTTCGGCCGGCAACCCGAAGATTTCTTCAACTTGAAATTTAAACAGCAAACAGAATCTGAAGCTGAGGATATTGAAAATCTTGACCACCGCCTGAAGGAGATCGTAGCTGAGACACCCTGGTTTAAACAGGAGTTTGATATTGAACCCAAAGATTTAGATGACCCTAACGTCCGCTTCGCTCTACATATCGGCCTTCATGTGAGAGGGTCTTCTTTGCCTAAGTCTTTGATCTACTGTTATAATCAGACTATTTTGGGCAAAAAAATTCTCCAGCAGGAAAGAGTTGCTAAAATAAAACAACCCCTGCGGGTTATTGCTATTCCTATTGATGGTTTGACTGAAAAAGAAGCAATCGAAGTCTTCAGGCAGGCAAAGCAGCATCCCCGGGTAATCCGGCTGACCGCTACCAAGCCTTTCAAGGACCTAATCGGAGTTTCTGACTTGGTTGATGATTGGGATCTCCAAGTTGTTCCGATGAAGACCACCAACAATATATCGTTAGTCCGTAGAGCCGACGGCCCGACATTGGCGGTAGCTTCTAATACTGACGGCCCGGCCTTTATCAATTGTTTCCGGCGGTTTTGGGGTTGGCTTGGTGGACAATCCGGTAGTTTTAGCGGTAAAAAAGTAGTTATTTTAGGTTTCGGCGGAATCGGCCAGTCGATTTTTGTCTCTATTTTGAAACAGCGGCAGAAACCCGAACATATTTTTGTCAGTGAGACCGTTTTTCCTAAAAAAAGAGGTTCTTTTGAAGAAACCAAAGGTAAATTCAAGGCAGTTATTAATGAGTTGGAAAGAGAATTTGGCCAGGAGCTCAACGCTCATTTAATTCCGGCTCAGGACGAAGCCGATTATAGCCAGGACAATCCTGAACTAATTGGCCAGTTAAAAGAGGCTGATATTATTATTAATGCTACTGACATCGGAATGGAGGATCCGGAAAAATCCCCGATTAAAAATCCTCAAGTTTTCCGGCCAGGACAAACTGTAATCGATGTCATCCACCGAACTGCTTCCGGAGAACCGAATGTGACTAAATTTTTACGCCAAGCCCAGGAAAGAGGGGTTAAATCACTTTACAATGGCGTATCTTTATGGGCCGAAAATATGACTATCCTTGCTCTTTCCAGCTTGAGAGAGATAGCCGAGAGAAAGATCAGTGAAGAGGAAGAACGCCAATTCGCCAATGAAGTTTACAGCTGGATCAAAGCTAAGAGTGGTTTGTATGAAGCGGCCGAAATCCTCAAAAAAGAGACTCAGGTTGAAACCGATCTTGAAACAGATACGGAAAAGTTTAAAAGAACGATGTTTAATCTTCCCCTTGGCGATTTATTTACTGTTTTCCAGAAGCTTAAAGCTCAACCTCAAAACCGTCAGCTGTTGGATTCATTCTGGCAAGAGTTGGTACGCCGGGGTACGCCGCTGATCGCTAAAGATAACCAGACAGTGGTTTTTCTTTATCGCGGCCCCAGCAAAAAAGTATTTCTTAGCGGCGATATGAATGGTTGGAACCAAGCCAGCGAAATTCCTTTTAAACAGCTGGAAGGTACGGATATCTTTTATTTACAGCTTAGTTTTGAACCCGACGCCCGTTTTGATTACCGCCTGGCTATTGACGGAACCTACCGGCTTGATCCGCTGAGTACTAAGCGTTCAGCTACCGAGTATCGGGGTAGAGTTTGGGAGAATTCAGAGTTAGTAATGCCGCAGTCTCAAGAGCCTGAAGAATTGCAGGAAAAAATCATCCCCAGTGGAAAAGTCAAAAAGCAGACTATTAAGGCTAAGCAATTTGATTTTGAGCATCATTTGCGGATTTATCTACCTCCTGACTATGGACAGGATAAGTCAAAACGATACCCGGTGGTTTATTTTCAGAACGGCCTCAACTATCTTAATCAGGCCAAGACCATGACTGTTTTGGATAATCTTATCAGCCAAAACGAAATTGAGCCTTTTATCGCTGTCTTTGTTGATTCTCAGGAAACTCAACTCAGCGATTTTAGACAACAGCTGCAGGTCCAATATACAAAGGAATATGCTGAATCTTTCGTTAAAGAATTGGTCAGTTATGTTGATAGTAATTATTTAACTTCAAAAAATCCTGCGGATCGGATGATCGTTGGGCATTCGGCCGGCGGCTTGATCGCTTTATTTATTGCTCACCTTTATCCAGAAGTTTTCGGTAAAGTGGCCAGCCAGTCAGGCCATATTTCTCACAATCAGGCTGATTTCTTAAACCGGCTTGATGATTCAGTCCGGCAAAAGGCTGAAGAAAAATCCCCTTTGATTTATTTGAGTGTGGGAACCTATGAGACCAAGATCGCCTTAAAAGAAGATGGTTCCGAAACAGAAGATTTTTTAGCGGCTAACCGCCGTCTGAAAGAATCACTTCGCCAGCAAGGTTTTAAGGTTATTTATCGAGAACATCATGACGGCCATTCCTGGGGCAGCTGGCGCCGGGAGCTACCATCTGTCTTTCGGCAGTTTTTTCCGTTAAAGGAAGAAGCGCCGGTAGAAAAAAGCAAAACTGTTCATAGACAGCTAGATGACGATTTCTTAGCCGTAAAACAGGTTTTAGAAAGAATCGGCCAGGAGTTTAATTTATCGCCTAAAATCATGAAATCGCTGAGGGAGAGGGCTTATATACCTAAAGAGTTCATGGAACAGTTTATACAGAATATGTCTTTAGCTTATTTGACTAACCCTAAAATACCTTGGGGAAAACTGCATTATCAGATTCGAGTGGCTTGGAGTTTAATGAACATGTTGCTTGAGCAAGAAAAGCCGATTATTTTTGTGCGTAACCGGGGCCGCGATACCAGCTATACCGAGTTTTTCTTTGTTGAATTTGACCGTCCGGGCTTACAGTCAGAGCATTCCACCATGATCGCTTTGCCTTTATCCAAGGGCGGCTTTATTGAAGGTAACATTATTGAAACTAATGTGTATACGATCGAATTTTTTGGTGAAAAGATAACTTTTAGTTTTTATCAGGTGCAGAGAGCTTTGGACAATAAGCGTTTCAGTGAGAAAGAAATAGCCGCTATTTTATCCAACCTGCGTAAAAGGCAAAAGTATTCGGGGCTAGACAGTGAAAACCTTGGGGAAATTCTGACCACCCAGAGAAAGTGGCAGGAATTTTGCCAAAGGCTTATGGGTCACAAGTATCTTTCCAATAAGCAGTTATATTATAATCTGGTAGCCCTTCTGGAGGGTAGTCCAGATCTAAGATTTAATGTGGCACAACTGATTTTAGATTCTGTATGGCTTAAAGAGAAGTTTCAGGAAAATATCCTTTCACGAATTGTCAATAAAGGCAGGGTTCCGGTAGTGGTCAGTGGTCTAAACGGTTCGATTACGGCTCCCCGTCAGGAATGTTCCAAATTCCTGCTGCGACAGATGCAGGAGATATTAAAAGCCGGCGGAGTTTACATTGTGATCACTAGTGCAGATATGGGGGCAGTTAAAAAACAGCTGTTGGCTCCTTTTGAGGCTTTTTTAACCAAACAACGGTTAAGTAAAGGCCTGTTTAGAAATTTGGTAATTGCGCCTTGTAATGGGACTAAAGTTTTTCTTTATGATCGTAGGCAGGCTGATTTTGTAAAAATCCATGAGTATGGTTTAGTCGATTCTATCGGGCAGGAAGCTTTGGCCGAGCTTATTGGTAAACCTGATCAGCAAAGCGATCCTCGGCGGGAAAGTATTCTTAATGAAGCTTTGGCTACCTTTGATTTGGCCATACGTCCGGAAAATGACCAGATTGACAATCGAGGTTCTCAGATTAATCTCTGTCCCATGGGTATCAAAGAAGATCAAGCTTATCTAAAGCGCCGAAAAGAGTTTATCGCGCTTGACATCAAGAGAAACTTGCGTAAGTCTTTACGAAAGTATATTCAAAGACGGTGCCAGGGGTTGGGCATCAAGGTTGATTTAAAAATCGTCGGAGAAACTTCCCTGGCTATCCTGCCGGAAGGAATAAATAAAGGTTTTGCCCTTAATAAAATATGCAGTCTTTTAGGGATAAGGCCTCAACAGTTAGTATTCTTTGAGAGTTCTTTCAGTCATTCTGGTACGGGTCGTTCAGTAGTCAACGATGTAGATATTGTTGTTAATTTAGGAAACGTTTGTCCCAAAGATTTCAATGAGACTGGCAAGCTTTTTATTAATACCGAAGCTGACGGTCCGGAGGGGATGATTCCTTATCTTAAAATAATCAACAATATTTTAGAGAATTTACCCGAAGCCAATAAGTCCAGCCTAGATATAAATTCAGACAAAGAATTAAAGGCCGCAGCCAGCCCTGCTGAAACGTCGATCAGCGATATATCTGGAGTAAGTCTTCCGCTTAAAGAGAATTTACCGGAGAGAAACCTGTTGGTCATTGGCGGTTTGGCCGATGTAGCCAGCGCAATGTATCTTAAACACCTGGAAGTTTTGGCTAAACAATACAAGATCAATCTTCAAGCTGTGGATATAGCGCCGGAAGATAAAGCTTGGGATAAAATCAGGAAAAATAAATTACCCTATAGCGCTTATTTCCGAAATTTACCTGAAGAGAAAGTGGACGGCGTACTCGTGCTTACCTGGCCTGACAGTCATTTAAAATTTATTAACTGGGCAGTCGAACGTAACATCCCGGTGTTTGTAGAAAAGCCGGTTGTTTTACCTTCGGATCTGGAGAGTTTAGAATCATTGCGCCGACAAAATTCCAATATTTTTGCGATAGATTTCTTTTTTGACAACCCGGTGATTTTAGATGCGGTTAACATTATTAGCCGGGGACATTTAGGGGAGTTAACCGCTATCCAGGGAGATTTCCAGAAGAACGTTCCCATTGAGCCTTACCGGCATTGGCTTACTGATTCTGAGGTAAGCGGCGGGGGTATTGGCATGGATGTGATGGTTCATCTTATCGCCGGTATTGAACAGCTATTAGAAAGCCAGGAATTAAGCTTCAAAGACTTTGAGTTGAATAAACAAGGCTTGTTTATGTCCCGCTATATCGGTGCTCCCCAGGGAGCCGATACCTATACTCATATTAGCGGTAAACTTAAAGGTTTAGATATCGATTTACGGGCTGGCGTTGGCACTGATAAATTTAACTTTTTAATCATTTTTAAAGGGACCAAGGGTCAGTTAAAGATTGATTTAACCGGAGACGATGCTCAGCCGCCTTATTTAGAATTTTCATCTTTTGAAGGTAAGAACTGGCAAAAGAAACAATATCCTCGGACTGACGTGGGCTATTACCGGGCTTTACGTAAAATTTTTGATTTAGTCCAAAGTCTAGGCAATGTCAGCCAGCCAGAAAAAGATTTTCGATTAAAGACAACCATGCTTGGAGTAAAAATTCTCCAGGAAGCCCAGGAAGTCTTCGGCGATAATTATTATTTTTATCCTTTGGGAGCCAACCCTGATAATTTTAAGCAAGATTTATCAAAGTCTCAACTCAGTCAAGTTCATCCGGCTAAGGCCCGGACAGTATTCGGGGATATTGACGGGGTGTTGCTTAAATCCGGCGGGTCAAGAGAAATCCGCTATTTGGCTTTTGCCGATGAAATCTACCGTCGGGGAGTAAAAGGAGTCCTGCCTGCTGATATACACAGAATAATTTTTGAAAGCGAAGAAAAACTCTACGAACTTATGCGCGGCCAGATAAACCAGGAAGATTTTTTAGTTCAGATAAACCGGAATTTAACTGCTTGGGGACTTAAGCAGCCGTTTAAATCGCTTAAGGAATATTTTAAACTGCAATTTGCCAGCCGCAAACCTAATCAAGAACTTTTAGCTTTACTTGAGGCGGTAAAGGAAGCTGGAGTTGCCCAAGGCATTATCAGCGATCGCCTTCAAGGAGATATGCCTTTTATGATCGAGAAGGTCAACCAGAATTTTTTCCATATTTTTGATAACCCCAAATTGATTTTTAACTCTTATCAGGAAAAGTTGACTAAGCGTGATCCGGCTTTCTTCGGCCGGGCTTTTAGCGTTCTCCAGAAACAAATACCGGACATCAAGCCCCAAGAGGTGCTTTTTATCGACGATAACTTAGAGAACTGTAAAGTTGCCGAGGCTGTTGGTTTTCAAACCGTTCATTACAATGATCAGCTGCCGGATATCGAGAATTATCCTTTGTTGTCCGAGCTTAAACTAATTTCCGAAAGAGCTAGCCGCTATGAACCAGAGTGGAAAAAATCAACTAAGCAGCTTGAATTAGTCCAACGGGAAGGACTAAAATTGGATACTAACGGCCGGCTTGAAGAATTAAGGCAAGAGCTTTCTAAGAAAGGCGCTATACCTGCTTATCAGCCAAAGTTATCTCCTAACGCTACACTTGAGGTTGAACCTGTTTTGAAAGGTTCTCTGGTGGTCGCCAGCTCAACTCCTATCGTTGAAACTGAACCCGAGCTGAAAGGGTCTCTGGTGGTAGCCAGCTCAACCCCGATAGTTGAACCTGAACCGGTTGTCAATTCTTCTCAAACAGTGAGCAGAGAGGTGACGACCCTACCCCTAACCAATACTAATCAAGAACCGGACAACACCTTAATAGTTAAAGATAAAACTATACCGGCAGCTATTCAAAAACCAATAACCCCGGCATTTATCCCAGCGGGCTTGATCTCGGCTATTTTCGATAAACCGATCAATCTGCCTTCAGGCAGGGCAGATATGTCAATTCCGGTATTCTTACAACGTAACGGTTCATTGGATTTAGCTACCCGAGGCCCTCCAAATAATATTTTGCAGCAAAATAAACTTAAAGATTTAGCTTTAGATATTGCTAAGGTCTATGAAGATGTGCGTTTAACTTTTAATGGAAAAGTTCCTGAAACGGTTAAAGATGAGGACAAGACTTCAGTAACCTTGGCCGACTACCTAGTTCAGATAAAAACTGAGCTTATGTTAGCCAAACAGTTTCCCCAAGATGGCTTAATTGGCGAAGAGACAATCGACATTAACTTCTTGAGGAGCCAGCTAAAGGTTTTGCCAGTTCTAGAAGAGAATTATGCTCAAGATTTAGAGCGTTATCAAGAGCTAGTCAATAGTCGTACAGAAAAAGATTCTTGGCCGCAGTACTATTGGGTTACAGATCCTTTGGATGGTACATCTGCTTATTTATCCGGAGGTAACCGCTTTTCGTTTTTACTGGCCCGGTTGAAGTGGAATCAGGCTAAACAACTCTATATTCCCGACTATAGCATTATTTATGCGCCAAAGCATAAGACTCAATATAGGGGCATTGAGATCGTTGAGCCATTAGTAGAGTTTCGTGCCGACACTGGAAAAGTTACCTTATTTGAGAAACAGATTTCTGGACGTCTGGTTCCTAAACTGCAAGTAACTCCTTTTACTGATTTTCAGCAACAGTCAGACAATCTGGTGATTATGTTGGGTGACAGCAAAGTCGGCAACAACCTTTATCGTGAACAGTTTGGCAAAATTTACCCAGCCGGCCAAGTCGATAAATCCTGGGGCCCTACTGGTACCGGGATATTAGAAATAATTTTCGGTAATTTCGCTGTTTTTAACAATCCTGGCATGCTTTTATGGGATCATGCTGCGATGTGGCCGATGGTTGAATCCTTAGGCGGTAGTGCTTATCGTACTGATAACGGAGAGCGATTAGAAGGATATACTAAGGAAGATATCCAGAGAGCAACAGAAGGCAAGAACTTCCCGGTTTTATTTACCCTTGGCGGTAGCTATGCTAAAAATGCCCAAAAAATTATTCGGGAAAATTTAGCTAGGTCTCGCCCGAAAAATCTTAACATAGTTCTTTTTGGCGGGCCGGGTTCAGGTAAAGGGACTCAAGCTGAGCTGCTACGGAATTATTTAGGCCTAAAACATATCTCTACTGGTGAGATATTCCGTCGAGAAGTTAAAAAGGACAGCACTTTAGGTAAGGAAGTAAAAGACTATTTGGATAAAGGGTTGTTGGTTTCGGATCAGCTTACGGCTAGGGCGATCGAAGAAAGCCTTCCCGAAGAAGGTTTTATTCTTGACGGTTACCCTCGGACTTTGGACCAAGCCAAAAAACTCCAGGAAATTTTAGCCAGGAAAAATATCGATATAGATGCTTTTATCTATTTGGATGTCGATCGACAGACTGTAATCAAGCGCCTCCTAAAACGGCAAAGAAGCGATGATAACCTTGAGGTTATAAACCAGCGTTGGCAGATATTCAGCGATCAAAGCAAAGGCCTCATAGATTTTTATCAAGATAAGGGTAAGTTGATCAAAATCGATGCCCGTAAGAGCCCATCTGAAGTCGCCTCTGAATTAAGTACTCTTAATTCACCCCGAGCTAATACGAGGGGCCTTAGTTTTCAAATTAAAGATAAAATTTATCCGGCCGGATTCAATCAAGGATTGCCGTCGGCTAAGACGGTGATGATCTATGCCCCGCATCCTGACGATGATGTGATACCTGCTGCCGGCCTGATCCAGCGTTTAGTGGATAATGGCAATCGAGTAGTTTCGGTTTTTGCTACTAGTGGAGCCACAGCTGTGCGTGGCAGAAACTATACTGATAAGCTAGAGCGCCAAAAAGCTATTGCAACTCGCAAGAAAGAAGTCTTTGCAGCCGATAAGCTTTTAGGTGTTGAGGCGGTATTCTTAGATTTGCCTTTTTACTATGTAGAGGAAGATAAAGCTAACGGCATAAACAAAAGACAGGCCAGCCAGAGGGATATAGAAAAAACTTTGGCAGTACTTAATAAATACAACCCTGACCTGATTATAACTGCTGACGATTTAGATGACCCGCATCAGGGCCACGCCCAATCCGGTTTAGTTTTAGAAAAAGCTTTAAAATATTATCAGTTGACCAAACCTTTAGAGGTTTGGGGTTACCGCACTGCCTGGGGTGATTATGCCATAGATGAGGTCGACAAGTTTATTGAGATTACTCCTGAACAGATGGAGAAAAAAGTAGCTTCAATAAACCGCCACTTAAGCCAGATCGATCCGGTATTCCCCGGCCAAGACTACCGGGAATTTTCCGAACGGGCCTTTGCTAAGTCAGCCCGTCTGGCTGATTCGCTTATGGCTTTAGGCTTTTTAAATCCCGAGCATCAGGATACTTATAACTTAGCTAAAGACGGCGACGGCTTAAAGAAGTTGATGGCTAATCAAGAGTTTATTTCCCAGCTTAACCAGCTTAAAAAAGATAAAAGAAACCGGCTGGCTGAACCGATTGAAGACAGAGATCACTATCAGCCTTTAAGTAAAAAGGTCGGTTCTGACCAGGCTCAAAAAGTAATCGCAGATTACCTCAAGCAGCGGGCTGATTTACACCTTGCTTATGCTAAAAAGGAGCTCGAGGGATGGCTGAACCAAAATCCTTTTGTCAGCCCTCAACAGGCAGCCAAGAAAATAAGAGATTTGTATATTGTCTATAGCCTTGGTATCAGAGATGGCCGCAATAACTTGGAGATTCTTTCTAAAATAGCCCTGGAGAGATTGGGAATTATTGAGCTGCCGCTTTCTTATCAGGACTTTAAATTTATCGAAACCTTTGCCGTAAAGTTTAGTTTTCAAGCCTCGGCTTTTAACCGGTCGATAGATATTGTTCCGGCTGATGAGTTCTCTGAAGCCACTGCCCGAGTAGTAGCTAATAAGATCTGGGATTTGCAAAAAGATCCCGATAAACAAGTGGCCATGGTCTTTGCTACTGGAGGTACCATGGTCGGCTTCTTAAATAATCTGGCTAAAGCCAAAGGTATAGATTGGTCTAGAGTCCAGGCTTTTCATCTCGACGAGTATAAAGGATTAGCCACTGACCATCCGGCTTCTTTTGCTTACTTTTTGAATAAGAATCTCTTTAGCCGGGTGCCGCTGCCTAAAGAAAACATCCATTATGTTAACGGAGCCAAACCAGACTTCAAAGCTTACCTTGGTAAGCTGAAAAGCTTTGGCGGAGCAGATATCGTCCTTTTAGGTGTGGGCATGGACGGGCATTTAGCCTTTAATGAACCGC
>JAHKAJ010000021.1 GCA_018826075.1 Candidatus Omnitrophota bacterium
AAAAGAGGTAGAGCTGTTTAAGACCAGCGAGGAATTGATCAAACAAGTCAAGGATCTGGCTGGTTCTGAAATGGAAAGTCTTTATGCTTTGACCGACCGAGATCAAAAACACCTTAAATTGCAGGAAATCCTTTCTTCATTAACAGGGAAGTTAGTTACTGAAGGATCAGAGGTGACCGAGTCAGATGTAAAATCTGCTCTTTCGGTAGTCGAAGAGGAAATTTTACGCAGAAAAATTCTTAAACAAGGCCTTCGGGCTGACGGAAGGTCGATAGATGAGATTCGTTCAATAGAGTGTAAAGTCGGGGTCCTGCCGCGTACTCACGGGTCAGCAACTTTTACCCGTGGCCAGACTCAAAGTTTGGCAGTGGTTACTTTAGGTACAAGTTCCGACGAACAGACGATTGAAGCTTTAGAAGGCGAAACCAGCAAACATTTTATGCTTCACTATAGTTTTCCTCCTTTCAGCGTTGGAGAAGTCAAGTTTATGCGGGGCCCTTCGCGAAGAGATGTCGGCCATGGAGCCTTAGCCGAGAAAGCGTTATTACCTCTGATCCCTTCCCGAGATGATTTTCCCTATACGATGAGAGTTGTTTCTGAAATTTTGGAATCTAATGGTTCTTCTTCTATGGCTTCAGCCTGTGCGGCTTCTCTTTCGCTTATGGATGCCGGAGTCCCGGTGAAGGATCTGGTTGCCGGTATCGCCATAGGCTTGATCAGCAAAGATGATGATTATAAAATTCTTACTGATATTGCTGGAGCCGAAGATCATTACGGCGATATGGATTTTAAAGTAGCCGGTACCAAAAAGGGAATTACCGCTATTCAGCTGGATACCAAGATCCATGGTCTGACTTTTGAGATTATCGAAGAAACTCTTTCCCGGGCTAAAACCGCCCGAGAAGCTATTTTAAAGCAGATGAATGAAGCAATATCAGCACCGCGAACCGCTCTTTCTGAATATGCGCCTAAGATAAAGTCTTTTGAGATAGATCCTGATAAGATCGGCGCAATCATCGGCCCGGGCGGAAAAATCATCAAAAGAATTCAGCGTGAGAATAACGTTACCGTTGATATTTCTGACGAAACCGGCACGGTTTCAGTAGCGGCTCAGAACCTTAAGGATCTGGAAAGGGCAGTGAAACAGATCACCAACTTGATTAAAGACGTAGAAGTCGGCGCGACCTATGAGGTAAAAGTGGAAAAAATAGTCGCCTTTGGCGCTTTTTGCGAGATCGCTCCTGGTAAATCCGGCTTGATTCACGTTTCAGAACTTTCCGAAGGATTTGTCAAAGAGGTAGGTGAATTTTTAAAAGTTGGTGACGTAATAAATGCCAAAGTGATCGGGGTAGATCCCCAGGGTAAAATCCGCCTGAGCCTCAAGCAAGCAAAATCTTAATCAAAAACATGAAACGTCTCTTTTCTTTTTTGAAGAGCGTTACTTTATTTCTCGCCGCTCTCTTTGTCTTATTGAGCCTTATTTCTTATACCCCTAAAGATATCACCTTTTTAAGTGCGCCGGTTCAGGAAATCTCAAACCTCATCGGCATTGCCGGAGCCTATTTGGCTTTTTCGCTTTTTTTTACCATCGGCCGGGCAGCTTATTTTTTACCGTTTTATCTTTTTTTAACCGGCCTTAGCGCGCTAGGGATCATTCGCTTTTCGGGTTTAGCTTCTAAACGCACCGTCAACATCACTGCTTTCCTATTTTTTATTATCTTTTTTTCAGCCTTGATCGGGATATTCCCCCAGCCGCCGGCGGAAGTTTTTGAACTTTCCGGGATGGTTGGATTTTTCCTGGCCTCGTTTTTTACTAAATATCTGGGAATCCATGGTTCGATCATCGCCCTTTTATTGCTGGTGGCAGTTAACGCCATACTTTTATTCGGGTTTTTCTTTATTGACCTTTTTAAAGCCGTCCGGGGAATCTGGATTTATTTTTTAAACGCTATCCGGACCAGGTGGATTGCCAGCCAAGAAAATATAGAGAAGCCGGTTCGGATAAAAAAGAAGCCGCCGGTTGTCTCTAAGATCTTAGAAAAAATAAATCCCGAGATAAAAGTTTATACTCCTCAAGCTAATGCCGTTCAAAGCAAAGAATCTTTACGCAATACCGAAGAGTCGATCAAATTCGCTTCTTTAAGAAATAAATCCGGCTTTCAAGAAAAGGATTCTTTAAAAAAGAAAACCGATCTGTCAAAAGAGGAGCCGGGAAAGCCTTTTGATCCCCGGAATTATAAATTGCCTTATGCTTCTCTTTTGAAGGTTCCGCCCTTTCTTGACCAGCGGGAAGTAAAAGAGGATATTAAGGCTAACATCAAGAATTTGGAATCTACACTTTCCGATTTCGGAGTAGAGGCCAAAGTGGTAAGTGTTCAGAAGGGCCCGGTAGTCACCATGTATGAAGTTTCTCCTCAATCCGGCACTAAAATTCAGAAAATTTCGGTTCTTGCCGATGATATCGCTTTAGCCATGAAATCTTCGCATGTACGGATAGTTGCCCCGATTCCCGGCAGAGGTACTGTTGGCGTTGAGATCCCCAACATCAAAAAGCATCTGGTATTTTTAAGGGAAGTAGTTGAAGAGAAATCTTTTTTAGCTGCACCTTCCAAACTCAGTTTAGCCATCGGTAAGGATGTTTCCGGGAACCCGGTCGTTGCTGATTTGGTTGATATGCCGCATCTTTTGATCGCCGGGGCTACCGGAGCCGGCAAGACGGTTTGTGTTAATTCGATAATTTCTTCGATACTTTTTAAAGCCCGGCCGGATGAAGTAAAATTTATCATGGTTGACCCCAAAATGGTTGAGTTAGCAATTTTTGCCGGGATACCTCACCTGATCCACCCGATAATCTCCGAATCTAAAAAGGCTTTTGTAGCTTTAAACTGGGCGGTTGAGGAGATGGAAAAAAGATATCAGTTATTGGCCCAAGAAGGCTGTCGTAATATTGAAGCTTATAATAAGAAAGGAAAAAACCTTCCTTATATCGTTATTATTATTGATGAACTGGCTGACCTTATGTTGGTAGCTAGAGATAGTATTGAGACTACCATTCAGAGGCTTGCTCAGTTATCTCGGGCCGTAGGCATACACCTTATTCTTGCTACCCAGAGGCCTTCAGTAGATGTTATTACCGGAGTTATTAAAGCTAATTTTCCGGCTCGTATTTCTTTCAAAGTAGCTTCTAAAGTCGATTCCCGCACAGTGTTAGACAGTATGGGTGCTGATAAGCTTCTTGGCAAAGGTGACCTTCTTTTTTTAAAGCCGGGAGCCCTAAAACTTATTCGGGCCCAAGGGTCTTTCATCGACGATGAAGATATCGATACTCTTACTAATTTTGTCAAAGTTCAGGGAAAACCAGTCTATGAGGAAGCGATTGCCGCGGCCGAGAAGAAGGAAAAAACCAATTTAGGAAGCGATGAATTGTTTGATGATGCCGTAAAAATTGTTTTGCGTGTCCGCCAAGCTTCAGCTTCGATATTACAAAGAAGGATGCGGGTCGGTTATACCCGGGCAGCCCGGTTACTTGATTTGATGGAGCAGGAGGGGATTGTCGGGCCGTTCTGCGGCAGCAAAGCCAGAGAGATTATAGTTGCGCCGGAAAAATATTTAGCCGAAAAAGGATGGCTATGATTAAAGAGTTATGCCAGAGGTTAAAGGAAAAGCGGTCGAGCTTGGGGTACAGTATCGAAGAAGTCGTAGAAAAAACTAAATTATACCCTTCGGCGATTAGAGATATTGAGGCTGCTAACCTCGCCAGTATCAACCGGACTTATCTAAAAGGATTCATAAAAATTTACGCTTCCTTTTTAGATGTAGATTTAGGAGAAACTCTCCAGGAGCTGGATTCTCTAAATATTTCTCCCCCCAAACCGGGGTTTATCCGCAAAGTGGCTAAAGACAAGCCTTCAAAAAGCCCAGCACTTAAGCTAATCAAAATCTCACCGGAATTAAAAAAGAAAATTATGATAGGGATTTTGAGCTTAATTTTGCTGTGGGTCTTGATTTCCGGCATTAAGATTTTTTTTCGGGCCGTTTCGAGAGTTTTTAAAGGCAAACCGCAAGTAAAGGTTCAGGCGGTAGAGGATGTTTCGGTAATTCCTTTTCAAAAGGGAGAATTATCAGTTTCCCTAACCGCCAAAAAGAAATGTTTTTTAAAAGTCTTTGTTGACGGTGTTTTGTATTTTGAAGGCGTTTTGGCTAAAGGAGCCCGGGAAACCTGGAAAGGAAAAAAAGAATTAGATTTTAAGATCAGTGACGGTTCAGCCGTATCTTTAGAGGTAAACGGAAAAGAAATTCCCGCCTTAACATCTCTGCACAAGCCGATAAAAAGTTTAAAGATAACCCCTTCAGGCATAACCGTCGACAAATAGGGACACATCCCATTTAAATGAGGTTTGATTTTATTGAATTATTTAAGCGAATTTTTAAAAATTTTTTAAATGGGATGTGTCCCTAAAATGAAGACTTTCTCGATTATATCTTTGGGCTGCTTTCGTAACAGTTATGATTCGGGAATAATCAAAGAGCAGTTTCTAAGAAAGGGCTATCTTTTTAAGGAAGACCCACAGGGTTCTCAGACACTCATAATCAACACTTGTGGGTTTATTGACCCGGCTAAAAAAGAATCATTAGAAGTAATTACCAGAGCGGTAGAACTTAAGAAGAAAGGCAAGGTCAGAGAACTTATAATCGGTGGTTGTTTAGTTAAGCGTTATCAAGAAGAGCTTAAAAAATCCTATCCTGAGGTCGACCGATGGAGGGGGGTGCTTGAGTTTTCCAGATTCCTTGCTCCCCGCCGGCTGGATAGCCCGGCTTATAGCCGGTTTATAAAGATTTCTGAAGGTTGCCGTAACAACTGCAGTTTTTGTGCCATCCCTTTGATCAAAGGTAATCTCAAGAGCCGAAGGCCAGAAGATATCTTGAAGGAGGTCGAGTATCTGAATAAAAAAGGGATTAAAGAACTTAACCTGATCGGCCAGGATATCACCAGCTGGGGTAAAGATTTAAAACGAAAATCAGGCCTGGCCGGGTTATTGAAGAAGATCCTTAAACTTTCCGGAAAGATAAATTGGATACGGCTCAACTATACTCATCCCGGCCATCTCAACGACGAGTTGTTAGAGCTTATCGCCGGAAGCCAAAAAATCTGTAAATATATTGATTTGCCTATTCAACATATCAATGATAAAATCCTAAAAGCAATGAATCGAAAAACCAGTGGCCGGCAAATAAAAGATTTGATTTTTAAGATCAGAAAAATGATCCCGGATTGCGCCATCCGGACATCGGTAATCGTAGGCTTTCCCGGAGAAGGCCAAAAAGAGTTTAAGCAGCTGCTTAAGTTTTTAAAGGTTGCCCGGTTTGACCGCCTGGGCGCTTTTAGCTATTCGCGGGAGGAAGGTACAAGGGCTTACGGTTTTAAAGATCAGGTCCATCAGATGACTAAAAACCGGCGTTATTCTGAGCTCATGGATTTGCAGCAGGAGATCTCTTCAAAGCTTATGCGTAGGTCTATCGGAAAAGATATCGATGTTTTAGTTGAAGAAAAGCAAGCTAATCATTATTTTGGCCGGACTCAATATGATGCTCCCCAAGTAGATGGCGGGGTTTTTATCAAGCGGTCCAATTTAAAGATCGGCGATTTCTGCCAGGTTAAAATTATTGATGCCGGTGAATATGATTTAATAGGTATGTAGGGACACAAAATTTTGTGTCCCTACATAGCATAAATTATGAATATCGCTAACAAATTAACGATTTTACGGATTCTTTTAGCCTTCATTTGTATAGGTTTTATTCTGCAAAATAGCTTATTTTCTCTTGGCCTGGCTTTTTTTATTTTTCTTTTAGCCTCTTTAACTGATTTTTTGGATGGTTACCTGGCCCGGAGGTATAATTTAATTTCTGATTTAGGAAAAATTCTTGATCCGCTGGCTGATAAGATTTTGATCATCGGAATATTTTGCGCTTTTTTGGAATTGGGAGTAGTCAACGCCTGGATGGTGAGCTTGATAATGTTAAGAGAGTTTATTATCACCGGCTTGCGTTTATACGGTCTAAGCAAAGGTATTATCCTTGAAGCCAGAAGGCTGGGTAAACATAAGACTTTATCTCAGGTAATCGGAATAGGGTTTATTTTTATAAGCCTTATTTTAGCTAAGATTTTACCGCAAAGCAAAGCAGCCATTATTCTGTCTGGCCAGGTCATTCCCGTCCTGATGTGGTATATAGTGATGATTACTTTGCTTTCAGGAGTTTATTACTTTTGGGTAAACCGCCGGGCTATCCGGACTTTTTAATTGGGGACAGGTCCCACTTAAATAGGGCCAATGGAATAAGGCATAATTCGTTGGTTTTTTCAAAAACCAAAAAAGTCTAGATGGAATGAGTAAATTTACAAAATTCGAAAAATGGCTAAAAAAATGTTTGGTAACATTAGGTTTTTAAAGGGGGACCTGTCCCCAAAAGACAGGCTTGTTTTAATAGCCGCTACTGTTTTCGGAGTGGGTTATACCCCGCTTTGTCCGGGAACAGCTTCTTGTTTGGTTGCTTTGCCGGTATTTTTATTTATAAAAAACCCGGTTTATTTTGCGGTTTTTACTTTGGCTTCACTTATAATTTCGTTTTTAGTCTGCGGCCGGGCTGAAAAATTATTCGGCCAGAAAGACTCTAAACTTATAGTAATCGATGATTTCTCCGGTATGCTGATCACCTACCTGTTTATCCCGCATGATTTTCGTTATTTGGTTTGTGGTTTTTTCCTTTTCCGGATGTTGGATATGCTTAAGATTCCTCCGGCTGATACTTTAGAGCGTTGTCCTGGCGCCAAAGGAGTGGTCGGCGATGATTTAGTAGCCGGAGTTTATGCTAATCTTATTCTTCATTCAGTAAGGCTGATCCTGGCGATTTTTTCATAAACCGGCCCAGTGGGTTTAAGCCGGCTTTCATAGACTGCGATTTCTTTTACCGTAAAAACTCCTTCCAAGCTAACTTCTTTTAAATTTTGCAGAAGAGTCTCTAAATTTTTACTGCTTTTTATCCTGGCTAGAGTCAGGTGGGATTTAAATCTCCCCTCGATCGGGAAACCGATTTTTCCTAATCCGGTTTCCAGCCGGTTGACTATAGTTTTTAATAAATCTTGGTTGGTGGTGCTGACAAAAAACACTCGCGGCTTTCGGGAGTCAGGGAAAAATCCGAAAGCTTCAAGGCTGACTTCAAAAGTTTTCTGGTTAAAAGCTATCCCTTTAATTATTTTTTTAATTTCTAAAAGTTGTTTTTCGTCGATATCGCCTAAAAACTTTAAAGTCAGATGCAGGTTTTCCGGCTTAACCCATTTGAGATCCAGATCACAGCTTTTTAAATCATTTTGGATTTGAGCCAGTTGATTTTTTAAGTTTTCGGGAAGGTCAATAGCGATAAAAGCTCTCATAAATTAATCGAATTAATAGTTGGCTGGCTTTTTTGCGTACCTGGTCGCGGGTTCCTTGGATAAATATTTTTTTGGAGCGAGTTTTTTTAAAACTGACAGCTATAAAAAAAGTTCCCGGTTTGATTCCTTTGGGAGAGTCTGGGCCGGCAAAGCCGACTAAAGAAGCACCGATGTCGGCATTTAGTTTTTTTCTAATCCCTTTGGCTAAAGCTAAAGCGACACTTTTAGAAACACCTTGAGTTTTTTTAAGATTTTTTATTGGCAGGCCGAGGAGTTTGTTTTTTGCTTCTAAAGAATAAACAACAAGCCCACCCTTAAAAACTTTTGATGAGCCAGGAGTTTTTGTTAAAAGATAAGAGGTATAACCGCCAGAGGCCGATTCAGCCACTGCCAAAGAAAGTTTATTTTTGATTAACTTTTTAATCAGTTTTTTTGCGGTTGGCATCATCTTTATTCTATCAAAAAAAAGCCTTTTTAAAAGTCTTCTTCTATGGTTATTTCTTCGTAGCAATCCCTGGATAGTTCCTCAAGAAACATTGAAGGGCGGGTAAGAATAGCTCCGTTTTTAAAAGTATATTTTGTTTGGGGGTAAGTCAGATGGAGGATTGACTTAGTGCGGGTTACCGCTACATAAAACAGGCGGCGCTCCTCTTGGAGGGCTTTGTCGTTGCCAATAGACTTGGGATGAGGGAACTCATATTCGGATAAACCAATAACAAAAACTGCTTCCCATTCCAGGCCTTTAGCCTGATGGATGGTTGATAAGACCAGGGTTTCCTGAATGTCATATCCTGAACTGCGGGTTTCGCCTTTAAACTCCTCAAAAGAACTGAAATCGAGAAGGAAACTTTTTATTGAATCATATTGATTGGCCATTTTAGCCAGTTCTTCTAGATCCAGCAGGCGTTCGTCAGGGTTGTCAAAAGAAAGATAACAGTAATCTTTGTAATATTTAAGGATCTCTTTTAAGGCTTCGTCGGGCTTAATTATTTTTTTAACAGCAGTAAACAGCGACAAGAATTCCTTGAAGCCTTCCTGGGCCCGTTTGGGGAGGTTTTCGGCGATACCTTGGGGGTTGGTTTTTTCCTCTGAAAATTTAGCCCAGATTTTATAAGCATAGCTTCTGCCGATTCCTTTGTGCAGGCAAACTGCTCGTTTAAAGCTGATTTCATCCAGAGGGTTAAGGATTATTCTTAAATAAGAAAAAATATCTTTGATGTGGGCTTGTTCGAAAAAGCGCATTCCGCCGCGGATAAGATAAGGGATATTTCTTTTGATCAGTTCCATCTCTACTTCCAGAGCTTGAAACCGCGAACGAAAAAGTACGGCTATTTCTCCTAAGGGTATACCTTCGCGGTTTAGCTCAAGGATCCTTTGGCCGATAAACTTAGCTTGTTGATATACATCTTTGGTCTCAACCAGGCAGGGAGCGTCTCCACCGGTTTTTATAGCTTTCAGCTCTTTGGGGAATTGGTCGATATTATGTTTTATGATCTCATTGGCTAATCGTAATACCGGTGGCTGCGAGCGATAGTTTATTTGGAGTTTAAAGATCTTGGTCCCATTAAAAGTCTTGGGAAAATCAAGGATATTGTTGATGTCGGCTGCCCGGAAAGAATATATCGACTGGGCGTCATCGCCTACAGCTAGGATGTTTTGGTGCTGGGAGCTTAATTTTTGAAGGATTTCGAATTGCAGCTTATTGGTATCCTGGTATTCATCAACCAGGATATAGCGGAAAATCCCGGCATATTTTTGACAAAGCGAAGAGTTATTTAAGACTTCGAGCCAGTTAGTCAGAAGGTCGCTAAAGTCCATGACATTGGCTTTTTTCTTTTTCTTTTTATAACTGGAGACGATTTTTTTTACTACCGGAGTATACTCTTCGATATGTGAATGAAATTCTTCGATGATCCCATCGATATCTTTTTGAGAGCTGGCTGCCAGGCTGTAAATATTATAGATGACACTTTTTTTGGGAAACATCTTTTCTTTTTTATACAGCCCTAAATCTTCAATGCAATCATCAATCAAGTCCTGGGCATCTTCTTTATCGACGATAGTAAAGTTGGAA
>JAHKAJ010000022.1 GCA_018826075.1 Candidatus Omnitrophota bacterium
GGCAGACAGTGGATAAAGCCGACAAGTGGGTTGAGGAAAATGCTTGGTAATTTTTGGCTGAAGTAGTATCATTTTAGATTAGAATAAAGATGCGATATCGGATTTTATTTTTAGTTTTAGCGTTTTTCTTGCCGTCCTTTTTTCTGGTTGCTGAAAACCCAGCCGATGGCAATAACAAGGTCATAACCGAGAAAGGGGTGATTATTGAAGGCATGCCAGAGGAGAATTTAAAAAATGCTGGATTCAACAAAGAGCTATTAATCAGTGAGAATACTTCCGGCGATCAGCGATACTTGACTTTTTTAGATATTTCAACTGTTGAGGCCGGCGATAATATAACTTTTTATCTTCAAGACAATAAGATAATCGATTGGTTCCGAGGTACTGACGTAGGGACTTTGGAAGAAACCATAATCCAATAGGAGGATTCAATGAATTTTTTTAAAAAAATGAAAATACCGGCTTTTTCAGAAAACATAATCAAAGATTACGGAGTGATCAATGAATACAATAAAGGTATAGCTAAGTTTAGGCATAATTTGTTGTTGGTGGAAAGGTTTGGTAAAAAGAAAATAGTGATAAGAGAAAAAACTACCTTGATCGGCGGCGAAGTAAGGCATTTCCAATTTGACGAACAGGGAGCAAGGCGCCTGAAAGACGCCCTGGATGACGCTCTAAAAAGGATGCAATGACTTTTTGCCCGGTAGTGTAGCTGGCAACACGACAGACTCTGGATCTGTTATCTCTGGTTCGACTCCAGACCGGGCAGCCATTTTTAGAATATTCCCGGATGGGAATATCATTTAGCTTGCAAAAGTAAAAGCTTGAGGTATTATCTCCCTGACGGTATCTTTAAGGTAAAGATGGTAATTTAAGGTTTACAAAAGGAGGTCGGAAGAAATGGCGCTCAAGATCATACTAGCTGGGTTATTGATTCTGAGTTTTACTGGCTGCGCGGCAACTCAAAAAAGCAATAGAAACCTGCAGATAGAACAGTTGCAGACACGTATTTATGAATTAGAAAGAGAGCTTGAGGATAAAGATCAGGATATCCGCGATCTAGAAGAGGCTTTAGAAGTCCCTAAATCTACAAATTATACCCAGGCTAAAAAAACTCACACTCCCGGGGTTACTTCTAAAAATATTCAGCGGGCACTTAAAAATGCCGGTTTTTATTCCGGTACGGTAGACGGAAAAATCGGCAAAAATACCAGAAAGGCGATTAAAAATTTTCAAAAAGAAAATGGTTTAAAGGCCGATGGAATGGTCGGTAAAAGAACCTGGGAAAAGTTAGCGGCATATTTAGATTAAAAAATAAAGATGAGTAATTTCTGGAAGCTATTAAGGATAATTTTGGCTGTCTTGATGCTGGCACTCTGTTCAGACTATGGCTTAAAGGCGACTGCTGAGTCAAGAGAAGAAAAAAGGCAAAAGGAAGCAAAAGCTTTGCAGGAACGTTTCCAATGGTGGCCGACCGATGCCAGTCCTGGCCCGGTAAAGGATGAGCGTGGAGGATACTGGTGGTGGCCAAAGACCCCCGGCCAGGCTAAGCCTTGGGGTAACCGGGGCTATATTTATGTCTGGAAGATAATTTTTGATTATAAAGCTGACGAGCTCCCGCCTCCTCAACCACAGGAATTAAGGTCATCGTTACTGATCAAGAAAATAATTAAAAATGTAAAAATCTATTTTGATTATGATAAAGCTGACTTGAGGAGCGATCATCTGCCGATTTTGGAAAAGGCAGTGAGAGCTTTGGCTAAAAATCCTCAGGCCGATATTTTGATCACCGGCAATTGCGATCAAAGAGGTTCTGAAGGTTATAATCTTAAACTGGGCTCAAAACGGGCAGAGACAGTGAAGCAATACATGATCGATAAAGGTATAGCTCAGGAGCGGGTGCGGATAATCAGCCGGGGTAAGCTTGATGCTGTAGCTCCGGTTAGCGATTTGCTGGGGATGCAGAAAGATCGTAACGCCCAGTTTATGGTTGCTGAAGTCCAGGAGGTGATGATTCCCTATTCTGGAGAGACGGCGATCGAGTCAGGAGCTGTTGAACTTGAGGAAGGTAAATATCTTATTGAAAAGGACGAGCCGGTTGAGTCAAGTTTTGCAGTTTCAACTGTAGAATATACGATTAAAAAAGGCGACAGTTTATCTAAGATTGCCAAAGAATTTACCGGAAGCGGCCACCGCTGGAAATACCTCTGGGAGTTAAATAAGGAAAGAATCAGCAATCCCGATAAGCTTAAAGCCGGAACAGTCATTATTATCCCCATCGAGCAGCAAGCCCAGAAGGATAAATTGGATAAAGAAGTTGACCGGGCGTCTTTGCGTCAGTATACAGTTAAGAAAAACGACTCCTTATGGAAGATTGCCCAGTCAGAGTTAGGCGATGGTAACCGTTGGAAGGAAATCTATGAGTTAAACAAAGGTTTAATTAAAGATTCAAGCAAACTTATTCCCGGAAAAACCATCTTTATCCCCGCCGATTAAGGCTGATTTACCCTACCCCTTATTGAACATATAGTTATAAAATAAAAAAAATAACTATTTACCTTGAAAATATAAAATAAATATGTTATATTGAATCCAAGTCCGAACTTGTTGTGTTCAAAAGCCACGGGTTCGGGTTATTTTTTGTAACCGCTCAAGTCAGCACTAAATAAACATGGTAAATAGAAGTTTAGAAGAAAGACGATCAAGCCCCAGAGTTGGGATATCCTTTCCGGTCGAATGTAAGGACCTTTCTTGCCCGAAATACTTTTATACAGTCTGTAAAGATTTGAGCCTTTCTGGGATAAAGATCATTAGTAGTAATTTTATCCCCAAAGACAGCTTTCTAAAGTTACAGGTCAATTTAGTTGATAGCGTAGTGGATCTGAAGGCCAAGCTCATCTGGTGTAATAAAGAGAGGCTTTCTGATCGTTATTCAGCCGGCCTTAGATTCGTTGAAATCAACGACAAAGGTAAGAAATCGCTTTCCCAGCTTCTGGAACGGATTTTCCCGCCTCAGCCAAAAATTGCTTAAAATTAAATTTTAATTATCCCGATAGTAATCGGGATTTCGCTGAATAATTCATTAAGGTGCTCAAGATAAAAAAAGAGAGGGGTTTCTGCTCACAAGGCCTAGCTTGGAGCCCCTTCCATATTGGAAGCCCCTCTCATTTTTTCGATTTTTGTTCCTTCCTGGCATTCAAATGTAACATATAGGAAAGTTCGTTTGCAAGGATAATTGACCTTTTTCTGGAAACGTTTTTAGCAGCAGCCAGTTATTTCGCCTATCCTTAAACTCTAATTTTTAATATAAATTACTATTTAGTAAAGCTAAGATGTATAACCTATTGGCAGGGTGTAGGTTAAAATTAGTATCAATAATCATTCTTACCTAAAAATAGCTATTGACAAATTTGATGAAGGGTGTATATTCTTACTCTATGGATAACAGTTTGAGGATATTAAAGGAACACGATATTCGTCCGACTCAGCAACGTTTGGAAGTGCATTTAATCTTGTTGAAGCAAGCCAAGCATCTTACCGCCGAGGAAATTTACGAAAAAGTCAAGGTTAAGATGCCGGCGATATCCCCGGCAACCGTATACACTATTTTAGACCTTTTTAAGCAGAAGCATGTAGTCAATGAGATACGTATCCAATTTGATAAATCCTGCTTTGAGGCCCGGATCGATCCCCATCATCACTTTTTATGTAAACATTGCCGCAATATTTTCGATATCAATATCAAACCTTGCCCGGCTTTGGAGACCAGGACTATTGAGGGCAACCTGATCGAGGAACTTCAGGGTTATTTTTACGGTACCTGCAGGAAGTGTTTGGAGAAAAACGATGATAAACCTGTATAAGGCAAGCTTAACTGAGAGGATCAAACGGACTGCTGATGTAGAAAGCTTTCGCTTTCTTCCTGGGGAAAAGTTTAATTTTTCCCCCGGGCAGTTCACTCAGCTTATTTTTGACACAGAGGATTTAAGCAATAAGGAGCTAAACAAATACCTTTCTTTTTCTTCTGCGCCGGCCAAAAATTATTTTGAACTTACCAAACGCCTTAGCGACAGTAAATTTTCTCAAAAACTAAACAGTCTTAAACCCGGTGACCCGGTTTTATTCAGCGGCCCCCTGGGCAATTGTACTTTTAAGGAAGAATATAAAAAAATAGGTTTTCTTATCGGAGGAATAGGGATAACTCCGATAATCTCAATTATCGAGTATATTAGCGAGAAAAAGCTGGATACTGATGTTAAATTATTCTATTCTAACCGGACCGAAAACGACATTGCTTTTAAGAAAGAGCTGGATAGTTGGGCTAAGGCAAATAAAAGTATCGAAATAAATTATTTAGTTACCGATTGTCAGTCTAAAGAATCCGGAAAATGTATTTTTGGCAGGATCGATAAAAATTTGTTGTTGGATAAGGTTAAGGACAAGCAGGAAAGGATTTTTTACCTTATAGGCCCGCCAAAGATGGTTACAGCGATGAAGGAAGTATGTTTAGAAATAGGCTGTAGCCAGGATAAGCTGAAAATCGAAAATTTTATCGGCTATTAAGAAGGAGGTAAAGATGAGTATGTTTTGCTATCAGTGTGAACAAACCGCCGGCGGTACCGGTTGCACAAAGATGGGAGTCTGCGGGAAGAATCCCGATATTCAGAGTTTACAGGATATTTTACTTTACGGTTTAAAAGGCATTGCTGCTTACGGGTTCCATGCCCGGGAATTAGGAGCAACAGACCCGATGATAGACGGCTTTATGCACGAAGCTCTTTTTAAGACGGTAACCAACGTTAGTTTTGATCTTAATGACCACCTTAGTATAGTTTTAAAATGCGGCGAGATGAATTTAAGGGTAATGGAGCTTTTAGATAGAGCTCATCTTGAGCGTTTAGGCACGCCAGTGCCGACTAAAGTTAGAACCGGCACAAAGGCTGGCCCGGGAATTTTAGTTACCGGTCATGATCTACTCGATCTTTATGAATTATTAAGGCAGACTGAAGGAACCGGAATTAATATATATACTCATAGCGAAATGCTTCCGGCCCACGGTTATCCGGAGCTAAATAAATTCAAGCATTTAGCCGGTAATTACGGCGGGGCTTGGCAGGAACAGAAAAAAGAATTTGGTCAGTTCTCCGGAAGCATCTTGGCAACTACCAACTGCGTATTGACTCCCCCAGGCAATAGCTATCTTGACAGGTTATTTACCGTGGGTATCACCGGTATTTCCGGCGCCAAACACCTTAAATCCAGAGATTTTTCACCGCTGATCGAGAAAGCAAAACAACTTCCGGCGCTGGCCGAAATTTCCGGAAAGGAGATAATGACCGGTTTTCACCACAGCTCGATTTTAGGTTTGGCCGATAAAATTGTTGATGCGGTTAAAAGAGGAAAAATCCGTCATTTCTTTCTTATTGGTGGTTGTGATGGGGCTAAACCCGGCCGCAATTACTACACTGAGTTTGCTGAACTTGTACCGAAAGATTGTGTTATTTTGACCTTGGCCTGCGGTAAATATCGATTCAATAAACTTGATTTCGGAGAGATTGAAGGGATTCCCCGTTTGTTGGATCTAGGCCAGTGCAACAATGCTTATTCGGTAATTAAAATAGCCATGGCCCTGTCCAAGGCTTTTAATTGCGGGGTCAATGATTTACCTTTATCTTTAGTGCTTTCTTGGTTTGAACAAAAGGCAGTGGCGATTCTTTTGACTTTGCTGCATTTAGGGGTTAAAAATATACTTTTAGGTCCGACGCTTCCGGCCTTTGTCAGCCCCAAAGTTTTGGAAATTCTGGTTAAGGATTTTCAGATCAAGCCGATATCAACGGTCAAGGAAGATTTAGCGGCTATTCTCGGAAATAAAATAACTGTATAATATAATTTTTCGCCTTAGGCGGATAATCTTAGGAGGTAGAAATGCTAAAAGAAAAAGTGGAAAAGTTTTTGGAAGAGGTCAGGCCGATGCTTCAGGCTGATGGAGGCGATGTTGAGCTGGTGGACGTTACTGCAGAGGGTGTGGTCAAACTGCGCCTGAAAGGAGCCTGCGGCTGTTGTCCGATGAGCACCTATACCCTTAAGATGGGTATTGAGCAAAGGCTTAAGCAGGCGGTTCCCGAAGTCAAAGAAGTAGAACAGGTTGCTTAAATAGGGAGGTAAGATTATGAGTAAATCAATCAAAGGAACCAAGACCGAAAAAAATCTTTTGGCTTCTTTTGCCGGTGAGTCGCAGGCTAGAAATCGGTATACTTATTTTGCTTCAGCAGCAAAAAAATCCGGTTTTGAACAAATAGCGGCGATATTCTTGGAGACTGCTGATAATGAGAAGGAACACGCTAAAAGGTTTTTTAAATTTTTAGAAGGCGGCGAAGTAGAAATTCAAGCCAGCTATCCTGCAGGTACTATTAGTGATACCGCCGCTAATTTGGAAGCTGCGGCTGCCGGAGAAAATTTAGAGTGGACCAAACTTTATCAGGAAGCTGAAGCTGTTGCTCGTCAGGAAGGGTTTAAAGATATTGCTGATACCTTTAAGGAGATAGCCGAAGTAGAAGAAGAACATGAAAAAAGGTATCGAAAACTGGTTAAAAATGTTAAAGGAAAAAAGGTGTTTAGAAAGGATGCAGTGGTAAAATGGAAATGCCGCAATTGCGGTTATGTCCATGAAAGTAAGGTCGCTCCGGATAAATGTCCGGCCTGTCTGCATCCCCAGGCCTATTATGAGGTTTTGTCCGAAAACTATTAACCGCAAAGATTTTCAGGATGGTGGTTGTAATGAAGAAGAAGGATAAATTTACCCAAGAAGAAGCTATGGCGATCGGCGAGCAGCTGGGTGTTAAATGGGATAAATTTGACGTTGATCAGTTCAGGCGAGGGCTGGATGTCGAGCTGGAACACGGTTTAGCTGACCCTAAAACCAACGTTACTAACGATGATTACCTAACTACCGGGAAAATCGCTTTAGCCCACCTTAATGAGTTTTCAGATTATTATGACCGGCTTAAAAAGATGGAAGAGGAGGCCGAAAAATTTTGGGACGACAAGTAAAAACTAGCCAGTTGATTATGATTTGGCTTTTACCGTTGGTAGTCGTTGGCGGTTTGTTTGTGCCGCTTTTGGGTTATCTGGTGTTGTTGATGATGATAACCCTTTTAATTTTAGCTTATTTTAGAGGAAGATTCTGGTGCTGGCATCTTTGTCCGCGAGGAGCCTTTCTGGATTTAGTTCTGGCTAAGTTTAGCCTTAAAAAAAAGATACCTCGGCTGTTTACTAAACCGCCGGTAAGGTGGGCTATCTTTGCCTTGTTTATGTTGGCGTTTACGTTTCAATTGATAACTGCCGATAAAACCTGGCTAGCCTTCGGGGTTGTTTTTGTAAGGATGTGTTTAGTCACTACCCTAATCGCAATCTTTATCGGCATACCTATAAATCAAAGAGCCTGGTGTGCAATCTGTCCGATGGGGACTTTGCAGGGTAAAATTAATTCTTGTTCAAGGAGAAAAAAATGAAAAATAAAACCAGCAAAAAAGAGAAAACTTATGTTTGCCTTATTTGCAGCAAAGGGAAAAAATCATCAAAGAAAGTAAAATGCTGTGGAAAAGATATGACCGCCAAAGAAAAGGGAACTTGGAATGACTAAAGAGAGTTTTATCTGCCAGGATTGTTTTAAGACCCAAAGCTGTAAAGAGCCGCTTGAGGCCTGGGTATTTTTTCTCATTGCCATTATAGCAACCATTTCTATCCGGGCAGTAAATCTGGCTTTTAATTTTAGCCCTTTGTTATCGAAGGTGTTTTGGTATCTGGGAGTAGTGGGATTTTTTCTGTTTTTTATTTATAAGTTCAAGTATCATAACCGTCTGCACCGGGAATTCAAAAAGACCGGAATCGTCCAGAAATTACTTTCAAAACAACCCTTGTCAGAGTACGACTATGGACTTCTGGGAACGGTGATCTGTCAGTTAAATTCCAAGAAAGATAAGGTCAACTTTTTTATTATTTTTTTCTTTTCAGGCCTGGCTTTAATTTTGGCGATATATTTTGATTTTATAAAATAAAAAGGAGTTTTCCTGATGGCCCAAGACCCGGTTTGCGGCATGACCGTTAACGAAAAGAAGAGCTTTTCGGCTGACCTTGATGGGAAAACTTATTTCTTTTGCAGCCAGCATTGTTTGGATAAATTCTGCAAAAAAAAGAATATTTCAAAGGAGTCTTTAGCCTGCATCGTTCCTTCAAAGAGGCCTTTTTACGCCAACAAAACATTTATCATCTCAGGTGTTTTGGTCGGTTTAGTCGCCGTTTCGGGTTTTCTGCCGATTTTAGTTCCGTTTCGCAATACTTTACTAGCTTATTTTAAGACTATTTGGTGGGCAATCACTTTGGGCCTTTTTTTGGGCGGAATAATCGAATACTATATACCCCGTGAATACATCTCTTTGATTTTGGCTCATCCCGGCAAGCGGACTATTTTCTATTCGGTTCTTCTGGGATTCTTAATGAGCATTTGTTCACACGGGATCCTGGCCCTTTCAATCCAGCTGCATAAAAAAGGCGCTTCCAACCCAAGTGTGGTAGCTTTTCTTTTGGCTTCGCCCTGGGCCAATATGGTTTTAACCATAATGCTTATCGGGTTTTTCGGCTTAAAGGCTTTTTATATTATTTTTTCGGCGATCGCCGTGGCTATAACTACTGGTTTGATCTTCCAATTTTTAGAGCGTAAAAAGATCATCGAGACTAATAAGTTTACGGCTTCAGTCGAAAAGGGTTTTTCGATCAAAGAAGATATCAAGAAAAGGTTTAAAACCTACCGGTTTTCTTTAAAAAATATTATTTTAGACCTTAAAGGGATATACCGGGGGACACTTTCCTTGGCTGATATGGTGCTTTGGTGGATTTTAATCGGAACCGGATTAGCCAGTTTAGCCGGGGCTTATATTCCCTCAACAGTGTTTAATAATTACATGGGGCCGACTCTTCTCGGCCTGCTAGTTACTTTGCTGGTGGCTACAGTAATCGAAGTTTGTTCCGAAGGTTCTGCTCCGATGGCTTTTGAGATCTTTCGTCAGACCGGTGCCCTTGGAAATAGTTTTGTTTTTCTTATGGCCGGGGTAGTCACTGATTATACTGAGATCGGGCTTCTCTGGCATAATCTCGGCCGGCGGGTCGCCATTTGGATGGTATTAGTGTCGGTTCCCCAGGTAATAATTTTAGGATTTATTGCTAATTTGATTTTTAAATAAGGAGATTTATGGTAAAACTATCTTTGCGGTTTTTGGCAGTGGTTATAGCTATATTTTTGATTATTGGATTTTCCCGGGTCGCCTTTTCTGAAACCATAACCGTTGCTTCAGCCGGAAGCGGCACCTACAAGAGTGCCAAGATCAGTGCGTCTTTAAACCAGGATTTATATTACGGTGGAAAAAACCGGATCAATTTTCAGGCCCAAGGGTTGGAGCCGAGCGATGTTTATACAGTTTGGCTGGTTAAACAGTCAGCAGCTGCGCCGATGACTGGTTTGGGAGATTTTCCTTATCTTTTAAAGGTCGATTCTTCCGGCCGGGCGGCTTATACTGCAGCAGTTGATGCTTACAAGCTGAATAATTGGCAGGATATCAAAATTATGCTGCATAAAGATGGTGATCTTCAAAATTTGGACAAAGCCAATTTGGCAACCGTTTTTAATATCGATATCAATGAGTTTTTGTCGGGAAAAGTAAAAAGTTCCGGAGCCGGCAGTTTTAATATTATTCAAAGCGGATCAAACCAGGAACAAGAGTAACGATATAAACAGCAAAGGAGGCAAACAGTTATGGCAGAGACACCAATTCAAAAACTTGCTAATTTTGGCCAAAGTGCCTGGTTGGATAATATCAACCGTTCTTTGCTCGCCAGCGGCAGGTTAAGGGAAATGATCGCCAAGGGTTTGAGGGGTTTGACTTCTAACCCTACTATTTTCCAAAAAGCCATCGGCTCAAGCAGTACTTACGACCAGAATATTTTAAAACTTACCAAGTCCGGAAAGTCGGTTTTCGAGATTTACGATGAGTTAACCATTAAAGATATCCAGGATGCCGCAGATGAGTTCTCTTTAGTTTATAAACAAACCAAGAGTTTAGATGGTTATGTGAGCCTTGAGGTCAGCCCTTTACTGGCTAATGAGGCTCACAAGACCTTGAATGAAGGTTTGCGGCTTTATAATAAGGTAAACCGGCCAAATCTGATGCTGAAAGTTCCGGCCACCCAGGAAGGGTTTACGGCCGTAGAAGAACTGGTCAGCCGGGGTTTAAACGTTAATGTAACCCTGATATTCTCTTTAGAACAGTATTTAGGAAGTTGCCGAGCCTATCTCAGAGGTTTAAAACGTTTTCTTAATGCCGGAGGAGATATCCAGAAAGTACATTCAGTGGCTAGCGTATTTGTCAGCCGGGTTGATACATTGGTAGATACAAGCTTAACTGAAATGATAACCGGTATTTCCGACCCGGAGAAAAAACAAAAATTAGAACAACTTAAAGGCAAAGCTGCTATTTCAAATTCAAGCCTGATCTATAAGAACTATCTTGATAATTTAGTTTCTAATGAATTTAAGAGCTTAAAGGAAAAAGGGGCTAATGTTCAAAGAGTGTTGTGGGCCTCAACCTCGACCAAAAATCCGGCTTACAGCGATATTAAATATGTCAGCGAGCTGATCGCCAAGAATTCAGTCAACACTATACCCGAAGAGACTTTTTTGGCTTTTCTTGACCATGGCCGGGTCAAGGAAGCCTTGACTTCCGATATCTCCAAGGCCCAAGAGGTCATCAAGGATTTAAGAGGTTCCGGGATTGATCTAAATAAAGTTTGCGCGCAGCTGCTCAAAGACGGGCTGGCCGCTTTTGAGAAGTCGTTTGCGTCTCTTTTATCTGCCCTGGAGGCTAAACAGAAGATGTTGTGTTCGGCAGCTCATTAATCTTTACAGTCAATACTTATATGGTAAAATCAATTAAAGATGGATAAGTATATTTGTACCGTATGTAACTATATTTATGACCCTGAAATCGGTGATCCCGGTTCAGGAATCCAGCCGGGCCTGCCTTTCCAGCAGCTTCCTGATTCCTGGGTTTGTCCTGATTGCGGGGTAGGTAAGGACCAGTTTAAAAAACTTTAATTTCGCTGGCTATCAGTCAAAAGGGGATAAGATGATTAAAATCGGAGAAAATGTTTATTGGGTCGGGTATATTGATTGGAATTTACGCAGTTTCCACGGCTATTCAACTCCTTACGGCACTACTTACAATGCTTACCTTATTTTAGATGATAAGCCTACACTGATCGATACTGTTAAAGGTTATGGTTCTGGCGATATGCTGCGCCGGATCTCTGAAATAATACATCCTTCAAAGATCCAGTATATTGTTTCCAACCATGCTGAAATGGATCATTCCGGAGCGATTGATCAATTACTTGATTTTTGTCCTCAGGCTGAAGTGGTTTGTTCCCCTAAAGGAAAAGAAGGTTTATTGAAGCATTTTAAGAAAAACTGGAAGTTTAAAGTTGTTGATTCCGGCGAGACTCTTTCGATCGGAAAACGCAACTTGCAGTTTCATCTGACTCCGATGGTTCATTGGCCGGATTCGATGATAACCTACCTTAAAGAACAGAAGATCTTGTTTTCCAATGATTCTTTCGGCCAGCATTATGCAACTCCCGAAAGATTTGTCGATGAAGTCGGCGGTGATATAATTTTTCGGGAAGCGGCTAAATACTATGCCAACATTGTCATGCCTTACAGCTCCCAGGTGATCAAGGCTTTAGAGGGCTTGCAGTCTTTGAATATGGAGTTTATCTGCCCTTCCCATGGTTTGATTTGGCGTAAAACCCCCAATATTGAAACGATTATTGACCTTTACGATAAATGGGCTAATAGCCGTCTTTCCGAGCAGGCAGTAATCGTTTATGACAGCATGTGGCATTCTACCGAAAAAATAGCCCTTCGGATCTACGAACTTTTAGATAAAGAAAACATTTCGGTTAAACTTTTGAATTTACAGTTTAATCATATTTCTGATGTCGCTGCTGACCTTCTTTCGGCTAAAGCGATTATCGTCGGCAGCCCGGTCCTTAATAACGGGATGCTCCCCTCGATAGCGTCCTTTTTATCCTATCTTAAAGGGTTAAAGCCGAAAAACCGCTTTGGTTTTACTTTTGGTTCTTATGGCTGGTCTAAGCCCAGCTTTAAGGAGTTGGAGGAGGCTTTGAAGCTGGCCGGGGTGGAATTGATTTGCGAAGGCAGCTATTTCCAATACATACCCGATGAAAAAGATCTGGCTTCTCTTTCGGCGCTAGCCGGAAAAATAAAGACTAAACTGAGAGAGGAATGACCATGCTTGAAAAATACAACCCGGGAGAAATCCTAAAAATAGCCGTGGAGGTCGAAAAAAACGGAAAAGAGCTTTATGCCCTTTTAGAAGTTAAAAGCCGCGACCCCCAGGCTGGTTTGCTCTGGGCTTACTTAAAACAACAGGAAGAGGTTCATCAGCAGACCTTTCAGGAAATGCTTTCCAACCAGAAAGATTACCTGGTGGTTGAGTTTTCTACCGGTGAACACGAGCCCTACCTCAAAGCTATTGCTTCCGAATATATTTTTACTCAGGACCTGATCAAAGAACATATTGGCCAGGAATTTAAAAGCGACAGTGAAGCAATCGATTTCGGAATCTCAGTTGAAAAAATATCCATTCTTACTTATTCAGCTTTGAGGGAGTATATAAATAAAAACAAACAGCCAGTTTTAGATAAGGTTATTGACGAAGAAAAAAACCATCTGGCTAAGTTAAAAAGTTTAAAGCGTACTATCGACCATACCGGAATCTAATCAAAGGTATCGATGACTGAGCATTTTAACCCCCAGAAAGTTTTAGAGATCGCCTTAAAAGTTAAAGAAAGTTCTCAGAAATTATACCAGGCTTTAAGCTCAAAGACAGCCGACAGCCAGCTAAAGAACCTTTGGGATCATTTGGGCCAGGATAGCGAATTTCATAGCAAGGTGTTTAAAGAAATGTGCCAGGACATCGAGAGCTATGTGGTCTATGAGCTTAGCGCCGGAGAATATGACCCTTATTTAAGTGAAATAACCCCCGGGTTTCGTTATACCCAGGAAGCAATCGGCAAAAAAATTAAGGAGTTGTTCGTTACCGACCTGGAGGCAGTTGAGTTCGCAATTTATGTGGTTATAGAATTGATTTTAGTTTATTCGGCTTTAAAAAACTGTATTGTTCCGGAAAAACTCGATATTTTCAATAAGATCATCGGTGACGAAAAGAAGCATCTCACCAAGCTTAATCTTGCCAAAAGAAATTTAATGGCTAAACCCAGTTAAGGAGGTGGTTATGAATGTAAAAGTATACTCCACCCAGACCTGTCCTTATTGCCACAGGGTGAAAGATTACCTTAAATCCAAAAATATCCCTTATCAAGATTTTGATGTAGGAACTGATTCTGCTGCTCGGGAGGAAATGGTCAAACTTTCCGGCCAGATGGGTGTCCCGGTAGTCACCATTGACGGCAATCTGGTGATCGGTTTCGATAAAGAAAAGATCGATTCCTTCCTCGGATTATAGTCTAAAACAAGCGGTTATAATGGAGAAAATCTACGATCTGCTGATTTTGGGTGCCGGTCCGGCCGGGATAACCGCTTCAGTCTATGCGGTAAGAAAACAACTCGATTTTTTGGTGATCAGCAAAGACATCGGCGGCCAGACAGCCTGGAGCGGCGATGTCGAAAATTATACCGGTTATCAGTTTATCAGCGGCCCGGAATTGACTTCAAAATTTCAACAGCACATGGAATCATTCGGCACTAAGGTGATCATGCCCGAAGAGGTAAAAGGATTAAAAGCACAAGACAAGCAGATAAAGGTAGTCACTGATAAGTCTGAGTATATTTCCAAAACCCTGATCGTGGCTACCGGAAAAAGCCCCCGGGCTTTAGGCGTTGACGGCGAGAAGGAATTTAAAAATAAAGGCCTCACTTATTGTGCTACCTGTGACGGCCCGTTGTTTAAAGGAAAACCGGTGGCCATAATCGGCGGGGGAAACTCCGGGCTTGATGCAGTCCTTCAGATGATTAAGATTTCACCAAAAATCCATATAGTCAATACTGCTTCTCAACTTACCGGTGATCCGGTAATGATCGAAAAAGTAAAAAAATCAGCAGTAACCGAGATCCACAATCAAGCCCGGGTTACCAAGATCTACGGTGAAAAATTTGTTAAGGGCATAGAAATAAACCAGCAGGGTAAAACTTATAATTTAGAAGTTGAAGGAGTTTTTGTGGAGATCGGCCTTGAGCCTAACGCTGATTTTGCCTCTATTTTAACCAAAAACCAAAAAGGCGAAATCGAGGTCGATTGTTCTAATCAAACTAACCTTGGGGGTGTTTTTGCTGCCGGAGATGTGACTAATGTCCCTGAGAAGCAGATCATTATTGCCTGCGGCGAGGGTTCAAAAGCCTGTCTTTCAGCCTTCAAGTATCTTTCCCGGAATTAACTATGGATAAACTATCTAAATCGATTATCCAATTTCTCCAGCGTCAGGGTTTTGTGATTGTTTCTACTCTTGATCCTGGAGGAAAGATCCATTGTTCAGCCAAGGGGATTGTCGGCGCAGACCAGAACAAGGTCTATTTGATTGATTTATACAAAGCCAGGACTTTCAATAATTTAACCAAAAACCCCACGGTGACTATCACCGCCGTAGATGAGCATGAGTTTATCGGTTTTGCCTTAAAGGGTATTGCCCGTATCGTTAACCGTGATGATTTTAAGGGCCAGGTTGTTCAGGACTGGGAAGAGAAGTTAATCAATCGGATATCTAAGAGGGTGATAAAAAACGTCAAACAGGATAAGGGTTCTTTGAAGCATCCCGAAGCCGCCTTCCCCCAGCCAGAATACCTTATCGAAGTCGAAGTTCAAGAGGTAGTAGACTTGGCCCCACCGAATTTAAAAAGAGCAGCCATTTAATTCGTTAATCTAAGGCCTATCTCATTCAAAAGGCAATATTCAATAATTTTTAAAAGAAAAGTTAATCGGGCTACCTGGATTAAAAACCTATCCTTAATTTTTCTACAATTTTTCCTCATAATCTGGTATAATTTCTTTTATACAAGCTAAGGAGGCCTTGAGTGGAACTCCCAGATTTAGAAAACCAAATAAGAGGTATTATAGCCAGAGTTATTGAGCTTAACTCTGAAGAAATCTCAGCCGATGCTGATTTTATCAATGATTTAGGGGTTGATTCGTTGAAAGCAATTGAAATCACCGGAGCCATTGAAAAAGCCTTTAAAATCGTTGTCCCTGAAGAACAAATCCGCAATATCCGCAGTCTTAACCAAGCTGTGGTTTTAACTAAAGAATTGCTTAAGGCCAAAGGATAAGCCATAATGCCAAGAAAAAGAGTCGTTATTACCGGCCTAGGCCCGATAGGCTCACCGGGCATAGGAAAAGCTGCTTTTTGGCAGGGTATCCTTGATCAAAAGACCAATGTCCAAATAGAGAAATACACCGTTGATAATGAACCCTTGGCAGAATTCCACCTGCATAAAGTAGAAGGTTTTAACCTTACTAAATTCGGTATTGACAAAGCATTATTAAACGAGATCAAAGAATGGAAAGAAGGCGAAGAGATACCCGATTTAAACTATCTCATCGCCGCAGTCAAATTAGCTTTAGATGACAGCGGTTTAGATTATGGCTCTGAAGATAACGGCATAAGTTTGGTCTTAGCCCATGAAAACATCGGCTTAATGCAGTTCGGCTTCAAAGTAAGCAATTTAGCTTACGAAATGCTGATTGATAAACAAAGTAAAGATGTTAACAAAAAAGCCTTCTTTACTAATCTTTATAAGAAATTCCTAAAATCCGGCTATGATGTCCAGACTTTTGCCGACTTATTCCATGTGGCCAAAGTCTTCAATATACACGATTACTCTTTATTCATCAACAATGCTTGTGCCTCGGGTTTGTATGCTTTTGAAGCCGCCAGCCAGATTATCAAGAATAACCAAGCCAAAGTCGTAGTTATTGCCGCTTCTGACTGCCCTGAAATATACAAGTATCTTTGGTTTAAGGAGCTGGGGATATATTCTCCTGACGGAATAATTAAGCCATTCTCAAAAGACGCAAACGGACTGGTTTTTGGTGAGGGAAGCGTAAGCATTGTCATCGAAGATTTAGAAACTGCCCAAAAGCGCAATGCCCCAATCTATGCCGAATATCTGGGAGGCGGTTTTGACTTGGAAGGCTGGAAAATAACTGTTCCTCAAATAGGCAGTAACTCTTACCAAAAAGCCATCCTAAAAGTTTTTAATCAGAGCAAGATTGAAAAAGAAGAAATCGACCTGCTTTGCCCTCATGGTGTGGGTTGTCAGGTAATTGATACTTACGAAGCTAAGGCCATAACTGATATCTTCGGCCCAAACCCCAAAAGCCCCCTGATTACCGCTTTTAAGCCCTATGTCGGCCATAATTTAGGCGGCAGCGCTCTTTTAGAGGCTGCTATACTCCTGCTTTCCCTAAAAAATAATACTATCCTACCTACTTTGAATTGCCAAAACATTAACCCTAAACTTAACCTTCCACTGATTAAACAAAAAACCGAAACTAATCTCAAGACCGTAATGAAGATTTGCTGTGCTTTTGCCGGGTTTAATGGAGCGGCTATATTCAAGAAGTTAGATTAACATGAAAGAAAATTACGACTATGATGCAATAATTATCGGAGCGGGAATCAGCGGCTTGGCCTGCGGATGCTATCTGGCTAAGGCGGGTTTAAAGACGTTGATTGTGGAGAAGAGTCACTATCCAGGAGGATATTGCTGTTCGTTTACAAAGGAGGGTTATAGATTTGATGCCTGTGTGCATTTTTTGTCAACGTTAAGAAAAGATAGCAAATTTTATACGATATTAAATAATTTGGGATTATTTAAGGAAATAAATATTATTAGGCATGATCCTTCCGATATCATAATTACACCAGATTTTAAAATTAAAATATATAACGATATTAGTAGTACAATTATAGAATTCCAAAAGTGTTTTCCCCAGCAAAAAAGCCAGATTAGAAAGTTTTTTAATTACATAATATCAACACCCACAATGTCTCTTACAATATACAAAAATAAAACCTTAAACGATTTATTGGATTCTTATTTTACTGACAATTATCTTAAAACTATCTTGTCTGTTCTTATACTGGGTTTAGCCGGATCGCCGGCTTCTCAAATCTCAGCTTTAGTGGCCTGTCTTATTTATAGAGAATTTGTCTTACTTGATGGTGGTTATTATCCAGTTGGTGGAATGCAGAAATTTACTGATACTTTTGCAAGGATTTTTACAAAATTTAGTGGTGAAGTTTTAATGTCCAATAAGGTAAAAAAAATAATTATTGAAGATAATCAGGCTCGAGGCGTAATTTTAGCAAATGATAAACATATATACAGTAAATATGTAATTTCTGCTTGTGATGCAAGGCAAACTTTTTTTGAGATGATAGGTTCAGAGAACATTAAGAAAGATTTTTCGAAAGCAATAGAATCGTTAATCCCTTCTTACTCTGCCTTTATGGTATATTTAGGAATGGATAGTGATTTTAACCACACCTACGATTTAAAATCCAACATGTGGATAATCAATAGCCGCGATATGAATGAAATCCATTCCAAGATGCTAAACTGTAAAAATATTCATTTCGCTATAACCAGCCCTTCGATGAAAGAACGAATAGCACAAAGCACAAATAAAAATTCGATTTGTTTAACGACTAACGTTCCATTTATAAATGCAGAGTATTGGAAGAAAGAAAGTAATCGCAAAGAATTAGAAAACAGATTGGTTGATGCTGCAACGGAAACCATACCAGAATTGTCGAAGCATATTCATCTCAAATTTAATGCCACTCCGCTTACTCTATATAAATGGACTTATAATTATCAAGGCGCAGCCTATGGGTGGGAGGGTAGGATAAATCAGTTTTGCAACCCGGATATATCTGAGAAAACTATAATTGAAAACTTATATTTAACCGGCCATTGGAATAATATGGGCAGCGGAATAACCTCGGTGGCCAATTCCGGTCATAGCACCGCTAAGTTAGTGCTATCTAAGGAAAAGAAGTTATGAGCCTATTTTTATTTTCTAATTTACTCGTAAGTATTACCAGCTTAGGATTAATTTTACTTTTATTAATTTACGGGCGACAAAAGATCCATAGGATTTGGGCACTATGTAACTTTGTAGTTTTTACTTGGGGCGTGGGTACGCTTATAATAAGCTCTACCGCCAATCCATTGCTGATATATATTGGTTGGCAATTAGCTCTTATTGGAGGATATTTTATTGCCACCACTTACTACCATACTATATATGTTTTGACGGCTAGCAAAAATAAGGCATTTTTAATTCTAACATACCTTTTCACATCCTTGGCTGCGATATTCACCCTATTTAATAAGGTTGTTCCACAATTTAGATTAATGTTTAATTCTATCTATTTTCCCCGTGCAACAGTTGCTTATCTAATTATATATTTAGGATGGGCATTAATAGCAACGGTTGCCAGTGCAGAGTTATTGAAATTTATGAAATCTACAACGCCGGTTAAACGACTTCAATCAAAATATATGTTAACTGCATTCATAATTGGATTTATAGGAGGAGGTTCGGTTTTGTGGCCATCATGGGGTGTTTCCATTTATCCCTTTGGCAACATTGGCGTTGCTCTTTATGCCATAATCGGTACCTACGCCATCCTCAGATACCGCTTGATGGACATAAAGGCCGCTATTACCCGTACCGGAATATTTACCATTGTTTATGCTTTTGTTTTGGGTATGCCTTTCTGGTTAGGTTTTAAATTGTTAGGTAAAGGATTATGGATTTTACCACTCAGTTTTTCCGTTGTTTTAGCCACTTCTGGCCCTTTCATTTACCGCCTCCTGCAGAAAAAAGCCGAGGATATACTCTTAGTCGAACAAAGAAGATACCAAAAGCTCCTCTTGCAGGCGGCCAGCGGTATGGTAGATGAGCATAACTTAGATAAATTAGCTAAGTTGATCGTTTATATAGTTAAAAGGTCAGTAAAGATTAATTTTGCGGCAATTTTTATTGATGATAAACAAAACGGAGTTTACAGATTAAAAGCTACCCGAGATAGCGGAGAAGTTTCCTATAAGGATGCAACCTTTCTTTATGAATACCCTTTTATTGAATACCTAAAGAATCATAAAGACCCTGTGCTTTATGAAGAGCTGCCTTTAGATATGAAGAGAAATTTAGGTACACTATCCGGAATAAGCCTGATCATCCCTTCAGTGGTTCAGGATAACCTTTTAGGTTTTGTGCTTTTAGGTGAAAAACTCAACCGCCGGCCCTATACTGAAGATGACATCAATGTCTTTAAGACACTATCTAACCAGGCCGCCTTAGCTATCAGCTACTGCCTATTTTTAGAGGAGTTTAAGAAAGCTCAGGAGAGAATCTTTACTGCCGATAAATTAGGCCTAATCGGCGGTATGGCTGACGGAGTAGCCCATCAGGTAAAGAACCGGCTTAATCAGTTTTCAGTAGCTGCCGGAGAATTAAAATATGCCGCAAAAGATTTCATCAAAAAATATGCTCAGCTTATCGAAAAAAATCCTGATATGGAAAAAGAAATAGGCTATTTTCTCCAGACCGCTGACTCCATAGTTTCCAACGTCAAAAAGACTGACGGGGTAGTAAGAGGCCTGCTCGGTTTTGCCCGGGTAGAGGAAAAAGAACAGTTTTTCTCTAAATTTAACCTCAAAGAGCTTATTGACTACGCCGTAGACATGCTCAAAGTAAAGCATGAAATCAGCCAGTTTTCTTTAGGGATAGGGTTAGAGGGAGGCGATGACTTTATTTACGGAGTAAAACCTCAAGTTTTAGAAGCTATCTATAATCTTATCGATAATGCTTATGAAGCCTGCCTGGAAAAAAGAGATTTTCGCTTAAATGAACAGGAAAAAGAAGCCTATCATTTCCAAATCAGACTAAATCTGACTCAAGCCGATGACTACTCTCTTATTGCCCTCTCTGACAACGGCGTCGGCGTAAAAGATGAAGATAAAAAGAAAATCTTCGCTCCCTTCTTTACCACCAAATCTTCTTATAAATCCGGCACCGGCATTGGCATTTATGTAGTAAAGAGAATAATTGAAGAAAGCCACCAAGGCCAAATCAGCTTCAGCTCTGAGTATCTGCAAGGCACCACCTTTTATATCAAACTTCCTAAAAAGGGGAGGAAAATATGAAGCAAAAAACAGTCCTAATCGTTGATGATGAGCAGGAAATGGCAGAAAGCTTAGGCCGGGTCATAGAGAGGAGAGGAATAAAAGCCCTAACTGCCTCAACCAAAGAAGAAGCTCTAAAACTCTACCAAGAGAATAAGCCTGACTGTGTGTTTTTAGACCTGCACCTTTCCGAGTCTAAGGGAACTGAGGTGCTAAAGAAGTTAAAGGAAATTGACCCTAAAGTTAAAGCCTATCTTCTCACCGGAGACCTGGTTTTTACCGAAAGAAACACCCCGGAATCAATCGGCGTTGAAGGCTTTTTGCTTAAGCCGATTGAGGTTGAAGATGTGTTTAAGATAGTGGAGGAGTTGTAAACCGAATGACGAATCCGCATTGCAATTCGGCAAGCAAGCCTTAAAATTGTGATGCGGGTTCGTTTATGGGCCCCTAAGACATATTTATCTTGACGTAATTTAGCCGCTATGTTAATATTTAGCCTATGTTAGCGATAGTAGAAATAGGCACAAAACAGTATTTGGTCAAGAAAGGCGACAAGATAAAGGTTCAACGCCTTAAGGAAAAAGAAGGCAAAATATCTTTTGATAAGGTTTTGCTTTTATCCGATGATAAAAAAACCAAAGTCGGGACTCCTTACCTGGAAAAGGCACACGTAGAAGCTCAGATCCAAGGTGAAATCAAAGATAAGAAGGTGATTATTTACAAGAGTAAGCGCCGGAAAAAATATCGCCGGAAACAAGGGCATCGTCAAATTTATACCAATCTCACCATTACCCGCATTGCTTCCACTTCTTCTTGAGATTCAAAGTTTAACAAAGTGATTTTCGATAAAGCAAAAGTTTTATTCAAGGCAGGCTCAGGCGGCAAAGGCTCAAGTGCAATGCTGGGCATTTCAGCTTCTCAAACCGTTGGTTTTGGCGGTGACGGAGGAAAAGGCGCCTCAGTCATACTCAAAGTCAGCCCACATAGTTACGATTTAAAAGATTTTAAAGGTAATAAGATTTTTGCGGCTCCTTGCGGAGAACCGGGTTCAAAAAAACACAAAAAAGGAAAAGACGCTAAAGATCTTATTGTTTATCTTCCTCAAGGCACAAGAGTCATCAAGAACGATAAGCTTGTGGTTGATTTAGTTGAAGTCTCTGATGAGTTTCTTCTTTGCCGCGGCGGCCAAGGAGGTTTGGGAACTTTTAAACGGGATTATACAGTCCCGCCGGAGCCGGGCCAGGAACGGGAAGTAGTCCTGGATTACCGTATTATCAATGATCTGGCGATTTTAGGCTTTGCCAATAGTGGCAAGACCACTTTATTTAATGCTTTGACCGGACAAAGCCAAAAAGTGGCAGATTATCCTTTTACCACTACTTCTTGCATGTGGGCACCGGCTGAATTTGACTGCCGGCGCCCGGTAGTTTTAGATACGCCGCCTTTATCCCGGCTTAAAAAAGACAGCTTGCAGGTAAAAAACGCTTTTTTAAACCATATCTTGCGCAGCCAAGCAGTTATTTTATTAGCTGCCGATCAACCGACTTATCAGTCTGATTTTAAAGCGATGATCAAGATAATAGAGGATTATGATCGTTCTCTTCTGGAAGGAAAAAAAATTATCGGCCTGGCCAGGGACAAAAATGCTTACGGGGTTTACTTGTCGGCTAAAATTGATACAATAGGTAAGAAGACAGCCACAAAAAGCTTGGATCTTGAGGCTGTAAAAAAGAAATTGGTTAAGCTGTTAATCAAGGATAAGTCATGAAGAAAATCGTGGTAAAAGTCGGCTCGAGCGTTATTGCTCCCGGAGGTAATCTTGATCTAGCTTTGATCGGCCGGATAATTAAAGATCTTTTGGCTGCCGAGCGTTTGGGCTACAAGGTGATTTTAGTAAGCTCCGGGGCGATCGCCTGCGGTTTAAGAGTTTTGGGCCTAAAGCGCAAACCCAACGATATCCATTCACTGATGGCTATCGCCGCTTTCGGCCAGATAATTTTGATGGATACTTTTAATGCTAAGTTTAAAAAATATAAACGCCGTTCAGCCCAAGTTTTACTTACCTGGGATGATTTTAATTTCCGGCAGCGTTTTATCAATATCCGTACCACTATCGATAAGTTGTTGGAGATGAACATGGTGCCGATCATCAACGAGAACGATGCGGTTTCCTGTGAAGAGATCCGCTTCGGTGACAATGACAGCCTTTCAGCCCGGGTGGCAGTTTTAGGCCGGGCCGAAAAGTTGATCATGCTTTCCGATGTTGAGGGGTTATTGAAAGGCTCTCAGTTAGTAAAAGAGGTAGTTAAAATCAACCCCGAGATATCTTCTTTGGCAGTAAAAGAAGATAAGACCCATACTTCCGGAGGAATGGCTACTAAATTAGAAGCTGCCGAAATGGCTACTTCCTCAGGAATTACCACTTTTATTGCCTCTGGCCGCCGAAAAGGAGTTATTTGCGGTATAGTTAAAGGTCAAGCTATCGGTACGGTATTTTTACCTTCTTCGGCTAAAGAAAGAGACCGCAAGATTTGGATCGCTAACAAAAAGATAAAAGGAAGAATTATTATTGACCAAGGAGCCAAAACAGCCCTGTTGGATAAAGGCAGAAGCCTGCTGAATGTAGGAATAATAAGTGTTTTTGGCAGCTTTAAAAAGGATGATGCAGTAACCGTTTTAGACCAAGAAGGAAAAATTTTAGGTTGCGGTTTGGTTAACTATAGTTTTCAGGAGTTAAGCAGTAAAATCAAAACCAAGCTGGATCAGGAAGTGATCCACCGCGATAATTTTACCAAGAAAACTAATCGTTAAATGAAAAATTACCTGGAAAAATTACTCAAGCAAGCCAAAGCTGCCAGTTTTAAACTGGCTGGTTTGACTACTGCTCAGAAAAACCGCGCCTTGAAAAATATGGCTAAAGCTTTACTGGCTAACCGTAAGTTTATTTTGAACCAAAACAAAAAAGATTTAGTCAGGGCTTCTGCTGATAAGGAGAAGTCACAATTTATCGACCGGCTTAGTTTAAACAATAAACGGATCAAAGAAATGAGTGATTCTTTGTTGGCAGTAGCTGCTTTGCAAGATCCGGTCGGCCGGGTGTTTTATCAAAATGTCAGGCCTAACCGGATTAAAATACAAAAAATAAGAGTTCCGGTAGGGGTGGTTTTAATAGTCTATGAAGCTAGGCCCAATGTTACCAGCGACTGTATTGGCTTATTGTTTAAAAGTTCTAATGTAGGGATCTTGCGCGGTTCAAAAGGCGCTTTTTATTCCAATCAAGCGATTGCTAAAGTTCTTAACCGGGCTATTGAATCAAGCCGGATTGATTTTAAGCCTTTTTTCGTAGTCAGCAAGTTAGATCATAAAACCGTAGACTTGCTCCTGAAGCAAGATGCTTATATTGATATGGTTATACCCCGCGGCGGAGAATCTTTGATCCGCCAGGTGGCTAAAACTTCGACCATCCCGGTGATTAAACATTACAAAGGAGTGTGTCATATTTTTGTTGATGCTTCAGCCGACCAGCCTAAAGCTTTAAAAATCTGCCTTAATGCCAAAGTCCAGCGGCCTTCAGTCTGCAATGCCGTGGAGACTATCCTGGTTGATGAGGCGATAGCTTCCGAATTTATTCCTTTGTTGAAGAAGGAGCTTGACCGCTTTAAGGTCGAAATCCGGGCTGATCAGCGATCCAGAAAAATAATCAGCAGTTTAAAAAAAGCCAAAGAAGCTGATTGGAGCAGTGAATATCTGGGCCTGATCGTGTCATTAAAAGTAGTGAAAAATATTTCTCAGGCCATCGAGCACGTCAATAAATACGGATCCCGGCACACCGATAGTATAATCACCAGGGATAAAGCTAATGCCGAAAAATTCTTGAAACAAGTTGATTCCGCCTGTTGTTTTTTAAATATCTCAACGCGTTTCAGCGACGGCTACCAGTTTGGTTTAGGCGCTGAGATCGGTATTTCTACCGACAAACTGCATGCTCGCGGGCCCATGGGTTTGGAAGAGTTGACTACTTACAAATGGATAGCCCGCGGCAACGGCCAAATTCGTAAATGAGAAAAAAAATAGGGATTTTAGGCGGCACCTTTAACCCGCCCCATATCGGTCACCTTATTTTAGCCCAGGAAGTCTATCAGAAACTGGGGCTGGATAAGATATTGTTTATTCCTACTAATCTTGCGCCGCACAAAGAAAGCCGCAACGTATCTGGCCGTCATCGTTTAAATATGGTTAAAATTGCCTTAGGCAAAGATAGGCGTTTCAAAGTTCTCGATATTGAAATAAAACGGGGAGGAGTCTCTTATACTATAGATACGGTAAGAGAGTTGAAGCGTAAATATTCCCAGGCCGATTTTTATCTGATTGTCGGTTCAGATCTGGCTAATGATTTTCCTACCTGGAGATATTTTTCTGAATTAAAAAGAGCAGTAAAGATAGTGGTGGCTAAACGGCGGGCCTACCCTTTGAAGAAAAAAGGAAATTTTATCACTGTTAACATCGTCCAGATGGGCATTGCTTCTTCTTATATAAGGGGATTGATAAAAAAAGGATTTTCGGTAGAATATCTACTTGCTCAGGAAGTGGCTGATTATATTGTTAAACACAGATTATACTCAAAATAGGAGACAGCTGATGATTAAATTCGGTACAGACGGTTGGCGGGCGGTGATCGCCGAAGAGTTTACTTTCCAAAATGTGAAAGTTGTTTCACAGGCAATAGCCGATTATCTTAAGCCGGGAACCAAAAACACCAGGCGGGTAGTCATCGGTTATGACCGCCGGTTTTTGTCTTATGAATTTGCCAAGACAGCAGGCTTGATTTTAGCTGCCAACGGGATAAAAGTTGTTTTTTCCGACCGGGATATTCCCACACCGGTTGTAAGTTTTCATTGCCGCTATCTTAAATATGATTTGGGGGTCATGATTACTGCTTCTCATAATCCGGCTAAATTCAACGGGTTGAAGATCAAAACTCCCCAGGGTGGTTCAGCCGACAGCAGTATCACTGGCAAGGTAGAGACTTTGCTTCATAAAAGCCCGGTGCGTTGTCTTGATGAACAGTCTGCCCAGGAAAAAAGATTGTTTTTAGTCCAAGACCTAACTAAAGCCTATGTCGGATTTTTAAAAAAATTTGTAAATTTAAAAAAGATCAAAAAGCTTAAACTGAAAGTTTTAGTCGACCTGATGTATGGTTCAGGCGACAATTTTGTGGATAAAGTTCTGGGTAAGAGCCGGATAAAAATAGATTATCTTCATGATCAAAATAACCCTTCTTTTGGAGGAATCAACCCTGAGCCGGTTGAAAGCAATCTAAAAGAGATGATCGCCAGGATGAAAAAAGGGGGGTATGATCTGGGCGTTGTTTTAGACGGCGATGCTGACCGGATAGCTATGATTGATTCCAAGGGTGAATATGTCAATGCCCAGGTAATCCTACCCTTATTAGCCATTCATACAGTCAAGAATCGCAAAACCCCGGGGGCAATCGGCAAAACCGTTGTCGGCAGTAATGTTATTGATAAAGTAGCTCTTTCTTTAGGGGTGGCTTGTTATGAGACCCCGGTCGGTTTTAAATATATATCCAGCCTATTTGAGGAAAACCTTATTGCTATCGGTGGAGAAGAAGCCGGAGGCATTGGTTTTAAAGGATACATTCCTGAGCGGGATGGTTCGGCGGCTTTCCTTTTTATTTTAGAGATGATCGCTGTTGAAGGTAGAAATTTCAGTGCTCTTTTAAGGCAATTCTATAAGCAATACGGCCGCTATTATTACAGCCGCACAGCTATTTCAGTGAAAACCGTCAAGAAAAGCTTAAACGATCTGAAATTACCGGAAACTCTCGGCCAAAAAAGAGTCGAACGCATAAATACTCTCGACGGAATAAAGTTAATAGCTTCTGACTGCTGGCTGATGTTTCGAAAATCCGGCACCGAACCGATAGTGCGTATCTACGCCGAGGCTAAAAGCAAGCCAGAAGCTGACCGGCTTCTTTCCCTGGGTAAGAAGATGATCTATGCTTTATAGGTTTTCGATTACAGTCTGCTATTCCTTATTTAAAATATTTTTTAGGTTAAAAATTTCCGGCCAAGAGGCTTTTAGTTGTAAAAAGCCGTTTATTTTAGCTTCCAACCACTTAAGTTACCTGGATCCGCCGGTTCTAGCTGTTTGTCTGCCTTGCAAAATAACTTTTTTAGCTAAAGAGGAATTATTCCGTAAGCCCTTAGCGGCTTGGTATTTTAAAGATGTCGGGGTTATTCCCATAAAGCGGGGTAAAAATGATATTTCTAATACCCGCTTAGCCTTAAAAACACTTAAAACCAAGCCTTTACTTATTTTTCCTCAAGGAACCCGGGGGGCCAGCCTGGATGAAGCTAGTTCCGGTGTCGGTTTTCTTTGCAAAAGAGCCAAAGTGCCGGTAATCGCGGCAAAAATATCTGGAACTGACCAGGTCCTTCCCAAGGGCGCCAGATCTCTCTCTTGCGGCCGGATAGAAGTTATTTTCAAGCCGGTAGAGGGTATAAACCAAAGCGACAGCTATGAAGATATTACCAAAAAAGTGGTCGCGACGATAAAAAGCCTGTAGGCGCATTCTGTCATCCTGATAATTTTAAACAAGGCATACAATTGGTGAGTGAAAAATTACATAGAGTATGTTGGTTAAAAGAAAATATTTCTTATTAATTTTAGTTGCTGCTGGGTGTTTGTTTATTTTTGGTTTCGGTAGTTACTACTTATTTACTGCCCGTGGTTCAAATTCACTAGTCCGGTTTGCGGTTTCCCGCTATCTAAAATCCGAAAGCTTCACTGCCGAAGGGGTAACCGGCAATCTATTAAAGGGGTTAGTTTATGAAAGTATAAGCTTAAGAAACCTTAAATCTTTACCTCAAGGCAGTGTTTTAGAAGCCAAAAAAGTCAATTTGGGCATAAGCTTTTTCAATCTTAAAGGATTAACTGTAAAAATCGATAATGCTACTTTGCGAATACCTGGTTTAGATATTATTTTTTTCTACGGAAGTCTTAAGGAAGAGAGCCTCGATTTTAATGTTTATTCTAAAAACTTAGCTATTCAAGGAGTGCTTAATTTGTTTGGACCCAGCCCAGAGCTAAGCAAGTTATCTGGCATAGCCAGAGACCTAGATTTACGTATAACTGGACCTTTGCTTGAACCTAAGATAACCGGGACCCTTTTGGTTGAAAAGCTATATCGCAATGGGTTTTCGGCTTCAAATTGTCCGTTTGTCTTTGATCTGCAGCTTAAAGGATTGGGCCAAAGAGTAAAATTATATGGGCAGCTTTCAGCGGAAAAAGCCGTAATTTCCGGAAAAAGGACGGCTGTAATTAATTTGCAGAAAAGCAAAGCTGTCTTTGAAGGGGACTATAAAAAACCGGTTTTTGAGATAAAGGGTGCATCGACCGTAGAGAAAGTTAAAATAAATATCACCTTGAGAGGAAGAATTAACGAATTTGATTTAAAGCTAACTTCAAAACCAGCTTTACCGCAAGAAAAAATATTATTTATGTTAGCTACCGGCAAGCGATGGGCAGGTAGTCAAAGGGCTTTAGAGCAACGAAAAATATCAGCAGAGCTTGCTGCCGATTTTTTGGATTATTTAGTTCTTGGCGGCCAAGGCAGCAAGATCGCCCAATTTTTTGGCTTAAGCGATTTATCAGTGCAATACGATAAAAAAACAAAAGGGTTAGGAATCAAGAAAGATATTTCCGATAAGCTGGGAGCCAGTTACTATCTGGAGGAATCAACAGCAAAAGAGGGAAAGAGCAGTCTTAAGCATAAAATAGGCGGTGATTATAAAGTTACCGAGCATATCAGTCTGGGAGCAGAGCAGGAGTTTAAAAAAGAAGAAAATATCGTTTCTAACCAGACTGAGTCCAACACCAGCGGCAAGGTAACCTTGCAATATAAGAAAGAATTTTAATTCGGGACACATCCCATTTAAAAAAGCATTGATTTTATTAAGTTAATTGGACAAATCAAATGGGATGTGTCCCGATTAAGTTGGTGTTGACAAAGACTATGATTTGGGAGATAATTGCGGGATTAATTAAGGTAAACTATCCGCCGAAAAGGTGGTTTTAGTTAAAGGAGATTGAAAGAATGACTAGTGAACAGACAGAGTTGATGAATGCTTATTTTGATTCGATCAAGGAGATAGCTGAAGGCGAGATTATCAAGGGTAAGATCGTAAGTATCAACCCCAGCGAGGTAGTCGTTGACGTAGGTTATAAGTCCGAAGGGATAATCCTTCGTGATGAGTTTAAGGGCACTGACCCGAAAGAGAATGATGAGGTCGAGGTCTATGTCGAAAACGTAGAAGACGAAGAAGGAAAGATCATTCTTTCCTACCGAAAAGCCCGCGAGACCAAAGGCTGGCACACCTTATCTAACAGTTACAACGAAGGCGATATCGTTGACGGTACGGTTGTCCGAAAAGTCAAAGGCGGTTACATCGTCAATGTCTTTGGAGTCGAAGGTTTTCTACCTCAGAGTCTATCTTCGTTCAGAAACATGAATGACGAAGAGGTGATCAACGAGGCTTTTAAGTTTCAAATCGTAAAGATGAATAAACTCAAAGGAAGCTTTATCATTTCTCGCCGCGATGCTCTTCGAGCCGAGAAGGAAGTCTTCCGTAAAAAAGTTTGGGAAGATATCCAGGAAGGCAAGATTACCAAAGGCAGGGTCAAAAGCATAACCAATTTCGGAGCTTTTATCGACCTCGGCGGCGTAGACGGATTATTGCATATTGCCGATATGAGCTGGAAAAAGATCACTCATCCTTCGGAGATAGTAGCTGTTGGCGATGAGATTCAGATAATGATAGTGGGTTTTGACCGAGAAAAAGGAAAAATTTCCTTAGGTTTAAAACAGACCATGCCTGACCCCTGGAAGGAAATCGAAAAAAAGTTCCCTTCGACTTCGGTGATCAAAGGAAGGATTACCAATATTCAAAATTACGGGATATTTGTCGAGCTGGAAAAAGGTATCGAGGGCCTGGTCCATGTAAGTGAAGTTTCCTGGACCAAGCGTTTCATCAACCTTCAGGATAATTTTGCTCTCGGCGATGTGGTCGAGGCTAAAGTGATCAACGTTGACCCGAATGAGAGAAAGATATCTTTAAGTATCCGGCAGCTGGAAAAAGACCCCTGGGACGATATCGAGACTCTGGTTACCATAGACAGTACTCTCAAGGGTAAAGTTTCCGGGTTCGGAGAAGGTTGTGCCTATGTCGAGCTGGAGAATGGTTTAGAGGGTATAATTTACAATGAAGATATATCCTGGACTAAGAGGATTTCCCGGGCTCAGGAAGTGTTAAAACGTTCCCATAACTGTGAATGGAAGATCCTGGGGATAGACCGCAGCAACAAAAAAGTGATTTTAGGGTTAAAGCAATTAGTAAAAGATCCTTGGCCGGAGATTTTAGAAAAGTTTCCTTTGGATAAGGTAGTTGAAGGCCAAGTGGTTAAAGTCACCAACTTCGGTATATTTGTCAAGATCGATGAAGATTTAGAGGGCTTAGTTTTTTCCGGCGAAGTAGACAAGGATTTAATGGCTAGTTTAAAAAGCGGGGATAAGCTTAAAGTTAAGATCATCAAGGTCGACCCCGGAGCAGCAAAAATCGGTCTTTCGGCAAACATAGGACAGCCCTCTGCGGAATAAGCGAGGATAAATTAAGTGGAGCAGGCCTATACCCGCCATCTAGACCTTATCAAGGAAAAGTCAGTTGAGGTAATTGCTGAAAGCGAGCTGATTGCTAAATTAAAAGACTCCTGCCAAAACAAGAGACCGCTTAAGCTCAAAATCGGTTTTGACCCCACAGCCAGGGATATTCATCTGGGTCATACTGTCCTTTTGCACAAACTTCGCAAGCTTCAAGATTTAGGGCATCAGGTTTATTTTATCATCGGAGATTTCACTGCTAAAATCGGAGATCCTTCCGGAAAAAACGCGATTCGGCCGGTGTTGAGTGATCGGCAGATAAAAGCCAATGCTCTTACCTACACTAAACAGGCATTCAAGATTCTTAATCGGAGAAAGACCACTGTAATCTATAACAGCATTTGGTACCGGAAAATGGATCTATCCAAATTTCTTAAGCTGCTTTCTCTTTATACTGTTGCCCGGGTAATTGAACGGGACGATTTTTCGCAAAGAATAAAAGAAGGCCGTCCGCTTACCCTTCTGGAGATAATCTACCCCTTGATCCAGGGATACGATTCTTATAAGCTGGGAGCTGACATAGAATTTGGTGGAACCGACCAGAAGTTTAACTTAATCGTCGGCAGGCACCTTCAGGAAGCTTTAGGCCAGGCTCCCCAAAGCCTGGTGACTATGCCGCTTTTGGTGGGTCTAGACGGGAAGAACAAGATGTCAAAGTCATTAGGTAATTATATCGGAATAACCGAAAATCCTAATACAATAGTAGGCAAGCTGATGAGCATTTCCGATGAGGTGATGTGGGAATATATCCGCCTTCTCTACAACGGTGATCAAAGCCAGTTAAAAGCCTTGCATCCTAAACAGGCAAAGATGGCCTTAGCTGAAAATATAGTTTCTTTTTATTATAATAAAAGTATCGCCTCGCAGGCTGTCCGGGAGTTTGAAAGAGTTTTTTCCCAGAGACAACTACCATCGGATTTAGCGGTCTATAAAACCAAAGATACCACAATAGATATTTTGGAAGTTTTGCATAATCAAGGGTTAGTCTCTTCCAAAAATGAAGCTCGCCGCCTGCTGGCTCAAGGAAGCCTTTATCTAATTGATCCCGGCCAACCCAAAGTTAGCACAGTTATAAAAGAGCAGGCGGTTATTTTGCCTCCCGGCGGCACAGTGATCAAGATAGGCAAAAAGAAATTTTTAAAAATAGAGCACTAATTCTTTCCTTGCATTTTAGGTTGTGATTGCTATAATATTTTCCCAAATATAAGGTCGATCCTTCCCGGGCTTAGACCGTAAAAATTCCTTGATTAGACAAGGTGGTTAGGGATCCAAATTTAGGTAAATAACATCTAAAACTATGCCGGAATTACGAAAAGATCCGATTATTGGCCGCTGGGTTATTATTGCTACTGAACGGGCAAAACGGCCTCAAGAGTTTAAGGTCAGTCATAACTCTCAGAGTCCCAGCCAGGATTGTCCATTTTGCTCCGGCCACGAAGAATATACCCCGGCTGAGATCTCGGCGATCAGAGAAAAAGGGGCCAAGCCTAATGGTAGCGGCTGGCAGGTAAGGACTGTCCCCAGTATCGTACCTCTTCTTTACAGTTCCGGAGAACTGGAGAAGCGGCCCCATGGGATCTACGATATGATGAATGGTGTCGGCGTGCATGAAGTTATCGTTGAAAGCCCCAGGCATATAGCTTCTTTAGATGAGTTAGAACCTTCAGAGATTTCTCAGGTTTTAGAAATGTACCGCCAGAGGATTTTGGATCTGGAAAAGGATATCAAGTTTAAATACGTTTTAATATTTAAAAATCACGGAGCCCGTTCAGGGGCTACCGGCTCTGAGCATTCGCGTAGCCAGCTGATCGCCCTTCCGGCTTGTCCGAAAAGTGTCAAGGGTGAACTCGACGGAGCCAAGCGTTATTTTGACTATAAAGACCGCTGCGTTTATTGCGACATGATTTCTCAGGAGATTGGGGATAAGAAAAGGCTGATTCTTGACCAGGATGGTTTTGTGGCTATTGCTCCTTTTGCTTCACGTTTTCCTTTTGAGACCTGGATTTTACCCAAGAACCATTCGGCTGATTTCAGTAAAAACAGCGACGATGAACTTTATAGTTTAGCCAAGATTTTTAAAGAAGTATTGCACAAGATCAAGATCACTCTTTCTGATCCGCCTTACAATTATATGTTGCATATCGCACCCTACCGCAGGCCGAAACCAGGGTACTGGAGTACGATCGATCAGGATTATCATTGGCATATTGAAATTATCCCCCGGCTTACCCAGGTTGCCGGTTTTGAATGGGGGACTGGTTTTTATATAAATCCTACACCGCCTGAAGAAGCAGCTAAGTTTTTGCGCGAGGCCAAAGATGGGTGAATTAAGGCTAGATCCAATCACAGCCCGCTGGGTGATCATCAGTACCGAAAAGAATTTCGGGCCGGATAATTACCAAGTGGAAAAACTTGATACCGAAGAGGGGATCTGTCCTTTTTGTGAAGGTAAGGAAAAAATGACCCCTCCGGAAGTCGACGCTGACCGGGCCAAAGATTCAAAACCCGATACCCCGGGATGGCAGACGCGTACAGTCCCTAATAAATATCCGGCTTTAGCCAACCAGGCCCAAATGAATAAATCCGGAGTGGGCATGTTTGATATGATGAGCGGCGTCGGCGATCACGAAGTCATCGTCGAGACCCCTGATCATTCAAAGCAGCTGGCTGATCTGACTATTGAGCAGATAAAAAGAATAATCCGGGTCTATAAACGCCGCAGCCTGGCTTTAAGCCAGGACGAACGTTTTAAATACGTGTTGATATTTAAAAATTACGGTTTAGTTGCCGGGGCTTCTTTAGAGCATAGCCATACTCAGTTGATCTCGCTTCCGGTAGTGCCCCGCCGGGTTACCGAGGAATTGGAATGTTTTAACCGTTATTTTGATTACAAGGAGCGTTGTATTTTTTGCGATATCGTACGCCAGGAAATGGAATACCGCCATCGCGAAGTCTGTGAAAACCGCGATTTTATTGCTTTTTGTCCTTTTGCTTCCCGTTCGCCGTTTGAGATATCAATCGTGCCCAAGAAACATCAGGCTCAGTTTATGGATATCAGCGAGGATATTATTGATAATTTTGCCCTTATTTTGAAAGAAGTGCTGGTCAGGGTGAAGAAAACCTTGAATAATCCGCCCTATAATTTTATTATCCATACCAGTCCGGTTAATTCAGCTCAGCAGGAGCAATATCATTGGCATGTAGAAATCATGCCTAAACTGACTAAGATCGCCGGTTTTGAATGGGGGACTGGTTTTTACATAAACAATACTTCTCCCGAGGTAGCTAGTAGTTATTTGAAAAAAGTAGAAGTGCAGGATTATTAAAGGAGGTTTAAGATGGCAGTAAAAGTAGGTATCAATGGTTTTGGTAGAATCGGCAGAATGGTGGCCAGAGCCCTTTTAGAGAAGAATTCAAAAAACATAGAGTTAGTTGCGGTAAACGACCTTACTGACGCTAAAACTTTAGCTCATCTTTTAAAATATGACTCGGTTCATGGCCGTTTTCCCGGCGGTGACGTCAGTTTCGGGGAAGGCACGATCAAGGTCAACGGTAAGGAGATAAAAGTTTTATCCAAAAAAGACCCGGCTGAATTGCCCTGGAAGGAGCTCGGCGTTGAAGTAGTGGTAGAATCAACCGGGCTGTTCACTATCAAAAACGATGGCGTAAATAAGAAAGGAAAGCAGGTCAAAGGAGCTTCTAACCATATTACCAAAGGCGGTGCAAAAAAAGTTATTATTTCTGCACCGGCTGAAGGTGAAGACCTGACTATTGTTTTAGGGGTTAATGAAGACAGATATGATTCTAAGAATCACCACGTTGTTTCCAACGCTTCCTGTACCACCAATTGTCTAGGGCCGGTAGCTAAAGTGATTAATGATACCTGGGGCATTGAGAAAGGTCTGATGACTACCATTCATGCTTATACTAATGACCAGCGGATACAGGATTTTCCTCATTCGGATATGCGTCGGGCCCGGGCCGCCGCGATTTCAATGATTCCTACATCTACCGGAGCAGCCAAAGCCATTGGCTTGGTCATCCCTGAGCTTAAGGGAAAACTTGACGGTTTTGCGATGAGGGTTCCGGTACCCAATGTTTCAGTGGTCGACCTTTCCTGTACGCTCAAAAAAGCAGCCAGCGTTGAGGAGGTTAACCAGGCTCTCAAAGAAGCTTCTTTAGGCAAGATGAAGGGTATTCTTGACTATACTGAGGAGAATGTAGTTTCTATCGACTTTAACCACTACCCTGCTTCGTCGACCCTGGATGCAAAAATGACTAAGGTCATCGGCGGTAATTTTTTAAAAGTAATTGCCTGGTACGATAATGAATGGGGCTATTCTTGCCGGGTAGTTGATTTGATCGAGTATATGATCAGTAAAGGGCTCTAAGATGAAACGTACGGTTAAAGACATTGATTTAAAAGGTAAGCGCGTTCTGATGCGGGTGGATTTTAACGTTCCTTTGGATAAGTCCGGCCGGATCACTGATGATAACCGGATAAGAGGAGCTTTGGAGACGATAAAATATATACTTTTTTCAGGGGGTAAGCTTATCTTGATGAGCCATTTAGGAAGGCCCAAAGGTGAAAAAAAACTTGAATACAGTCTGGCTCCGGCCGCTGGCCGCCTTTCAGAATTGTTAGGCAAACCGGTCAAGATGCTCAAGGATTGTATTGGGCTTGAAGTCAGCAAAGACATAGCAGCTATGCAGCCGGGGGAAGTTGTCCTGCTTGAGAATTTACGGTTTTACAAACAAGAGGAGAAAAACGATTCCGAATTCGCAAAGTCTCTGGCTTCTCTGGGCGATATTTTTGTTAATGATGCTTTTGGAACTGCCCACCGGGCTCATGCTTCTACCGAAGGAGTCACTCATTACCTTGAGTCAGTAGCCGGGTTTTTAGTTCAAAAAGAAATCGAGTATTTTGACCAAGTGCTAAAAAACCCTCAAAGGCCGTTGATTTTTATTCTTGGTGGAGCTAAGGTAGCAGACAAAATCCCGGTTATTGAAAACATGCTCCAACGGGCAGACACTATTCTTATCGGCGGGGCCATGGCCTATACTTTTATGAAAGTTAAGGGTTGTGAAATCGGTGCTTCCCGGCTTGAACCGGAGAGCATCCCGATAGTTGAAAAAATATTAGCTAAGGCCGAGGCCAAAGCTGTGGAGATAGTCTTGCCTTTAGACCACATAGTCACTAATAATATAGAAGCAGCTTCTAATGTTGCAGTGACCACCGGGCAAGCTATAGGCCAGGGGTTTATAGGGGTAGATATCGGGCCTAAGACAATAAGCCTGTTTTGTGATAAAATAGCTAAAGCCAAAACCATTGTTTGGAACGGGCCAGTGGGAATTTTTGAAAATGATAAATTTGCCCGTGGTTCAAAAGAAATAGCTAAAGCTATTGCTGATTCAACGGCAACTTCAGTGATCGGCGGTGGCGATACTGCCGCAGCAGTAGCTAAATTTTCATTGAGCGATAAAATGTCACACATCTCAACCGGCGGCGGAGCATCTCTGGAGTATCTGGAAGGAAAAACCTTGCCGGGAATAGCGGCTTTAACAGATAAGTAAAGGAGTTTATTGATGCGGAGAACTTTGATTGCCGGGAATTGGAAGATGTATAAGACCATCTCCGAAGCTTTAGAATTAGTCAATAATCTAAAAAGAGAGTTGGTCGATCAGGATACGGTGGATGTGGTAATCTGTCCACCTTATACGGCCCTTTCGGAAGTTTCTGATATTTTGAATGGTTCAAATATCGGCTTAGGAGCTCAAGATTTGCACTGGGAGGAACAAGGGGCTTTTACCGGTGAAATTTCAGCGGCTATGCTTAAAGATGCCGGAGCAACTTTTGTGATTATCGGCCATTCCGAGAGAAGAAAATACTTTTTTGAAACCGACCAGTCAGTAAATAAAAAAATAATAGCTGCTCAGAGCAAAAATTTGACTCCAATAGTCTGCGTGGGGGAGACTTTAGAAGAGCGTGAGGAAAACCGGACTACTCAAGTAGTGGAGAAGCAGTTAAAGCAGGGCTTGAAAAATTTAAACCCGGAAAGTATCGAAAAATTGGTCATTGCCTACGAACCAGTTTGGGCTATCGGGACCGGCCGGACAGCCACGCCCGGCCAGGCAGAAGAAGTCCATGAGTTTATCCGCAACTGGATCAAAGCCGAATATTCAGAAGAGCTTTCTTCGGGATTAAGGATCCTTTATGGCGGCAGCGTAAAACCTTCGAACATCAAGGAGTTGATCGGTCAGCCGGATATCGACGGAGCCTTGGTCGGCGGGGCATCTTTGGAAAAGGACTCTTTTGCGGGGATAATAAGAAATGTCAAATAACCGTAGGGGCGGGTTTTAAACCCGCCCCTACATATATATGAGGAGATGACGTTATGTATAATGTTGTTTTAGTGATCCATGTTTTAGTAGCTCTCAGTTTGATCGGCATTATCCTTATCCAGCGCGGCCGCAGCGGCGGTTTAGTCGAAGCTTTAGGAGGCGTTGAGTCTATTTTTGGTACCAAGACCAGCTCTTTCTTTGTTAAATTGACCGTAGTCCTGGCCATTCTTTTCTTTATGACTTCTATTTCCTTAGCTTATATTTCCAAACAAAAAGGAAGGTCTTTATTTTCCGAAAAAGAAGCTGCGACCGTAGCCAGCCAGCAGCCGCAGGAAGAACCTTTGGCTTCTGGTAGTGCCAAACCGGTATCAGAACAGCCAAAACCCTAGAAGTGATTTTGAATTTTCTTGACACAACTATTGATTTATGTTAAAGTTAGAACTGATGAGAATCTTCTTGATCAGCCTCTTATTAATCTTTCCGATATTTGTTTCCCAGGCTACTGACTCTTATGCTGCAACAACTGTCAAGGGTGAAGCCCGGGTTTATCGGGACGAAGGCTACCGTCTTCAGTCAATGGGCGATTTAAAAGGCGCTTTGGCTTATTATCAGAAAGCTGTCCAGATGGACCCTTATTATGCCGAAGCCCGCAATGATTTAGGCGTGGTTTATGAAGCTCTTGGCGAAGATGATCAAGCCCTCAGGGAATACGAGGAAGTCATCAAAATAGACCCTAATTACCTGGCTGCATATACCAATTTGGCTTTTCTTTACGAAAAGAAAGGCGATGTAAAAAATGCTACTGAATATTGGAAAAAAAGGTATTTATTGGGCCAGGCCGGTGACTACTGGTGGGAAGTTTCCCGCCAACATCTGCTTAAATTAGGGACTTATCCTGAAGTGCGCAAAGAAATGCTTGAGGAAAGGGCAGCCCGCCTGTCCCGGGAATTTATTTATAAACGCGAGCAGGAACGTTTGAGGCTTGTTGAGGAAGCCAAGCTTCATTTTGATATTGGAAGCCGGGCTCTCAAACAAGGCGATGCCGAAGTGGCAGTCGCTGAGTTTAGGACGGTTCTTTCCCTGGATCCTCCCGATGAAGAATTGAAGAAGCAAGCCGGACGGCTTTACCAAGAAGCCGAACGGCTTTATCTAAGAAAAAAAGCTTATAGCGATACTAAGAGTGCTTTAGAATTTATTGCTAAAGATGATTATCTTTCCGCAGGAGAAAAGTTAAAAGACGCCCTGGATTCTGTTTTTCGTGTAGCTCAGTAGGGGTAAAACTTATTACCAGCCATTTAGCCTCATAAGCAATTAAAAAGAAAACGAGTTTAAAAGTTTTGGCTGCTATTTAGTCGGAAATTAACCGGTGAATTTTTAACTCCTAATGCCTAAAGATACGGTTTACCTTGTTGACGGCACCTCTTTGTGTTATCGTTCTTTCTTTGCGATCAAACTTTCTAATTCCAAAGGATTGCCTACCGGTTCAGTATACGGGGTGTACCAGACTTTAAAAAGGATCCTGGCTAAATCTAAACCCCTTTATATGGGTTTTTGTTTTGATGTTTCCCGTAAGACTTTCCGGCAGGAGAAGTTTAAAGAATATAAGATCCAACGTCCGCCTACACCCGATGACCTTAAATCCCAGATACCTTTGGTTAAGAAACTGGTTACTTATTTAGGTATAGTCATAGTGGAAAAGGAGGGTTTTGAGGCTGACGATGTTATAGCTTCGCTTTGCCAAAAAGCAGTCAAAGATGGGCACAAAGTTGTGATCGTGACTTCGGATAAAGACCTGATTCAGCTTATCGGAACCGACGGAGTCAGTATCTACAATTATCACAAGGATAGCTTTATCACCAAAGAAGATTTTATCCGGGAAAACCGGTTTCAACCCGAAGCGATCATTGACTACCTGGCTTTATGCGGGGATGCAAGCGATAATATCCCGGGAGCTAAAGGTATCGGTAAAATCGGGGCTGCCAAGTTGATCCGGGAATTCGAAACTGTGGAGAATATATTTAAAAATTTGGATAAACTTTCACCGAAGATGCAGGAAATATTCAAAATCAGTAAAGACAGTATTGCTTTAAGCAAAGAGTTAGTGACCCTCAAGGCTTGTGATATCGATTTAGACTGGCAGGGCCTTAAGATAGGCCCTGTCGACACTAAGGGCCTCTATGATTTGTTCGGGGAACTTGAGTTCAAGAGTTTTTTAAAGGATATTCCGGCTCCTTCTTTTAAAATAGATTTAGAAGTTAAAGACAGCGTTTGTCAGGAATCCCTGGAAAATTTGGTTAAAGAACCGCTGGCTTTGGTTGTCGAAAAGGGGCAAGTTTTTATTTATGACCCGGGTAAAAATCTTATTTATAAACTTAAAGCTTCCGGATTAAAAAATATTCTTGCCGATAGCTCGCTTAAAAAGATTTCTCATGGTTTTAAACAGGAAATTCTGGCCGCCAGCTCCCAGGATTTTGAAGGTATTTGGTTTGACACTAAGATCGCTGCTTATTTACTGGATTCGAATTTAGCTGATTACGAACTTGAGTCGCTGGTTTTCCGTTATCTGGGAAAACCGATCGAAAAAATACCGGTTGAATTTAAACCCTATTTTATTTACAAGCTTTACCGGCAATTTTCCGGTGAATTAAAGGATCAGGGTCTGGACAAGCTTTTTTTCCAAGTCGAAATGCCTTTGATCACTGTTTTAAGCCAGATGCAGGAACAGGGAGTCAGGGTCCAGATAAATATTTTAGAGGAATTATTGGAGAAGGTAGATGTGGAGATCGAAAACAGCAGCCAGGCTGTATTTAAAGAAGCCGGACATGAATTTAACCTGAATTCACCAAAACAATTGGCGGTGATCCTTTTCCAGGAGTTGGGGATCAAACCTTTAAAGAAGACCAAAACCGGTTATTCTACCAATGAAGCAGTTTTAGAGAGGCTGGCGCTTACTTATCCGATAGCGGCCTCATTGATCGAGCACCGCCATCTAAACAAACTTAAGAATACCTATATCGTCCCCTTGATTGAACAGGTTAAAGCCAACCAGGGAGTCTTGCATACTCAGTTTAATCAAACCGCTGCCGGTACCGGCCGGCTTTCCAGTTCTTCGCCTAATTTACAGAGCATTCCTCAAAAAGGAGAGTTCTCTGAAAATTTACGCCGGGCTTTTATTTCGGCATTTCCTCAAGGCTGTATTCTTTCCGGAGACTACTCTCAGATCGAACTGCGAATCTTAGCCCATCTTTCAGGTGATGATAATTTAATCGAGGCCTTTAGTCAAGATTTAGATATCCATACTCATACTGCCAGTTTGCTTTTCTCGGTAGGCCTGGATAAGGTTTCTGATTTAGAGCGTAACATTGCCAAACGGGTAAATTTCGGAATTATCTACGGCATGAGTTCCTGGGGTTTGGCTAAGGAGTTAGGAGTCGATAACATCCAGGCCCAAAACTTCATTGATGACTATTTCAAGCGTTATCCCAAAGTCCAGGAGTACATACAGAATATTCATAAACAAGTTAAAAAAACCGGTTTTGTGGAGACGATTTTAGGCCGCCGCCGCTACTTGCCTGAAGCTAAAAGCCCTAATTCTCAACTTCAGGAATTTGCTTTACGGCAGGCAGTCAATGCTCCGATCCAGGGTTCTTGCGCCGATATTATTAAGCTAGCCATGATTAAGATCAATAACCAGCTGATCCAGGATAAATTCCAGGCTAAATTGATAATCCAGATTCATGATGAATTGATTTTTGACCTTCCTCAAGATGAGCTTAAAAAAGTGTCGGCAATAGTCAAGGAAGGCATGGAAGGTAGTATAACTTTAAAAGTTCCGGTCCAGGTTAATCTGGAAGCCGGTAAAAATTGGGGCCAACTTAAGGAGGTTTAAGGAGATGAACGTAGTTTTTTGTTCTTCTGAGGTTTTTCCTTTTGCCAAGACCGGCGGTCTGGCCGATGTCAGCGGAGCCTTGCCTCAAGCTTTAGCCCGAAAAGGCTGTACGGTAAAAGTATTCCAGCCGCTGTATAAGAATATCAAGCCTGAAAAACTCTACGATGATTATGGTTTAACCCGGCTGGGAGGGGTAGATTTTTACTTTATCAAGAACGATGAATATTACCTGCGTGAAGGAATCTACGGTACGCCTAAAGGCGACTATCCCGACAATCTAGAGCGGTTTTCTTTTTTCAGCAAACAAGTGCTAGAAGTCCTTAAGAAAATTAATTTTTCTCCGCAGATAATTAACTGTAATGACTGGCAGACATCGATGGTCAATATTTACCTCAAGCTTCTTTATTCAAAGGAGCCACTTTTTGCTAAGACTAAAACGATTTTGACCATTCATAACCTTGCTTATCAGGGTTTGTTTGTGAGAGAAAAATACCCTTATCTGGGTATTTCTAAACAATATTTTACACCTCAATACCTGGAATTTTATGATAAGGTAAGTTTACTTAAAGGCGGAATAATCTTTTCAGACTTGGTGACTACGGTGAGCCCGACCTATGCCCGGGAAATCAAAACTCCTGCTTTCGGTTGTGGCTTGGAAGGGGTACTTAAGGAAAAGGGCAAGGACGTAGTTGGTATCCTTAATGCTATTGATTATGATGTTTGGGATCCGGCAAAAGACGATTACCTTTATAAGCGATACAGCCCGAACAATCTGGCCGATAAGGCGGTTAATAAAACTGCTTTGCAGAAAGAGCTTGGCCTCAAAGTAGACCAGGAGGCTTTCCTGCTTTCAATGGTAAGCCGTCTGGCCGAGCAGAAGGGTTTGGATATACTTTCCGAAGGATTAGATGAGATCCTGGGTAAATACCAGGTAGTCATCTTAGGTTTTGGCGAGGAGTGCTACCATACTATGCTGGGAGCCAAGGCTGATAAGTTTAAAGACTCATTTTCGCTTAACCTGAAATTTGACGAGTCTTTAGCCCATAAGATTTATGGGGCATCGGATGCTTTTTTGATGCCTTCGCGTTTTGAGCCTTGCGGGCTTTCGCAAATGATCAGTTATAAATACGCAACCGTTCCGATAGCCAATCATACCGGCGGTTTAGCCGATACGGTTATTGATGTAGCCGGTGGTGGCGGCGGCTTTGTGTTTAATAATTATTCAGCTTCGGATTTACTCTTAACCTTAGAAAGGGCACAGAGTTTATTTAAGAATAAAAGCCAGTGGCAGGAGATTTTAGAAAAAATAGTCAATTATAATTTTTCCTGGGAAGTTGCTGCTGGCCATTACTTAGATGTTTACAAGAGCTTGTCGACTTAATAAGAAAACCTTTTGATTTTTAAGATATGTTAGTTATAGCTTTAACCGGAAATCCTTCCAGCGGTAAAACATCAGTCCTTAAGCTGCTTAAGAAAAAAGGGGCTTTGGTGTTTGATGCCGATAAGAATATCCATGATTACTACCGGAATAAAAAAAGCCCGGTTTATAAAAAAGTGGTCAAAGCTTTTCCGGAAAGTCTATCTGGCAGCCGGATCTGCCGCCGCAAGCTGGCAAAAATAGTTTTTTCCGACCACCGGGAATTAGCCAAACTTGAGAAAATAGTTCATCCGGTAGTGATTCGGGATATGTTGGATTGGGTCAGTCTTGGCCGCCGCCAGGCCAAAAAAGTATTAGTTGCCGAGATCCCGCTTCTTTTTGAAAAAAAACTACAGGCTCATTTCGACATCATTATTTTGGTCAAGCTTAAACCGGCCCAGTATCGCCGGAGGCTGAATAAACTATACGGTTCCAATAAAGGTTTAGCTCTCAAGCGGCTTGGATTGATGAAGTCATTGGGAGAAAAAATAAAAGGGGTAGATTTCGTTATTGATAATAGCGAAAATATTAATCAGTTGAAGAAGGAGGTAGATTCATTGTGGAAAAAGCTAAAGGAAAAGTAAAAGTTAAGTCGGTTCAGGAAGATGGTACTATTGATATCGGTACCTTAAAAGAGATGAAGATATCCGAGCTTAACAAGCTATCAAAAAATCTCAATGTTAACGGGATCAGCGGAGCTAAAAAGCAGGATATGATTTTTAAAATACTGCAGGCCCAGGCTGAAAAACAGGGGTTGATGTTTGGAGACGGAGTGCTTGAGGTATTGCCGGAAGGGTTCGGGTTTTTAAGGGCAACTAACTATAATTATTTGCCTTCACCTGATGATATTTATGTTTCTCCTTCCCAGATCAGGAAGTTTTCCCTGCGGACCGGAGATACGGTTTCAGGCCAGATCAGGCCCCCCAAGGATAATGAAAAGTATTTTGCCCTGTTGAAAGTCGAAGCGGTGAACATGGAAAGTCCAGATGAGTCGCGTATCCGCATCCTCTTTGACAATTTAACGCCGATTTATCCTAAGGATAGGTTTATTTTGGAAACTGAGCCCAAAGAGGCTTCTACCCGGATTTTGGATATTCTTTGCCCGATCGGTAAGGGCCAACGCGGATTGATAGTGGCTCCGCCTTACAGCGGAAAAACAGTGCTGCTTCAGAAAGTAGCCAATGCCATCGTTAAGAACTATCCGGAAGTGATCCTTATGGTTTTGCTTATTGATGAGCGCCCGGAAGAAGTAACTGAAATGAAAAATACGGTCAAAGGGGAAGTCATCAGCTCGACTTTTGATGAACCGGCCCAAAGGCACGTTCAAGTTGCCGAAATGGTTATCGAGAAAGCAAAAAAGTTGGTTGAGCATAAAAAAGATGTGGTTATTCTTCTTGACAGTATGACCCGCCTAGCCAGGGCTTATAACTTGGTTGAGCCGCACTCAGGGAGGATTCTTTCCGGCGGTATTGATTCCAATGCTTTGCATAAGCC
>JAHKAJ010000023.1 GCA_018826075.1 Candidatus Omnitrophota bacterium
CAAGATAGAAAAGCTGAAATCAGCGATTAACAAATGGGGAAGCAGTTTCAGGGCTAAAGTATTTAATGCCGAAGAATTGGAAAATATCGTTGAAGGGAAAATGTATTATCAGCGCCTGGCTGCCCGGTTTGCGGCCAAAGAAGCGGTGATTAAAGCTATCTCTAAAGAATATCCTTTAGCTTTAACCGACATTATTATCCTTAATAAAGAAAACGGGGCACCTTATTGTAAATTTAAAAAAGATATCGGTGTCGATATTTTTCTTTCGATAACCCACATTGAAGATTATGCGGTTGCCTGCGCAGTTGCACAAAAGTAATCTTGATACCCACAAGGGGGATTACGGCTATTGTTTAGTAGTCGGGGCTTCTCCGGGCTTGACCGGAGCAGTCTGTCTTTGCGCTCAGGCGGCTCTTTCAGCCGGCGCCGGTTTGGTCAGGGTAGGAGTACCCAGGTCTTTAAACAGCATTTTTGAAATAAAGCTGACCGAGGTAATGAGTTTGCCGCTGGAAGATGACGGCGGCTATCTTTCACCGAAAGCGTTCAGCCAAATAGAAGCAATTTCCGATAAAATCGACGCGATCGCTTTAGGCTGCGGCGCATCGTTAAACCCTTCAGCTCAGGAGTTGATTTTAAAGGTAATAGAAAAAATAGATAAGCCTTTAGTGGTGGATGCCGACGGAATAAATGCCCTGGCTAAAGATTTAGAGATTTTAAAGAAAGCAAAGACTAAGAATTTGATTTTAACCCCGCATCTGGGTGAATTTTCACGTTTGTTAGGGCAAACTGCGGAGCAAATAAAACCGGTCAGAAAAAAACTTGTTAAAGATTTCGCTTTTGAGTATAATTTAACCCTTGTTTTGAAAGGACATTATACTTTGGTCAGCGATGGCCAGGATTTTTTTCAAAACCGGACCGGAAATCCCGGAATGGCTACTGCCGGTTCAGGCGATGTTTTAACCGGGATCATCACCGCTTTTATCGCTCAAGGGCTGGCGCCTTTTGAGGCGGCTAAATTCGGGGTATATTTACATGGATTGAGCGGTGATTTAGCAGCTAAGGAAAAAACCAAGAATTGTTTAATCGCTTCTGATCTCGTAGAGTATTTGCCGAAAGCTTTTAAGCGTTCTTTATAAACAAACCGCCCAGATAGCTCAATTGGCAGAGCACCTCACTTGTAATGAGGATGTTGGAGGTTCGATTCCTCTTCTGGGCTTTTAGTCGGGCAGGTACCCAAGCGGCCAAAGGGGACAGACTGTAAATCTGTTGTGCTTGCACTTCGAAGGTTCAAATCCTTCCCTGCCCATGTTTTTTCGCGGGCGTAGTTCAGTGGTAGAACACTAGCCTTCCAAGCTGGTTATGTCGGTTCGATCCCGATCGCCCGCTTTCTTCTTCGCCCTTAGCATTGGGGTTAAACGATTTGGCGGGCTTCGAAGAATTTAATATATTCTGCGAAGCTTCACTGTAAGTTTTAATTTTTGAAAAGCGGAGCAGAAATGAAAGAAAAAGTTTCGATAATCGGAGCCGGAAGCTGGGGGACGACCTTAGCAGTTGTTTTAGCCAGGAAAAAGGTCGCGGTGGATCTTCATAGCCTGTTTCCTAGCCACAACCTCCAAATGTTAAAAACCGGCCAAAACAGCCTTTTTCTTAAAGGTGTTAAATTTCCGCAGCCTTTGCGAATAAACCCATGCCTCGAAAATACCCTCGATAACGAGATTATCATCTTTGCGGTTCCGGTTAAATTCGTCCGAAAAGTTTTGCAAAAAATAAAGCGTCAGAAATTTTCCCTTAAGGGCAAAATTTTGGTAAGCGTCAGCAAGGGCATAGAAGCCGCTTCTTTAAAGCGGACTTCTGAAATAATCGCCGAGGAATTGGCTTCAAAAAATATAGCTGTCCTTTCTGGGCCGAATATTGCCAGGGAGGTTCTAGCCGGTATCCCTTCGGCGGCTATTCTGGCTTCGAAAACTAAAAGCTTTGGAAAGAGGCTTCAGGCTTTGTTTAACAGCCCGACTTTTAGAGTCTACCTGCATGATGACCTTACCGGAGTTGAGCTGGGAGGAGCTCTAAAGAACATCATTGCTATTGCCTGCGGGATTTCCGATGGTTTGGGTTTTGGTACCAATACCAAAGCAGCCCTGGTTACCAGAGGGCTGGTTGAAATCACCCGCCTGGGGAAAAAATTGGGTGCTGATCCTGAAACTTTCTGGGGGATAAGCGGACTGGGAGACTTAGTCACTACTTGTTTTTCGCCTGATTCCCGGAATCGCTCACTGGGTCAGGCTATCGGTGAAGGTAAAAAAGTCAAAGCGATTATCAAAAAAATGACCATGGTTGCCGAAGGCCTGGAGACTGTAAAATCAGCTTATCGGTTAAGCGAGAAGATAGGGGTCGACCTGCCGATAACCCGCCAGGTTTACGCAGTCCTTTACCGGGCTAAGCCTCCCAAACAGGCCGTAGTTGATTTAATGAACCGGCCTTTGAAATCAGAGAGAATTGCGTGATTTTACTGGGGTTTAATAGCCTCAAAAAAGAAGACAGGGGGTTCTTCACCCCCTTGGTTTGGTTAATTCCTCAAACCCTCTTTGTACTCAAATATAACACATAAAAACCCTCATTTTCAAGGCAATAATCCTTAATTTTTGAACCGTTTTCACTTGGCTACGTCAACACCTCCGAGGTGGCCCGCCAAAGGCGGGACTCCTCGGAGGTGGCGCAGCCGGTCGGAGTACACAATTATTCTATTGAGAATATATTCCTAAAGTGGTAAAATCCTAACTGATAGGTATGATTGATAACCCAAAAGGCTTGACTGGTTTATTGCGTGTTGGTTTTGATCAACTGAAAGACTTTGATTTTTCAGTGGGCAACCCGGTTTTTTGGCTGCTCTTAATTGTTCTATTTCTGTTTTTACAAAGAATTTGGGGCCGTAAAAAAGCTTTGCCGTTTTGCCTGATCGTAGGGGTTTTTTTACTGGTGATGACTAAACTGGAAAAGTTGATTTCGGCAACCGTGGCCGGATACGGAGAGATTTTTGACCCGTTAGTCCTAAGGATCGCCGCCATATTTTTTATAGCTGTAGTTTCTGTTTATTACGGGCTGATAAAGGGGGAGTATTAAGTAGGGGGTAGAAATGTTTAAATCAGTATATATAATTTTATTTTTATTAGTTTTAGCCGGTTGTGTTGCTTTTGTCAACGAAGGTAAGGACGGCCGAAAAGTTAAGTCTTTTATTATTACTGAAAAAGAGACTGCTGACATTCTTGATCAGACCAGTCAGAAAACCCCGGATAAGGAATTCCAGATCAAGTGGCCTAAAAAATAGAAGCATTCCTTTTTAGCTTGATGCCCCTCTAGAGGCGTGATAGAATTAATGAGACTTGCATTTTTCAAGCTTGAATCTGACGGAAAAATGCTTAGTCGAATTAATCCTGAGCCGTGCAGCGGCGAAGGATCTTATCTAGGCACCTCGGATATGTATCCTCGGTGCCGATGAAAAATAAGGAATAACCCTGAATGGTTGTTTTTTCATCGGGAGGTGGCGCAGTCCGGATTAGCGCACTTGCATGGGGTGCAAGGGGCCGCGGGTTCGAATCCCGCTCTCCCGACATTCTGAGGTCACAAATAGTTTAAGGAGGCAAAAATGGCGCAATACCAAGGATCAGAGAGAAGAAAACATTCCCGGGTGGATGCTAACTTTGTGG
>JAHKAJ010000024.1 GCA_018826075.1 Candidatus Omnitrophota bacterium
CCGTGGGTAAGACCGAAAAGCAAACTTTAGGCAATTTGCGCCGACTTTTAACTGCGCGTTGCAAGCGCGACGGCGTGGCTTGCGAGTTTGCCTATATAAAAGAACATGAGATCCTGAGTGCGAGGATACTTGAGCCATTAGAAGAATTTAAGGAAACCATACCTTACATATTGCATCATCATGAAAATTATGACGGTTCTGGCTACCCGCATGGATTAGCCGGAAATTTTATACCTAAGGGGGCGCGGATCATAGCCGTAGCCGACGTGTTCGATGCTTTGACTACCGGTAGAGATTACCGGGGAGCCCTTTCAATCGACCAGTCAGTGACAATCCTTTCAGAGATGAGGGGTAAGCGCCTTGATCCGGAGCTAGTCGATTTGTTTATCCCGGCTATCCGCAAAAATTACCAAAATCCTACCAAAGACCCCGGCGATAAAATTGTTTAAAAAATATTTAAAATAATTCTTGACAACTGGGATAGGTTGCTGTACACTAAGCTATATCTGAACATATCAAACTATATCAAACTGTATCAGAGGGTAAAAAAGAGGATAAGACCTAAAACATCGTTTAAAAATGGCACAAAGTCGTTATTTTACTGTTGAAGAAATAGCCAAAGAATTGGGCATCTCTAAACAAACGGTTATTCGTTATGAGTCCAGAGGTATTTTCCCGCGGGCTAAGCGAAATCCGATAAACCGTTGGCGTCAATATACCCTGAATGATGTTAAAAGCCTTAGGAGGATTTTAGGGTTTTCTTAATAAAAGTTTATGGCTAAAAAGAGGGTTATCTACTTATTTTTGTTAGCGATTTTGATTTGGTTAAGCCGGTTTTCGGTAGTTTCGGGTGCAACTGTACAGGAAGAGCCTGGATTGAATCCGGAAAAGGAAGATAACCCTTTTCTTGACTACAAGACCGAGCAAAGATATGAAGATAAGGATCGACGGATGGTAAAAGACATGACGCTTACGGCGGTATTTTATTCCGGTGAAACTTCCCGGGCGATAATTGACGGAAGAATCGTAAAAAAAGGCGATATCGTCAATAATCTGGAAATTACTGAGATCAAATCTGAAAAGGTCTATTTTGTGGATTATTCAGGCAAGGAATGTACTTTGGAGATGCAGGATATTCTATCGGCTATTGATGTTGATGAATCAAGGGAAGACTGATGATAGTTAGCAGTTGTTTTATCAATCAATTACATGAAGATTAAAATAACAATTCTTTTAATTTTAAGCCTGGGCTTGCCTTTGCTTTGTGTTTTAGGGGGTGATGTTTATTACCGGGGAAAGATCTCACCTTACCGGATATTGCAGAAGTCACATTCAGCTTTAGCTGATACTGGCTCTTATCAAAGGGTTATTGAGGAATGGTACCAGGGTTTTTTAGTGCATCGTAAATCAAAGTATACCCAGAAGATTAAAAATCTTACTGATTTTGAAACTGAAGGCAGGATAAGTTATTCTTACTACGGATTTTCTTTAGGAGATTCGGATTCTTTTTGGGTCAAGTCCTATGATATTCGGGGGGTGCCGTTTTCCTGGGATTCGCGCAAGAAAAAATGGAAAAATGAAGCCCTTCACATTGAGGATAAGTATGCTCGCGAACAGATTTCTTACGGTTTTTTGCATGCTTTGGCTGGAGTCGATCTCGGAGGGGTGGATCCCGAGAGTTTTAAATTTCTTGGTGAAGAAGACAAAGAAGACAGGGAGTGCTATCTGATTTCCTTTAGCTATCTTCCGGATCTGTATAAGAGCTGGGGGTTGATCGGTAAACTAAGCAGCCGGCTTTGGGTGGAAAAGGAAACTTTTTTACCGGTCAGAAAAAGAGTCGAGGGCAATATTGCCGGCAGTAAATATTTAGAAGTTACGACTTACCAGGAGTATGGCCGGAATTTTGATTTTGATCTACCGGCTTATGTGGTTGAGGAATCGGCCAAGGAAAAGAAAGTTCTTGAGTCAAAGGTTACAGCCATAACTGAAGCAGTCGCCAAATTACGGGGTTGGCAGGCGTCAGAAGTAAAGGATATCAAAATCGAATTTGCCCAAAAAACCCGGATAAAAGACGCTATGCTTCAAGATCTTAAAAGCCGTTTCAGCGAACAGGAGTTATATTATGAAGGCGAGGTATTTAGATGGCTGGGTCTTATTCCTAAAGATGCCGATTATTCGGATATGGTTTTTGACGGTTCCGATGTAGCCTATATCGCCGGTATGTATATCCCTAAGATCAAAACAGTTTTTGTTGGCGACGACATAGATCCAGCCCAGGCTGAACTGACTCTTTTTCATGAGTTAGTACACGCTTATCAGGATAAAAAACTCAACTTGGAATCTTTAGACCAGAAGTTTAAAAATGATCGTAATGCCTATATCGCCTTAATGTGCCTGATTGAGGGTGAAGCTGTTTCGTTGGAATTAGAATATCTTTTAAATAAAAGTGACGAGGCCTTGAAGGAGTGGGATGATATTTCTCGTTTAATCGATGAGAAGGTAGTTCATGGGTATGCACGTGATAAAACTTTTTACAGTGTATATGGTTATGGAGCTATTTTTATCCAGGATTATTTAAAAAAACATTCCTGGGATTGGAGCGGGCTGGAGAAAATCTATCAGGATTATCCTAAGACCATGGAAGAGATTATGCATCCTGAAGAGTACAGCTTAAAAGCAGTTATCAAAGGGGCAAAGGAAAATTCTAAACTGACTTCAGCAAATTTGGAAAGCCACAGGCTTAGTGGCTGGAAAGAAGTCCATAACGATAAATTGGGAGAGTTTTATCTTTTTCTCATGCTCGACGATAAGCTAAAGCGAGAGGATTCAAGAGCTGCTTCAATCGGCTGGAGTGATGACCGGATAAGCATTTATGAAAATGCTGAAGGCGGCCTTTTGTTTGTGTTGCAGAGTAAATGGGATTCCTCAAAAGACGCATCGGAATTTTTCGAAAGTTATAAGAAGTGGCTGAAAAAGAAAAAGTTCACTGTTAATACAGAAGAAGGCAGCAGGGATATTTTTATTAATGATCAAGATGGCCAGCTGGCAGCCTGTTTGCTAGGCAATGATTATGTAATCGTGGCCGGAACTCAGGATCTAAATCAGGAGGCGTTTAAACCGTTGGTTGAAGAGATCTTTTCAAAAGGCTTAAGCCAGAAGGCCCAACGCCAGCCGGAAGCCAAGATCGAACCTAAAAAGATGAATTGGTTAAAAGTCATCGCTGTTTTAGGCGGTTTGGGTTTAGGATTATTTTTGTTAGTTTATGCTTTTCGAAAAAAAGGCTTTAAGATCAGAAAAAAACCGTCTTTTTCGTCTGCGGACAGTCAGGAAAGCGCTGGTCCGAAGACCAAAGAAGATAAACCAAAGGTAGATGATCAGAATGTATAGATATAACGGATTTTCCAAAAAGAAAGAGAGGTGGCTATGAAATTATTGAAGGTAGTAATTTTTTGTTTTTTGGTTTTAGGTCTTTGCGGTAATCTTTTTGCCCAGTCTGTAGGCGGGACAACTGCTTCTAGTGAACCGACTGAGCTGGAGAAAGAAATAACCGAGCGGGCTGCCTCAATTGAGATCACCCGTCTGGAAACCAAAGATCCACTTTACTCTATAGAGCTGCGTAACGCCGGATTGAATGATTTTTTCCGTTTATTAGCCCATGATTACGATATGAATGTTTTAGTTGATGACCGGGTCGCTGGCTATATAACCGCGAGCTTTACTAATCTTTCGCTGGAAGCAGCCTTGGATAATATAGCCGAGATGTATGGCCTGCTTTTAGAAAAGAATAAAGATGTTATTAAGGTTAAGCCGAATTTAATCACCAAAACCATTGTTTTCAAACATGTCAGTGCCGAGTCATTTCTTAATGGTTTGGCTGCGACTTCTTTAGGCTCTCAAGCTACCGCAGGCTCAACCGGCGGTACATCGTCAACGGTTTCGGGAAGTGAAGAAGGTTTAGCTACGGTTTATGATCTTTTATCGGAACTAGGCAAGATATTTTTAGGTAAGCAGAGAAACCTAATCATGGTTATTGATTATCCGGAAAACGTGAAAAGAATCGAAAATTTTGCCCAGGCAGTTGACGGAAGTATGGATACAAGAATCTTTAAGCTTAAATATATAAGTTCGAAAGAAATCGCTACGGAATTTGAAGAAGATGATGATGAAGGGTTTGTGTTGGAAGGTGTTGGTTCTGGTTCTTCAAGCAGCTCTTCAAGCTCTGGAAGTAGTAATTAAGGAGGTAATAATGATTAAACGAAAAAGTCATGATTATGGTGTTATTTTGAAAGGGATTTTTTGTTTTTTTCTGATCTTTTTACTGGTTTGTCCGGGCCAGGCTCAAACCATTTCCAACATGAAGTCCTTGCTTTCTGAATCCGGACAGGTCCTGTTTGGCGATGAGCCAAATACGATCATGGTCATCGACCATCCGGAAAACATTAACAAAATCGCGGAATACATTGATATGGTTGATGTTGAACCCCAGCAAGTGCATATTGAAGCCCGGATCGTCGAAGTAAAACTTCAAGGAGAGAATGCGTTAGGGATAGATTGGACTGCTTTCGCACAAAGCGGCGGCTTGAATTTTGGTAATTTCGATATGTATTCCGGTACTGCCAGCAGCGGTATTACAACTAATGGTGTAATTAATTATAAAAGCACAGTTTATCCGCCGATATCCGGGACTACAACCGAGTCCCCTTTTAATCTTACCTTAGCCCAGAACAATATCAATGTGGTCATGAAGGCTTTAGCTAATACTTATGATAGCGATATTCTTTCAGCTCCTAGCGTGACTACGATCAACAATCATGAGGCTACGATCCAGATGAAGGATGTTTATCCCTGGGCTGAACCGGAAGTTTCTACCACTGATGCAGTCAGTCAGGTCAGCTGGTCAGTTAATTTTGAGGAAACCGGTATCATGCTTAAAGTTACCCCGACTATCAGCGAAAATGGAAAAATTGTCCTTGATCTTCAGCCGGAAGTCAGCGAAAAAACTGACGATTATGAAATTACTTTGCAGCCTACCGGAACTGACCCTATTGTTTATACGATACCGATAGTAGCCACCCGTCAGGCAAAGACAAAAGTGGTGGTCGGCAGCGGCGAAACCTTGATCATTGGCGGATTGATTAAAAATAAGGAAATAGAAGGCGAGACTAAAATACCTTTTTTGGGTGATATTCCCTATATTGGGTACCTTTTTAAAAGCCAGAAAAAAACCCGAGATAAGACTGAACTGGTTATTTTTGTCTCACCAACGATAATCAACACTCCGGAACTGGCATATAGCGCTAAAATGGAAAAAAAGATCCGTGAAGATGTTGAAGGGAAAGTATCTAAAATCGATATGGGTCCGATTAAAGAAGCGGCCCTGAAAGCAGCCGAAAAAGAAAAAGTCCAAGCCGAAAAGGAAGAGTTAGAAGCTGAGAAAGAAACTGTCCAAGCTGAGACCGAAGAAGAGCTTTTAGATAAAAAAATAAATGCCTTATACTCTAAAGGAGTGAGGCTATATTTTAACCAGCAGTTTAGAAAATCCGAAGCAATGTTTAAGGAAATTTTACGTTATGATCCCGATCATAAAGGAGCTCTTAACTATTTAGAGAATAAGCTTCCTGGCAAGTTTCAGGAAGAAAGAGCTGAGAAGCCTGTTCAGCAAGAGGCAAAAAAACCTGAGCCGCAAGTTTATCAAAAGCCATGGGGCTTGCCTGAAAAAGCCGAACCAGTAAAAATCCAATCAGAAAGAATAGATATTCAGCAGGCAAAGGAAGCTCAGCAACAAGTCCTGAAAGAACAAGTTAAAAACCTCCAGATCCAGGAGGCAGCCGCTAAAAAAGCCGCGCAAGTTAAGGCTAAACAGCTTTACAGTTCAGCAGTGTCACTTTACCGCGATAAGCGCTACCAGGAAGCTTACGCTAAATTTCAGGAATTAGATTCTTTTAGCCCGGACTATGCCCGCAGCAGCTACTATCTGGTTAAAATACCGGAGCTGATTTCGGCTGCTGAAAATAAAAGAAAATCCGAACAAGAGTTAACAGTTAAAAGGGAAACCGAACTTAAAGCTAAACAGCTTTACAGTTCAGCAGTATCGCTTTATAAAGAAAAGCAGTATGAACGGGCTTACGCTGAATTTCAGAAGCTGGATAATTTGATGCCTGGATATCAGCGCACAGGAAGTTATTTGACCAGGATACCGGAGTTAATCCAACAACAGCAAAGTATTAAACGGGCGAAAGAAGCTCGGGAGAAGGAAGCGGCAATTAAAGGCCAGGTTAAGGATGCCTATCAAACCGCAATTTCGCTTTATAAGGCTAAAAGTTACCCGGCAGCCTACGATAAGTTTTCGCAAGTCCAAAGTCTTATTCCCGGTTATCGAGAAACTGCCTACTATCTAAATAAGATCCCTAAGCTATTGGAAAAAAAACGTAAAGATGATGAGGCTCGTTTTGAAAAAGACCGTGGTCAGGCAATAAAAGACATGCTGAATGCTTGTGAGTGAGGCTGAATAATTATGCCAGAACCAACAATCGACCCCAAGCCCCAGGAAAAAGAAAATAAATCCCGCAAAAAGCTTGGCGAGATCCTTATTGAGCAGAAGGTGGTAACCGAGGATGTTTTGCGCCAGGCTTTATCCGATCAAAAAGTTACTCGCCAAAGACTAGGCGAAATTTTGATCGAACGCGGCTGGGTAAGAGCAGAGGATATCAATATCGCCTTGGCCCACCAGATGGAGATCGAGACTGTAAGCCTGGCTGATTATGTGATTGATTCCCAGATCCTCTCGGTGATCATAGAGGAGGAAGCTCGTAAATATAAACTGATGCCTTTGTTCAAAGCTGGAAATGTTTTGTCAGTGGCCATGGCTAACCCTAACGATGTGGTGGCAATTGATCAATTAAGAAGGCAGACCAGTTTTCAAATAAAACCTTTGGCGGCAACCGAGTCTGATATATTTTGGGCTATTGAGCAATACTACCAGTCTTCGGGAACAGTTGAAACTGTTTTAACCGGCATAGATATAGACAAACTTCAAAAAGGCGATTCTAAACAGGAAATGGCGATTTTAAAGCTGGTCAATATGCTGATAACTCATGCGGTTCACGAGAGGATCTCGGACATCCATATCGAACCGGAAAAAAATACAGTAAATATCCGTTATCGTCTTGATGGTATGCTTCATAAACAATATGTTTTGCCGAAGGTTTTGCAAGGGGCAGTAACCTCGCGGATAAAGATTTTAGCTAATCTGGATATTTCCGAAAAACGTTTGCCGCAGGACGGAAGGATCAGGATGCGGGTCGAAGGCCGGGAGATAGATTTTCGAGTTTCAACTTGCCCGACAGTTTCCGGCGAAAACACGGTTTTGCGGGTTTTGGATAAGACCGGTTTGACCTTGGGGCTGGAGGGATTAGGATTTCCTGGACGTGACCTGGAAAGATTTAAGAAGATGTTTACTTCGCCATATGGGATAATCCTGGTAACCGGGCCGACTGGTTCAGGAAAAACCACCACTCTTTATTCGGTTTTACAACAGCTTAATAAAGAAGATGTAAACGTTATGACTGTCGAGGATCCGGTTGAGTATCAGTTTCACGGTATGCGCCAGGTCAATGTCAATTCATCTATCGGCCTTACCTTTGCCGCGGCTTTGCGTAGTTTCCTGCGCCAGGATCCGGATATTGTCATGGTCGGTGAGATTCGTGATTTAGAAACTGCCGAAATCGCCGTTCAAGCGGCTTTGACCGGGCATTTAGTTTTGTCAACTCTTCATACCAACGATGCACCTTCGGCTTTCAGCCGGTTGGTTGAGATGGGGGTTGAGCCGTTTTTAGTCTCTAGTTCACTTCTGGGTGTATTAGCCCAAAGGTTAGTACGTAAAGTCTGCGATAAATGCCATGAAGAATATTCACCCGATGAAACAATGATCAAAGCTTTGCATTTAGAGGGAAAAGTGGCTCCTGGTCAAAAGTTTTTTCGGGCCAAAATAAAGGGTTGTCCGGTTTGTAATGGCACTGGCTACAAGGGCCGGGTGGGAATTTATGAACTTTTGGATAATACGCCGGGTATCCAGACCTTAGTCCTTAAACGTTCTCCGGCTAATGAGATCCGGGCAAAAGCCCTGACCGAAGGTTTGGTAAGTTTACGCGATGCAGCAATGGATAAATTTTTAGCCGGACTGATCACCGCTGAAGAAGTCTTCCGGGTAACCCAGGAAGTTGAAATTTAAAATAACGGTGTTATAATGAAATTCAAAGGAGAGATATGCTAAATTTTAGGTTAGGCCGGAAAAAAATCGCCTTTACTTTAATCGAACTCTCAGTGGTTATTGCTATAATCACAGTTTTAGCCAGCATTTCTATTCCCAATGTCAATCGTTACCTGATGAAGTCTCGCGATGCCAAACGGATTTCCGATATCCAGGTTTTGAGCCTGGCAATCGAAAGCTTTTATGATGACCAGGGTCATTATCCGGGTTGGAACGATACGCTTACCCTTACCCCTAAACTTGGCGATAATGGCGAATGTGTAGGTGTAGTCGGCCGTACGGTAGGAACAGACCCTTGCGCTAGCAGTATTTCCGGAGGCACTAACCGGGTTGACGGCGCTTTAGATGTCTTACTTAAGCCTTATATCCAGGGTGCGATTCCCAGGGATCCTTCCTACGATAATCAGCCAAATAATTTTTATTACGGCTATGATCCGCATCACGAGTACGTTATCCCTACTGCCATTGCTTGGTCTGATACTTTTCCTACTGCGAATACTTCTTGCAGCGGCTTAATGTATCCGCATGCCGGTTGGCCGGGAGTGGCTAACAATACTACTGCTGTTTTGAGCATCCGCCGTTTTGAGTCAGATACTATACATCGCCACCGGGATACTTGTCGCGGTGCTACCCTTTATATGGATACTTCTGATTATAACATTGCTTTTCCGAATATTGGTTATGGGAGTGGATTGGGTAATCTATAAAAAAAAACTTGCATTTTTTTTAATTTTCGTTATACTTCTAATTAAGGAAGTTCTAAATAGATCGGGTGTTTTTTCGTTGTTTAAAATGTGAAAAGGAGGTGTGTGAGATGAAAGGTTTTACACTTATTGAATTGATTGTAGTCATTGCAATCATTGCAATTTTAGCTGCAATCATTGCTCCCAATGCTTTTAAGGCCATTGAAAAGGCTAGCCGTTCAGCTGCCATCGGTGATTTCCGCACCATCAAGACAGCTTCTATGGCTTTTTATGCTGACACTGGAACTTGGCCGATCACGAATTGTGAAGAGGCGCTTTTAAAGAATCGGAATAATACTACAGTTTGTGCTGATGTTACTGGCGCTGGAGGTATTTCCGGTTGGGATGGCCCTTATGTTGAAATGTGGCCGTCAAAAACCCGTTGGGGCGGGGTTTACACTTATACCAACAACAACAATATAACTTGGAATGCTAGTTATGCTGCTGGTGAGACGGCTGGAGCTTGCATTGGAAGGTATATTGCCATGAATGGTACCCCGTTTGATACCGAAAAGAAGCTGGATGAACAGATCGACGGAACAGTTAACAATACAACTGGTCAATATCGTTGGAATGCTTCTAATATTTCATACATGTTGATTTCAGCTGATTGCACATTGCAGAATTAATTTTTAGACTATTAAGTAAAACCCTCTCTTTTCAGAAATGAAAGAGAGGGTTTTCTTTTTTTAAGAGCTTTGGGCTTTAAGAAAAACAAAAATACGATTGACGCAGCAATAAACTTTAGTATAATAATCTATGTAGATTTATTCCAAAACCAAACCATGGAACACTTACTTACTTTAGAAGGTATTTACAAAAAATTTAAGAGGACCGAAGTGCTTAAAGGGGTTAACCTTAAAGTACGAAAGGGCGAGATCTACGGCCTTTTAGGTATCAACGGAGCCGGTAAAACTACGCTGATCCGTTCCATTCTAGGTTTATTGCGAATCGACCAGGGCCGCATTCTGTTTAAAGGAAATATCTGCCAACCTAAGGATATCCAGAAAAATTTTGGTTTTTTACCGGAAAATTTCCTGCCCCCGAAAAATCTTAAAGGCATAGAGTTTCTTAGGATTTTAGGTTCGGGCTTTAATCTAAAACTGGCTGATATCAAGTCGTTGCTGGAGTTGGTTGGTTTAACCAAGCATAGCCGTAAATATATTGGAGCGTACTCCCGTGGGATGATCCAGCGCTTAGGCTTAGCCACTTGCCTGCTTAAAGATCCTGAAGTGATCATTTTGGATGAACCGACCTTAGGTTTAGATCCTCTGGGCCAGAAGCAGGTTTTAAATATAATCGCTGATTTAAACCGGAGGGGGAAAACCGTATTTTTTTCATCGCATATACTTTCCCAAGTCGAACAGCTTAAAGCCAGGATAGCGGTGATCAACTCAGGCACTATCGCTTTTGAATCGGGAGTCGATGAGATCCTAAAAAAACACAAGGCTTCCAGTCTAGAGGAGGCCTTTCTTAAAGAGGTAGAAGGGCAGAAATGAGAAAATTTTTAGCAATTTCTTTTCTTAATTTTAAAGAAGCAGTGCGCGATAAATTTTTCCTGGGAGTGGTTTTTTTCTTTATTTTTTATCTTTTGTTCTGTATTTTTCTGGGAAAGCTTTCAGTCGGCCACGCTGACAAGGTGATGCGGGATGCCGGCCTGGCCGGAATCGAACTTACTGCTATAATCCTGGTCATTTTTAGTTTTACTTTCAGTTTTTTTCGCGAGAAAGAAAACCGGATCTTAGAAGTTTACTTGACTGATTTTTCACCCGGTATTTGCGTCAGCGGCAAAATTTTCGGTTATGTCCTGCTTTGCGGGTTATACCTACTTTTGTCAGCAATTGCCTTCGGAGGGCTGCTTTATTTAAACCAGGCCTTTAATCTGGCCTCACTGGTTGCTCTATACCCTTTATTCTTAAAGATCGTGATTATCATTTTTTTGGCTTCTTTGTTTTCCACCTTATTTTCTTCGGCAACCACTGCCCTTCTTTCATTGCTTTTTGTTTATGTCGGGGCAGAGCTTATTCCTTCGGCTTTAGCTATCGTGAAAGCTTACGGGGCTCCGGTCCAAAAAGTTTTTATTAAATTTATCTATCTTTTTTTTCCTAATATGGACAAACTGGACATTAAATCCCTGGCAGTATATGGGAAACTTCCCGATTACCGGTTTTTCCTGGGAATCACCATTTATGCCCTGGTCTACTGTTTGTTTTTATGGTTAATAAACTTGCTCATTTTTCAGAAAAAGGAATATTAAAATTTCTAGTTTTCCTGGCCTGCCTTTTAATTATTCCTTTTTTGTCCCTTCGATTGCAGACGGACACTGCGCTGCTTGGTGAGCGTCTGCTTTTTGTCCCCCCGCAAGAGTATCTAAGTAACATCCGGGGAGGTTTTCGCAACCTCTTGGCCGATGTTTATTATATCAAAGGCGTGCTTGCTGTCACTGATGAGTTTAATAGCCGCCAGGAAAGGATTTCCTGGACCCAACAAGTTTTCAAAGCGGCAGTGCTTCTGGATAAAGATATGCTTCAGGCCTATTTTTTTGCCGGTTCGGCTATTGTCAACAGCAAAGAAGAACTTAAACAGGGAAACGAATTCTTGATCCTGGGTTTGACCAACAGCCCTTCCTATTGGCAGATCCCTTACTGGATCGGATTTAATTATTACCTTATCGGCGACAGCCTTAAAGCCGCCGAGTTTTACCGGTTGGCTTCCCAGCGGCCGGGAGCGCCTAATTTTTTAAAAAGCAACCAGGCGATGCTGTTTTATAAGGCCGGTGAACCGCGAATGGGCTTGATGTACTTGGAAGGTTTGCTGGAGTCAGTAAGCGATCCTGAGCAGCTCAAATGGGTAAAGCTTAAAATCGAATGGCTTAAGAACATGATTGTTTTGCAGGATGCAGTCGAGTCGTTTAAGGATCGTTACAACCGCCTGCCGCAGGATTTGGAAGAACTAATCAGCCGACGGCTGATCTCAAGCGTCCCCAAAGACCCTTTTGGCGGCGGCTATTACCTGGATGATCAATCGGGAAAAATCAAAAGTTCTTTTGGGATGCCGACTAAGGTCAAAACCACTCCGGAAAAGCCGGCTGAATCCGGAGAAGGCTGTTCTAAATGCAAAAAATAATCACCAATCGGCAAAAATCGGGGTTTACTCTAGTTGAATTTATCATGGTCATTGCGATCATCTCCATGATCTCAGTGACTATCGGAGTTTCCCCTTCCACACTTACGCCCCGCAAGCTTGAAAACGAAGTCCAGAAAATAGTCGGTGATTTAAACTGGGCCCGGGCTATGGCCATTTCCACTGGCTATCATTACCGGATAGATTTTGACATCAACAACGATACAGTGGTCAGTAGCACCGACAATAATACCTATATAATCTATAAAGTCGATCCCGCAGATTTAGTCAACGGAACACCGGTCAAACGCGGGGTGTTGAGGGTAGATGGTATCAATCTGACTCATTCTTCGCCAGCCGTACCGATATATTTATTTGAATTTATCAGCCCGCAAGGCGGTCTTAACAGTACGGTTCTTGACCCTTTGACTATTCATCTGGAGCTAAGCGGCGCGGCAAGTAACATAACTGTCCGCAACTTAACCGGTTATATAAGCTGGGATCGTTTATGAAAAAAAAGCTGGCTAAAGCTTTCAGCCTTATTGAAGTTGCCGTGAGCATAACGGTTTTGGGCCTGGTCATTGTCGCAATTGTGCCGGCCATAAACAGTGCTTTGCGCCGGGCCCGAATCTCAAACTACAAAGCCGTAGCTCACCGCCTAGCTCAGGAAAGGATTGAGCAGCTGACCGGGACTAATTTCAACAGTGATTTTTATGACGGGTTATTCAATCTTACTACCGGCAATCCTTGGAACGATACCGTCTTTCATTTGTTAGGAAACAATACCTTTCCCGGAAACGAGGCTTACGGAAACCTTTCGCTTAATACCAGCGACCCTGATGATCCTTTTAGTCATTACAGCCGGTTGACCGAAGGTTCCTGGGATCTTGACCAGGATAGGACTTTAGATAACGAGAAGTTGGCTGGACGGCCTTTAACGGGGATGTATGGTAATTTAAGCCTGGTCCGGGTAAGCGTATCTTGGGATTTTAATGAAGATGGAGTCGATGATTATGAACCGGTGGTAGTAACAACTTTTAAGGCCGGCAGCCTTGAATCTACATGTTCAGCCATGAACCTGGTCAATACTCCTTTTTTAGATAATTCCACTGACCTTTGCTCTGAACCGGATAAAACTCTGCCAGCCAGTTTTGACGGTACTCTTAACAGCCGGATAACGCCTTACACTGCTGGTACTTTGACTATTAATGCCAATGTAGGCTGGGCTAATTGTCCTTCTTATTTTATCCTAGCTAATTCGGTAGTTTTAGATGGTTCACCCACGGTTTATGCTGAAGGTAAGACCAACTCTACTCTTGATGGCGGTTCGGGTGGTTCTGGCGGCGGCGGTGGTGGTGGCTTTTGTGGGTTTGGTTTTCGTCTTGGAGGCAATGGCGGTAGTGGTGGTAACGGAATAGGTGCTTGCGGGGCAGGCGGAACTGGCTGTGGCAATAGTTATAATTCAGGTTTTACTTATGGTACGGGTGGTAGTGGTGGCAATGCCGTACTGCCTGGCGGAGTCGGTGGCGCTGGCGGTAATGGTTTCGGTGGTGGTGGCGGCGGCGGGACTGTAGCTCCCGGGTTACCTTATGGCCAGGGTGGTGGTGGAGGTGGAGGCTTAATAGTGATCGTGACTTCTTCCCTTAGTGGCGGCGGCACTTTGAATGCCGCTGGTGGTAATGCTACAGGTTTGTCCTTTCCCGGAGGGGGCGGAGGAGGAGTGATTTGGATTGCTGCTGAGTCTTACGACGGTAGTATTAGTGCCGACGTTAACCGAGGCACCAACGACTTTCCAGTTCCTATTTTTAACGCCACATCCGGTATAGCCAGGATTTTTCAACTGAATACTGATGGTTCTCTTACCGCTAGGAATTTCACTGATACCTGGTAAAATAAGTTTTGTTTAGAATATGAAGTTTAAAAAGTATAAGCTTTCAGTAACTTTGGTCGAGGCAGTGGTAGTTGTGGCTATCTTTGCGGTGATTGCCGCGGCTACTGGTTCGATCCTGTTTACAGCCAGCCGTTCTGGTTCGCGCCTGGCTGACAAGGCTAAGGTTTTTCAGGATGCTACCTGGGCTATGGATTATATGGTTAACGAAGCCCGCTGGGGAGCTGATTTTTACCTTGCTCCGGTTCCTTTTGAAAATTATGACCTGATTACCTTTCAAAGCGATACCAACCATAATAGGACTGATCCCAATGATCCTTGCGTTTGGTATTGGCGGGGTTTTACTACCACCGCTATTCCGGCGGTAAATTACGGCAATAGCAGCATCTTGTACCGTGGTTTGGATGCCGCTTGTAACACTGATAATACTACTTCTTTACAGGCAGCTAATGCCAGCCGCCAGGAACTGGTTGGTTTTATAGTCGATAACCCGGTTAATGCTACGGGTAACCCGGTAAGGGTATTTGGTTGGAACAATACCACTAGTGAATTTAGCGTTGTCTTGACTACCCAGAATCCTTCAATCCATGATAACCAGACCTTGAAAGCTAAGGTAGTGGCTTTAAATAATGTAGAGAGAGCTATCTGTCAGTGTTCTGATGGCCAAGATAATGATGGAGATGGGGGGATTGATTATCTTACTGAAGCCAGTGAAACCTGCGGCCTTTTCTTTGAGTATGATGACGTCAGGTACGGCGGGACTGGTTTTCCCAATTTTAGATTTGACCAGACTCTTGATTCGATCTTGCCGGGAAACAAGTTTCAGGATTTTAATTTTCGCAATGAACGGTTTAAGCTTTGGGTAGATTTCAGGATGTTCTCAACTCTTGGCGCCAGCACCGGTTATGGCTATGGTTCCTCCGGCTATGCCGGCCCGAATTTCAGCAGCGATGCCGACAGTTTTATACATATGGATTTGCTTGTCCGGGCTCCTTATGATATTCAAGGTATCCCTGAGAGCACTTTTTATGCCAACACCATCAACTCTCAGACTATGCTGGGTATTGGCAGCTGGCTGGATTTATCCACTCAGCCTGCAGGCAACGTCTGGATTTTTAAGGATGAAAGAAGGGATAAATATCGTGTAAGCCAGGTTCATTCCAGCCGAGCGGAAAGGGCTGCAGCTGTGGTCAGTGCGCCGAATTTTAGCTATAGTGTACCGCCCTGGTGTGAAACCAGCCCCGGCGGCCCCTGCGTAGCGAATTATTATTATAATACTTATGGTAATGGCGGTTATATTTATGTTGATAATAGCGGTGAGCTGCATATTGGTTACGTGATTAGCCGTACGAAGTACAATTATCTTTGTTCTGCCCACCCGACTTTTCTTGTCGGTATAACCAAAGACAGCTGTACTGATCCGGCTTGCGCCGATGGAGTTGATAATGACGGTAATGGTTTTATTGATTATCCTGAGGATCCTGGCTGCGCCTCGGCTAAGGATATTTCAGAAGTTGCCCATGACCTGCAGTGTGTAGATGCCAATGACATGTACGAATATAAGTAGACAATGAGTCAAAATAAGCTTCAAAAAACTCAAACTTTGCTTTACGTCAGTTTTGCCCTGCTGGCAGTCAGTGTGGTGGCGGCTGTGGTTATGACCAGTGTCATCACTAACCTAAAAACCGCCTCTTATCAGCAGAAAGGAATGGATGCTTATCAGCTGGCCATGGCCGGGGTTGAACGGGCTAAGGTCGAGCTGGCTAATAGTTGGGGTTGGCCAGGCATGGATGATGGCGGGGATGATGATCCTCATTTGGGAGAAGCCGGCTCGGATGAAACTGAAAGCCTGGGTGATGGCCAATACTGGGTGGCGATAGCAGATAATGTTGATGGTACGGTGACTGCGATTTCTCACGGTTGGGTGGGTGATGCTCATCAGGTGATCGAGGTGATAATAGAACAAGTAGCCGGCACAGTCCCTGTTCCTGAAGGGGTATTTGTGGCTGAACGGGATAGAAACCGGGTCAGTCAACTGGATGAGAACGGTGATCCTGTCTGGTCGCTGGAAGGAGCGCCTATGGGTGCCGGTCAAATTGCTTTTAACCCTAACACTAATGAATCCTGGGTGTTTGCCGGGAGTCAGATCGTCAAATTAGGGGCTAATGGCATAGCCGAGTGGTCTTATCAGTTAGCTGTTGGTTCTGGACGCCTTGATGTTACGGTTAACCCTTATACTAGTGAAGTCTGGGTGGCTAATTTTGACGGCGACCAGGTAGTTAAATTAAATGCTGACGGAAGTTTGGGCTGGGTAGTTAATTTTGGCAGTAACAGCCGGCCGACTTCAGTGGCTATAGTTCCTGAAACTACACCAAATACTACTCAATCCTGGGTGAGCTGCAGCAATAGCAACAGAAGGCTTTATAAGTTAAACGCTAATGGCAGTGTTGCTTGGTCTCTTTACAGGACTGATTTCCGGCTTTATTCGGTGGCAGTTGACCCTAATACTAAGGATTCTTGGGTAGCGCAGTATTATAACAACCGTATTGGTAGAGTAGATAATAATGGAGCAATGAAGTCTGGCTGGCCTAAAGGCGGCTTTAACCGTCCTTTTGCTGTTTCAATTAATCCTACTACGCGGGAATGCTGGGTAGGCGAAGTACGTGGTCACCGAATCATAAAATTAAATGATAACGGTACTTGGGCTTGGAATCTGAATACCGGTAGAGATATAGGCAAAATTTCGGTTGACCCTAATACTAATGAATGTTGGGCCGTTGGTGCTAACTGGGTTGCTAAAATAATAGACAATGGTACGTTTGGATCATTTGCTTTCCAAAATACCTCATTATCGATTCCTAGTTTGGATGTAGCCTCGATTGAAGTTGACCCGGCTACTGGAGAATGCTGGGTGAATGAATCTGGCCGCAGCCGGGTTGTGCGTTTGGATACCAATGGCAATAAAGTTTGGCAAAGCCCGGCTTTCAATGCTTATGCGCTTGCCGGACTCGATTCCGGAGAAGTTTGGGTAGCTAATTACAACTCTTCAGCTGCATACACCGGTGTGGTTAAAGCCAATTCTGTTCCTTCAGTTGACTGGATGAGTGATGATATCTGGGCTGAGTCGCGTTCGATAGCAGTAAATTTTGCCGGTGAATCCTGGGTGGCTGATTATAACCGTGATAGAGTTAGGAAATTGAGGGCTGATGGTACAATTGAGTGGACCAAGAATCTTAACAACCCAATTTCAGTTGCAGTTAACCCTAACACCAATGAGTGTTGGGTGGCTTATAATGGTAACAGAGTTAGAAAATTAAATGCCGATAGTACAAATGCCTGGACCAGGAGCGGCCTTAACGACCCAAGATCAGTTTCAGTTAACCCTAACACCAATGAGTGCTGGGTGGCTGAATATGGCGGTGGTAGAGTTAGAAAATTAAGGGCTGATGGTACAATTGAGTGGGGCAGGAATCTTAGCAACCCGATCTCGGTCTCAGTTAACCCCACTACTAGCGAATCCTGGGTGGCTGAATATGGTGCTAATCGGGTTAGAAAACTAAATGCCGACTCTACAGTTGCCTGGACCAGGGGCAGCCTTAGCGGACCGGTTTCAGTATCAGTCAATCCGGTTACCAGCCAATGCTGGGTGTCTACTGTTACGGGTACTGCTCGAGTAATCAAGTTGGATACCGACGGTACCGTAGTAGTTGACAAGTCCGGGTATAGTTATCCATCAGCAGTATCAGTCCCGCTGGTTGACACCAGTGCAACAGTTAACAATTCGATTAATGTTCAGTCCGGCAGCTGGCGGAAACCTTGAATCGAATAAATTTATTAATCAATAATTTACTTTTGTCCAGGCGCATAATATAATAAACTTAGCGAAAGTTAATTTAAAAAATCTATGCCAGCTTATAAATACACAGTAAGGGACAGGTTCGGAAGAAAAGTCAAAGGCTTTTCTATTGCTGCTGACCGCAGAGTTTTAGCTGAAGAGCTGGCTAAAATGGGCTATATTTTTATCTCCGCTGATGAAGTCGGCCGGCTAAAGCAGGGAAAAACCATAAAGATCAAGAAAGGCGAGGTTCTTAATCTTACCCGTAACCTATCAGCGCTTTTAAACGGCGGTATTCCTTTACTTGAGTCTTTGACTGCTTTGATCGGTGATACGTCCGAGTTAAATTTATTAAGTATCCTTATAAGTATTAAGAGTTATGTTGAGGCCGGCGGTTCATTCCGGGATGCTTTAGTTCTTCATCCCAAAGTATTTTCGGAATTATACCGGGCAGTAGTGGCTGGCGGAGAGGCAACTGGAAGGTTAGGGGCAGCGCTTGAGCAGATGTCTGATTATCTTGAGTGGGAGCAGGACCTTCAATCAAGGGTGCAAGGATTGGCAATATACCCGATCATTCTTTCAGTGATCATGCTTTTGGCTTTAGGTGTTATTGTTATCGTAGTTTTGCCGAAGTTTGAAGCTTTGTTTTCTGATTTTGGAGCTGAATTACCACTGATCACCCAGTTGGCCATGTCCATGAGTAAAATAGTCGCCAAGACCTGGGTTTATATTCTTGGGGCTATCATTTCTGCGGTAATTGTGTTAAAATTGATAATAAAGCGGAATTACCGCTTGGCTCTTTTTTTCGATAAGTATAAACTTAAGCTTCCGATTTTCGGCGATGTAATCTATAAGTTATGCGTTTCACATTTCGCCAGGTCAACGTACCTTTGTTTGTTTAACGGGATACCGATCGTCACCACCTTGGATATGGTACGCCAGACTGTGGGGAACAAATATTTAGAGGCGGCTTTGGACATGGTTAAGAAAAGTGTTTTTACCGGAGGCGAACTTTCAATGGCTCTTTCCGGGACCAATGCTTTCCCCAGCTTTATGGTCCGGATGGTCCACGTCGGAGAGAGCGCCGGTAATTTAGCCGACGGTTTTAGTAAAACCTGTAAGTTTTACGATAAGGAGATCCCCCGATTGATCGGCGCGGTATTCTCTATTTTAGAGCCGCTAATAATTGTTTTTTTAGGCGTAGCAGTCATGGGTTTGGCCTTTGTGGTCTTTTTGCCTTTGACCCAGCTGTTACAGAAAGTAGGTTAATATGAAAAATATTGTTGCTATTGATATCGGCGCCTGCCTTACCAAAATAATTGTTGCTGAAGACAAGCGCAAACTGCTGGAGATAGCCTCGTTTAAATATTTCCCGACCCCTTACCGTAAAGACGACGTTTTTGATGAAGAGGTTTTTTTCGAACGCTTATTTGCGGTTATCAGCCAGGAAGTGCTAAAGTCATCACAGGTGGCTATCGGGCTTCCTTCGCCGACGACTAACTTTTCTTTTTTTGAATTACCGTCGATGGGGGCTGCTGATTTAAAAAAAGCCATTATCAGTGAAGCTCAGCGGACGATCCGTCCCACACCGGCAGATAGTGATATCCTGCGCTATGCTGTTTTGAAGAGTCCCCAGGCTAAGGAAGTCAAACATGCCAATATTTTAGTTGGTTCGGGGGTATCGGCTGAGATTACCCGCTATTACACTTTATTCGAGCGCCAGGGGATCACCCCCAGTTTTATCGGTTCTTCGGCCTCAAGCCCGATGGTTTATCCTTTAGGCTATTACCCGGATTTACCGTCCGGTTGGTGTTTTGTCGACATTGGTTATACTAACACTACGATTGTTATTTTTTTCAACAACATCCCGACTTTAGTCCGGACCATACTTTTTGCCACTCGCGATTTTATCCGGGCCATCTCCACCGATAAAAAAATCGGGCTTAAAGAAGCTCAGGATGTTTTTTTAAAACGCGAAGCCCAGGAATTAGCCGATACTAACTGGGAATACCTGATTTCGGAGATCCGGCGTTCTTTTGCTTACTACAAGGAAGTTTCCGGCGGTAAAGCCATTGAAGGGGTGCACTTTACCGGAGGCATCTTTGCCGTAGGGCCCTATATCGATATTTTAAAGAAAAACATTGGCGGAAAAGTCGAGCTATTCGATGCCCGTATAGTTAAAAAAATATCCTTGGATAAAGTCGCGGCTGAAGAAATTACCAGCGCCGGTTACTTTTTCGCTAATTCTTTAGGTTTAGCCTTATCTTTATGCGAAAAGAAGCAAACCTTGAATTTTTTACCGGAAACGGCTTTGAAAGAGAAACAAACCGAAATCGTTAAGTCTCTTTCTCGGCAAGTGCTCACGGTTTTGACTCTTGGCTTAGCAGTAATTTTCTGCCTGTCGTTGTTTTGGATTTCAGCAGTCAGGGGAAAATTAAAAAATGAGCTTTTGACTTTTTCCGAACAGGAATACCAAGATGCGGTTGCTACTGAAAATGAGATCACTCAAATAGAAAATCAAGTTACCGCCGAAGCTGATTTTATTGCCGAACAAGTCAGGCTCGGCGAGCAGCGCCGTAAGGTTTTTTCGGTTATCGCCAAATGCCTGCCTAGCAATGCTTATGTGGTTACTTTTGAATTCGGTTCGGGTTCTCCAGCGGCTGCCCCAAGTTCTTCTGGCGGCCGGCGCGGCCAGCCAGCCAGTCCAGCCAGCGAAGGAGAAACTGTTAAATGTGAGGGCCGGATTCAAGGAACCTACGAAGATACCGTTGAACAGCTTAAAGTCCTTGCCCGCAAGCTGCGTAAATCCGATATGTTTTCGGAAGTCACAGTTTCCCGTCAGACCCTTGGCAGTGAGCCGTTTTTGCCTTATCTTTCTGATTTTACCGAAAATGTAAGAAGACAATTTACTTTGGAGTTAAAATTAAAATGAGCGAAAAAATCAAAGTGAAAATCCCCAAAATAAGCCCCGAACTGTTAAAAAATAATCTGTTGATCGTGGTTTTCGCCGCCGCCGTATTATTTTTAGTTTTGAATGTTTTAGTTTGGCTTTCAGGGCAGGCGGTGGTGAAGCAGACCGTTGAGATCAAGCAAAAGAAGGAAAAGATAGTACAGGTCGCTAAAAAATTAAAAAAGACCATTGAAAATAAGCCTCACCTTAAGGCTGAGGAGTTTGCCCGAAAAATTCCTTTTCAGGCAATACCGCCGATAGCGGCTATTCAACAGGCTGGCTTGATCATCAGCTCAATCGGAGCCCAAGGTGAGATTGTTGCCAGCGAAGGTTCAGCCGGGGCTGCATCAGGGGGGTCTGGTTCGGGAAGCCAGGGCACTTCCAGCCAGGACATCGGAGAACTTATTCTAGTTGGTTCCAAAAGCCTCAGCCAACAGCAATTTTCTTTTCAATTTGACTCTGACTATGAAGATCTTATGAAAATTTTGGAAAAAATCCCTTCTGCTGATCCTTTGATGTTGGTTAGTGGTTTTGTCATCGAGCGGATAGATAAAGATGATGTAGGAGAACCGATACCCGGCACCCCATTCGTTACCATACCTCTGGTATCCGGCGACGTGCGTAAGCTGGACATTGAACTTAAACTGATTACTTTTACTGAAGTCTCGCCCGATGAACCTATCTGGTCATCAGGAAAAAAATAATTCCCAATTTTCCAACCTTAAGGTATAATCCTTCTAATCATGGAAATTTTACCGCGCTATAACCCTAAACAGGTTGAACCCAAGATTCTGAAAAGCTGGCTGGAAAACGGTTTTTTCAAAGCTAAAATCACGGCGAAAGCTAAGCCTTTCTCGATTGTTATTCCGCCGCCTAATGTTACTGGAATTCTTCATATGGGCCATGCCTTAAACAACACTATTCAGGATGTTTTGATCCGTTATCAGCGCCTGAAAGGCTCAAGCGTTCTTTGGATGCCGGGAACTGACCATGCCGGGATAGCCACCCAGAACGTGGTTGAAAAAAAATTGGCTAAACAGGGTAAAAACCGCAAAAGCCTCGGCCGCGATAATTTTTTAGAGGAAGTCTGGAAGTGGCGTGATGAATATGGCACGACCATAATCAGTCAATTAGAAAAACTGGGAGCGTCTTGTGACTGGGAGCGCCTGCGCTTTACTATGGATGAGGCTTATTCCCAGGCGGTAACCCGGGTTTTTGTTCAGCTTTGGCGAAAGAAATTGATCTATCAGGGTAATTATATTATAAATTGGTGCCCGCGTTGTCAGACTGCCCTTTCAGACGAAGAGGCCCCCCGTCAGGAGAAAGAGGGGTTTCTTTATTATATAAAATACCGGCTTAAAAATTCCGATCAATTTATAACTGTGGCTACCACCCGGCCGGAGACCATGCTAGGAGATGTGGCTGTGGCAGTTAACCCCCAGGATCTGCGTTATCAGTCTTTTTGGGGTAAGACTTTAATCTTGCCGTTAGTCGAACGGGAAGTCCCGCTAATAAAAGACAAGTTGGTTGATTCTCAATTCGGTACTGGAGCGGTTAAGGTGACTCCGGCCCATGACCTGGCTGACTTCCAGATGGCTAGCCGCTGTAAAGAACTGACTCCGGTATTAGTGATGAATCCTGATGCCACTATGAATGAAAATGCCGGTGTTTATCAGGGGATGGATCGGTTCCAGGCCAGGGAAGCGATTGTTGAAAGCTTAAAAAAACTGGATTTACTTGAAAAAATCGAACCACATTCTTTGGCCGTTGGCCACTGCTACCGCTGCAATACCATAATTGAACCCTATCTGTCCCGGCAGTGGTTTGTCCGGATGAAACCTTTAGCTAAGCCGGCGATCAAGGCTGTAAAAAAAGGCGATATTAAGTTTTACCCCCAAAGGTGGACTAAAGTCTATCTTAATTGGATGGAAAATATTCGCGATTGGTGTATATCTCGGCAAATCTGGTGGGGCCACCGGATCCCGGTCTATTATTGCCGGGATTGCCGCAAGGAAGTCATCGCTTCAGAAACCAAGCCGGAAAAATGCCGTTTTTGCAAATCCACTAATTTAGAGCAGGATCAGGATGTTTTGGATACCTGGTTTTCTTCCTGGCTTTGGCCGTTTGCTACTTTTGGCTGGCCATTTGAAAGTTCACCAGTTGCCAGTTGCCAGTTGCCAGTAGATATAAAGAAGAAGAAAAAGGAGTTTGAATATTTCTATCCGACTTCGGTCCTGGTTACTGCGCCGGAGATAATTTTTTTCTGGGTAGCTCGGATGATTATGGCTGGATTTGAATTTACCGGCAAACTTCCCTTTAAGGATATCTATATCCACGGGACAGTCCGGGACAAGACTGGTAAAAAAATGTCTAAGTCCCTGGGCAATACCATAGATCCCTTGGAAGTGATTGAAGATTTCGGAGCTGATGCTTTACGGTTTTCTATAATTCTTTGTGCGGCAAGCGGTTCTGACGTGTATCTTTCTAATGAGCGATTTCTGGTCGGCAGAAATTTTTCCAATAAGATTTGGAATGCTGCCCGGTTTATCCTGCTTAAAATCGAAAGCCTGGGGATTGAGATAGCTGATTTTGATTTTACCCAATTAGCCGATTCTGAAAAGTGGATAATCGCCGAGCTCAACCAGACGGTGGCCGCGGTTTCAGCTCATCTCGATTCGTTCCGCCTCAATGAAGCGGCTAAAGAAGTCTATGATTTTTTCTGGCATGATTTTTGTGACTGGTATATTGAGATCATTAAAGATGATTTTTCAGGCACCCAGGCCAAAGTCTCTCTATATATACTGCAGGAGTCCCTAAAACTGTTGCATCCGTTTATGCCGTTTATCAGTGAGGAGATCTTTGGATTGATTAAGAAAAATACTGCTTTGACTTTGCCACCGGCCCTGGTGGTTTCTGCCTGGCCGCAGTGCCGCAAAAAAATCGAGCCCCGGGAAATCGAAACCTTTAAAGCCTTGATAAAAACGGTAGCCGAAATCAGGAACATAAAAGCTATTCTTGGTCTAAGCAGCCGCCGCCTGGATTTAGCCATACGGACCGATAGTGATCACCTTCAATTTTTAGAAGCCAATAAGATTTGGTTGCGGCGTTTAACCCTCGCTGATGAGGTAAAGTTTAAGGATAAAAACCAGGGAGAGGATTTAACCCGGGTCCTTTATGATAATGGTTTATGGCAGATTGACCTTGATGCCGGAAATATTAGTCCTGAAAGTTTTGTTGCTGTTTTAGACAAAAAGATTCAAGCTAAAGAAGCAGTCGCCGGCAAAATCAAAGCCCGCTTGGCCAGCCAGCAATTTCGCAAAAATGCCGGGTCAGAAAAAATCGCCGAGGAAGAATTTAGATTAAAGGATTTGCAGGCGGAACTGGACCGCTTAGAGGGTTTGAAAGATGCATATCAATAAAGCGATTAAAAAGTTTATTAGTTTAGCGTTAGCCGAGGATTCAGCCAGCCGGGATGTCACTACTGGTTTGTTGATTTCTGAAGGTATCCGGGCTAGAGCTAAGATTATTGCTAAAGAACCCGGAGTTCTTTGTGGGTTGGATATTGCTAAAACGGTTTTTAAACAGTTAGATAAAAGAGTCGTTTTCCGAGTTTTAAAAAAAGAGGGGGCGGTTTTAACAAGGTTTGAGGAGGTGGCTTTGATTCGGGGGCCGGCCAGAGCTATTTTACAGGCCGAGAGAATAGCTTTAAATTTCTTATCGTTTTTGTCGGCTACCGCTACTCTTACTGCTAAATTCATCGAACAGGTAAAAGGTATCGATGTAAAAATCATGGATACCCGAAAAACCATACCCAATTTACGCTGTTTTCAGAAATATGCAGTTTCAGTCGGCGGCGGAATAAACCACCGCAGTTCCTTATCGGAAGCGGTCTTGATCAAGGACAATCATCTCAAAGCCGGCTGTTTCTTTAATAAAAAAAGGCTTGATTCCAAAAAGTTAGCTGCCTTATTCGGCAGTTCAGCGGTCAGAACCTTAGCTAAGGCTGAAGTCGAAGTTGAGAATTTAGACGAATTTAAACAGGTGATTAAGCTTAACCCTGGGATAATTATGCTGGATAATTTTTCTCTGGTTTCTTTGAAAAAAGCAGTCCGGCTGCGTAATGAATACTGTTTAAGAACGCCGAGTTTAAAACAACGTATCCTTCTGGAAGCTTCCGGGGGGATAGCTCTAAAAAATATAAGGGCAGTTGCCCTTACCGGCGTTGACCGCATATCAATCGGGTTAATAACTCACTCTCCGAAAGCCATTGATTTTTCTTTAGAGATAAGAAGATGATTCGTGTTTATGTAGGGGCGACCCGCCGGGTCGCCCCTACGGTGATTATCAACAAACAAGAGATATGAATTTTAGGTTGGTTAGCAAATTCAAACCAACCGGAGACCAGCCCCGGGCGATCAAAGCTATTGTTCAGCGCCTTAAGGAACAAAAGCCTTACACCACGCTTTTGGGGGTAACTGGTTCAGGTAAAACCTTTACTTTGGCCGCGGCAATCGAAAAGCTTGACCGGCCGGTCTTAGTTATTTCGCATAATAAGACTTTAGCCAGCCAGCTTTACGCCGAGTTCAGGGATTTTTTTCCGCAAAATTCGGTAGAATATTTTGTCAGTTATTACGACTATTATCAGCCGGAAAGCTACATTCCTCAAACCGATACTTATATTGAGAAAGATGCTTCGATTAATGAACGCCTTGACCGCTTGAGGCTTTCGGCTACCAGTTCCCTGGTCAGCCGCCGGGATGTATTAGTGGTGGCCTCGGTTTCCTGTATTTATAACCTCGGTTCGCCTGAGGATTACCAGAAGCTGACCTTAAACCTTTCAGCCGGCCGGCCGCTTAAAACTGAAGAAGTCATCGCCGGTTTAGTCAGCCTGCAATATGAACGTAATGATTACGATTTTAAACCGGGAACTTTCCGTCTGAAGGGAGACAATCTAGATATTTTTCCTGCTTATCGCCAGCTGCCGTTGCGGTTTGAATTTTTTACTGACTGCCTTGAAAAGATCTATGAGTTTGAATCATTGAGCGGTAAGAAAATTGCAAAGCTCGATAAAGTCAGCATCTATCCGGCAAAACATTTTATTATCGAAAAGGAACGGATCGAGTCAGCTTCCCAGGTGATAACCCGGGAGCTAAATCAGCACCTCGATTTTTTAAAAACCGAAGGTAAACTGCTTGAAGCCCAGCGTCTTAGGCAGCGTACCCTTTTTGATTTGGAGATGCTTAAAGAATGCGGATACTGTCATGGGATCGAAAACTATTCACGGCATTTATCCGGCCGTCCGTCCGGATCGCGGCCGTTTTGCCTGATCGATTATTTTCCCGAAGATTTTATTACCCTGATTGATGAAAGCCACGTTACTGTACCTCAACTGCGCGGGATGTATGAAGGTGACCGTTCACGTAAACAGACTTTAGTCGATTATGGTTTTCGTCTGCCGTCTTGCTTGGATAACCGGCCTTTGCGGTTTGATGAGTTCCGGAAATTGACTAAACAGACGGTTTATGTTTCGGCAACCCCGGCTGAGTTTGAAACCAACCTTTGCGGCGGCCAGATCGTGGAGCAGATAATCAGGCCGACTGGTTTGCCGGATCCGCAAATCCAGGTCCGGCCGAGTGAAAACCAGATCAGTGATTTGATCCAGGAGATCAAAAAACGGACTAAGAATAAAGAACGGACTTTAGTCACTACCTTGACTAAGCGGATGGCCGAAGACCTGGCTGGATATTTATTTGAGGCCGGCCTGAAGGCTTCCTATATTCATTCAGAAATCGACACTTTGAAGCGTTCGCAGATCCTTAAAGACCTGCGTTTGAAAAAAATCGACATTTTAGTGGGAATAAATCTGTTACGTGAAGGTTTGGATTTACCCGAGGTATCCTTGGTAGCGATTCTTGATGCCGATAAAGAAGGGTTTTTGCGTTCAGCCAGCTCGTTGATTCAGGTGGCTGGCCGTTGTGCCCGCAATATAAACGGAAAAGTCATCATGTATGCCGATACCATTACTAAATCGATGCAGAAAGCGATCTCTGAAAGTAACCGGCGGCGCAAAACCCAGATTAGCTATAATGCCCGTCATAAAATCACACCGCGCAGTATCGTGAAGGCGATCGGCGAAGGTATCGAGGTCCATTTAAAAGAGGACTCTAAACTAAGCCGTTTTTTAGACATTTCCCCGGAGGAAAACGAACTTCTCGATATTATCAGCCAACTCCAGAAAGAGATGGATTTGGCGGCCAAGAGCTTGCATTTTGAGAAAGCCGCCGAACTCCGCGACAAAATAGCGGATTTACACAAAGCCTTGAAAAAGTGATATAATTATCGTTATGATTGCTGTAGACATTGGAAATACTTATCTGCATTTTTTCGGGTTTAAAAACGGCGAGATTTTTAAGAGCTTAAGAATTCCAACTTTAGGGGTTACCAAAAATAAGATCAAAGAAACTTTGGCAAAGTTTCTTTCGGGGCCGGTGATCGTCTGTTCGGTTGTGCCGGGAATAAACCATTTGTTTCGGGGATTAAAGCTAAAAGTTTATTTCGTTGGTTCCCAGATCCGAGTCCCGATAATCTGCCAGTACAAAAAAACAGAAGTTGGCAGTGACCGGTTGGTTGCGGCCTTTGCCGCCCGAACCCTATTTAGCCAAACCCGGATAGTTATTGATTTTGGCACTGCCATAACTTTTGATTTTTTATCCAAGAATGGGCATTACCAGGGTGGTATTATTTTGCCGGGTATTGGCTCGACGCTTTCAGTATTTTCCAGTTGTGCTTTGCTGCCCAATCATATAAAATTAAAAAAAACCAATCGGATGATTCCTCGCAATACCCAGGAAAGCATCAGTAAGGGTTTGACCGAAGGGTTTCCGGCAATGATTAATACTTTAGTTAAAAAGTATATCAAGCTTTTAAAAATTTCCGCTGAACCAACAGTAGTCCTTACCGGCGGAGAAGCTTTTGGGATCAAATCAGCTTTAAATTTCCGTTACTATTACGAACCTTATTTGGTAGCCAAAGGCCTTTATTTTTTGGCAGCTAAATATGGCTTTACCGAACAGCCGCCGACAACCCCGAAAAATTAAAAAATTTCCTTGACAAGTTTTTAGGCTTGAGTAAAATAGTTAGCAATCTCAGGTCGAGAGTGCTAAACTAAGGAGGTGTTTGTATGAAGTTTAAACCATTAGCTGACCGGATTCTCGTTAAGCCGCTTGAGGCCAAAGAGCAGACTAAAGGAGGGATAGTCCTTCCGGATACTGCCAAAGAAAAGCCCCAGGAAGGCGAAATCATTGCTGTGGGATCCGGTAAAAAAACCGATGACGGCAAAGTGATCGCGGTATCACTGAAGGCCGGTGACAAGGTCCTTTACGGAAAATATTCCGGGACTGAAATCACCTTGGACGGTGAAGAGTATTTGATCATTCGGGAAGAAGATGTTTTAGGAATAGTGGGATAAGGAGGCGTAAATTATGGCAAAACAGCTTATATTTAGTGAAGATGCCCGCCGGGCAGTTTTAAAAGGCGTTGAGATGCTGGCTAGGGCAGTTAAAGTGACCCTTGGGCCAAAGGGAAGAAATGCAGTTATTGAGAAAAAGTTTGGTTCGCCGACCATAACCAAAGATGGCGTGACTGTGGCCAAGGAAATCGAATTAGAAGATCCTTATGAGAATATCGGCGCACAGTTAGTCAAGGAAGTGGCCGAGAAAACTTCTGATACTGCCGGTGACGGAACTACTACGGCAACGGTTTTAGCCGAAGCGATTTTCAAAGAAGGTATTAAAAATGTGGCTGCCGGTGCAAACCCGATGGCTTTAAAAAGGGGCATCGACAAATCAGTAGCCGTGGTGATCGAAGAGCTAAAAAAGCTTTCCAAACCGGTTAAGGATAAAAAAGAAATCGCTCAGGTGGCTACAATAGCCGCTAATGGCGATTCAAAGATCGGCGAGCTTATCGCCGATGCCATGGAAAAAGTAGGTAAAGACGGAGTAATCACGGTTGAGGAAGCAAAATCAATGGCTACTACTCTGGATGTAGTTGAAGGCATGCAGTTTGACCAGGGGTATTTGTCCCCTTATTTTGTTACTGATGCCGAGAAAATGGAGGCAGTCCTTGAGGAGCCCTACATTCTGCTCTATGAAAAGAAAATAGCTAACCTTAAAGATATGCTGCCGCTTTTGGAAAAAATTGCCCGTTCAGGAAAACCTTTGATGATCATTGCTGAAGATATCGAAGGAGAAGCCTTGGCCACCCTGGTGGTTAACAAGATCCGGGGAACCCTGGTCTGTTGTGCGGCTAAGGCTCCGGGTTATGGCGACCGGCGTAAATCGATGCTTGATGATATTGCAATTCTCACCGGCGGAAAATCAATCACCGAGGATTTAGGGATAAAGCTGGAAAGTGTTTCTTTGGATGATTTAGGAAAAGCTAAACGCATCCGGATAGATAAGGAAAATACTACTATCGTTGAGGGCGCCGGAAAGACCAATAACCTTCAAGGAAGGATTAAACAGATTAAGAAGCAGATTGAAGACAGCGATTCTGATTATGACCGGGAAAAGCTTCAGGAACGTTTAGCCAAGCTTGCCGGAGGAGTCGCAGTGATCAATGTCGGCGCGGCTACCGAAACCGAGATGAAGGAGAAGAAAGCTCGCGTCGAAGATGCTTTGCATGCAACCCGGGCTGCAGTTGAAGAAGGGATTATCCCCGGCGGCGAAGTCGGGCTTCTGCGCAGTATTCCGGCTTTGGATAATATTAAGGCCGACGGCGATGAGCAGATCGGTATAAATATTATTCGTAGAGCCCTGGAAGAACCTTTAAGACAGTTGGTGACCAATGCCGGCCTGGAAGGTTCGGTTATGGTAGAAAAAATCAGGAAAGAGAAAGCTAACGTTGGCTATGATGCCGAAAACAACAGAGTGACTGATATGGTTGAGGCTGGTATCATCGACCCGACAAAGGTGGCTAGAACCGCTATCCAAAATGCAGCTTCGATCGCTTCATTGTTGATCACAACTGAAGCGGTTATCGCTGACAAACCGGACAAGGATGAGAAAGGTCCGGCTATGCCAGGCGGCATGGGCGGCGGAATGCCCGGAGGTATGGGATACTAATCGCTTGATTTGATTTTTAATTAAGGGACACATCCTTAAAGGGTGTGTCCCTTTTATTTTTTATGGATTTTTGTTTCAAACAGTGCTATAATAAATAAAAGTTTTTATACTTTGATTTTTATGAATGAAACGCCTTTTTATCTGACTACTCTCGGTGCCGATAACCTGGAATTAGGTTTATTTCGCTATTCGCTTTTGCCCGAGGAAGGGTTTATCGCTTCTAATACTTCTTTATTTCGTCTGCTCGGCTATACCAACAAGGGGAATTTTCTCCAGAAAAAGTTAGCTGAACTCTTTTTTAACCCCCAGGATAGCGATATTTTTTTTGAGCTCCTGCGTCGGAACCAAAAGGTCAAATTTTTCGAAGTTGCTTTTAAGAAAAAAGACGCTTCGCCGATCTGGATAGCCATCACCGCTTCGCTTATTTTTTCCAGCGACCAGCGCCAGTGTTTAGAAGGGGTGGTCCAGGATATTTCTTATCAAAAACAGATGCAGAATAAGCTTTTAATGGAGAAAGATTTCTTGCAGGCCCTTTTTGACAATATCCCTGACGCGGTTTATTTTAAGGACCGTAACAACCGGATAATCAAAGTCAATAAATTTTACGTTAAAGGTACCGGCCTTGACGAAAAAAATATCGTCGGAAAGACTGATTTCCATTTTTTCCCTTACCAGCAAGCCAAAGAGATGTTTGAAGATGATAATCATGTTCTAAACACTGGAAAACCGATAGTCGGCAAGATCGAAAAAACCCAGTTGCCTGACGGCAGCTGGAACCAGGTCATTACTACTAAAATCCCGATGCATGATCGTGACGGAAAAATTATCGGCTCGATCGGTACTACCCGGGACATGACTGCCCATGCTAACCTGGAAGAAAAACGCCTGTTTATGGCCATAAATGCTTTAGAGGTTTTGGGTAAGGCCCTTGAGATGCGCGATCCTTACACTTTCAGCCATACCCGCCATGTAGCTAAAATCGCCGCAACCATTGCTAAAGCTTTAGGTTGGGATGAAAACCGCCTTCTGGCTATGCAGTTAGCCGGCGAGCTTCATGATTTGGGAAAAATCAGTATCCCCTTGGATATTCTAAACAAGCCTGGAGATCTAAGTAATTTAGAATATGGTTTGATCAAGGAACATACTACTAATTGTTACAATTTGATCAAAGATATTGAATTTCCTTTTCCTCTGGCCGAAATCATCTACCAGCATCATGAGCGGCTTGACGGTTCTGGTTATCCTCGTAAGCTTTCCGGAAAAAAGATCCTGCCTGAAGCCCGCATCCTGGCGGTTAGCGATGTTTTAGAGGCCATGACTCATCACCGGCCATACCGGGCAGCTTTAGGCTTAAAAGCTGCCTGTAATGAGTTATCAACTAACAAAGGCACTAAGTACGATCCGGTTATTGTAGAGGTGCTGTTGAGCTTAGTCAAAAACAGCGGCGACAAAGAGTTTTGGCTAAACTAATTCGGGACACATCCCATTTAAATAGGTTATGGTTTTATTGCGTCATTTATACTCGATTAGCTTTTTGTGTTTTTTATTTATCGGTATTTGGGGTTTTTAAAATAGTCCTAATTGGTTAAACAAAACATGCAGTTTTTAAATGGGATGTGTCCCGAATTAGTTCTTGCTATTCTTTTATTTTGTGATATAACCAAACCTTATGAAAGAAGCCAAAATTTTTGCTCGAGCCGGGCAGGGGGCGATTACTACTGCAGCGATCCTCGGTGAAGCCCTGTTTTATGAAAATAAATACGCTTATGCTTTTCCGCATTTCGGAGCCGCGCGTATGGGGGCGCCGATGAATGCTTTTTTACGCTTTGATTCCAAACCGATTCGTTTACGTTCTCAAGTATATAACCCAGACTATGTTATAGTGGTAGATCCGACTTTAATCAAAAGCCAAAATTGTTTCACCAATTTAAAAACCGGCGCAAAAGCGGTGGTGGCGGTGCGTGAAGCAACAGTTATTCCTAAAGTTGCCGGCGTCGATATCTATTCCTTAGAGGCAGAAAAAATTGCCATGGAGCTTATCGGCCGGCCGTTTGCTAATACTGTGTTGATTGGAGCTTTCGCCAAAATGAGCGGCGAGTTAAGCCTGGATTCAATATTTAAAGCGGTAACCAATGCCTTTGCTGAAAAGCCGGAGGTTTTGGAGAAGAACCTGGCGGCAGTAAAAAAGGGGTACGAAAGTGTTTAGTGTTTTAGCCAGTCGCGCGAAGACTTCTAAAGCAAATTTGACCGGTTCCTGGCGTTCAACCCAGAAACCGAAGTTTTTAAAAAAAGATTGTATTAATTGCGGATTATGTAAATTCGTCTGTCCGGAAGGTTGCATTGAGGGTATCGAGAAGAATGCTTACGATACCGACCTTGACTATTGCAAAGGTTGCGGTCTTTGCGCCTACATTTGTCCGAAGAAAGATATTGAGATGGTCTCTAATGATTAAATTTCGATCAGGAGGATTAATCTAAGTGAAACAGTTTCTTGAAGGTTCCTGGGCGGTGGCGCAAGCGACTAAACTTTGCCGTCCCGGCGTAGTAGCAGCTTATCCGATAACACCCCAGACTCATATTGTTGAGCATCTGGCCCAATTTATCGCCGACGGCGACCTGAAAGCGCAAACTCTGAATGTGGAAAGTGAACATTCGGCGGCTTCAGTAGTCCTGGGTTCACAGGCTGCCGGAGTCAGGAGTTTTACCTGTACTAGCTCTCAAGGCCTTCTTTTGATGGGTGAAGTTGTTTTTTGTATAGCCGGTATGCGGCTTCCGGTGATGATGGTCTGTGCTAACCGGGCGATTTCAGCACCGATTAATATTTGGAATGATCAGCAGGATTCAATATCTTTACGGGATGCCGGTTGGATACAGTTTTATGCCGAAAACAATCAGGAAGCAGTAGACCTGATCATTGCCGGCTACAAAATCGGCGAAAATCCTAAGATCATGCTTCCGATAATGGTCTGTATGGATGGTTTTATTTTGACTCATGGTATGGAAGTCGTAGATGTCCCGGATCAGGCCGAGGTCGATAAATTTCTTCCCAGCTACAAACCGCCCTATAAACTAGATGTAAACGACCCGATGAGCTTCGGCCTTTTAGGTGATCCTACGGTTTATACGGAAACGCGTTTTGCGATCCAGGATACTTTTAAAGATTTGCTTAAGCTCATACCGGATGTCGGGGCCGAATACAGTAAAGTTTTTGGCCGCCAGAGCATAAGATTAGTTGAGGAATATCTTATGGAGGATGCTGATACCGTTTTGGTGGCTATGGGGTCGGTTTGCGGGACAATAAAAGATGTAATTGATCTTGAACGCCAGAAAGGCAAAAAGGTCGGCCTGCTTAAAGTAGTGACTTACCGTCCGTTTCCTAAAGAAGCGATAAAAAAATCTTTAGCTAAAGTTAAATCTATCGGCGTGTTGGATAAAGATATTTCTTTGGGTTCTGACGGAGCTTTGTTTACTGAAGTCAAGGCAATCACTCCTGAGGATAAAAAAATCAGCGGCTTTATCGCTGGTTTAGGCGGCCGGGATATTCGGCCGGAATCTATTGAAAAGATGATTGTTACAACTGAAAAAGGTTCGGGATCTTCTGAATTTATCGACTTAAATAAAGATTTGCTGTGGAACGAATTCCGGGTGATATAGGCATATATGTAGGGGCGACCCGACGGGTCGCCCCTACAGAACGAGGTAAAAGATAGATATGGAACGAAAACATTTTACTGAAAATCTTTATGTGTCCGGGCATACAGCCTGTTCAGGCTGCGGCCAGTCAATGGCTGTACGGATAGTGATGAATACTGCCGGAAAAAATACCATGGTGGCTAATTCAACTGGTTGTCTTGAGGTTTTTTCGACTAAAGCGCCGGAAACTGCTTTTGGTGTACCTTGGATTCATTCGCTGTTTGAGAATTCAGCGGCAGTAGCCAGCGGCATAGAAGCGGCTTTAAAGCATCTAGGCACCCTTGATAAAATAAAAGTGATCTCTCAGGCCGGCGACGGTGGAACCGGAGACATCGGTTTGCAGGCAATATCCGGGATGCTTGAGCGCGGCCATGATATTTTATTTGTTTGTTACGATAATGAAGCCTATATGAATACCGGTATCCAGCGCAGCGGCTTGACCCCGTTTTATGCTAATACTACTACTTCACCGGTAGGTAAAAATTCTTTCGGTAACCCTCAAGTCAAAAAACCGGTGGTTGAGATCTGTGCCGCACACCATATTCCTTATTCAGCTACAGCTTCTGTAGGAAACCCTAAGGATATTGAGCGGAAAGTTAAAAAAGCCTTGTCGATCCGCGGCCCGAAATATCTACAGATCCATGTGCCTTGTCCTTTAGGTTGGAAATCTGAACCTTCTCAGACTATTGAGATCGCCCGCCTAGCAGTGGCTTGCGGTTTATATCCTTTGGTCGAATACGAATACGGAAAACTGGTAAGGGTTAATAAGTTGCCGGCGGCTAAACCAGTTGCTGATTACTTAAAGCTTCAAGGCCGCTTTCGCCATTTATTGAAGAAACCCGAAGAGCTAAAACGGGTTCAGGAAGTCGCTGACAAAAATATTGAATATTACGGATTGAAGTAGGAGGATTCGTTATGTCTAAGGTTAAGATTGACGAAAATGCTTGTGTTGGTTGCGGTTTGTGCGTTAATATTTGTGCTGAAGTTTTTGAGCTGGCCGATAACGGCATTGTCAAAGTCAAAGCTCATGAATGCGCCAGTTGCGACCTTTCCGAGGTAGCTTCTCAATGCCCGGTTAATGCGATTTTAATTGAAGATTAGTTTTTAGTTAACTAAAAACCCCGTTTGAAGAGATTTAAACGGGGTATTTTTCTATCAGTTTAAGGCAGGAAGTCAAGGGTCAGGTTAGCTTCGGTTTTTATCTTTTCCAGAAATCGCTGGTATTTGAACAACCTTTTATTCTGGTCGATCAAAGCGTAGTAGTTATCTTTTTTCTTCTGAAAATCCTTTTCATCAAAATCAGTCAGGTTTTTTAATTGAATAATAACAGCAGCGGTTTCTTTCAGGAATAGCTGTGAATCGACTTGATCAGGTTGTAGCGAAAAAACTGCTTGGCTGATTCTTGAGTCAACCCCCAACCCTTCAATATAATCGTAAAATTTAAAGTAGCCGGTTTCCTGGTAGGTGATATTTTCTTGGCTGGCTATTTTTTTCAAATTGGTAAGATTTTCGGTTTTTATCTTTTCAAGCAGCTCCCGGCTGAACCTTTCGGTTTCGGTCTTTGCCCGCTCCAGCACCAGGCGGTCATTGACTTCAGCCTCAATATCAGAAAGCGGCGGAGTGAATTGTGGTTGTTGGTCAAGTTTTTCGATGATCAGGATCCCTTTTTCGGTTTCCAGCGGAGGAGTTAAACTGTTTTTATCCAGCGAAAAAGCTATTTGGGTTATTTCCGGCTGCCAGCCGATTTCCTCGATCGGATCGGAAATCCCGATTGGCCCGGTTTCCTTAAGCGGCAGATTATACATTTCAGCCAGTTTATTCAAAACCTTGATTTCGGAAAGGCTTTTAAGGATATTGGTGACTTTGGGGTTATTTTTTTCGATAAGGACATAAGCAATGGTGACTTTGGCTTCCCGTTCAAAGAACAGTTTATTGTTTTGATAAAAATCTTCGATTTCAGCCGGGGTGATCCCGATCTCGACTTTAAATTTTTCATAGGGAATGGTCAAATAGGCGATTTTAGCTTTTTGGCTATCACGCAGGTAGAGCTCTTTGATTTCTTCAGGTTTCACGTCGACCTCGGCATATTTTTGGAATAATTTATCGATTTTTACGAACGAACGGATATATTCCTCAAAACTACGGGCGTCCAAGCCTAAATTGTAGCGCCGGGAAATAGTCTGCAAGAAACGAGCGTAGGTTTCTGGGTTAAATTTTCTTCCGGCGAACAGGTTTCGGATGATATAATTTCTGACTTCCTGGTTGCTGGCGGTGATTTTTTCCTGTTTAGCTTTCCAGATCAAAACCAAAAAGTCAAAACCCAAGCGTTCAAAATCAAGCGGAGTTAAAGTTTTAGCGTCTTCCTTGGAGAGGATAAGCTGGATTTGGGCCAGGCGAATAGCGTTTTGAAGTTCAGAAAGGGTTATTTTTTTCCCGCCGATTTTACCGATCGGTTTTTTATCCCGGCCGCTTAAGTAAAAACCGGCTCCTGAGAGCCCAAAAGCGATGATAATCACTATTGCCAGTATCCAGATTATCTTTTTAGCATGACGGTCGCGAAATTGGTTAAGCATGACGCCTATATTATCATAGAAAGCCTGTCTTGCCAATAGTCTTAGTTTATGTTATCTTTTAAGCAGTTGATTATGGTTCATTGATAAATGGGGGTGTAAAGGCTTCGACGTACTGGCTAAATGAACGGCCGCATGCCGCGAGGGTAAGCCGCCCGCGTTAACGGGGCTTACAAAACACAAATGCAACACCTTACGTTGCTGAACCTGAATACGCGTTAAGCTAATCAGGGCACTGATATTCTTTACCTCAAGGGGTATTAGTGTTTAAACTAAGAGGTTAGGATCCGGTTCTTTTGCTTTGAGAGCCTGGTCTGAAAACAAGAAAGCTGCTGCTCGGAGGATCTGGCCCTTTAGAGCCTTGGGGCTTAAGCTAAACAGAGGGATAAGCATGTAGTGGCTTTTCGTTGAACCTTTACGGACGCGGGTTCGATTCCCGCCACCTCCAGTTTTTATTTTTGCAAAGTAAAAAACGGTATGGTAAAATAAATTAAGTTTCAGTTAACTTTTTTTGTACAGAATTTTTTGTAAAACAAAGGGGGCAGGATGGCTAAAAAAAATGATGGGCTAAAGGAGATGTTGGATAAGATTTGGCCGAAGACTAAAAAGGAATTGGAAAAGGGTATTGTCGAGGCAAAAAAGATGCTCGGCAAGGGCGAGAAATATCTTAAGCAAGTTTCGGAACGGGGAGTCATTAAGACCAAGAAACTTTCTTTAGGATTAAAGAAAGAGAAGCTGTATTATGATTTAGGCAAGGCTTTAGCTAAAACCCAGGCTAGCGAATGGCCGGCTAACCGAAAGATCAGCAGCCTGCTCGGCCAAATTAAAAACTTGGATCAGCAGATTCGGAAAATAAAATAAATAGTCAGCAAAAGGGGGAAAGCAGTTATGGAAATCAACCTCACCGCCAAAAATTTTCAGTCTGAAGTTATTGAGGCTAAAACGCCGGTATTAGTCGATTTTTGGGCTCCCTGGTGCGGGCCTTGCAAGCTGGTCGCACCTTATCTTGAGCAGTTAGCTAAAGAATACGAGGGTAAACTCAAGGTTTGCAAGCTTAACGTTGATGAAGCCCCGGATTTAGCCACTAAATATACGATAATGAGTATACCGGCCTTGTTGATATTTAAAGACGGCAAGATTATGGAAAAGCGGGTCGGGGCAATGGGTAAAAATGAGCTTGAGAAGTTTAGCCAAGCTTATTTGTAGTCTTTTTCTTCCCTCCTAAATAATATATGGCTCCGGCTAAAAAATACTTGCCGATAAGCTGATATATTGCTATAATCATACGGTTTAAACCGGCTTATCACGGGCCCGTAGCTCAGCTGGTTAGAGCAGGACACTCATAATGTCTTGGTCCGGGGTTCGAGTCCCTGCGGGCCCATTCTGCTTCGCCGCTCGAGCAGCAAAATTACGGTGCGGCTACGCAGTAATTTGAGTAGTCCTGCGAAGCTCTACCGGCGTGTTAGAAAGTCTAAGAGCGAAGTAGACGCGCGCATGGCTCAGTTGGCTAGAGCATTGCCTTCACATGGCAGGGATCGCTGGTTCAAGTCCAGCTGCGCGCATTTAAAAATTTAAGCAGTTTTCATGAATTTAAAAGACGAAATCAGAAAATTAGCCGAACTTCAGGAGTTGGATTCCCAAATATACGAGTTAAACCGGGAGCACGACGTAACCAAGCCGGAATCATTGCAAAAAATAAAAACTGATTTTCAGGAAAAACAAAGCACATTGGCAAAGTTTGAAACCGATCTGAAAAATCTGCAGTTAAAGAAAAAAGAACGTGAAATTGAGCTGGCAACTAAAGAAGACAGTTTGCGTAAAGCCCAGGGGCAGCTTTATCAATTGAAAACCAACAAAGAGTATCAAGCTAAACTTACTGAAATCGGTTCGTTGAAGGCCGATATTTCGGTTGCCGAAGAGGAAGTTTTAAAGACCCTTGAAGAAATCGATGTAGCCAAAACTAAGTTAGACCAGGAAAAGGCCGTTGTTCTTGAGATTGAAAATAAATATAAGCTTCAAGAAGGGAAAGTAAATCAGGAGATAAAAGATATCGAGGTGAAACTTTCAAGTCTAAACAGTAAGCGCGATCAACTCTCCCGAGAAATTGATAAGACCATCGCGGTCAAATACGAAAAGTTGATTTTAAGCCGTAATGGCCTGGCGCTAGCGGCGGTGAAAAACAACAATTGCAGTGCTTGCCATCTAGCCCTGACTCATCAGAAAATAAATGAAATAAAAATGTACGATAATATGGTTTTTTGTGAAAACTGTGTGCGAATGCTTTATCTGCCAGAGGATATTTTCCAATGACAGTTTATATCGACGGCGCTTCGGTAGGCAATCCCGGTAAAAGCGGTATCGGTTATTTGATCTACGATCAGGGCCGCTGCTTAAAAAAAGAAAGTATTTATCTAGGCGTACAGTCAAACAACTTTGCCGAATATATGGCCTTGATTTTTTCGTTAGCCGAGATAACTGCCATGGGCCAGAAAGAAGCGGCAGTATTTTCTGACAGTGAATTGATCTGTGAACAGATCAAGGGTAACTACAAGGTGAAAAATCAAAATCTCTATCCGCTTTATGTTTTAGCCAAGACTTTGATCTCAAAATTAGACAAGTTTACTATAACTCATATCGATCGGGAGAAAAATCAGGAAGCTGATAAATTAGCTAAGCAAGCAACTGGATTTTTAGTATAGCCTAATTAAGGAGGTAATAATGAGTGGTCATTCAAAATGGGCAAGTATTAAACATAAAAAAGGAGCGGCTGACGCTAAACGCGGCCGCCTGTTTACAAAATTAATCCGGGAAATTACCGTAGCCGCCAAGTCCGGAGGTGGTAACTCCGATACCAATCCCAGCCTGCGCACTGCTGTTTCCCGGGCCCAGGCCGCTAATATGCCTAAAGATAATATTGAGAAGGCAATTAAGAAAGGCACTGGCGAACTTCCCGGGGTAAACTATGAAAGCTGCGTTTTTGAAGGCTATGGCCCGGGAGGAGTTGCGATCATCGTTGATGTCCTTACTGATAATAAAAACCGGGCTTCTGCTGAAATCCGCAATATTTTTACTAAGCGTGGTGCCAATATGGCCGGCGCTGGCAGCGTAGCCTGGATTTTCACATCTAAAGGCTATATTTTGATCGATAAAGAGGTTATTTCTGAAGAGGAGCTTTTTTCGCTGTGTATTGATGCCGGAGCTGAAGACATAAAAGCTGCCGATAAAAGTTTTGAAGTTTATTGCGACCCTAAAGATTTTGAAAAAGTAAAAGCGGCTCTGGAAGCTAAAAAGATTACTTGGGAAGAGGCCGACCTGACTAAAGTTCCAAACTCTACTGTCCGAGTCGGCGGGCCAGAAGCCAAGCAACTCCTTTCGCTTGTCGAATCGCTGGAAGACCATGATGATGTCCAAAAGGTTTACGCTAACTTTGATATTCCTGATGATGTTTTAGAAAAGATAGCCCAGGAGATCTAAGAGTGGTAGTTTTAGGGGTTGATGTCGGGATAAGAGTCTTAGGATACGTTCTTTGTAAACTACACGGTTTGGAGGTTAGCTTACTCAAAGAGAGCCAGATTAAACCCGACCCCAAAAAAACTTTACCTGAAAAACTGGGTTATATTTTTCAGGAGTTATCTGGTGATATTAGTCAATATCAGCCCAAAGCCATAGTGGTTGAAAAACTTTATTCGCACTATCGTCATCCTACCACTTTAGGAGTTTTGGCCCAGGTGCGCGGCGCGGTAGCTTTGCTGGCTCATCAGCGGGCAGTAGATTTTTTTGAATATTCACCCACCCGGGCTCGTAAATCTTTTTTGGGAAAGGGAAGTGCTGATTCCCGCCAGGTTCAGCGGATGGCTGAAAATATCACCGGTAGGAGTTTTATTTCCGGGCACACCGCGGATGCGTTTTCTTTAGTGGTGGCTTTTTCCCATGCTCAAAAACTAAAAAAAGTGTTAGAGGGGGCTTTCTAAAGCTTTGAAAATAGTTTATGATCTATAAGCTTAAAGGTAAACTGGTCAAAAAAGAGGATCACCGAGTGATCATCGATGTTAACGGTATTTTTTATGAGGTGAATATACCGCAAACTGTTGCTAGGAACCTTAAACCCGATGCCAATAATAATGTTGAGTTGATCATTTATCATTATTTGTCGATGGATCAAAACCGGGGAATCCCGGTTTTAGTCGGATTCAGCGAAGAGTTGGAAAAAGATTTTTTTGAGAAGTTTATCAGCGTTACCGGAGTCGGGCCACGGGCAGCTTTAAAAGCATTTGAGGAACCAGTGCCAGCTATTGCCCAGGCGATTGAAAGAGGCGATTCAGGATTTCTTACTAGTTTAGTCGGTATCGGCAACCAGCGGGCTAAACAGATCATTGCTCATCTTCAGGGTAAAGTCGGCAGGTTTGCCCTTATCCGGACTGAAGAAACGAAACCCGAGCCTCAAAAAACCGCAGTCATCGAAGAAGCCAAACAGATCTTGCGGCGCCTTCAATATAACCCGCGGGAAATCGAAACTATGATTGAGAAGGCGGTTTCCGCCAACTCCGGGTTGGGCAGCAGTGAAGAGTTATTAAATGAGATCTATCGTCAGAGGAAATAGACTATGGATAACCAAAAAATAAAATCGATTCTTGAATCCTTACTTTTTATTAATGAACGACCGGTAGAGGTAAATGAGCTCTTGGATGTCCTTGAAGTCGGAAAAAAAGAGATCGAAGCTGCGGCTTCTGATCTGATCGAGGAGTATAAACAACGTCAAAGCGGGATATCGATTGTGAAGGTAGCTGGCGGATATCAAATGTGTTCGACTCCCGACAATGAGCCTTGGGTTAAAAAGATGTACCAGGAGCGGACTAAACAAAAACTTTCTACGGCTTCACTGGAAACTTTGGCGATTGTGGCTTACAAACAGCCGATTACCCGTATCGAGGTCGAAGCTATCCGTGGCGTCAATATCGACGGTGTGGTAAAAAAGTTAACTGATGCCGGATTGATCAAAATCGGCGGTAGAAAAGATGTAGTCGGCCGGCCGTTTCTTTATATCACTACCCGTAAATTTTTGGAATATTTTGGAATTAACAGCTTAAAAGACCTGCCTAAATTGGAAGATTTTGTTGCTTTGGCTGGCAAAGAACAGGAATCTCCGGCGCCGGCAGAGTCAGGATAAACAAAGGAGATTAAAGTATGAAAAGTTATTTTGCCTCAGAATCAGTAACCGAAGGCCATCCGGATAAAGTTTGCGATCAGATATCTGACGCTGTTCTAGATATGGTTTTAACCAACGATACCAAAGGTAGGGTAGCCTGTGAGGCCTTGGTGACCCGCGGTTTGGTGATCGTGGCTGGAGAAATAACCACTGATTGTTATGTGGGAGTGCCGAAGCTGGTCAGAAAACTGCTTAAAGATATCGGCTATGATGACCCGGCAGTAGGGTTTGATTATGAAAGCTGCGGGGTGATGACGGCAATCCAAGAGCAGTCAGCGGATATCGCCTTAGGTGTCGATACTGGCGGCGCCGGAGATCAGGGGCTGATGTTTGGTTTTGCCAATAATGAAACTCCGGAGTTGATGCCGATGCCGATCATGCTTTCGCATAAACTGGTGCGCCGGCTTTCGGCAGTGCGTAAAGACGGGACTCTAAGCTATCTACGTCCCGACGGTAAATCTCAAGTTTCGGTTGAATACGAAAACGGGATTCCCAAACGGGTAGATGCGATTGTTATCGGCGCTCACCACACTAAGGACGTAAAGACCGAAGACTTAAGGGCCGATGTCCGAAAATTAGTTATTGACCAGGTAGTTCCTAAACAGCTTTTGGATAGCAATTCTAAGATTTTTATAAATGGTACCGGCCGGTTTGAGATCGGCGGCCCGGTTTCGGATACCGGAGTTACCGGAAGAAAAATAATCGTCGATACTTATGGCGGGTATGCCCGTCACGGCGGCGGGGCTTTTTCGGGAAAAGACCCGACCAAAGTCGACCGTTCAGCTTCTTATGTTTCTCGCTATGTAGCTAAAAACATCGTTAAGGCCGGGATCGCTACTGCTTGTGAAGTCCAGCTTTCCTATTGTATCGGTGTTGCTGAACCAGTGTCAGTAAATGTAAATACTTTCGGCACTGCCCAGGTCGATGAAGTTAAGATCGCTAAAGCGGTGAGAGAAGTATTTAAACTGACTCCAGCCGGAATCATCCAGGATTTAAAATTGCTGCAGCCGATTTATACAAAGGCGGCTGCTTACGGGCATTTCGGGCGTGAAGATGAGGGCTTTACCTGGGAAAACACCGATAAGGTCGATCAACTCAAGAGGGCTTTAAGATGAATTACGATATTAAGGATAAAAATTTAGCTAAAATCGGAAAACAGAGGATTGAATGGGCAGTTCAGAGGATGCCGGTCCTAGAACAGATCCGGCAGCGTTTTTCCAGAGAGCAACCGTTAAAAGGCTTAACCGTTGCTGCGTGTTTGCATATTACCACTGAAACTGCCGGTTTAGCGATTACCTTGAAAGCTGCCGGCGCCCGGGCTCTGTTTTGCGCATCCAATCCTTTATCAACCCAGGATGACACAGCAGCGTCATTAGTATTGGATTACGGAATAGAAGTCTTTGCGATTAATGCTGAAAATACAAAAGTCTATTATCAGCACATTGATTCAGTTTTGGCAGTCAAACCCCAGATTACCTTAGATGACGGAGCAGATTTAGTTTCAACGATCCACAAGCGGGCAGCCGGTTCTGGTAAAGATTTTCACCTTCCTTGGGCTAGTACCGAAGAGACTACTACCGGCGTTATCCGCCTTAAAGCTTTGGAGAAAGAAGGCCGTCTGCTTTACCCGGTAATCGCGGTTAATGATGCTTATACTAAACATCTGTTCGATAACCGTTATGGAACCGGCCAGTCAACTCTGGACGGGATCATTCGTTCGACCAACAAGTTGATTGCCGGGACAACCGTGGTTATCTGCGGTTACGGCTGGTGTGGACGGGGAGCCTCTCAGAGAGCCAGGGGTATGGGTGCTAAGGTGGTTATTTGCGAAGTCGATCACTTAAAAGCCTTAGAAGCGGTTATGGACGGATTTTCAGTGATGCCGATGAAAGAAGCGGCAAAACTTGGCGATATCTTTATCACCGTTACCGGAGATATCAATGTTATCACTACCGAACATTTCCGGTTGATGAAAGATCAAGCCATAATTTCAAATTCCGGCCATTTTGATGTGGAAATCGATATTAAAAGCCTGGAAAAGATCGCAGTTAAAAAACGCGAGGTTAAGCCCCTGGTGCGGGAATATACCCTTAAAGATAAAAAGCGGATTTATCTTTTAGGCGAAGGCCGTTTGGTAAATCTTGCCTGCGCTGAAGGCCATCCGGCCGAGGTAATGGATTTAAGTTTCGCTAACCAGGCTTTGAGTTGTGAATATATTGCCAAAAATAAGGATAAACTAAAGAAAAAAGTTTACAAGGTCCCTGATGTGATAGATCTAAAGGTCGCCGAACTAAAATTAAAATCACTGGGGATTAAAATCGATAAGCTTACGCTTGAGCAGAAAGCCTATTTGAGCGCCTGGCAGGAAGGGACTTAAAAAAAGATGAAAAAGATTGCCGTTATAACTCGTGATTGTGCCGGAGTAAATGCTGCACTTCGGTCAGTGGTCCGTAGCGCCTCAGCCAAGGGTGTTGAAGTTTTAGGGGTTATGCGCGGCTATGACGGTTTGATTGACGCTGACCTGATGTCTTTGGATCGCCGGGCAGTTTCCGGGATAATAAATCGCGGAGGGACGATTTTAAAAACTTCCCGTTCTTTAAGGTTTAAATCGGCTAATTGGCAAAAGCAGGCAGTGATGACCATCAGGGATCAGAGGATAGACGGTTTGATTGTAATCGGCGGCAATGGTTCTTTGACCGGCGCCCATATTTTAGCCAGCCGTTATTCAATACCGGTAGTCGGTATTCCGGCAACCATTGACAATGATGTGAACGGGGTGACGATGACTATCGGGGCTGATACAGCGATCAATGTAGCCTTGGATGCTTTGGATAAAATACGCGATACCGCAACTTCCCTGGAGCGTATTTTTGTGGTTGAGGTTATGGGCCGCAATTGCGGCTATATTGCTTTACGGGTAGCTTTGGCAGCCGGCTGTGAGGATGTGATAATCCCCGAACGTAAATTTAACCTCAAGAAAATTTCTGAAAATATCGTAGAAGGCAACATTCGCGGCAAGCGCAGCTGGATTACAATTGTTGCTGAAGGAAAGGCTAAGGCTTCGAAAGTTGCTTCGGAGATCACCAGGCTAACCGGTTTGGAAACCAGGATCGTGGTATTAGGGCACGTTCAGCGCGGCGGCTCGCCTACTGCTTTTGACCGGATTTTGGCGGCTCGTTACGGACATTTTGCGGTTTCAGTCTTATTAAAAGGTAAAACCGACTGCTGCGTGGCTTTAAGAAATGACCAATTGACCACGGTTAGCTTAGCCAAAGCTATCCAGAAAAAAGACATTGAAGCTAGTGAGTATTATAGACTTATTCAAATACTTACCTAAGGAGGGGAAATGATTTATACAAAAGAGGTAGAATTGCTCAATAACAAAGGTTTGAAAACCGTAGATGGACGAGTTAAAGTTATTGATGAGAAAGAATTTCGTGCTCATATTATCGATAATCTTTTAGACACTATTGTGTTGGGCGTTGATCCGCATTTACGAAGATTGTCTTACTGGGTAGCTTACAGTGCCGGAGTCCAACTGGGAGTCGTTCCGGCTTCGATTCAGGAACTTTATACAGCTATGGGGCAGGGTAAAGTAAAAGGATTTACGGTTCCGGCGATGAATATCCGTACGCTTACTTTTGACCTGGCCAGGGCGGTTTTTCGGTCAGCTAAAAAAATCAATGCCGGAGCATTTATTTTTGAGATCGCCAAGAGCGAAATCGGCTATACTGACCAGCGTCCTTTGGAATATAGCTCGGTGATCACTTTGGCAGCGCTTAAAGAAGGCTATCACGGCCCGATTTTTATCCAGGGTGACCATTTTCAACTTAAGGCGGCAAACTATCTAAAAGACCGTGAAAAAGAAATTTCTCAGTTAGAGGTTTTGCTCAAAGAGGCGATCTCGGCACATTTTTACAATATCGATATTGATTCTTCGACTTTAGTTGATTTATCTAAAGATAACCTTAACGAACAGCAAAGAAACAATTACGAAGTCTGTGTTGAGATCAGCCGGTATATACGCAAACTCCAGCCGGCTGGAATCAATATTTCTATCGGTGGCGAGATCGGCGAGGTGGGCGGTAAGAATTCAACCCCTGAGGAATTAGATGCTTTTATGCAAGGGTATCTAAATTCTCTGGGTTCACAAGCTGGTATTTCTAAAATCAGTATCCAGACCGGTACCAGCCATGGCGGGGTGGTCCTGCCTGACGGTTCAATCGCAAAGGTCAGTATTGATTTTGATACTTTGGCCAAGCTTTCGGAAATTGCCAGGAAAAAATACGGTTTAGCCGGCGCTGTCCAGCATGGAGCTTCAACTTTGCCTAACGAAGCCTTTCACCGTTTTTCAGAAGTCGGCTGTGCTGAAATTCACCTGGCCACCCAATTTCAAAATATGGTTTATGATTATTTGCCGTTGCCGCTTAAAGAAGAGATCTATGCTTGGCTGCATACTAATTGTGCCGGTGAAAAAAAGCCTGATTGGACCGATGACCAGTTTATTTATAAAACTCGTAAAACTGCCCTTGGGCCGTTTAAAAAGAAGATCCACTCGCTTTCCCGGGAGCTAAAAGATAAGATATCTTTGGTTTTAGAAGAGGAATTTTCTTTTCTTTTTGAGCAGCTGAAAATAAAAGATACTAAAAATTATGTTGACCAGTATATTACTTTGCTTAAAACCGAGAAAGAAAAAAATTATTTTTTGGGCGAAGAAAAAGATTTAGGCGAATTAGAAGGAGCGGATTGAAATAATTTGTCACCGTAGGGGCGACCCGGCGGGTCGCCCCTACAATAAATCGGAGGTTTTAATGCGTTCGGACAAAATCAAAAAAGGAATTGAACGGATGCCTAACCGGGCATTACTTTATGGTACCGGAGCCCATCCCGATCATTTAAGACGCCCGTTTATCGGTATTGCTTCAAGCTTCAGCGATCTTATTCCCGGGCATATTAACATGCGCACTCTTGAGCGCTATATTGAGCGGGGAGTTGAAAATGCTGATGGCGCGCCGTTTATCTTCGGTGTTCCCGGGATCTGCGACGGAATCGCCATGGGCCACAGCGGGATGAAACAATCACTGCCTTCCCGGGAGCTAATCGCTGACATCATCGAAAGCATGGTTTCTGCTTATTCTTTAGATGGATTGATCCTGCTGACCAATTGCGACAAGATTACTCCTGGTATGATCATGGGGGCTTTGCGGGTGAATGTACCGGCGATTGTGGTTACTGCCGGGCCGATGCTGGCCGGTCATCTGGGTAAAAAACGACTATCTTTGGTGCGGGATACTTTTGAAGCGGTTGGTCGTTTCCAGGCTGGAGAAATAACTGAAAGTGAGCAGAAAAATTTGGAAATCGAGGCTTGTCCGTCTTGCGGTTCCTGCCAAGGGCTTTATACTGCAAACACCATGGCTTGTCTAACCGAGGCTATGGGTTTTTCTTTGCCCTATTGCGCAACTTCACCGGCAGTATTAAATAAAAAAATGCGGATTGCCTATGAAAGCGGGCAAAAAATAGTCGCTTTAGTCAAACAAGGGTTAAAGCCGCGTGATATTATCAATAAGGATTCGTTGGCGAATGCTATCCGGGTGGATATGGCTTTAGGCGGTTCGACTAACACGGTTTTACACCTGATGGCTATTGCTAAGGAAGCTGGAATAAAGCTGGATTTGAAGGAGTTTGACCGGATAAGCCTGGAAACTCCTCATATTTCTAATTTGCGGCCCGGTGGAGAATATTTTATGGAGGATTTAGACCAGGCTGGGGGGATTCCGGCAGTTTTACATCGCCTGATCAATAAATTAAAACCTAGCCCTACGGTTTGCGGTAAATCAATAAAAGAAATCGCCAAAAGTGCTTTGGTCAGCGACCAAGACATTATCCGGCCGTTGAACAACCCTTACCATAAGCAGGGAGGGATCGCTATTCTTTTTGGCAATCTTGCGCCGGAAGGAGCGGTGGTCAAACAGTCTGCGGTTGATCCGCAAATGTTAAGTTTTTGCGGCAAAGCGAATGTTTTTGACTCTGAAGAAGATGCTATGACTGCGATTCTCGGTAAGAAAGTTAAAAAGGGGGAAGTAGTGGTTATCCGTTATGAAGGGCCGGCCGGCGGACCAGGTATGCGGGAGATGTTGGCGCCTACTTCAGCAATAGTCGGTTTGAACCTTCATAAACAGGTAGCTTTGATCACTGATGGCCGTTTTTCCGGCGGAACCCGCGGGCCTTGTATCGGCCATATTTCTCCCGAGGCCGCTTCGGGAGGGTTATTAGCTTATTTAAAGAATGGCGATGCCATTACTATTGATATACCTAAGCGAAAAATTGAAGTAAAACTTAGCCAAGCTGAAATCAAAAACCGTAAAAAAGCAATAAAAATAAGGCCGGCTAAGGCGATTAGCGGATATCTAAGCCGTTATTCAAAATCGGTGAGTTCGGCTTCAACCGGGGCGGTTTTGGGAAAGCTATTGACAGAGAAGTGACTCTTTGTTATGATTTAGTCTAATATGAATAAAGCGGTAAAAATTATTAAACGGGTTATTAAGAATATTGCCAACCTTCTTGGCACTTTTTCCAGCGATATTGGAATAGATTTGGGGACAGCCACCACGTTGGTCTATTTACGCGGTGAGGGTATAGTCCTTTGTGAACCGTCAGTAGTTGCAATCTATAAAGATACTGGTGTTCCCTTGGCAGTTGGCGAAGAGGCTAAGCGCATGCTTGGTAAAACACCGGGAAGTATTGTGGCTATTCGCCCGATGAAGAATGGGGTAATCGCTGATTTTGGCGTTACCGAAGAAATGCTGCGTTATTTTATTAAGAAGGCTTATCCGCGAAGACTTCTTATCGGTCCGCGCATCGTGATTGCGGTTCCTTCAGGGATAACTGAGGTAGAACGCCGGGCAGTAAAGGATTCTGCGCACCGGGCCGGAGCCCGGGAAGTAATACCAGTTGAAGAGCCGGTAGCCGCAGCCATTGGCGTGGGATTACCGATTGCTGAACCCCAAGGGAATATGATTATCGACGTTGGCGGCGGAACCACTGAAATTGCCGTTCTATCTTTGGGCGGCATAGTTTCTGCCCGTTCAATCCGCATTGGCGGCGATGAGATGGATACGGCGATAACTGAACATTTGAAGAAAAATTATAACCTGCTGATTGGTGAAAGAACTGCTGAAGAAATAAAAATCAAAGTGGGCTCGGCTTGGCCTATGGCTGAGGAGCTAACCATCGAAGTAAGAGGCCGTGATCTTATTACCGGATTACCTAAATTTATAAAGGCTCATTCTGAGGAAATCCGGACAGCTTTAGAAGCTCCTTTGCGGGAGATCGTGGAAGCCACTAAAGTTACTCTTGAACGTACCCCGCCGGAACTAGCCGCTGACCTTATTGAACGCGGAATAGTCCTTTGCGGAGGTGGGGCATTATTACGGGGTTTGGATAAATTAATCTCCGAGGAGACCGGCTTGGCCTGTTTTGTAGCTGACGACCCTTTGACTGCCGTAGCCTTGGGCACCGGAAAAATTTTAGAAGAGCCAAAATTCCTAAAAAAGCTTTCCCTTGTATCTTCCTTCTAGATCGAAAGTAAAAATCTCCTTATTAATCCTTGCCGGTATTTTTCTGCTTTTTCTGTCTTTTAAAAGTTTCGTTAGCTACCTCCTGTTTTTTACTGCTGAGCGGCTTTTTTCGCCGCAGACCAACAGTCAGAAAACAATAAGTACCCTTGAACAAGAAATGGTTGCCCGGGATCTTAAACTGGCCGAATATAAAACTTTACTTGAGGAAAATGACCGGTTACGCAAAGCCCTTGATTTTAAAACCAAAACCAGCTACCAACTTACCGGGGCCGAAGTTTTAGTTTTTTCGCCTTCAGCCTGGCAGCGTTTGGTAGTTATTTCGGCCGGCCGGGACCAGGGAATAGAAAAAGGTTTTTTCGCTATCGACGCAGAGGGAAATTTGGCCGGAAAAATAGTCGAGGTTGATAAAAATTTTTCTCGCTTGATGCTGGTTTCTGACCCGGATTTTTCAGCACCGGTATTTATCGGTAAAAATAATCTCGGGCTTTTTAAAGGTGGTTTGGCCGGTGCTCAAGTTCTCTATATCGAAGATGCTGAATCAATAACGGTCGGCGATCCGGTCAGCCTTAAGGTCAGCCAGCTGCCAATACCTTTAGAGATCGGGAAAGTAAAACGTTTGACTAAGGATTCAAACAGTTTATTTTGGGATTTAGAAGTAGAGCTGATCCAGAAAAAAGGATTTTTCAGCAAAGTCTATATAATCAAATGATAAAGTCGGTTTTTAAAGTTTTCCTGATTATTTTTGGATTGTTTATCTTGGATTCAGTAAAGCCTTTTGGTTACTCTTTGTCGGTAGAGTTTGTTTTTTTAGGTTTTGTCATCGTAGCTTTAACCCAACCCTTGCCGATAGCTTTTTTCGGTGCTTTGTTTGCGGCTTATTTTCGGGATTTTTTTATTTCCAGTGGTTTTTCGCTCTCCTGGCTGGAATTTCCGCTTCTCTGTGTAGCTATTCGTTATATACGTTTACACCGGATTTTTTTGGACCGTCAAAGATATTTTTTTATCGCCCGGGGGGTTTTAGCTGGGTTTTGTCTTCTGGTTCACAGCCTGGTAAATTCATTAACCAGCGGTTTGACCGGCCCGATTTTTTTACTGCAATTTTTTATTCAATCTCTGTGCCTTTATTACCTTATGGATTACCTTTTACAGCTAAAGGCCGGTCCCGACCATAGCTTTTAAATTAATTTTTCTATGTTTAGGAACTTTTTTCGGATCGTCAGCGGAAGTTTTTCCCCGGAATTACTAAAAAGAGTCTATCTCGGCGGTTTTCTTGTTCTAGCCGGGGTGCTTTTTTGGTATCAAATCATCCGCGGTGATTATTATTTCCAGCGGGCCAAGAATAATTATCTTAAAGTCATTCCTTTGGCATCAATGCGCGGGGCGATTTTTGATCGTAACGGCCAGGCCATTGCTTATGACCGGCCGGTATTCAGTATCGGGGTTATTCCCTATCAAATCGAGAGTTCCCGGGAAGGATTGTTTGCGGCTTTGAGTGAGTTCTCGGGTTCTAGCCTTAAAACTTTAGATAAAAGTTACCGCAAAAACTTTCAAAGTTATTTTAGCCCGGTGGATATAATCACTGATGTCGATAAGGCTAAAGCCTTGGCGATTAAAGAAAAATTTTCCGATTCAGTAGTAGTCATTACCCGTCCTCAGCGTTATTATCCTAATTCTTATCAACTGGCTCATGTTTTGGGTTATGTTAAGGAAGCTAAAGCTTTTTATCAAGAGCTTAAAAATTACGGCTACAGCCCCTTGGAACGGGTCGGCATTAACGGCGTTGAACAGGTTTACGATGCTTACTTGCGCGGTGCCGAAGGCGGAAAGCTCATCGAGGTCGACTCCCGGGGGAGGATTATGGGATTTTTAGGCGAACAACTTCCTCAAAAAGGCAAGGATATTACTCTTACTGTTGACAGCCGAATACAGCTTGCTGCTGACAGCGCTCTTGGCCAGCAAAAAGGTGCTCTTATCTTGATGGATTCGCAAGACGGAGGAATCCTGGCGCTGTGTTCAAAGCCGTATTTTAACCCTAATGATTTTATTAGCGGAAAAAATATTCAGGCAGTTTTTAATGATCCGGGTAGCCCTTTATTAAACCGGGCTTACCAGGCCACTTTTCCGATCGGTTCGACTTTTAAACCGATTATGGCCACTGCTGCCCTTGAAGAGGGAAAAATAACTCCGGCTTCAAGTTTTAACTGCAGTGGAGAATTTCATCTGGGTAGAGCCGCGTTCCGCTGTTGGACTATTCACGGTATCCAGAATCTTTATGAAGCCTTGGCTCATTCCTGCAACGTTTATTTTTATAATTTAGGCATGATTTTAGGCCCGGAACCGATCACTGACTGGGCTGGGAAATTCGGGCTAAATTCACTTACCGGTATAGATCTACCTTCAGAAAAGTCAGGGTTTGTTCCCAGCCGGCAGTGGAAACAAAAGGAGATCAAGTCTGTCTGGTATCCCGGTGATACGGTTAATTTTTCAATCGGCCAGGGTTATTTACTGGCTAGTCCCCTGGCGATAATGCGAGCGATGAATGTTTTTGCTAACGGTGGGTATTTAGTTCGTCCCCATCTAATTAAGGAGATTGATTCAATTGATTCCGGGATAAGTACCAGGGCTTATTTGGGGATTTCGGAAAAAAATCTTCAGGCCGTGCGTCAAGGTTTACGTGAAGCGGTCTTGCGCGATGACGGTTCAGCTCATATTTTACAGCGGTTAAACCTCAAATTCAGCGGTAAAACCGGAACTGCCCAGAATTCGGGTAAGGCCCATGGTTGGTTTACCGGGTTTTTTACCTATCAGGATAAAACTTATACTATTTGCGTTTTTATCGAACACGGCGGCGCAAGCTACGAGGCAGTGAAGATCGCCTACTATTTTTTAAAGTCGGTAATTGAAAATAATCTTTTATGAATATTTTTTCTCGAAAATTCACAAGTCTTGATTTTAAAGGCCTGAAGACTATCTGTGTCTGCTTACTGATCCTCAATATTTTGAGTTTAGCCTCGATCTACAGCAGTTTGCATCAGGCCGGCCAGTTTGCCGAACGAGAAGTCCTTTATAAACAGATAGTCTGGATCATTGTTTCTTGGCTGGCGTTGATAATTTTCGCTAACATCAACTACCGTATCTATTTTGACTTAGCTTATCTGATCTATGGTTTAAATCTGATTTTGTTGATCGGAGTAATGTTTTTCGGAAAAAGCGTAATGGGAGCGCAAAGATGGATTGAGATTTTCGGAATGAATTTTCAGCCGTCGGAACTTTCAAAAATTGCGGCAATAATTATTTTAGCTAGGTTTTTTTCCCTGTCTTCGCCGCGCGGCTTGGTCTATGGTTTTTTACTGCCCTTGATTTTTATTGTCCTGAATGCCCTGGTTATTTTTATCCAACCGGATTTAGGCACGGCTTTGATAATCGTTTTTCTATTTTTTAGTTTAGGTTTTTTTTCGCGTATCCCTAAGCGGTTTTTCATCGGTTTGATCGCCCTTGGCCTTTTGGTCTCGCCGTTTTTATTAAACCATTTAAAGGATTATCAAAAGCGGCGGCTGTTAGTGTTTATGAATCCTAACCTAGATCCCTTAGGGGCTGGTTATAGTATTATTCAGTCAAAGATTGCCGTTGGTTCGGGAAAATTAGCCGGTAAAGGTTTTCTTTCGGGAACCCAAAATCAATTTAACTTTCTTCCCGAGCGCCACACTGATTTTATTTTTACGGTTATTGGTGAAGAATGGGGATTTATCGGCTCCTTGTTTTTAATTATTATTTATTGGTTGATCTTGAAGAAAATACTCCAGCAGGCTCAGCGAGCCCGTGATGAATTCGCCTCATTTTTTTGCCTGGGAATCAGCTTGTTTTTTTTCTTTCATCTGTTCATTAATATCGGGATGACTTTAGGGATTTTACCGGTGGTCGGGCTGCCGTTGATTTTCTTGAGCTACGGAGGAAGCAATCTATTGATTGCTTCCATTCTTTTGGGCATATTTTTTAATATTTCCCGAACCGCCAGATAATGATCGACTTTAAAAATTTCCAGCGGCCGCAGCGCTACATCGGAAATGAATGGAATGTGGTAAAGAAATCTCATTCGGGGCGAGTTTCTTTTTGTTTTTGCTATCCTGACCTTTACGAGATCGGGATGAGCAACCTTGGCACCCATATCGTTTACGGGTTGCTTAATCGTAACCCTGATTTTGTTTGCGAACGCTCATTTATGCCGGCCGAAGACCTGGCGAATTACCTTAAAACTAGTAAAATTCCTTTATTCTCCTTGGAAACCAAAACTGCTTTGCACGATTTTGAGGTTTTGGGGTTTCATCTGGGTTGCGAACTAAATTTTACCAATGTTTTACACATGTTGGCTTTGGGCGGCGTTGAGATTTTTTCGGCTGAGCGCAAAGACCTAATCGTCTTGGGGGGCGGGATAGTTAATCCTGAACCTTTGGCTGAATTCATTGATGTATTCTATTTAGGTGAATTTGAGGAGGTCGCCGACCGGTTTATCGAGATTTTTCATAAATATAAAGATAAATCAGCCCGACTCAAAGCCTTGGCTGAAACAGAAGGTTTTTATGTGCCGGCATTTTACCAGGCCAGCCGCCAAGCCGACCAGTATGTTTTTGAGCAAAGATACAGTTATGCCCGGCTGCCCCAAAAACGGGTAGCAGTTAAAGATTTAAACCGTTCTTTTGTTCCGGAGGCGTGGCTTACTGCCCATACTGAGATTATCCATGACCGGATACCGATTGAGATTGCCCGGGGTTGCCCTAATGCCTGCAGTTTTTGCCAGGCTAGAGCCGTGTATACTCCTTATCGCCAGCGTCAGACAGCTACGGTCATCAACATTCTCCAAAGGCTTTATCAGGGCAGCGGTTCTGAAAATTTTTCGTTTTTAGCGCTTTCAGCTTCGGATCATTCTGAAATAGAAGAGCTTATTGATGCCGGGCTGGATTATTGCCGCAAGCGACGCATCGGGTTATCGCTGCCATCGTTGCGGGCCAGTGATATAGTCGGCCGGCTTTATAAAAAACTGTCTTCTTTTAGGAAAGCTTCCCTTACTGTTGCCATTGAGGCAGCCCGGCAGCCGTTGCGAGAAGCCTTGAATAAAAAAATAGATCTTGGGGTTGTTTTTGAAGCGGCAAAAATACTTCAAAGCCTGGGCTTAAGACAGATAAAAATTTATTTTATGTATGGTTTTCCTCAGGAGACTGATGAAGATTTGTTGGCTATCGGCGAGTTTTTAGATGATTTGTACCGCAGAAGCCGCCTGAAGTTGAGGGTGAGCCTGAATGTATTTATCCCCAAGCCGTTTTCGCTTTGGCAGGCAAAATCTATATTGCCGGAGGATATTTTGCGTCGCCGCCAAGACCTGATCCTTAGAAATCTTCCCCGGCAGAGGGGGGTCAGTGTTTCGTTTTCCTCTATTGAACGTAGCCTTTTTGAAGCCCTGGTTTCGCGAGCCGGCCGGGAGTTCGGAAAGGTTTTATACCTGGCTTATTCCCGGGGTGTTTGTTTTGACGGTTCCCGGGAGAATTTTTCGTTTGGAATTTGGAAGGAATTAATGGAGGAAGCCGGCTTTGATTATCGAAGGTGCCTGGAAGAACAAACCGCCAACTTCCCCTGGTCCTTCATCGAGTAAAACATGCAAACTATCAAATTCCCTATAGCAGTAATTTTACATAAACACGGCGAGATGGTCTATTTTTCCCAGCTTGACCTGATACATATTCTGGAACGGGCTTTACGCCGCAGCGATTTGCCGCTTTACTTTACTCAAGGATTCAATCCTCACGTAAAGATAAGTTTTAAGAACGGCTTAAAACTCGGCCAGGAAGGCTTTATTGAAGTTATCTTTTATTTTACCGAAAATATAGTTTTTTGCCGGCTTAAGGAAATTCTTCAGCCGCAGTTGCCCGAAGGATTGGAAATAATAGATAAGGAGGTCAGCGGGTAAGGAAAGTGCTTTTTATACTTTCAGCTTTAAAAAATTCCTTAGTGAATTTTTCAGCCAGTTTATGGTCGTATTTTTGGCAGGAAAAAATATTGATATAGGATTTGCGCCAGTATTCGGAAAAATGTCCGGTAATCGAACTAGTCTCGATAAACTGCAGAAGAGAATAGCCCTTAGTGAAAGGTTTGTCCAGGCCAAAATAGGGCAGCTGAACTTTACCGAACTTCTTCATTTTAATCAACTTACAAAGCTCATCTACGTATTGGCTTAGCTTTTTTTTCGAACTCATAACCGCCAGGTCACATCCGGAAAGGTCAAGAATCAACTCATAACCGAATACATTAGTTTTTTTCTTTAATGGATCGAGTTTGGAAGTGGAGGGAAAAGTAGGGTTACCAGATGGTTCGTTTGCAAGGCGAACCTCTGGGGAATGCGTTAGCTCGTCAGTCACAGAGTATTTTTCTGGTATCATCCCCTTCAAATGTTTTTAAAGTCGTTATTAACATAATAATATCTTTACTAATTAAGTTTATATCACAATTTTATTTTCTTGGCAAGCCTTTTTTTAAAAATTTTTTAATGAGCAGATAATTTATAAAAATCAAAGATTTTCATAAATTATAGTCCCGCTAACGGCGGGACGCCTGCGAATTAACTCTGGACATTTACTTTGATATTTTTATTTAGGTAAATGTCCAGAGTAAGTTCGGACAAACAACTTACGTTCGCTTTGCTCCGTAAGTTGTGTCCTCACTTAGCTTAGTAAGTGAACTGATTCAAAAGTTGCCGGCACTTCGGAAATTTTAGTTTCCAAACCCAGGGTGTCCAGTAGCTTTATGAATGGATCCGGGTCTAGCTCTTCGACATTGGCCATGGTTTTTACGTCCCAGGTCCCTTGAGCTATCAGCATTGCCACGGCGACGGGAGGAACTCCGGCAGTATAACAGATAGCCTGTGACTCTAACTCTTTATAACAGGCGGCATGGTTGCAGATATTATAAATAAAAATGTCTTTATCTTTACCGTCTTTCTCACCGTGGATCAGGTTTCCAATGCAGGTTTTTCCGGAGTATTTGGGTGCCAGAGAAAGAGGGTCAGGTAAAATGGCCTTCAAAACTTTTAGCGGCACGACTTCAATGCCTTCGGCGGTTTTTACCGGTTTTTCGGAAGTCAGCCCCAGGTTGGTCAGGACTGAAAAAACATTAATATAGTGGTCGCTAAAACCCATCCAAAAACGGATGCTATTGGCATCGATATTTTTTGACAGGGAATGAAGCTCATCATGGCCGTTTAAATAGATCGGTTGTTTGCCGACTACCGGAAAATCGTAGATTCTTTTTATCGAATGAACTTTTTCGCAAACCCATTTACGGTCGATCCAGGCCCAAACTTTTTTAAATTCCCGAAAGTTTATTTCCGGGTCAAAATTAGTAGCAAAATATTTACCGTGGTTTCCGACATTAACATCCATAATGTCAATAGTATCGATTTTATCAAAGTGATGCTTTACCGCTAAAGCGCAATAGGCGTTTACTACTCCCGGGTCAAAGCCTGCGCCTAAAATAGCCGTAATCTTGTTTTCTTTGCAACGATCTTTGCGTTTCCATTCATAGTTAGCATACCATGGCGGATCTTCACAAACCTTATTTGGTTCTTCATGAATGGCCGTATCAATATAGGCAGCCCCGGTTTGGATACATGCCTCGAGAAGAGACATATTCACATAAGATTGCGCAAGATTAAGCACTATTTCAGAGTTAGTTTCCTTGATTAGTTTTATTGTAGCCGGGATATCTAAGGCGTCTATCTGACGTGAATATAACTTTTGATTGTTCATTTTTATGTGTTTTTTTCTTTTAACACTTTCAATGATCAGGTCACATTTTTTTTGGGTCCTTGAAGCAAGGCAAATATCACCTAGAAGATCATTGTTTTGAGCGCATTTGTGTGCGGCTACATGGGCAACGCCTCCGGCCCCGACAATTAGTATGTTTTTTCTCATCTTTTAATACCCTCCTTAGGATAAGCTTTTTAAAAAATCTTCATATTCAAAACAGCGGACAGTATCTATTGTTCCATCCAATCTTTTTACCACGATTGAAGGCATTGGCAACCCGTTAAACCAGTTCTTTTTTACCATGGTGTAACCGGCAGCATCCTTGATCCGGATGATCGTACCGGTTTTGAGGGGGGATTTAAAGCAGTAAGTCCCAAAGATATCGCCGGCTAAACAGGAACGGCCGGCAACCATATATTTATAGCGGCCGTCATCCGGCGTTGAGATCTTAGCTTTTGTCTGGTAAACTAAAAGATCCAGCATATGAGCTTCAGTTGAAGCATCAATCACAGCGATATTGATCTCGTTGCGGACAATATCTAAAACCCGGGTTACTAATTCTGCTGATTGGCTGACTACGGCTTCACCCGGTTCAAGATAGACTTGAAGTTTAAACCGGCTTGCGAATTCTTTTAATTTTCTGGCGAATTTTTCTATTGGGTAGCCGGGTTTAGTGAAGTGGATTCCGCCGCCCAGGCTGACCCATTCTAGATTTTTTAGGATGCCGCCGTAATTGCCAGCGATTAAGTCGAGATTACTGGAAAAATTTTCAAAGTCGTCGTTTTCACAGTTAAAATGAAACATTAAGCCGTTGATCAAACCGGCTGATTTCTTGAGCGATTTTTTATCGGTTACTCCTAATCGGGAGAACCTTCGGGCCGGGTCAGCCAGTTTGAACCGGGAATAGCTGACCTGAGGATTTACCCTCAAACCCAATTGACGGCCGGGCAAGCTTCTGTAGAACATCTTCAGTTGTGACAGCGAATTGAAGATGATTTTATCGGCATAGGGTTTGATCTGGTTTATTTCGCCTTTAGAGAAAGCCACGCTGTAGGCATGGACTTCTTTAGCGAATTTTTCATAACCCAGGCGGGTTTCATACAGCGAACTGCTGGTTGTCCCATCGAGGTAGTCTTTCATCAAATCAAAAACCGACCAGGTAGAGAAACATTTTAAAGCCAGGACAAATTTAGCTCCCGAAAGCCGGCCGATCCTGCGGACGATCTTTAGATTTCGCAGGAGCTTTTGTTCATAGATCAGATAATAAGGTGTTACTGGGGGCATAAGTTTGTTTGTTCTCCTGTTTACTAAAATTTCTAACGGGATTTATATTAGCAATATTTGATTATTCTGGCAAGAAAAAAGTTTATTCAATAACCTGCTTGTTAACAAAGGGTATTTCTGTTAAAATCTAAACACTACTCAAGAAGCTGCCCGCGTAGCTCAGCTGGCAGAGCAGAGCATTCGTAATGCTCAGGCCGGAGGTTCGACTCCTCTCGCGGGCTTAAAATAAATAAATGATCATACCTTATTTTAAACTACTTCTAAAGAGAAATTTTTTTCTGCTTTGTTTTAGCCAAATAATCTCTCAATTTGGCGATAAATTGACTCAGTTGGCGCTGGTCGGTTTAGTCAGTTCGCTTTTTAAAACTTCTTCTAATATCCACTTGGCGATAGTTTTCAGCATGACGATTATCCCGGTGGTCCTTTTTTCACCGATCACCGGAGTCTATGTTGACCGCTGGAGCAAACGTAAAACAATGTATTTTTGTGATTTTCTGCGGGCAATAATGATCTTTACTATCCCGCTTTTTTTCCTTAAAACCCATCTTTTTCCGTTTATCTGTTTGATGATATTTTTATCGGCCAGCGCCGGAAGATTTTTCATTCCGGCCAAAATGGCTTTTTTTCCCCAGCTTATCGAAAAGAAAGAAATATTTCTGGCTAATTCTCTGATCTCGGTAACCGCGACCAGTGCGGCAATTTTTGGTTTCTTTTTCGGCGGAATAATCGTTGACCGATTAGGATTAGATGCTGTTTTTCGCTTGGATGCAGCCACTTTTTTGATTTCAGCCTTAGCTATTATTTTTATCACTGCCCGGGAAGAAGATAAGTTTTTCACAAAAAATATCCTAAAAGTTGGAAAAGAAATGGTTGAAGCGGTGAAGAGGTCATTTATCCAGGAACTTAAAGAGGGGATCAAATACATACACAGTTCAGATGAAACTAAGTATGCTTTTCGAACTTTCCTATTTCTTTTTTCCTATGTGGGAGCCCTTTCTACTGCCAGCATAAGATATTTTCAGAAAATTTTGGGCGATTCTTCTTCCAATGTTAGAGAGGTGGGGTTTATCGGGGTGTCCTTAGGGGTAGGTATTTTTATCGGTTCTTTGATCTACGGGAGGATCGCCCATCGATTTTCAATAAAAAAGATCATTAACTATTCAATACTTATCGCTTCGGGTTTTTTGATTTTCTTTACGGTTTCAATTAGAGTAAATCCCGATTCCGGGTATGCGATTTTTCTTTCTTTTATCTTGGGCTTGATTATTTCCCCGATATTTATCGGGATAAACGCACTTATCCATAAGGAAAGCCAGGCAGATCTTTTAGGAAGAATTTTCGGCAGCCTGGAGTTTATCGGCCACTTGGGCCTTTTAATCTTTATGTTTGTTTCCTCGCTTTTAGCCGACATCATGACTCCCTTTACAATTATTGTTTCGGTTGGTATAATTGGTTTCCTTTTTTCAATATTTTTTATTTTTTCCGATGATCACAGTCATTGACCACAAAGAGCCTCAAAAGGCAAAACCGTCCGAAAAGTTTTTAACCCCGAAAAAACTCTATTTGCCGCTTTCCCAGCATACCGGAAAGCCTTCAAACCCTTGTGTTAAGATCTCTGACTTAGTCCAGGAGGCGCAGCTGATCGCTAAGGCTGACGGTTATATCTCTTCTAACCTTCATGCTCCGGTTAGCGGAAAGATTGCTGCCGTTGAGCGGTATAATCATCCGGTTCTTCAAAGCGCCGAAGCAATAGTTTTAGAGCCTAGTGGAACCAATAAAGAATACTTGTTTTCTGAACCGGCAAAAAGCCTTAAAAAAGAGGAGTTGCTCGAGATCATTGCCCAGGCCGGTATCGTCGGAATGGGCGGCGCGGCTTTTCCTTCTCAGGTCAAGCTTAAGCCCCCGAAAAAAATCATTACTTTGATCATTAATGGCTGTGAATGTGAGCCTTACTTGACCTGCGATCACCGGTTGATGCTGGAAAATTTAAAAGAGATATTTTTAGGTATCGAGATAATCTGTCGGATAATCGAGCCAAGTAAGGTGATTTTTGCCATTGAAGAGAATAAGCCCGATGTGATAAAACAGCTTAATCTATACGTAAATACCAAAAAATTCAATCTACCGGCCCTTGAGACAGTAATCTTACCCCATGAATACCCGCAAGGCTCCGAAAAACAACTTATTTACAATACTACCAACCGTAAAGTTCCCGGAGGTAAACTTCCCCTAGATGTCGGCTGTCTGGTGCATAATGTGGCAACTTGTTTTGCTATTTATCAGGCAGTTTATTATTCAAAACCTTTGATCGAGCGTTTGGTGAGTTTTTGCGGCGAAGCCTTGACCTCGCCTAAAAATATCTGGGTAAAAATAGGGACATCACTGCGTGAGCTGTTTGAACAGAAGATCCTGGAGTTAGACTGTGAACCGGCGAAAATAATTTCCGGAGGCCCCTTGATGGGGATAGCACTTACCGATCTGGATTACCCGATTTTAAAATCAACCGGCGGATTTTTATTTTTAAAGCCGTCCCCAGATCCGGTTTCTGAACAACCTTGCTTAAAGTGCGCCCGCTGTGTTGATAATTGTCCGATGGGCCTTCTGCCCTTAGAATATGTCCGGCAGGTTAAACGCGAAAATTATGAAAGTTTAACCGGCTACAATATCAATGATTGTATTGAATGTGGCTGCTGCACTTACGGTTGTCCAGCTAAAATATCCCTGGTACATTATATAAAAATCGGAAAAGGTTATGTCCCTAAAAGTAACTAGTTCGCCTCATATTTTTTCCAGCGTCAATACCCGGCAGTTGATGTTTGGAGTTTTAATCGGGCTTATCCCGGTTGCTTTCGCCTCGTTGTATTTTTTCGGAATCAGAGCTTTGACCCTTATTTTAAATTGCTTAATAACTTCTCTAATTTCCGAAAGAATTATTTCCTGGTTACGTAAAAAACCTTCTACTCTAAGCGATGGCAGTGCAGTAGTTACCGGGCTGCTTTTAGCCTTGATTCTGCCGCCGTCTACTGCCTGGTATGCGGCTACCCTGGGTTCAGTATTCGCGATTTTTATCGGTAAACATATCTTTGGAGGATTGGGTGCTAATATTTTTAACCCGGCTTTGATTGCCCGGGCCTTTCTCATGGCTGCTTACCCTAAGATGCTTACCACTTTTATTAAGCCCCGGACTATTGATGCCGTGACCAGCGCAACGCCTTTAGTCTTAAAAAAATTCAGCCAGACTTCGACTGGAATTCGGGATTTATTTTTAGGTAATGTTTCCGGAAGCCTGGGGGAGACTTCGGCCCTTTGTATTCTTATCGGAAGCGTTTATCTTTTAGCCAGAAAAATTATTGATTGGCGTATACCTTTAAGCCTTATTTTAACGGTGGCAGTTATTTCCGGAACCGGTGTTCTATTGGATCCGGCCAAAGGCTCGGTTTTATTCCATCTTTTAAGCGGAGGAGTTCTTCTAGGGGCTTTTTTTATGGCCACTGATCCGGTGACTACTCCGGTTACCAAAAAGGGAAGGTATATTTTTGGAATTGCTTGCGGCTGTCTGATCATGGTAATTCGTTATTTTAGCGGCTTACCAGAAGGAGTCATGTATTCAATACTTTTTTTAAATGCTTTTACGCCGTTAATCAACCGTTACACTAAACCAAAACCTTTTGGAAGGTAAATAATGAAAGAGACGTTAAGGATTATTGGAGTGTTGACTTCGGTTTGTCTGGTTTGTGCGTTTTTACTGGCTTTGGTCTATAGCCGGGCAGCTGAAAAAATCGAAGTCAATCAGAATCAACGTTTGAAAACTGCCATTGCTAATTTGGCTCCCGGAGCGGAAAAGGTTGAGGAAGTTTCGCTTGGAGATTCAACTATTTTTAAACTTAGCGACAAAAAACAAAAGCTGATCGGTTATGCCTTTTTAGCTCAAGGCCAGGGTTATCAGGATAAAATAGCCATTTTGGCGGTGATTGATGTTTCCTTCGGGAAATTGTCGGGAATCGAGATCCTGGAGTCATCGGAAACTCCCGGTTTAGGCGGTAAAATCCAGGAAACAGATTTTTTAAAACAGTTTAAACAGCTTCCAGTAAACAATGGCCTTGAGTGTGTAAAAACTGAAGCCCAGGCTGACGGCCAGATCAAGGCTATTACCGGAGCAACGGTTTCTTCCCGGGCAGTTGTTGATACCATAAATAAAAAACTGGTGGTTTTAAAATCGGAGATCAAAAATTTAAAATGAATAACCGCGACAACTTTCTTAAAGGGCTATGGTCAGAGCATCCGGTGTTTCGCCAGCTCTTAGGCATGTGCCCGACTCTGGCAGTGACTACTTCGGCTAAAAACGGCCTTTATATGGGTATGGCAGTCATCTTTGTGCTTACCTTTTCTTCGTTGGTAGTTTCTTTGATCAAAAAAATAGTGCCGAATCAGGTCAGGATAGCAGTATATACGGTTATTATCGCTACTTTCGTGACTGTGGTCGATATTTTTTTTAAGGCTTATATCCCGGATATGAGCCGCCAGCTTGGGCCTTATCTTCCTTTGATCATTGTTAATTGTATAATCCTTGGACGTTGCGAAGCCTTTGCTTCTAAAAATAACCTGAAAAAATCCACAATTGATGCTTTGGGTATGAGCGCTGGTTTTACCTGGGGGCTTTTTGTCTTAGGCTCGATCAGGGAACTTTTCGGTTCGGGGATGATTTTAGGATTTACTATTTTAGGCAAAAATTACAATCCTTTGATCGTGATGATCCTGCCGGCCGGAGCCTTTATTGTTTTAGGGCTTTTGGTGGCCGGAATGAATAGATTGGAGCAAAAATGACCGAGTTATTATTAATTTTCATATCCACGCTTTTAATCAACAATTTTGTTCTTTCATATTTTTTGGGGATTTGCCCGTTTCTCGGTGTATCGGGAAAGATCGAATCAGCTATTGGGATGGGCTTGGCGGTTACTTTTGTGATGACTCTGGCCACTAGTATCAGCTGGCTGATCTACCATTTGATTTTGGTAAAGTTTAACCTGCTTTTTTTGCAATACGTTATTTTTATCCTGGTTATTGCATCTTTAGTCCAGATGGTTGAGATGTTTATCCGTAAGTTTTCATCCGGGCTCTATCAGGCCTTGGGAATATATTTACCGTTGATCACTACTAATTGTGCGATCCTGGGCGCGGCCTTGTTTATGGTTTCCCGAAATTACTCATTTTTAGAATCAGTGGTTTTCGGATTTTCCGGAGGCTTGGGGTTTTCATTAGTGCTTTTAGTCATGGCTGGAATCCGTCAGGAATTAGAGGATGCTGATGTTCCTCGGGTATTTAAGGGAGTTCCTTTGACTTTGATTACCGCGGGATTATTGGCTTTGATCTTTATGGGCTTTTCCGGTTTATTCAGCAGCATTTAATATCGATGATTACTACGGCAATAATAACTTTAGGAGTGGCCGGTTTTATTTTTTCCTTAACTTTAGCTTTGTTGAGTAAACGGCTGAAGGTAGAGGAGGATCCTCGCGCATTAAAAGTCATAGAAATCCTTCCTGGCTTGAATTGCGGAGCCTGTGGTTTTTCCGGTTGCCGGGCTTTTGCTGAGGCGGTAGTAAGGGAAGGCCAGATTTTTAACGGCTGTCTGCCTGGCGGGGATGAGTTAAACCAGCAGATATCGGCAGTAATCGGCGTAACTGCCTGCTTACAGTCAAAAAGCCAGGTAGTAGTCTGCCGTTGTGGAGCCGAAGCCAGTGAAAAAAAAGTGGCTACTGATTACCAGGGTCTTTTAACCTGCCGGGCGGCTCAAATAACCGGTGGAGCTTTAGATTGCCTTTACGGCTGTTTGGCCTTTGGTGATTGCTTGAAAGTTTGCCCGGTAAGCGCCTTGTCGCTGGAGAATAAAAAAATCCGTGTTGATTTTTCAAAATGTATTGCCTGCGGCAAATGTATCCAGGCTTGTCCGCGCAATCTTTTTGAATTGGTTCCTTGGTCCAAAGTAAATGATCTTTATTGGGTTGCCTGCAATAATACCGAAAAAGCCCTGAAGGTAAAAAAAGTCTGCAGCCGTGGGTGTATTAGTTGTACAATTTGCGCTAAAGTCAGCGAATCGCCTTACTATATAAAAAATAACCTTTCTTATCTAGACTACACTAAGCTTAGTAGCGAAACACCTTTGGAAGCCGCAAAGACTAAATGCCCGACCAAGTGTATTTTTTCAGCTAAAAACCCAAAAGGCGCTTAATGCCCAAGGAAATCTTAAAAGTAACCAAAGTTTTTGAGGGGAAAGTCAGCCTAAAAACTGACCGGTTGAAAATGTGCTCGTGTTGTTCGTTGTTTCATTTCTGCGGCAACCGTAAAGATGATTTCACGGTTGCCGACCAGGGAATAAGTTATAAACCCGGCGATAAGGTCGAAGTCGAGATCAGCGAGGGAAAGATAGTTTCAGCCGGGCTGATTATTTTTCTATTGCCGGCAATGATTTTTCTCGTTAGCCTGGTAGGTTTTCGCCGTTTCGGCGAGCTTAGGAGTTTTTTACTTGCCTTGGGGGTAGTTTCTGTTTATTATATAACTGTAAAGCTAAGTTTAAGAAAATGGGGTAAGCGTTGGGAGTTAAAAGTTATAAAAAAATGCGAATCGTAAATATTGCGGTATTAGCTTCAGGGAAGGGGAGTAATTTTGAGGCGATCGTCAATGCCCAGCGGCGCGGCCAGATCAGGGCTGAAATAAAGCTTTTGCTGGTTGATAAGGTCAAGGCTTTCGCCCGTCAGAAGGCCAAACGTTTGGGGGTCAGAGAAATATTTTTGAGCCCTAAGGATTATCCGACTTCTTTAGAGTTTGACCGGGCGGCAGTTAAAATTTTAAAAAGCGAAAAGATCGATCTTGTGGTCTTGGCCGGATACCTAAGGATTCTCTCGCCTTACTTTATTAAAAAATATAAAAACCGTATTTTAAATATTCATCCGGCGCTTTTGCCGAGTTTTAAAGGCATTGATTCTATCCAACGGGCATTTGAATATGGTTGTAAAATAACCGGAGTTACGGTTCATCTGGTCGATGAAAAAGTTGACCACGGGCCGATAATTTTACAGGAACCAGTTTGGATAAAGAAGGGGATGTCTCTAGAGCTTTTAGAGAAAAAAATTCATCATCTTGAACATAAACTTTATCCTTTGGCTATACGGCTTTTTATCCAAAAAAAGCTAAAAATCAAAGGAAGAAATGTTTCGACCATATAGAATCATCTTTTTGTCCATTTTAGCTGTCGGTTTATTGGGAGCTGGAAAAACCGAGAACCTGGTCAAGGCTAGGGTGGATAAGGTTTCGGTTTCAACCGGTGAACCTTTACGCTACACTTTGGTTGTTGAAGGAGTTTTTGATGAGCCAAAGTTAAAACTTCCGGAATTCAAAGGATTTAAGATTATTTCTCAGGCTCAGTCAGAGAACTATTCTCATCTAAAAAGTGGCACAAGGCTTACTCTAAAGCTGGAATATGTTTTATATGCCGGAGAGCCAGGCGAGTTAATTATCGAGCCGGCAACTATTGAAGATAAAAAGAGTGAATATAAAAGTGATCCGATTTCTGTCCGCGTAAACGGCAAGCCTTTAAAAGAAAAGAAAAAAATCCTTCCCTTTTTGAGAAACAGCACCGACCTTTAAAAATGGGGACAGGTCCCGTTCAAATCAACCCAATAAAATCAAGCGTTATTTGCTGGTTTTTACGAAAATCAAAAATATTCATAAAGAAAAGGGAATTTTTAAAAATTTTAAAAAATGACCAAAAAAGTATTGAAAACATTAGGTTAATAAAGCGGGACCTGTCCCCAAAAGTCAAAAGTCAAGGGATGTTGCGCAGGTTTTCTTCAGCTTTACGAGCGTTAAGGTAGTCTTTACGCTCGTAGAAGATATTATGGGCTTTTAAGAAATTTTCTTTGGCTTTATCGTTTTGGCCCAAGGCATACCAGGCCCGTCCCAGCCCGAAATAGCTTTCAGCTAAACCGGGGTTAAGTTCTATGGATTTTTGAAAGTATTCCGCTGCTGCATTGTTTTTTCCCAAATTAGCATAATTTTCCCCTAAACGATAATAGATCCTAGAGTTAGTAGGAAAGGATTTTAAAGCTTTCTTAAGGTAACCTATAGCTTTTTTGTATTCCGAAGGTTTAGATTTAGCCAGACCCAATTCAGTATGAGCTAACGCTAGGTCAATATAAATTTCGCTAGATTCGGGGCTTAGCTGAATAGCCTTTTTATATTCGTTAATCGCTAACTCATGTTGGCCTAAAAGCAGATAGGTGTGGGCTAATTCAAAATGAACCAGACCATAGTCAGGGTTAAGAGCCAAGGCTTTCTGAAGGTTTTTTATTGATTCATCGGAATTAGCCAACAAGCGGTAAGTTCTACCTAGCGAAAGATAAACCGGAAGATAATCAGGTTTTGAATCCTTGGCTTTATTTAGGTAGATAAGGGCTTTTTGGTATTGGCCAAGTTCAGTGTAGCTGTCGCCGAGAAGGCGGTAATTTTCGGGATCTTCAATTTTTTGCTCTATAGTCTGCTTAACCGCTTGCTCTAAATAGGCAGAAGCTTCTTTGAGATCGCCTAAACTAATATGCACTAGACATAACTTTAAAGAAATTCCCGGATATTGCGGATAGAATAAAGCCGCATCTTCAAAATGATTCAAAGCTTCCTGGAATTTTCCCGATACCCGATAAAATTCACCGAGGTTGAAGTGAAGGATCGGGTTGTGTGGATCTTTAATAGCAGCATCCTGCAGGATTAGGAGAGCTTGCTCTGGTTGATTAAGCAGACTGTAGATTTCAGCTAGGAGAGTCTGAGCGTAAAGATAGCGCGGAAAAACTTCAAGGGCTTTTTTGCAAAATTCAGCAGCTTTTAGTAAGTTTTTTTGGTCCGTCCGTAAATCGTAGGCAAGAGCAGTGTAGAGGCTGGCTTGAGAAAGTTTTGATAAAGTATTAGTCTGTTCAGACTTGATGTCGGCAATTGAATCAGTCGGCATAAGGTCAGGATTGGAAGCGAAGGTAATAGTCCTGGTCTTGTCATTAAAGGTATCATTGATGACAACCCGAGGGATGTTTACGAAGGAGGAATAGATGCCGATAACTTTCCGGGTTATTTCTTCGATTTTTTCTAGAGGTATCGATAAGTTTTCTTTGAATTTTTTGAATTTTATATTAAAGCCTATATTTAAAGTTCCAGAGGCATAACCCATAGTCAGATCGTTAAATTCGTAATCATCTTTATGCTCCGCGGATAAAAAAGTACGGATGATATTTTGTTGGATAAGCAAAAGTATAAATTCGGTCAAAGGGATGTCATATTTATGGATATAATTTCCTTCAATATCTTTTAGTATTTCACTGTCGATCGAAGGTATTTGAACAGTGACTACCCGTTCACTTAATTCTTTTGTGGAGACTGGGATTCCCAGAGCCCAGGATATTATTTGGAGCCTTATCTGATCTGGGATAAACACTAAGTCGTAAGAATCAAGCCTAAGGAGGTCAACCCCTCCGGTCCGTAAAATATCCGATTTAATAAAACAGTAAAATGTTGGGAGGCTTTCGATGTTCAGGAGAGCCCGGTTTATTGATTCGGAGATTTTTCGGGTAGTTTCAAAAAGGTCTTCGTCGAGCCGGCCTTCTTTATTGACTTTTAGTTTTCCCTGCTCATTGAAAAGTTTTATTGGTGCAAAGACCCAGACTGTATCGCCGACTGCCCAAGCATTGATTTTAGTCTTAAAATCGGATTGAGCGATATTTTTTATCACTTTATCAATATCTTTACGGGAATAGGTGGGGGGTGTTGAGCAGGATATAAAAATTAGCAAGCAGAGGCTAAAGATATTTTTCTTTAGGACGTTCTTTGCCATGCTTTTTGAATATTTCGACGATCTCGTCATATTCCAGCTCACCCTTAGTGACTAGCTGTTGTGAGAAATTATCGAGAAGCTCTTTTTCGCGAGTTAAAATTTCTTCGACTTCCTTAATACAGGTTTGCAATATGGTTTGTACGTCTCTTTCCATCCTTTGACGGGTTTCTTCGGAAAGCTGGTATCCCCCGAATAATTGTGAATCGCCATAACCAGACCGGATCCCAGCAGTCAGAGCGTCGAAATTACCGAGGATGCCGCTGGGGCCCATACCGTAGTTAAAAACCATTCCATGAGCTAGGAGTAAAGCGCTTTGAAAATCGCTGCTTACGCCGGAAGTGGTTGTTCCATAACGAATCTTTTCCGCAGCATAGCCTCCCAACGAACATTTTATATTAGCTAAAAACCATTCTTTGGTTTGGGTGTGCAGTTCTTCTTGAGCCCGGTGGGCTACAAAACCTAAAGCTCCCCGGTGGGGAATTATAGTTGCTTTAATGACATCATCAGTGGGGTGGGTAAGATAAGCAATGATCGCATGGCCAGATTCATGATAAGCGGTCGAGGTTTTTTCTTTTTCACTCAAAACGATATGGCTTTTTAAGCCGAAGACTACCCGGTCATAAGCCTGGGAAAGATCTTTGTAGGTGATTTGTTCGTGTTTGTTACGTACGGCAAGCAGGGATGCCTCACGCACCATGTTGGCGATATCAGCCGGTGAAAACCAGAGGGCTCGCTTAGATAATACCGAAGCATCTATCGAGGGGTCAAACTTAGTCTGTCTAAGATAATACTTGAACAATTCTTCACGGTCTTTTAAACCGGGCATATGCACGTAGATTTTTCGGTCAAAACGTCCTGAACGCACTAAGGCCTGGTCTAGCTGGAATTCAGGAACATTGGTTGCGGCGATAGTGACAATATTGTTTTCAGTCTGGCGCAAGCCGTCAAGTTCAGTTAAGAGCTGGTTGATAGTGGCATTGTGGGACATTCCGGCGCCCATGCCCATTTGGCTGGTTCTTGGCCGGGCAATACTGTCAAGTTCATCAATAAAGATCAAACAGCCGCCGTGGATTTCTGCCAGTATTCTGGCTTCTTTATACAGGCTTCTGATTCTGGCTGAACCGGTCCCTACAAACATGCCGACGAATTCACTTCCTACTGCTGATAAGAAGGGGACTTTGGTCTCAGTGGCAATGGCTTTGGCTAAATAAGTTTTTCCGCAACCCGGAGGCCCGACCATCAAAACGCCCTTTATTATCCGGCCGCCTACCCGTTTAAGGGCAGCCCGGTCTCTCATCAGGTCGATTACTTCCCAGACTTCCTTTTTTACTGCTTCCATTCCTACGACGTCTGACCACCTTACGTTTACATTAGCAACTCGGGTATTTTTGTCACCCAGTCGGCTCATTCCGCCGCCCCAGACAAAGTAGACAAAAATACCGGCGCTGATAGCTGCAGAAACTGTTCCTACCACCAGGTAGAGAAATATGGTGAATGGCAGGTTAGCCAGCATTGATTTTCGATAGAACGATTCCAATTGGAAGAATGTCCGCAGGCCTATTACAGTTAGGATAATAATACTTAGAAGTATGCAGACAGCTACACTGATCAGGGTTACTTTTAGCCAGTGGAGTTTTAGGTATTTAGAAAATTCGTTAGAGTTCATAGCGTACTCACTTACAAAAAGAATATCATAAAAGAGTTAACTTGTCTATTAATTTGCTTGTGTCTTTGGCCTCTCCAAACCAATAACAGTTAGAATATACCATAATATTATAGCTCTTGCATCAAATTAATCAAAAAAATTTAGTTTTTTGAAAACGCTTACAAGGCCATTGATCGGGGATTCTAGAATATGATAAAAATACCTTGCCAAAGAGAATTTATCTGTTACAATACCCATTATGGATTTCCAGAGTCGTCAACCCGATGAGATTTTCCAAAACCTTAAAGAAAAATTTAAGGGGCAGGGCCAGAAAAAACCTTGGTTTCCTTATCTTATTGGACTATTCATATTGCTGATATTTTTAAAATCCAGCGGCCTTTCCTTCAATCCTTTCTATACTATTCAACCAGACGAATTGGGAGTATTGCTTCGTTTCGGAAAATTCGTCAAAGCCACTAAATCCGGACTACATTTTAAATGGCCTTTTATCGAGAGGGCCATACCGGTTAAAGTGGAGAAAGTCTTTACCGAGGAGTTCGGTTTTCGCACCCAGTCAACCGGAGTGAGAACTGTTTACAGTCAAAAATCCTACGATGATGAGTCGTTGATGCTTAGCGGCGATTTAAATGTTTTAGATCTGGAGTGGATTGTCCAATACAAGTTCAAAGATCCCTATGACGTTTTATTCAATGTTAATGATGTGGTTAAAGCCGTCCGGGATGTTTCTGAATCGGTAATGCGCCGGATCGTCGGGGATCATTCCTTCAATGAAGTGCTTACCACCAAGCGTATTGAAATCAACAACCAGGTTCAGGAAGAAATGCAGCAAATTTTGGATAGTTATAAAATCGGCATTCAGGTGGTAAAGGTGAAATTACAGGACGTTAATCCGCCCGACCCGGTAAAGCCGGCTTTTAACGAAGTCAACCAAGCAAAACAGGAAAGGGAAACGTTAAAAAACCAGGCTTGGGAGGTATATAACCAGAAAATACCTCAGGCCAAGGGTGAGGCTTTGAAGATAATCAAAGAAGCTGAAGGTTATGCTTTGGAAAAAATTAACCGGGCTAAAGGCGATGCCGAGCGTTTTGTTTTGCTTTATCAAGAATATATCCTTGCCAAAGAGGTAACTTTAAAACGCCTCTATCTAGATAATATGAATGATATTTTAAAGGCAGCCGGCGCAAAATATATAGTTGATCCAAAAGAAAAGGGAATTCTCCCACTATTAAAGCTTCAACATGAATAAAAAGATTGGTCTATTTTCCACATTGATTATTATTGTTCTGCTTTTAGCCGGGAATCCTTTTTTTGTGGTCGTTGAAGGTAGCCAAGCGATAATTACTCAGTTCGGTGATCCGATCGGTCGACCGATAACCGCCGCAGGTCTACATTTAAAAATTCCTTTTATCCAAAAAGTTACCTATTTTCAGAAACGGATACTGGAATGGGATGGTTTTCCCAATGAAATACCTACTAAGGATAAACGCTATATTTGGATAGACACTACGGCCCGCTGGAAGATAGTTGATGCCCTTGAATTTTTCAAAACCGTTTCTTCAGAGCGGGGAGGTCAAACCATACTTGACGGGATAATCGACGCTGCTGTGCGTGATGCCATAACTTCTCAAAAATCTACTGAAGTAATCCGTTCTTCAAACCAGTTATTGGAAAATTTAAAGGTGTTACAAGCCGAGGAAGGATTTATTGACGAGGGAGCCTTAGAAGAGATAAGTTTTGGCCGGGAAAAGCTGCGCCAGGAAATAGTCCAAAAAGCCCGGGAAGATTTAGGCACTCGCTATGGCATTGAACTTATTGATGTACGGATTAAACGGATAAACTACATTGAGAAAGTTCAGCGTGATGTCTATGAACGGATGAAAGCTGAACGTAAGCGTGCAGCTGAACAATATCGTTCAGAAGGAAGAGGCATCCGGGCTGATGTTGAAGGCCGGACAGGAAAAGATTTAAAATTAATTCTTTCAGAGGCGTACAAAGAGGCTCAGCGGATTAAGGGAGAAGCTGATGCTACAGCTACCAAAATTTACGCCGATGCTTATAATAAAGATCCTGAGTTTTTTTCTTTTTTGAAAACCTTGGAAACTTACGGTAATACCGTTGATAAAAATACGACTATAATTTTAACCACCGATGGCGAATACTACAAATATCTTAATAAAATTACCCCCTAAAAACTTTAATTAACTTAGTCCGATGGATACCGCCATTCTATTGATATCCTGCCGTGATCAAAAAGGCATTACTGCCGCAGTTACCAATTTTATTTATCAGTATCAGGGAAACATCGAGCATGCTGACCAGCATATAGACTCTCAATCTAATGTTTTTTTTATGCGTATCGAGTGGTCGCTGAAAGGTTTTGCTTTGGCCAAACCAAAAATCATCGCTAAGTTTGCCCCGTTGGCTAAAAAATTTAAAATGGATTATTCACTTTATTTCAGCGCCGAAACTTCCCGGATGGCGATTTTTGTCTCTGAAGTGACTCATTGCCTTTACGATTTACTGCTTAAGTTTAAAGAAAAACAACTGTTTTGCCAAATACCATTGATTATCAGTAATCATTCGCAGGCTAAGAAAATCGCCGAAGATTTTAATATTAAATTTTTCTTTTCCCAAAAAAATCCCCAAAATAAACTTTCAGCCGAGAAAAAGGAGATAGCCATACTGAGGAAAGAAAAAATTGATTTTATCGCTTTGGCCAGATACGGCCAGATTTTTACCCGGCAGTTTGTTAAGGCCTACCATACCCGGATTATCAATATTCACCATTCTTTTTTGCCGGCTTTTGCCGGTTCAAACCCCTACCGTCAGGCTTATTCCCGGGGCGTAAAGATTATCGGAGCAACCAGCCACTACGTTACTGAAAAGTTGGATGCCGGGCCGATAATTGAACAGGATATTGTCCGGGTAAGCCACCGGGATTGTTTAGAAGACCTAAGGTTCAAAGGCCAGGATCTGGAACGCACGGTTTTCAGCCGGGCTGTCCGCTGGCACCTTGAACATAAAATCCTGGTTTACGGTAATAAAACCGTGGTTTTCGATTAAAATATTGCAATCCTTTGAATTTATGCTAAAATATGCGTCTTTTCGGGTTTTATCTTAACGGAGGAGGCCAATGAAAAAACTTTCGAAATTAATAGTCTTTTTTGTCTTAATCCCGCTTATCTTCGGTTGTTCAGCCAAAAAACCAAAAGACAACACTATCATCGTCTGGCACTGGATGACTGACCGTAAAGACGCTTTTTCTGAACTAGCTACCAAATACCAAGCCGAAACCGGAGTCAACGTCGAGTTTAAACTGCTTTTTCCTCCAGAAACCTATTCGATGAAAGTGACTGCGGCGGCCCGGGCAAAAACTCTCCCTGATATTTTTGGTATTTTGGGAGAAAAAACGACCGTTGGTTCTTTTATCCGGGCCCAGCACATTGCCGATCTTACTCCTTATATGAATGAAAATTTTCAGGAGTGGAAGAACCGCTTTTATCCTCAAACTTTAGATCTGGTAGTTTTTAAAGATGGGAATTCATCACAAGTTAAGCCGGGAATATACGCTGTGCCGATTGATACTACGATTATGCAATTTGTCTATAATAAATCGCTTTTGGATAAATTGGGATTTTCAGCACCCCCGGAAACTTTTGAGGAATTCATAAAATATGCTGCCTTGGTAAAAGGAAAGAGCGACCAGTTCGGCTTTGTCTGCGGCTGGGGTGAAGGCTGGTTGTTAAATGCTTTAGCGATTGAGTGGGCAATAAACCTAATGGGTGAAGAGAAATTTTTACAGACTATCGAAAGGAAAGTTTCTTATACTGACCCGGATTGGCTTAAGGTATTTACTTTGTTTGAAACTCTGAAAAATTCCGGTATCCTTGTTCCTAATATCGCCACTATGACCAATAAGGAGTCAGAAGACGCTTTTGCAAAAGGTAAGGCCCTTTTTTCTTTTAATGGCAGCTGGTCAATAAATGTTTACCAACAGTTGAATCCTGAAATCCAATACGGATTTTTTTCGCTTCCCAAAATCTCCATCGAGCATCCGGTAAAAATCTGGGGAGGTTCTGGTTCTTCGTTTATGGTCAATGAGCGTTCGCCTAACAAACTGGAGGCGATCAAGTTTTTAAAATGGTTTACCGCAAAACAGCAGCAGGTATTTTTGATCGAGAAAACCAATAATCTTCCGGCGATCAAAGACTGTCAGGACCAGATGCCGGAAAAACTTAGAAAACTCACCTTGAATTTGTCAAACCTTACTCACCCTGATACTTGGCCGGATAATGAAGATTCAAGGGTTATTGAAGTAATAAACCGGGGCCTTCAGCAGATCGTTATGGGCCTTAAAACGCCCTCGGAAGTTGCCCGGGAAGTCCAGGAAAAAAAGGATAAAATTTTTCGAAAATGAATGCTTCCTTTAAAGAAAATAGCCTGAACTTTTCCTTTGTGGCTCCGGCCTTGTTTATCTTCTCGATTTTTTATATCTACCCGTTTTTTTACAGCTTTATTCTAAGCCTGACTAACTACGATTTAATCGGTGATTTCAATTTTAAAAACTACTACGTGGGTTTTAGCAATTTTAGAGATGTATTTACCGATAAAGATTGGTGGAAGTCGATGTATAACGGCGGTTATATCACTTTCTGGGCTTTGACTTTTCAAAACATCCTGGCTTTTGCTTTAGCTTTAGCCGTAGATAAGGTAGTAAGGCTTAAAAAGTTTTACCGGGTAGTTTTTTTTATTTTACCGGTGCTTTCAGAAATAATTATCGGCCTTTTGATGAAGCAGCTTTTAATCGGCGAACCTACCGGAAGGAATGTCTTCAATAACCTGCTTAACAGCGCCGGTTTAGGCTTTATGGCTCAGGATTGGATTGGCGGTGACCGGGTCAGGATGATTACCGCTTTGGTCCATTGTTGGAAAGGTTTTGGCTGGGCCTTCGTGATTTTATTTGCCGGATTGCAGACTATTCCCGAACAACTTTATGAAGCGGCTAAAATCGACGGCGCTAATGCCTGGCAACAATTTCGCAAGATCACCATCCCCTTAGTCATGCCGGTCATTACCCTGGTAGTTGTTCTTACTATTCTGGGGACGATGCAGGCATTTGCTATGATTCTAGCTTTAAATGCCGGCGCCGGCGGAGAAACTACGGTTCCGGTTATGATTATTTTTTCGCATCTTGGCGGCGCCAGCAAATTAGCCGGTTTAGCCTGCGCTGAAGGTTTGATCTTAGGAGCGATATTAGTGGCCGTTTCTTTCAGTATGTTTTTTGTTTCCAAAAAAGTCAGGGAGAAATACGGTGTATTACCAAGCTAAGAAAATTATTACGGTTATACTTTTACATACCTTTTTGATCAGCGTAGCTCTTTCCTGTATTTTTCCTTTCTTTTGGATGGTCAATGTATCGTTTAAGACTCAAAGCGAATATGATGCCGATTCAGGCCTAAAGCTTGCCCAGTCGTTAAATTGGGATAATTACCACAAGGTGATCTTTGAAGGCGGTTTTTGGCGCTATATCGTCAACAGCGTGGTTTACACCTTTGCTACGGTCATTTTTATTGTTTTTATTTCTTCCCTGGCCGCGTTTGGCTTTTCGCGTTTGAATTTTCCCGGTAAAAATATTATTTTTTTCATGTTTTTAGCGGCAATGATGATACCGCTTCCGGCTGGTTTTGTCCCGATTTACGCCTTGCTTCAGCAACTGGGGTTATTGAACCGGGCAGGATATATCTTTGCCATGACTAATATCGGCTTATCGCTTAGCATTTACCTTTTAAAAACTTTCTTTGACCAGCTGCCGCGGGATCTTGAAGATGCCGCGCGTATCGACGGCTGCAATAAGCTTCAGATCTGGTGGCATGTAGGTTTGCCGCTGGTTGCTCCGGCTTTAGGGGTAGTAGTTATTTTCAATGCCTTGAATGTCTGGAACGAATTTGTTTTGGCTAAGCTTATATTTACCGATGAACAGTTTATGCCGCTTCAAGCCGGGCTGATGGAATTTACCGGAAAGATGGTGACCCAGCACACTTTGATTATGACTGCTTTGACTATTGCAGCCCTGCCAATAATTATTTTGTATATAAAAATGCAAAAACAGTTTATTAAAGGGCTGACTGCCGGGGCAGTGGTGGGATGATGAAGAATAGCATATCGTATATCGTATGTCGTATATCGTTAATTTGTGTTTTAGTCAGCTTTGCCGCTATAAATTGCTTTGGGCAGGAGTCTAATGACTATGTCAAAAAAGGCTGGTCATTGAGAGGGGCTAAAAAATACCAGGAAGCTTATCGGATGATCGAGGAATGCCTTGAAAAATATTCTGCTGAGGCAGATAAGTTGGCTAAAAAATTGATCGCTTTTCCTCCCGAAGGCAAGGAAACTGATTACCAGGTAATGAACGACGTAGCTGAATCTTATTTTATTAAAGCTGAGGTTTTGCGCGATGAAGGAAAAATCGATGAAGCGGTAACTACCTTCCAAATTGTCGTGGATAAGTATCCCTTTGCCCAGGCTTTTGATCCTCGGGGTTGGTTTTGGAAAATAGCCCAGGCTGCGGCTGATGCGGTTTGCGAAATAACCGGAGTTTGTCCGGAAGAAGAAAATATTGTGGAAAAAGAAATCCCGGCTGTCCTTTATGACCAGGGTTGCGAGTTTCCGGTAGGTTACTCTAAATACGGAGAGTTTATCGATGAAGGAACTAAGGATTATAAGTTCAAGGTAAAGGATTCCATTGGTTTATCTAAGGCCGTGGGTGAAGGGATCCACCCTAATACCAGCTCAGTAAAATTTGATCCGGGATTTATTGAAACTAAAAAGGAACTTTCAACGATCGACCATTGGCAGATCCTAAACAGCCGGAATTCAAAACTTGCCTTTTATAAATGGACTATGGCTCCCGAACCTCCCGGGGTAAAGCAGTTTCATCTTGCTGAAATTTTGGAACGCAGCGGTTTGATCAAACAAGCGATCAAAGCTTATTATTCGATCTTAGTTCATTTTCCAAAAAGCTATGGATGGACTTATTGGCATACCCCTTGGTATGTTGCCAAAGTGGCTCTTTATCGGATTAAGTACCTACTTAAACATCATCCTGAGCTGAGCCTTTCCTTGGAAGGTGCTGATATCAAGATCTTAAACGGTTACGACAATGATATCCGCAACGATGTTTTTATTGTTAATCCCGGAAGGATAGAGCCGCTTTCTTTTTGGAAAAAAACTTTATTGTCCAGTGTTTGCTCTGAACGTAAGCGTGATCTCGGTAAAATAGTTGACACCCGGGGTGGAAGCGTCAAGCTGGTTAAATACGCCTCTGGCGATTGGCAAATGTTTTTAAATGATTCGCCGTTTATGATCAAATCTATCACCTACGGTCCCACCCGGGTCGGAGAATCTCCGGATGACGGCACCATGCAGAATTGGGGCACCCAGGATTTGAACAATAACCAACTTATCGATGCTCCTTTTGAGGCTTGGGTAGATAAAAATCAGAATAACCTAAAGGATGACGATGAAAAAACAGTCGGAGATTTCGCTTTATTGAAGGGGATGGGTGCTAATTCGATCCGTCTCTACCATCAGCCTTCAGAATTAAATAAAAAAATTCTTCGACAAATGCATGGAAAATATGGTATATATATACTACTCGGCGATTTCCTGGGTAAATACACCCTGGGTAGCGGAGCTGACTGGGACCCGGGAACCGACTATGATAACCCGGATCAAAAGCAAAAAATGCTTGCTAGTGTTGAGAAAATGGTCCGGGAACACCAGGATGAACCTTATGTGCTGATTTGGTTGTTAGGCAATGAAAACGTCTATGGGTTAGGCTGCAACGCTGATAAGAAACCCGAGAGTTTCTTTAAGTTTGCTAATGAAGCAGCCCTCCTGATAAAGTCTTTGGATTCTAAGAAACGGCCAGTAGCTATAGTTTCCGGGGATATCCTGTATTTAGATATCTTTGCTAAAAATTGCCCGGATATTGATATCTTTGGCACTAATGCCTACCGGGGCAAATACGGTTTTTTAGACATTTGGGATGAAGTCCGCCGGGTTTCGGGTAAAGCGGCAATGATAACTGAATATGGGACTTCTTCTTTTTCTAAAGGTTATTCTTTGAAAGAAAGTGAATTGTACCAGGCTACCTATCATAAAGCCTGTTGGAATGATATCATCTGTAATTCCGCCGGTTTTGGAGCCGGGAATGCTGTGGGCGGAATAGCCTTTGAATGGCTGGATGAATGGTGGAAGGCTTACAAACCTAACTATCATGATCGAAAGGGCCTTTTTAGCGGCCCGTTTTTAGACGGATACATGCATGAAGAATGGTTGGGACTTTGCGGCCAGGGTGACGGAAGCCAATCGCCTTACTTGAGACATTTGAAAGAAGCTTATTTTACCTATAAAGAGCTTTGGAATAAAAAGTACGAATAGAATTAGGAAACAGGATCACAGATAGGATAATAAATAGGATGACCACGGGAAGTAAAGTCTGTGATTCGGTGTTTTAACCAGGTAGTTCCGTGGTTTAGAAAAGAGGAGGTTTTGAAAATGGGTAGGAGATTATTGTTAGTTGCTCTCTGTCTCATCGGCTGTACCTATTTGGTAACAGCGAGTGCTTTAAGCGGTGAATGTAAAACGGTGGATAACTTTTTTGTCTATACCGATAAAAATTCACCTTTGAATAATTTTATCCCCAGCGGCTGGATGGGTGATTATGGAGATCTGCGGATGAATGACCAGGCTACTGATGAATTCGTTTCCGGTGCGACTTCGATCAAACTTACTTATACCGCTAAAAAAACTCAAGGCCAAGGTTGGGCCGGGATTTATTGGCAGTCAGCACAAAACAACTGGGGAGCTAAAGACACAGGAGTCGATCTAAGTAAATATAACAAATTGGTTTTAAAGGCTAAGGGTGAAAACGGCGGCGAGGTCATTACCAAGATGAAAGTAGGCGGCATTACTAAGAATGTAGCTACCGGTGAAGCTGTTGCTTTTCCGGACAGTCTTGACGTAGAATCCGGTCCGATCCGTCTGACTAAAGATTGGCAGGAATATTATATAAATCTTGTCGACCAGGATCTTTCCAGTGTCAACGGCGGGTTTGCGGTAATCTTTAACGTTGACCATGCCGCAGGCGAGCAAGCGATTTATTTGGATGAGGTTTATTTTACTTATGACCCAAATTTAAAGAAAGAAGAAGCCCGCACTAATTTCCCTTTTTATGTCTATGCTGATTCGAACTCTCTGGACAACCACTTTATCCCCAGCGGCTGGATGCCGGCAACCGCAGCTAAAGATTTACGCTTAAATACCAGCTGGAAAAACTATGCTTTTTCCGGAGACAGTTCGATACGCGTTGAGTACAAAAATGAATCGGGAACCCGTTGGGCAGGTATTTACTGGCAACAGCCGGCAAATAACTGGGGGGAAGTTCCTAACGCCGGTTACAATCTGCAAGGTGCAACTAAACTTACTTTTTGGGCCCGCGGCGACAAAGGCGAAGAAATCATTAATGAGTTTAAAGTCGGCGGTATCTCCAGCGGTGAGCATATCGATTCTGACAGCGCCAGCATCGGCCCGGTTAAACTTACTACCGAATGGACTAAATACGAGATCGATTTGACAGGTAAAGACCTATCCTACGTTATCGGCGGTTTTTGCTGGTCGACTAACATCGATGTTAACGATCCCGAAGGTATAGTGTTTTACCTCGATGAGATTGCTTACGAATAATTATTGACAATTAACTACCTGCCGGAGATAATCTCCGGCAGGTATGTCTTTATCAATCTAAAGGTTTTGCTTATATGTTCGATAAAATAATTTCTGGTTTTAAAGATCTCAAAGCTGACCGGCCGCGAATCCGGCGCTTAGGTCTGCTTTTAATTTCTTTGCTTCTAATTGGGATTTTCGGATATCTGTTGGCTTACACCCAGTATTTAACTCTGAAAGCCGAAAGTAACAAACTCCTTTTACTTAATCAAAAGTTAAGGACCCAACTAAGACTTTGCCAGGAAAGCCTTAGCTTTTGCCAAGACCGTTTCATAAAAAAAGTCGAGATCATCCCCAGTTCTTGCGGTGGATTTTCATTTTATCTTAAGGGTAAACCATTTTTAATCAAAGGAGTAGGCTACAGCCCCGCCCCGGTTGGGAAAGGCTACGATTATGAATTTTTCAGTGATGAAAATAAACCCTGGTTGGTTGACGGAAAATTAATGAAAGCAGCCGGGATTAACTGCATACGTATTTATTCAACCGGAAGTGACTTAGAGAAAGTTAAACAGTTTATTCAGGAGATGTATGAAAAGTTTGGCATTTACACTTTAGTCAGTGACTGGCTGGGCTTATGGGACTATCCCCGGGCTAATTACGCTGACCCTGAGTTTCGAGAAAAAACTAAGCAACGGGTCTTAAATATAGTTGAAACCTTAAAAGATCAGGACGGCCTTTTGATGTGGATCCTGGGCAACGAAAATAATTATACCTTTTCCGGGAGGATAGGATTCTGGACTTCTCCGGAGATCGAAGCCCTGCCCGAAGCCTGCGATAAACAGAATAAACGGGCTGAAATCTACTACACTTTCGTTAATGATCTGGCTAAAGAGATAAAAAAAATCGATCCGGTCCATCCGGTGGCTTTGGGAAATGGCGAGGCTAATTTTTTAGAAGTGGCTTCTCAATACGCACAAGACATCGATGTTTTAGCGATAATTATTTATCGGGGCAAGCATTTTGGCAACCTGTTTAACAATATCCAGCGTACTTTCGACAAACCGGTTTTGCTTTCAGAGTTTGGTTGTGATTCCTACGATGCCTATAAAAAACAGGAAGACCAAAAGGTTCAATCAGAGTTTATTATTTCTCAGTGGAAGGATATCTATGGCGCCACAACTATTAGCGGTAATTGCCAGGGCAATTCTATCGGCGGTTGCCTTTTTGAGTGGTCGGATGAATGGTGGAAACATAATGAAGGCTATAGAGACGAGTGGAGCGTCCACAATACCGAAGCTGGCTGGTCACACGGCGCCTATTTCTTCGACATCCGGGCTAAAAATAACTTAAACATGAATGAGGAATGGTTTGGTATAATTTCTCTCGGCGATGAGCAAGATGGGGTAAATAAGCGTTTACCGAAAAAAGTTTATTATGACCTGGGCGAATTTTTCGTCCGGCCGCATACCGACTAACCTGCAGCAGATTTTTCAATTCAGTTTCAATAACTAAAGACTAATTAGTAATGTTTATAATCCGGTTTACTCTTTTGCCTATTTTGATATAATATAGAGCGGATGAAGAATTATTGGAATATTGCCATAACCTGTTCGCTGTTGTTCCACGGAGCATTTTTCCTGAAGCTTCCGGCTTTCAGCAATTTTTTTGCCCGAAAAAAAACCGTTTTGAAAAAAACAGCTGAAAAAGAGATTGTCATGATTGCTGAAGAGATTAAAGCTGAGATTGAAAATAAATCCGGGCCGATTTCCTTGATTAAACCGTTCCCATACACTGAAAATATCATTAACACGTTGATTAAGAATCCCGGTTCAGGGCCGATCGATAAGCCAAAAGTTTTTGAAAGAAATGTCAGCGAAATAATCCTTTCGGAAATTCCGCCGCATGATAAAGAGTTGAATAAGAATCCGGCCTATATGAACTATTACCGTCTGATCCGGGAAAAGATCCGAAGCAATACCTACCGTTACTACCGCGCTCCGGATACCGGAAAGATCTTACTAAGTTTTATTGTTCTTTCTAGTGGCGGCCTGGGAGGGCTTTCTTTTGAAGAAGAATCTGAAAACAGCAATGTTTTGCGTCAAATCGCTATTGATAGCCTTGAAGCTGCAGCACCTTTTCCGCCGTTTCCTGTGGAATTGCAAAGCTATACCCGGCTTAGTTTTCGGATCCCGATTTATTTTAGAAATAATTAGATTAAGATGGTGCGGAAACCAGCAGTCAGCGGTCAGTTTTACCCCGGCGATAGTAAAACTTTAGGAGTGATGATCGATGGATTAATCCCTAAAGAGACCGCGCAAGTGTCAGCGAAAGCCGTGATCCTTCCGCATGCCGGCTATGTTTATTCCGGCAAAGTGGCAGTGGTGACTTTAAGCCGTGTTTTGCCAAGGAAACGACTGATCATGCTGGGGCCAAATCATACTGGGATAGGCCCCAGATTCAGTCTTTGGAGCAAGGGTGAATGGGAAATCCCTTTTGGAAAGGTTAAAATAGATGAGGACCTGGCCGAAAAGATTTTAAATGCCGGAAGTTCCATTGAAGCCGATGAGATGGCTCATCAAGATGAGTATTCGTTGGAAGTGCAGTTGCCGATTTTTTACCGGCTTTTTGGCGAATTTAGTTTTGTTCCGATTGCCTGTCAGGCTGCAGATCTAAAGACTTATCGGCAGGCAGCCGAGCAAATTGTTGGAGGTTTGAAAAAAATAGATCAAGAGGTTCTTTTTGTGGCTACAACCGATCTGACTCACTATGAACCAGAGCTGGTTGCCCGGGCAAAAGACCGGATAGCCATTGCAGCGATGATAAGCCTTGATGATGAGGCTTTGATCCGGGAAGTTGAGAAAAATCAAATAACTATGTGTGGAGTAGCTCCGGTTGCAGTCTTACTGGGTTGTTTAAAAACAATTGGCGCCCGCAAAGCCGGGGTCTGCCTTTATCAGACCAGCGGCGACTCAAGCAGTGACTACGGTTCAGTAGTCGGTTACGTCGGGATAACCATTAAATGAAGGAGAAATGATGGATCAGGAAAATCAAAAAAAAGTCGATGAAAATTGGAAAAACCAGGTTAACAAGGAAAAAAAGGAATCCGTAGATAGTAATGATGTTTATCATCAACCGACCTTTTCAATTTTTCTATCTTCCTTGGGAATGCAGGCAATGATTGCTATGGGTAAGCTGGAAAATCCTTTAACTAAAAAAAGTGAGACTAATTTTGAACAGGCCAGATTCCTGATTGACACTTTAGGAGTTATTGAACAAAAAACCAGAAATAACCTCAACCCGGAGGAGAAAACACTTTTAGAAGAGTATCTTTACAATTTACGGATGATGTATATAGAGTTAAAGAAGTCCACTAATGATTAACCAGGAGGATAATGCTTATGAAAACGAACCAGAGAAATAAAATTTTAGTTATTCATGGCCCGAATCTCCATCTTTTAGGAAAGCGCCAGCCGGAGGTGTATGGAAATTTTAGCTTAAAGGAGCTTAACCAGGGCTTAGCCGAAAAAGCCAGAAAAAAAGGAGTGGATTTAAAAGTTTTTCAATCAAATTCCGAAGGCGAAATCGTTGAAAAAATAACAAAATTTAAATATGATTTTTTGATCATTAATCCGGCTGCTTATACCCATACTTCGGTGGCAATCCGCGATGCGCTTTTGGGGGTAAACAAACCGACTATAGAAGTGCATATTTCTAATATTTACCGCCGTGAAGAATTCCGCAAAAAGTCCTTGGTCAGCGATGTGGTTTTAGGGCTGATCAGCGGATTAGGCAAAGAGAGTTATTTACTGGCTCTTGATGCGGCAATAACTTTTTTAAAAAGCCGAAATTTTAAACCGTGAATTCGAGGATAAAAAAATGTTTGGCTTTATTGGAAAAAGCAGATTGTCCGGCTCTTTTAGTCTCTAACCCTTTAAATACCGTTTACCTTACTGGATTTTCTGATATTTCGGGGTGTCTTTTGGTGAGTTTAGCCGCCAAGCCAGTCTTTTTTACCAACTTTCTATACCAAAAAGCCGCGGCGAGAATTAAAAACTGCCGAGTAGTCGTTGCCGAAGGCTCCCAGGACCTGCTTAGCCTAATCGCTAGAACGGTTAAAGCCTTGAAAATTAAGCGATTGGGATTTGAACCTGACAATTTTACCTACGGCCAATATCAAGTTTTAAAGGCTAAAGTTGATGGTTGTGGCCTTAAATTGGCAGCGGTTAAGGGGTTTGTGGAGAAGTTACGGATGATCAAAGAGCCGCGGGAATTAAAACTGATAAAAAAATCAGTAGAGATAACCCGGCTGGCTTTGACTTATGCCGGCCAGATCCATTCTCAGATAGCGACTGAAAAGGATTTAGTCATTGAAATAGAACGTTTTTTACGCCTTAAAGGCGATAGTGAGATTGCTTTTAATACTATTGTTGCTTCTGGCGGAAACACCGTTTTTCCGCACCATTTTTCTAACCATACGCAAATCAGCAATAAGTTTTTCCTAATTGATTTAGGCTCAAAATATTATGGATATTGCGCTGACTTGACAAGGGTATTTTTTTGGGGTAAAATGCCCATTCTTTTCAAAAGAATATACGATACGGTGCGTAAAAGCCAGGCTGCGGCGATTAAGAAAATTAAAGATGGGGCCAGGGCTTGCGATGTTGATTTGGCGGCCCGCCGGATAATCGAAAAACAAGGCTGGGGCAAGTATTTTGGGCATGGTCTAGGCCATGGGATCGGTTTGGCGGTGCACGAAGAACCCCGCTTAAACTCAAAAAACACCGCAGTGCTCAAGGAAGGCATGGTGGTTACGGTTGAGCCGGCGGTTTATTTTAAAAATCAATTCGGTATTCGCATAGAGGATATGGTTTTAGTAAAGAAAAATCACTCTGAGGTGCTTAGTGGGGATATCCATAGGTGAGTTAAAACCCGGGAATACTATTTTGTATAACCAGGAGCTTTATATCATATTAGCTTGCGAACATGCTAAAATCGCCAGAGGATCTGCTTTCTGCAGGGTTAAGCTGAAAAACCTAAAAACCAACCAAGTCTTTGAACGTACCTTGCGCGATTCCGATAATGTCAGCGAAGCGGTCACTGAAAAACGTAAGCTCCAATATCTCTATCAACAAGCCGAGCAATACCATTTTATGGATTTGACGACTTACGATGATCTTTCTTTATCAAGCTCGCGGATCGCCGATAAGGCGGTTTGGCTAAAAGAAGACTTGGGGTTGATCGGATTTTTTTATGATGATCAGCTGATTGATTTAGAACTACCGTCTTCATTGATCTACGAAGTCGTTGAAACTGAGCCGGGTTACAAAGGCGATACGGTAAAACAGGGAACTAAACCGGCAAAACTCAAAAATGGCTTAGTAGTTAATGTGCCGATTTTTGTAAATAATGGCGAAAGAATTAAGGTCGACACGCGGACAAAAGCCTATTTAGGACGGGCCTAAAGGGGGTGAAGATGGAAAACGAGATGGAAAGGCTGAAAAAATTTATTAAGTTTATGGACGATAATAACCTTGCCGAGATAGAAATCGAAGAGGAAGGTAAGCGGATTCGCCTTAAACGTAATGTTTCAGGCGTACCGATTATGAATCCAATTCCCTCGGTTGGAACCGAAAACAAGCTAGAAAGTACGATCGAGGAAAATATCGTTGAGATAAAATCTCCGATGGTGGGAACTTTCTATCGGGCTCCTTCCCCAGGTACAAAACCTTACGTGGAGGCCGGCGAAGTCATTAAACCCGGAGATGTGGTCTGTATAGTAGAAGCAATGAAACTAATGAATGAGATTAAAGCTGAAGTCGGTGGAAAAGTAGTAAAGATCCCGGTAGACAACGGAGAACCGGTTGAATTTGGACAAACTTTATTTATTATTGAGCCGGCTTGATGAGGGTTGACTGGTGTTTTCAAAAATATTGATAGCTAACCGTGGCGAAATTGCCATAAGGGTGATCCGGGCTTGTAAAGAATTGGATATCAAGACGGTCGCCGTTTATTCGGAAGCCGATAAAAACTCCCTGCATTTGGAGTTTGCCGACGAAGCTATTTGTATCGGCAAGTCTCCTTCCTCGGAAAGCTACCTTAATATTTCAAGTTTGATCAGCGCTGCTGAGGTGACTGATAGTGATGCTATCCATCCTGGTTATGGTTTTTTGGCTGAAAATGCGCATTTTGCTGAGATTTGCGAATCCTGTGGAATAAAATTTATTGGGCCTTCAGCCGAAAACATAAACCTTATGGGGGATAAGATAAAGGCTAAAGACACCATGCGCCGGGCCGGATTGCCGTTAATCCCCGGAAGTAAGGCGGCGGTCAAATCAAAAGATGAGGCTTTAGAATTAGCTAAACAAACCGGTTACCCGTTAATTTTAAAAGCCAAAGCTGGCGGCGGCGGCAAAGGCATGCGAGTCTGCCATAGTGATGTCAGGTTGGTCAGCGCGCTGCTGACTGCTCAGTCAGAGGCCGAAGCGGCTTTTGGCGATTCAGAAATCTATATTGAAAAACTGATCCAGAATCCCCGGCATATCGAAATTCAAATCGCTGCCGATAATTATGGAAATATTATCTATCTGGGTGAAAGGGATTGTAGTATTCAGCGGAGGCATCAGAAAATTATCGAAGAAACGCCTTCTCCGGTTGTCGATGGGCGTTTACGAAAAAAATTAGGTGAACTTTGTTTGAAAGGGGCCAAATTCATTAATTACCGCAGTGTGGGTACCATTGAGTTTCTTCTTGATTCCAAAGGTAACTTTTATTTTATGGAGATGAATACCCGGATTCAAGTCGAACATCCGGTTACCGAAGAGGTGACCGGGATAGACCTGCTTAAATTACAAATTTCCATAGCTGCCGGTGAACCAATGAAGATAAAACAAGATGATGTTTCGATAAATGGAGCAGCTATTGAATGCCGGATCAATGCCGAAGACCCCGAAAAAGGATTCTTACCTTGCCCGGGAGCAATTAATTTTTGTTATATTCCCGGTGGCAAAGATGTTCGGGTCGATACTCATATCTATTCCGGATACCGCATACCGCCTTACTATGATTCCTTAATTGCCAAAGTGATCACTAAAGCTGACACTCGCCTCCAAGCCTTAAAGAAAATGGACCGGGCTTTAGGCGAATTTCTTATTGAGCCGATAAAGACGACTATACCTTTTTGCCGCGATGTGATAAATGACCCTGATTTTAAACGCGGCAAGTATCATACCGGGTTTTTAGATAAGTTTCTTCAACATGCAGAAGAATGATTAATTAGAGGAGGTGGTTATGGGTTTTTTAACAATTTTAGTTTATTTTATCCTATCACTTTTGGTCGGAGTTTTTTTGGTTGGTGCTGCTTGGGACCCGATAGTTTTAAATATCTTGGCTAGTTATTTTGAAAATGCTTTGTTTTCAGATCACTGGCTAAGGATGATTATCGGTTCATCCGGGATTCTGGTGATTCTGGTCTGTTTCAGTTACCTGCAACGGATATTACAGCATTCCCGGCGGGGTAAATCCCTGACTTTTGAATCTGAACAAGGCAAAGTAAGCATAACCTTGTTTGCCATAGAGGATATGTTAAAAAGGATACTTGATGCCCGTCCGGAAGTTTCCCGGGTAAAAGTCAAAGTAGCTTTAAAAAAGAAATCTATCGAGGTCATGACCCGAGGAGTACTGGCCGCTGAAGTCAACCTGATCGAATTTACCAAGGAAATACAGGAAAGCGTTAAGGCAAAGATGCATACTCTTTTGGGAGAAGACAAGGAAGTGCATGTTAACCTGGAGATACGTAAGGTAGCTATCGGGGATAAAAAAGGCTCGTCCGAGGAATACGAACCCGAAGTACCGTTTAGAAACTATGAATAAACTTTTAAGGAGGATGGGAAAATGAAGATTGGTATTCTCACCGGTGGTGGTGATTGTCCGGGTTTAAATTCGGTGATCCGCGGCGTAGTACGCAAGGCGATTCTTGACGGCCATGAGGTTTTGGGTTTGCGTTATGGCTGGAAAGGGCTGTTGGATAAAGATACAGTCAACCTGGATTTAAGGTCAGTATCCGGCATTTTACCTAAAGGCGGAACGATTTTGGGAACTTCGCGCACTAACCCCTACAAAAAAGAAAATGGTGTAAACACCGCAAAAGAAAACTTTAAAAGTTTAGGCTTAGGTGCTTTAGTGGCTATCGGCGGCGAAGATACATTAGGTGTTGCCGCAAAATTATCTCAAGACGGCCTTAAAATCGTAGGCGTCCCTAAAACTATTGACAATGATTTGGAGGGGACTGATTTTACTTTTGGTTTCGACACCGCGGTAAATATAGTCATGGAGTGTATTGACCGCCTTCACACAACAGCTGAATCGCACAACCGGATCATGGTTGTGGAAGTTATGGGGCGGCATGCCGGTTGGATCGCGGCATATTCGGGAATAGCCGGCGGAGCCGACTATATACTTATTCCCGAGATACCTATAGATATCGAAAAAGTTTGCAGTTCCTTGCGTAAACGCCATGAACGTGGAAAGAATTTCAGCATTGTAGTCGTGGCTGAAGGAGCTTTCTTCAAGGAAGAAAACGTTTGTTTACAGGAGAAAAAACTTGATGAGTTCGGACATGTACGTTTAGGCGGCATAGGCCATACTCTCGGCCGGCTGATCGAGGAAAAAACCAGTTTTGAGACTCGAGTCACAGTCTTGGGCCATATCCAGCGTGGCGGTTCACCCACGGCTTTCGACCGAGTTTTGGGGACCAGATTTGGGGTCAAGGCTTATGACTTGATCAAAGAAGGTAAATTTGGAAGGATGGCCAGTCTGAAAGGTAAAGAGGTGATTGATGTATCCCTTGAGGAGGCAACAGCTAAATTAAAAACGCTGGACCTTGATCTTTATGAGCTCGCTTCGATATTCTTTTAATACGTCAGATATGGATAAAATAATTGCTTCTGCTTTAAACGGACATCGCCAAGCCACTGAGATTATTGAAGCCAATTCCCAGCTTATTGAAAAAATAGCCGGTATCTTTATCACTACCTTAAAGAAAAAAGGTAAGTTGGTATTTATCGGTAACGGCGGCAGCGCCGCTGATGCCCAACATCTAGCCGCTGAATTTATCGGGCGTTTTAAACTTAACCGGATTCCCCTGGCAGCTTTGGCGCTTACCACTAACACTTCAACCATCACGGCAGTGGCTAATGATTTTTCCTTTGAAGATATTTTTTTGCGCCAGATCCAAGCTTTAGTCAACCCCGCTGATTGTCTTGTCGGCATATCGACTTCGGGGAAATCTAAAAATATTGTTTTGGCAGTAGAAAAAGCACGGCAGATCGGAGCGAAAACCGTAGGATTTTTAGGCCAGGATGGCGGAGACCTAGCGGGTAAAGTCGACTTGGCCCTTACGATTCCAATAGCTGATACTCCCCGGATACAGGAAATGCACATCTTAGCCGGACACATTATCTGTGAGATAGTTGAAAACGAGTTTTTTTAAGCCTTCATCCACACCTGCTTTTTTTGAAATTTTTATGGTCAAGATCAAAAAACTTAAAGAATTAGTGAGAATTACCCGGCGGTTAAAGAAAAATGGCTGTCGGATCGTATTCACCAACGGTTGTTTTGACCTGATTCACCCCGGCCACATAAAGCTGTTTCAAGAAGCAAAAAATAAAGGCGATATCTTGGTGGTTGGCGTAAACAGTGACTCTTCAATTAAACGGATAAAAGGCCCCCGAAGGCCGGTATTAAATGAAAAAGCCAGGCTTGCAATTTTGGAACATTTAGACCTGATAGACTATATTGTTGTTTTTAAAGCTTTGACTCCTTATGAAATAATCAAGTCGATCCGGCCAAATTTTTTAGTTAAAGGTGGTGATTGGCCGGAAAACAATATTGTCGGTAGAGACCTGGTGAATAAGGTCTACCGGGTAAAATTAAAAAAAGGCCACTCTACTACAGCCTTGATCAAGAAAATTAAAAAACAGTGTTAAAAAAAGAAATTTTGAGGGTCGTCGATGCAAATTTTAATCGGGCCAAGGAAGGCCTGCGGGTGGTCGAGGATACCTTCAGGTTTGTTTTTGAGGAAGATTCTTTGCGTAAGACTGCCCGCACTTTACGTCACGCATTAGACTCGATAGCCCGGGAAGAGATTTTTAAAGATGCAATCTTAAGCCGTAATTCCCGAAAAGATATCGGTAAAGCTTTAGACCGGTTAGAGATGAAGCGGGAGGATTCCCGTCAAATTCTTTATATTAATTTTCAGCGGGTTAAAGAGTCTTTAAGGGTGCTTGAAGAGTTTTTTAAACTTTTACTTCCGTTAAAGGTTTCGAAGGTCAAACAAATACGTTATCAGCTTTATCAGCTTGAACAAAAAGCAGTCAAAAAATGCTAAGCCAAGAGTTAATACAACAAGTTGCCAAAAATGAGAAAGTTAAACCTCAGTTTTTAAAACAGCAGCTCAACCAGGGCAGAGCTGTCATCCTTTTTAATCGAAATCATCCTAACTGTCAGCCGATGGCTGTTGGCGAAGGTTTGAAAGTAAAGATCAATACTAACCTCGGCCTTTCGACTAAGAAAACTGACATAAAAGCCGAATTAAAAAAACTCCGGGTGGCTTTAGCCAGCGGGACTGATACGATCATGGATCTAAGCGTTAGCCCGAATTTAGGAGCTTTACGCCGGATGCTCTTACGGCAGTGCCCTAAGCCTTTAGGAACAGTCCCGCTTTATGAAGCGGCGGTCGAAGTCGAGCGGAGAAAAGGTGATATTAACCGGATGACCTTCGATGACCTCTGGGACGTTTTGAATTTACAAGCTAAAGAAGGCGTTGATTTCTTTACCATCCATGCCGGAATCTTGAAAAAATATGTTCAAGGATTAAAAACTAAAAAAAGAGTTTGTGGAATTGTCAGTCGCGGCGGTTCACTTCTGGCCCAGTGGATGCTGAAAAATAAAACCGAAAATCTTTTTTATACCAACTTTGATAAAATATTAGCCTTAGCCAAGGCTTATAATATTACGGTCAGTCTGGGAGATGCTTTGCGGCCCGGAGCAATTGCCGATTCTACCGATAAACCCCAATTAGCGGAATTGCGTACTTTAGGAAGGTTAGTCAAACGTTGCCGCCAAAAGAATGTCCAGGTGATCGTGGAGGGGCCAGGACATATTCGTTTGGACGAAATAGCTACCAATATGTTTTTAGAAAAAAAACTTTGCCATAATGCCCCTTTCTATGTACTGGGGCCATTACCGATAGACATTGCTTCAGGGTATGACCATATTAGTTCAGCGATCGGTGGAGCTTTGGCGGCATTTTACGGAGCTAGTTTCTTGTGTGTAGTGACTCCGGCTGAACACTTGCGGCACCCTTCAGCCGAGGACATTAAAGATGGCGTTATCGCCTCGAAGATCGCTGCTCATTCGGTAGATGTTTTGCGTTTCAAGGATGAGTGGAAGCGCGACCTGACTTTGTCTTTGCATCGTTCGAAAAGGCAATGGCAAAAAGTTTTTCCTTTGACTATCGATGAAAAAAAAGCCCGTTTATACAGGAAAGACCTGCGGGTTTCCGAAGATATCTGCTCGATGTGCGGAAGTTTTTGTTCGATGAAAATTTCTGAGAAATGTAATCTGCTTAAATAGTATATTAAGGCACTTCGCCGCTGTCGGCTCAGTGCCGCAAAAAAATAAAGAATAACCCTGGGATATACTTTTTTTGCGGGCGTGGTTCAATGGCAGAATATGACCTTCCCAAGGTTGAGACGGCGGTTCGATTCCGCTCGCCCGCTTTCTTCTTCGCCCTTGGTATTTGAGTTAGGCAATTTGACGGGTTTCGAAGGAATTAAGGGTGGGTTAAAAAAATATTGTCTTTTTTTAAATTTAAGATAAGATAGTACAGTTTTCCCGATAAGGATGTTCTGCCAGCTGATATTCTTATTAAAATATAATACCGCTTTTCATGATTGATAAATTGTTTTTATTGCTTATAGCTGTCAGTTTTGCTTCCTGCGCGCCGGCGCAGTCCCGTTATCAACAACCACGCCTTCAAGTAAGTTCTTCCCAAAAATTAGAATATACCGTTAAATCCGGAGATTCTTTATGGCGAATCGCTCAGCGTTACGGAACCTCCCTTCAAACCTTAATGAAAATCAACAGCCTGGGATCAGCAAGTAAATTAAAAGTCGGCCAGAAAATAAAAGTTCCGAGTTTGGCTCAAAAAGGCGGAAAGATCTTTAGCTGGCCGCTTAAAGGCCAAGTTTTAAATTTTTTCGGCGATAATGTCGATAACTCGATTAACCGCGGGTTAAATATCCAGGCTTTGGATTCTTCGAAAGAAGTGCGGGCGTCTGCCAAAGGTAAGGTAATTTTTTCTGACCAGCTCAAAGGCTGGGGTCAGACGATTATTTTGCGTCATACTAATGATCTTTACACTATTTATGCAAATCTAGATACTTGCTTAATCAAGGAAGGTGTAATTGTCGAAAAGGAGCAAGCTATCGGCCAGGTTGCTTCCGGGAAAAATGGAAACTACTTGCTGCATTTTGAGATTCGAAAGCGTTATACTCCCCAAGATCCATTGCAATACATTAATTAGTTATTATGGCTAACGATCTACGAGCAATCAAACTTTCAGTATTCGATAAAAGATTAAAAGCCTTTGCTGACGGTTACCGGCAAAATATCGCCTTGTTGGGAAATGATTCCGACGAAACATCTTATCTTCTGCAAAAGTATATACAGGAAGCCAGCAAAAAAGATTTTATTTATATTCATCTGTTTACCGCCTATGTAGGGAAAAAGGAATTTCTTAAAGCCGTAGCCTTTTCTTTGCTGAGCGGCTATACCCAGCAAACCGACAGTTTGGATAATTTGATCTATTTTTTAAGCCCGCTGCTTCCGGCTACTACCGAAAACATCAAACGCTGCCTTAAAAATAGCTCGATCAGTTTTTTGGAAATACTGGAAGTGATCAACGCTTTTATCAATGAGAGCAACCGGCAATGTATATTTTTAATCGAAGAATTTCTGGAAGCAGCCAATCTGTTTGATGGTTTTTATGACGATTTTTCAAAATTTATAATTTTACAGAAAAATTGCATGGTCGTTTTAACCGCTTCGGCAGAAAAAGAGGCCTTAAAAGTATTTTCCGATGAACTAAACCTTTTATTTGGTAATTTTGAAGTAGTCTCCCTAAATGAAAACTTGTTTTTAAACAGTATTCTTCATCTAAAAAATAATTTATTGCCGTTAAAACCATCGCCGTTTTTTTTATCCTTTTTTGTCAATCTTCTGGGTTCGAATTCTCTTTATTGCGATTTTTTTGCCAAGTGTATTAAAGACCGGTACCGTCAGGATGATGAAGAGAACTCTATAGTTTCGGTGCTGGCCGATTGCCTTTACGTTCCCCAAACTTATTGTTTTCAACGGTTTATCAAGAAAATCGAGCAGTTAAAATTCAGCTTCAAGGATTTTAATTCGATTTTAGAGATTTTACTGCATCTTAATCAAGGCTATCTACGTAAAAAAGACCTTTTGGCGTTAGACCTTTGCGATTCCCGGGAGCTTTCCAGCAAATTACAAAAGCTTACTGATTTGAATTACCTGGTAAATTTCGGCGATATTTATCGGATTTCTGACCCTTTGTTTTCTTTTTGGCTTTCCCATGTTTTTATTTTTTACTCTTCGGCGCTTTTGCTTGATCCGAAAAAACGCAGCCAGCTCTACCGGGAAAACCTGGAAAAAGAAATAACCCTTTTTAAGGAAGAGTTTTTCACTGGTTCTTTGGAAAAAGTTTTACAGCTTTTCACTTGTTTTAAAAACGATACTCTCCGTTTAGGTAAAATTCGTTATAGCCTGCCTTCAATTGAACGGACTAAAACAATATCTGATTCGGAAAAAGATTTTCATTTGATCATCGGTGAAGGTAAAGAGATTATTTTTGCCGGGATTAAAGGATCCGATGCAGACGACAATGATATTTTTGAGTTTATCGAGAAAGGCATCAATGTCAGAGGTAAGGGGGTAAAAAAAATATTCATCTCTTTGGGTGAATTGCCGACCACTACCCGTCTGATCGCTAAAAATAACAAAATTACGGTTTGGGATCTAGCTGAGCTCAACCGCCTTTTCCAGATATACAATAAACCGGTATTTGTTAAATAGTTTGTTTTAATGAGAATTTTAGTGATTTCCGATACTCATATACCAGTAGCTGCTTTGAGCTTACCGCCAATAGTGCTCCAAGAAGCCAAAAAAGCTGATTGTTGTTTTCACGCCGGTGATTTTATTGAGTACTCGCTTTTTCAAACCCTTTGCAGTTTGACTAAGACCTATGCGGTTTGTGGCAATATGGATTGCCAACAGCTAAGGAATGAACTTCCCGAGGAGATGGTCGTACAATTAGAAGGTGTCAAGATCGCTTTGACCCACGGAGCCGGCCATCCGGCTAATTTATTGAATTATATCCAAAATAAGTTTGCTTCCCGGATGGAGGAAATAGATATTTTTGTTTTTGGCCATTCGCATTGCGCTACCGATAAAGAATCCGGCGGAAAGATCTACTTTAATCCCGGATCGGCAACTGACAAGGTGTTCACCGCTTGCCGTTCTTATGGTATTTTGGATATAAGTGGCCGTTCAATCACAAGGAGTATTTTAAAAATTGAATAAGCTCTGGGCTCCCTGGAGGATACATTATATCCAGGCTAAAAAAGTTAAAGAGTGCGTTTTTTGTAAAATCGCCAGTCAAAAAACTGACCAGGCTAATTTTATTCTTTACCGGAGCCAATACTGTTTTGCGGTTTTGAATATTTTTCCTTACAATAACGGCCACAGTATGATAGTGACTAACCGGCATGTAAAATCTTTGGAGAAGTTAGAAGATTCGGAACTCCTGGATATAATGAAAACTTTAGTTAAAACAAAGGCAAAGATTAAAAAAATCCTAAAGCCAGAGGGTTTTAATGTCGGAATTAATTTGGGAAAAGAATCCGGAGCCGGTATAGCCGGGCATCTTCATATTCACCTTGTGCCGCGTTGGAGGGGAGATACTAACTTTATGCCGGTGATTGCCAAGACAAAAATAATTTCACAAAGCTTAAAAGAGTTATGTCGACAATTTAAAAAGAAATAGTACAATATAAAACATGCAGCGCTACCGAGAAGTTTTTCCAGCATTTCATACTTTATATCGTTTGACCACCACCCTTGACGATTTATCCAGTTTTGCCATGGGTGTTTGTCGTCTTTATCGCAATGCTTTTTCCGCCGACAAAGTGGTAATTGTCTGTAAAGGCAATGCTTCTCAAGGGTTTATAAAGATTTGTCTTGAAAATAAACGCTCACAGGTAAAAAAAGGCGGCATTTCCATACTTACCCGCGTTGAGCGCGAATTGCTGAAGCAGGAAAAGGAACTGGTTTTACCTAATCGGTTGATTTATCCCTTTGTCTTTACCCATGTTTTGGGAGGTATTTACATAAAGCGCGGTTCGCACGCCAACGGTTTTAGCGAAACTGAAAAGCGCTGGTTTCTGTCTCTTTGCGAGGAAGTCAGCCTGGGCTTAAAAATATTTGAACTTTATCAAGAGCAGAAAAAAATAATGCTTAATTACATAAAGTCTCTATCCCAATTTTTAAACCAGTACGTACCTACTTCCTATTTGCACACCAAGATCATATTCCGCCTGATCAAGGCTATGACCAAGGCTTTAAAATTATCCACTGTAGAAGCACAATCCTTAGAATATGCATCGTTACTCCATGATGCCGGAAAAATGCAGGTCCCTTCACAGCTGCTTAAAAAACAACAACCGCTTACCGAAGAAGAATTTAAATTAATCGCTAAACACCCTCGCAAAGGTGTCCAATTGTTTAAAAACCTGGAAATTCTAAAGCCGGCTATACCGATAATCTTACACCATCATGAGCGTTATGATGGCAAAGGATACCCTTCGAAGTTAAAGAAAGAACAGATACCCCTGGCTTCAAGAATACTAGCGGTTTTAGATACTTTTGATGCGATGTATTTTGGCCGGCCTTATCGGCGTAAACGCCGCCTTAAAGAGATTGAAAAAGAATTTCGTGCCCAGCGCGGAAAACAATTTGACCCGCGGATTGTCGATGTTTTTCTTTCAATACTCAAACGGAAAAATATACAAAAATACTTCAAATTGTCTTCAAAAAAATAGATTGCGCCTAATTGGGCTTGCGATTAAGAAAATCCCTGTCAGGTTAAGGAAACCCTTGATTTTTCCAGGGTTTAGTTTATAATAATGGCTATGGAAGATAGACAGCTTTACCTTTTCGGTCTTAAAACTAACCCCGGCGAAACCTCTAAAAAACAAAGGGTTGGTCTTCCCTTGGATATTTTGATTATTGTCGGTGTGGTTTTTAGCCTTTCTTTGATCGTAGCCTTTTCCTTAGGGGTAGAAAAAGGAAAAAAAATAGCCTTAAGAAAGCTTAACCCCGATACGGTTGTAGCCGAACAAAGCTCCGAAGAGGTCAAAATCGACTTTGAAAAAAAGCCAGAAGTAACCAGTCCTAAACTGCCGGTAAAAGCTTCCGACACTCCAGTTGAAACTGTAAGTGATAAACAAAAATACAATATTCAAGTTGCCAGTTTCCAGCAGGAAACCGCAGCCCGTAGAGAAGTCGAGCAGCTTAAAGAAAAGGGTTACCCTACCTCGACAAGCAAGAAAGGTAAGTATATCGTAATTTACGTAGGTGAATTTGACGATAAAGAAAAGGCCAAATCTAATCTCGAACATTTAAAAAAACGTTATAAAGATTGCTTTCTGCGGCAATTGTAAGGAGGAAAATCATGGGTTTACATCCGTCATTAAAACGTGCCAATGCTTTGGGCGGCAGCCGTTCAGTAATGAATCGTACTGAACGGATAAAGTGGCTTATCGAAAAAGGTAAATGGAACCAAGGCGATCCAGTTTTAGGATTACCTAAGATAAAAATCGTCAAACTGAAAGCTCTTAAAAAAGAAAAGCAAAAACCTGAAGAAGAAGGCCAGCCGGCTGACGCCTCAAAGACATCTCAAAACAAGCCAGAATGAGGATAGGGTTTATTCTCCTGGTATCAGTTTTCTTCTCTGGGCTCTTGATCTGTGCCCCGGTTACTTATGAAGTAGCCAAGGATCAAATCAATGCTCGGGTCGATTCTACAGTCCTTTCTGAATCTATGGGCTTGTTAAGTGAGGGGCAAGAAGTCAAAGTCCTTGATGAAAAGTTTGATTGGTATAAAGTCATCCTACCCGAGACTTTTAGCGGTTATATTTCCAAAAACTTTGTTAAGGAAACCGGAAATAACCAGTTAGTGGTTACCGGCGATAGTGTCAATTTACGCTTCCGGCCAGACTTAACCTCTCCAGTCATCGGAAAAGTTAACCAAGGCGATATTCTTGATTTTATAGAATCTTCCGGGGATTGGATCAAGGTCGCTGGCTACCCGCACATCACCGGTTGGGTGCATAAAACAGCTTTAAGCCAAAATAATTTTTCACCGGAACTAACTGTTTTGCTTGATCAGATTTTCCCTCAGCTTTCCCAGCAGGACATTAAAAACAAAGTTTCTTTGCATAAACAGCTCATTGATCAGGGAGGAGTAATCATTCCTTTGCTGGAAGCTAAACTTGCCGATCCGGATATCAATGGTGTTTATAGCTTGATTGATATTTTAAGCCAAATAGCTATAAAACAAACTGAAAGCGGGGATTGGGGGCTGGCCCGCCATTTTTTAGAAAAGGCAAAAAAATCGACACCTCAGGCGGCAAGCGCTTACTTGGATGTTTTACAAAATGTCTTAAAACCAGAAGGTAAAAAGACAGCCTATCTCTATTTGAACCAGAAAGGAATGCTTTCGGCTGAAAATATTAAAGTCGCCCTGGACCAATTTAAAACCAGGCTGGATAGTATTTAAAACCAGTAATCAATGTCTATTCTTTATTTAGCAGCAGTGGTCATTATTCTTTTATTGTCGGTTACTATCCATGAATACGCTCATGCTATAGTTGCCGACAAACTGGGGGATTTAACCCCGCGCAGCCAGGGCCGCTTGACCCTGAATCCTTTTTCCCATTTAAGTATCCTTACTACAATAGTCGTGCCTTTGCTAATTGTTTTTGCCAGTCGGGGTTTGATCCCGCCTTTGGCCAGGGCCAAACCGGTAAGGATCAACCCCTATCATTTTAAAAATCCCCGTCAAGATATGATTTTAGTCGGGGCAGCCGGTCCTCTGGCCAACATTTGTCTAGCGGCGATCTGTATTCTTCTGGCTAAGATCGCGATCCCCATACTTTCCGGTATTCTCAGTTTCGCCGCATTTTTGAATTTTATTCTGGCAGTTTTCAATCTCATCCCCATACCGCCTCTGGATGGTTCCCGGATAGTTGCCGGGTTTCTGCCGATAAGGCAATATCAGATTTACCGCAAAATTGAGAAATTTGGCTTTTACCTTTTAGCTCTGTTGATGTTTTTTTTGATCGCCAGCGGCAGCCTATTAAAAATTATTGCTTTTTCACAAAACCTGATTTTTTCCATATGAACGCCAAACTTACAACCAAAACCATACCGGTGAAGTTAAAAGAAAATTCTCACTATATACATATCGGCAAAGGCCTATTTAAAACAATTGCTTCTCATATTGCTAAACTTAACCCGGGTAATTTTGGAATTGTGATCACTTCGCCTAACATCTATGCTCCTTACCGCAAGTTGATTTTAAAGAATTTTAAGCCGGGAAAATATAAGATTATCCAGGTGGTTGATGGTGAAGCCGCCAAATCGAAAAAATGGTTGTTCGAGGTGGTGGAAGAGCTGATCCGGGCCAATAGCTGGAAGCGGCGGCCGTTCATAGTCTGTTTGGGCGGCGGGACTATCGGCGATCTGGGTGGTTTTGTTGCCGGCATCTATAAACGCGGCATACCCTATATCCAGATTCCTACCACTTTTTTAGCTCAAATTGACTCAAGCATCGGCGGCAAGACTGCTATCGACAGCCCCCGGGTAAAAAATATTCTCGGGGTGATCTATCAGCCAAAAGCAGTTTTTATTGACCCGGATTTTTTAAAAACTCTTCCCTTGAGCCATTTTAAAGAAGGCCTAGCCGAAGCTGTCAAATACGGAGTGATCAAAGACCCTCAGCTGTTTAATTTTTTAAAGACCCACCATAAGAAAATTCTTCAAGGCGATCCGAGCTGCATTTTACGAGTAATAACTGCCTGTGTTGCGATAAAGGCAAAAATAGTGGAGCAGGACGAAAAAGAAACTAAATCCCTGCGGACAATTCTTAATTTCGGCCATACTTTTGCCCATGCTTTGGAAGGTTCACTGAAATATCGAAAAATATCGCATGGCCAAGCTGTAGCTTTGGGCATGGTTTATGCCGCAAACTTATCGTTTAACCTGGGATTTTGCAGTCAGCAGCCAGTTTCTCAAATCAAGGAGATCCTGGAACTTTTTGGCCTGCCGACCACCATAAGGTTTAACCAGCTAAAAGCCTACCAATCATTGGTTTATGATAAAAAATTCCTTACTGGTAGGCTGCGGATGGTGATTTTGGAAAAAATCGGTAAAGTCCGGGTATCAGAGGCTATAAGCCCCTCGGAGATAAAAAAAACGTTTAAAGTTTTAAACCGACCGTTCATTGACAAATACCGGTAAATATGGTATATTTTATACGGTTTCTACCAATTATTTAATACGGTTTGAATATTACGCTGAAAATATGGATGAACGGCGAAAATACCCAAGAATAAACATATCTTTTCCGGTAGAATGTAAAATGCTGCAGTCACGAGATTATTTCTATACTGTCAGTAAAGACCTCAGCCTAGTAGGAGCTAAGATCGTCTGTAACGAATTTCTGCCTAAAAATGATTTTATGAAGTTAAGCCTCAATTTTATTAACAAGATACTGGACGTTAAAGCCAGGGTAGTTTGGTCGAGTCAGGAACGCGCTTCTGAGCGCTTTTCAACCGGCGTTGAATTTGTCGAATTAGCCCCTCAAGCCCGTGATGAACTCACCCGTTTTATCGCCGTAACTCAAGGAAGTTAAAAATGTCTAAAGCTGAAGATAAGAGAAAAAACTGCTTAAGTTGTAACAAGTCGTTAAAGCGTTTTCAATGGTATTACCGTAATAACGGTTATTTTTGTAACAAAACCTGTTTTAGCGCCCACCTTAAGAAGCAACAAGAAGCTTCTAAATAATCCTAAATGAACGAGCGACGCAAAGAACCGCGAATCGACAAAATTATTTCCGTTAAATTGTCAGACTCGGAGTTTGACATCTTGACTGAAACAAAGAACATTTCTGCTAGCGGCGCCTATTGTCCAGTTTCTAAACCGATTCAGCCGATGACTAAATTACGCCTGGTACTTTTGCTGCCGGTTAAGAAAAACCGTTCTACCCAGATAAAAAAAATATCCTGCGAAGGTGTAGTGGTGCGGCTTGAAAATATTAACGATAACGCTAAATACCCTTACCGGGCCGGAATATTTTTTAGCACTCTCAGTGATGCCGACAAAAAGTCCCTGCGTTGCTACATACAGTCTTCATTAAAATAGGCTATCTAGCCGATGCTTGAACTTCAATTTCCCAAACCAGTAAAATTTATCTGCGGTTTTATCTATTCCGACCAAATGTCCTATCAACAAGTCAAAAAAACTCTGGAACGAAAGTTCGCTAAGGTTGATTCTGAGAGCCAGGAAATCCCATTCAATTATACTGATTATTACCAAAAAGAAATGGGGAGTGGTTTGATCCGCCGGTTTATCTCTTTTAGCCGCCTGCGGCAGTCGCAAGACCTGGTAAAGTTTAAATTATTGTGCCTGAAATTAGAAAGGCGGTTTGCTCCTGATCGTAAACGGATAGTGAATATCGATCCAGGATATCTTAATGAGGCTAAACTGGTCTTAGCCACCACTAAAGACTTTTCTCACCGCCTGTATCTTGATAAAGGGGTCTATGCTGAAGTGACCTTACAATTTAAAGCAGGTGCTTATTCTGATTTAGCTACGACCTTCCCGGATTATCGGACTAAAGAATACAAAAATATATTTATGTCTATCCGATCAATATACCGCCAGGATCTAAAAAAGAACCGTGGAAAATAAACCAGCTAAGATAAAATCGATCATCAACCTTCTCAGCCAACGCCTTGAATGTTGTGATATCTGTCCGCGTAATTGCCGTCTCAACCGCTTAAAAGGTGAAATTGGCTATTGTGGAGGAGGTAAAGACCTAATGGTTTTTACTGCCTTTTTACACTGTGGGGAGGAGCCGGCGATCAGCGGCCCAGGCGGTTCAGGCACAATATTCTTTTCAGGCTGTAATCTAAAGTGCCTTTATTGCCAAAATTATGAGTTTTCCCAGTTAAAAAAAGGCAAACCAACCAGCCCTGAAGGGTTGGCTAAAATAATGCTTGGTTTGCAGAAAGATGGCGCCGACAATATAAACCTGGTTACGCCAACTCATTTTCTTCCCCAGATACTGGGGGCCTTAAGCTTAGCCATAAAAGGCGGTTTGACAATCCCGATCGTCTATAATACTTCGGGTTACGAAAAAAAGAAGGTCATCGAACAATTAGCAGGAATCATCGATATATATTTAACAGATTTACGTTATCTAAATCCGGCTTTAGCCAAAAAATATTCCTCAGCCCAAGACTATCCTCAGGTAGCTTGCGAAAGCATTAAAGAGATGTATCGTCAATGCCCTGATCCGGAATGGGATGCTGATATGCTTAAAAAAGGCCTGATCATCCGTCATCTGGCCCTTCCGGGGTATCTTCAGGAATCGAAGAACATCTTAACCTGGATTAAAGAAAATACCCCTAAGGCTTTGCCCAGCGTCCTATCTCAATACCAGCCTTATTTTAAAGCCAATGATTTTCCGGAAATAAACCGCCGGCTTAGCAAAGCCGAATACACTGAAATTAAAAAGCTAGTAGAGGAGTTAGAGATCGATGGGGGTTGGATGCAGGAATATAACTCCCGCGAAGACCTGGCCGGTGTACATTTTAAGCCCGACTCTAAATAATTTCTGTGTTTTTTAGTGGTTTTTTGTATACTTGAAAATATTTTAGTTTCTGGTATAATGTTTTTGAGGTTAAAAAGGAGCTAAAATATGGCAAAAAAAATCAGTAAAAAAGGGAGGCCCAAAAAGGCCGTAAAATACACCAAAACCATCAATGTCCGCCTGACCCATGACCAATGGGTTCAGATCCTTAATTGGGCCCAGCGGGCTAACCTGGAACCTTCAGTATATATCCGCAAGATAGTCCTGGACTTCCTTAATATCGAGCACGAGATCAATACCGGAAAATCTCTGGCTAAAAAGTAAACCAAAAGTTTGAACTGAGAAGGGCTTAAATACCTATTCTAAGCCCTTTGGTTCACTGCATACCTTACTTCCGATAATATATCTTATGTTAACTTTTATAAATGAGTGATTCTGCCCCTTTGTTTAATAACGCCAAGGGTTTTTAGGGTTTTAACAAAAAGCTGTGAATTGGCCTGTAGGTACTTACTTCTTCGGGGGTTTTGTATAGTATTCTTACTTTGAACAGCGGTTTACTTCAACCGTACTTCATCACCTACGAGGAGTCCGCTGACTCCTATCTTACGGCGGCCACCTCGTAGGTGTTACATTTTAGGGGGTTATTTGACCCATATAGGCCATTTCTAGGCTTAAGAAGGCTTGGGGCTTAAGAATTAGGGCAAGAATGGCAATGATAGCGATGATTATAATCAGTTCAATCAGAGTGAATGTCCGGCAGCGTGTTTTCTTCATCTATTGTACGCAATCGATAATTTGTAATAGGGCATCTGGTTTCAAAGGGTCGCCTGAAAAATCATACGGCCCCCAGATATTACCGCTAGATAGGTTACCGTCATCTAACGCAAAGTCAATTTTTTTCAGGGATTCATAGGGAATTTGACCGGCATTATTCATTAAAGCAGTCATAGCGCCTGGCCAGCAAAAACTTCCATCAGGAAGAATCCAAGTAGTATACCCCCAATTATAGCCTTTAGTTGGGTACCAAGACACATAATTATTGTCCCAAGGGTTTTTAGCTGGCCATGTCTCTAAATAAGGGCCATCCCATGTCGGGCCGTCAATACAGTTTGCACAGGTTTGGGTTCCACCATTTAAATTCCAGAGTTCATCCGGCCAACAGGTAGTTGCGGTTATCGGGGCCACAAAACCAGGATCTTTACCCCAGCCACCGACTTTATTACAGGGAAATCTTCGGTTGTCGGCATAATAAGTTAAAGCAGCAGTTTTAATCGCTTTCATATCCCCTATTGCTTTAGTGATTTTTGCTTTCTCGATAGCTCTGAAAGCATTAGGTGCGATGATGGCGGCAAGGATAGCGATGATAGCGATGACAACGATTAGCTCGATTAAAGTGAATGATTTTTTCATCACAATGTATTATAGCAGATTTTTAAGATAATGCTTGCGTTTTTTTTCCGGGAAGCGTTCGATGGCGTATCGAAGCATGGTCCGGGGCATGGTTGAGGAGTATTTTTTCAAAAATCGCTCCTCTACCGCTAAATTTCGCTTACCGACCTCCCTAAGCATCCAGCCGCAGGCTTTATGGATTAGGTCCTCCTCGTCATTAATCAAAATAGCGGCAAGCTTTAGAGTGTCTCTAAAATCATTATTCCTTATAAAGCAAAAGGTTGAAACAATGGCGATTCTCCTCTGCCATAAGTTTTTGGATTTGGCCAATTGGTATAGTATTGACCGATTTCTGTTATTAAGGTAAGCTCCAATAATTTTAGGGGCAGTTAAATCAACCAGATCCCAGTTATTCACCCGATCAATATGCGTTAAATAAAAATCAAAGATTTGGTTTTGGCCTTTTTTGTCTACTTTAGCGTATTTTAAAGTCAGGATTATCAGCGCCAAAAGGCGTTCTTCATGAATTTGAGATTTGAGCAGTTTTTTAACTTGGTTAAGCGGTAGTTTCTGGTATTGAACGGCTATTCTGCGGATCTGCGGAACCGCCACCCCGATAAAAATATCGCCTTCAGCATATTGACCGGGCCCGGCTTTAAAAAAGCTTGATAAAACTTTGGCTTTCAGTTGGTTTTTATGTCGATGAAGCGATTGTTTGGCCTGAAATAAATCCATGCGGAAAGTCAGCCCCTGGGGCCTTTTTTAGGCACAAGGGGCTATGATTTATATTCTTTTTTTAATCAGGTTGCGGATATCTCTTGGTGTTTTGGCAATAGTTATTCCAGTCCGGCGTAAAGCTTTTAACATCCGTTCGTAAACCTGGAATAAAGTCTTGCCTTCAGTAAGGTGATTAAGACACAAGGCTGCGTAACCTTTGCGGTTTTTGATCTTAAAAATCCTTATTTTCTGGGCACCAATTTTCATTACTTACCCCCCACTGCCTATTTGTCTTGAGGTGGCATCATCGGCCTTTGGCCTTGCTGCTGTGGCATCATCATTCGTTTTTGCGACTGTTTTTTAAACCGGCAAGATTTACCGGTAGTGGTTCTGTAAGCAGTGAGTGCGATTATGGCTACAACGGCTACCCACATCAACATAGCTAAAATCCTACCGAATTTTTTTAGCCCTTCGCTATCAGCCTTAGAAGCACCCAACAGTACAAAGAAACTTAAAACCAAAAGCATCAAAATTTTCTTAAGGATCATAAAAATCCCCATGCTCATTCCACCCATAGCCTCCCTCCTTTTTTAAACTCCGCCGTTTGGCGAACAATTTAATTTTAACGCTATAAACAGCCCTGTCAAGCCTCAAAACCGTTAAATTTTGAGCCGGCCCGGTAGATAGCGGTTTCTCCAAACTTATCTTTTATCCAATCGGTAGTTTTATCCACCCTTTGTTTTCGTTTATCTTTTTCTTCAGAAAAAAAGCTGTCCTTAAAATCAGCGTCTAAGCAATTGGAACCTTTGATTCCCAAAAGCCGTATCGGCTGTCGGCCAGGGTTAAAATCCAAATAGAGTTTTTTTACGGTTTGATAGATAATACTGGTAGAATTGCTTGCAGCGATCAGGCTTTGAGAACGGCTGTAAGTCTTAAAATCAGCCAGGCGTATTTTTAAAGCGATGGTTTTTACCTTTAGATTTTCCTGGCGTAATCTACGGGATACTTTTTCTGAAAGGCCGAGTAAAGTCCCTAAAAGAAGTTCTCTATCTTTGGTATCCTCCTGAAAGGTAACTTCGTTACTGACTGATTTTATTTTTTGGTTTTCAACAACTGGCCGTTGGTCACAGCCGTTAGCCAATTCCCACCAGTTTAGGCCGATTTTTCCGAATTTTCGAACCAGATCCTCGGGATTTTTTACGGCCAAATCACCAATTGTTTTTATGCCCTCGGCTTTAAGCAAGCTTGCACTTTTTTGACCTAGCCCTGAGATTCTCTCAATCTCCAGGGGATAGATAAAATCTAACAACTGATTTTTACTGACAATGACTAAACCATCGGGTTTTTTAAGCTCAGAAGCGATCTTGGCTGCCATTTTATTAGGGGCGCAGCCTATTGAAGCTGTCAGCCGCAGTTCTTTTTTTATTTGTTCTTTGAGGCGTAAGCAGGTTTTTTCGACTCCGCCAAAAAGATGCAAACTAGCACTGATATCTAAAAAAGCTTCGTCGATGCCGACTGGTTCGACTTGAGGTGTAAAGTTATCCAGAATTTCATACATTTTATCGGAAACCGCCTGGTATTTTTCCATATCAACTGGCAGAAAAACTCCTTGAGGGCACTTCTTATAGGCTGCAGAGATTGCCAAGCCGGAACGAATGCCGAACTTTCTGGCTTCATAAGAGCAAGTTGAGACTACCCCCCGGCCCCTTCCCTTTTTTGGGTCAGCCCCGACAATTACCGGCCGGTTAACCAATCCAGGGTTATCTCTCTGCTCCACAGCCGCAAAAAAGGCATCCATATCCAAGTGAATGATCCAGGATTCCATAATTTGAGGTTTTTTGGCCTATTTTAGCCATTATACTATAGAATCTATAATATATAGTAACCGGGAGCTTCGACGCAAAATAGGCCTATTTTTATGCCAAATATAGCCATTTTAAGGGCTTTTTTCGGGATTAAACCGGGAAATCTGCCTGATTCGTTCTAAAACCGGTGGATGGCTATAATCCAGGAATACTTTTAAGTGGTGAGGGGTTAAATTAGAAAGATTGTTTACAGTCAGTTTTTTTAAAGCCAGGATAAAAGCCTCAGGCTGATCATAGGTAGTTACTGAAAACCGGTCAGCTTCATATTCGTGCCGCCGGGAAAACAGGTTGCCGACTATGGAAAAAATAAAGCCTATCGGGGTATAAAGAAAACTGAAAAAAATAAGGCTGGCATAAACCGAAATTTGCTCCATCCTAAAAGCTTCAAACAGCCCCGGATTGTTAATAAAAAAAGAAAGCAGGTAAAACATCAGACCTTTAGTTAGGATCGAGTAGATAAAATTTTTCAGGATATGATTTTTTTTATAGTGGCCGACTTCATGAGCTAACACTGAGACTATTTCGCTGACACTGTGTTTTTGGATCAAAGTATCGTAAAGGGCGATCCGGCGGGACTTACCAAAGCCGCAAAAGAAAGCGTTAGCTTTGGTTGAACGCCGTGATCCATCGATTTTATAAATCCCTTTTAAAGCAAACTTTTGCGAATCAGCATAACGGTTAACCGCATTTTTCAGTTCCCCGTCTTCCAAAGGCCTAAACTTGTTAAAAAGTGGCAAGATCAACAACGGATAGATAAAGGTGATCAGCCAGCTGAAAATAACCACTCCTAGCCAGCACCAGATCCAAGCTCCGGGCCCAAAACTGGCAAAAAGAACAATAATCGCATAAAAAGGAAGGCCGCCGATAATCACTAAAAGCAGCCAACTTTTAAGCTTATCGGCAATAAAAGTTTTAACCCGGGTTTGGTTAAACCCATATCTTTCTTCGATAACAAAAGTGCGGTACCAGGAAAAAGGTAACTCCAGAATTTGAGCGACAAAAATAATGATTCCGGCAAAAATCAATCCGGTTAACGCGAAATTTAAATTCAGGCTACGGGCGATCCGGTCAGCCAGGTTAAAACCTCCGATCAGAATAAAACCGACAACCGCTAAAGTAAAGACTGTTTCCTGAACCAGGTTGAATTTGGTATTTGTGGTAAGGTATCTTTGGGATTTACGGTAGCTTTCCGGTTGATAATAGCCTTTAAATTCTTCTGGCAGGTCAGGATCAAGCGCCCTAAGGTTAAGGATTTCAGCTAAAAACCTAAACAGGTAGTTAACGGCTAAAATAGTTAAAATCGCGATTAGATATAGATTCATCAGTGGGATAGGCTTAAGTTAAAATTGGCAGGTAATAAAAAGGGCCGACAAGGGCCCACGGTATGTCAACCGGCAACTCAGCCGCCCTAATAGCCCTTAAGGGTTTTAATCCGTAAGTTGGGGGAGCCTGTTTTTCGAAAGATTTTGGACTTTTAACCCCCGGAACTATCTTAGGCCTGTTACAGCTTTGCGTCCCCGCCTTTCGACGGGTTTGCCCTTATCGGCAATTAAAGTATACCTTATTCAGGCTGCCAATTTCAAGTCTAAGTAACCAGTTTATTTAGCCAAGTGCACAGTTTGAGTCGGAAAGGCAAATTCAATACCGCGTTTTTCAAGTTCAGCCTTTATCGAAAAGTTGATTTCCTGCTGAATATCCATATACTTGTTGTAATCCGAACTTAACACATAGTAAACCACTTCAAAAACCAGGTTAAAATCGCCGTAAGCGGAAAAATGAGCCCGGTCAAAAAGCGCATCTTTGACTTTTTTTATGATCTCGGCAATCGCCCCCGGCATTTCTTTGAGTTTGGAGAGCGGAGTGTCGTAGGTGACTCCTAGATGAAAGACAACCCTTCTTTTCTGCATTCGTTTATAGTTACGCAGGCGGGAATCAGTTAAATCAGAGTTAGAAAAAACCAGTTCTTCTCCGCCAAGGCTACGAATGCGAGTAGTCTTGATGCCGACGTGTTCGACAGTGCCCAGAAGGTCTCCGACTATGATAAAATCGCCTATTTCAAAGGGACGGTCAATAACAATTGCAAAGTAACTGAATAAATCTTTTAAAACTGCCTGAGCCGCTAAAGCTATGGCTACACCACCGATACCCAGGCCGGCAATAACCGTTGTAATTTTAAACCCCAAGTTATCCAGATAAAAAATAAGGGCTAAAACCCAGATCGAAAATTTAACTACCTTCAATACTCCACTCAAGCTGTGTTTTAATGACTGGCCTTTGTCGGATTTATGCCAGTATACTTCAAAACCATAGTTGACCAAACGGATGATCAGGCGAACCGAAAACACAGTCAGAACCGCAATGGCTAAGGTATTAATAATCCGCACCAGATAATCGTTTAAAGTTAGGGACTTGATCCCTAGGTATAACCCAAAAAGGTAAAGAAAAGGTACGGCTATCTTTTCAATGATCTCCACTAAAAAATCGTCAAGGGTATTGCTGGTTTTTTCTGCCCAACTTTTAAGACGTTTTAAAAAGATTATTTTAAATACTTTGGCCGCAAAACTGATGCCTAAAAAAATAGCCGCACAAATCAAATAACTCAACAATGAATTACCAAAAAATATGAGATTTAGAGACTCTGGCATAATTCCTCCTGAACTTAGTTTTCCGATATTAAATAGGGAGATTTGGCCTTTTGTATATTTAGAGCGATAGAAAGCTCTTGTTCTGATAAAAAGCCGGATTCCTTTAGGATCTCACCAAGAGCCACGCCTTTTTTCCAATGAGTCAAAAGGGCTTCGTTAAGTTGTTCGGCAGAGATTGATTGCCGTTCGACTAAAATCTGGCCCAAAGGTTTATAGAAGCTTTCGGATTTACGTTGGGAAATCTCCGGCTTAGCATCTTTGTTTATTTTAGTATCCCGGCGGTCAACCATAAACTTACTTCCCGGGATAGCTTTCAGATAACGTTTTATCTCAGCGACCTTCTCATTGAGCTGGATCATGTTTTCAATTCCAAAAGTATACTCTTTATTTACTACCGCCACCGAAACTGTCATTAAAGGCGTATTAGTAAGTTTACGCGACCGGTCCCGGCTTACCACAAAACCCTGCTGACGGTCAGTTTCAGAATAATGAAAAGGCATCAGCTGGTCAAAATTCTTAATGAAGTTACGGCAAATCTTTTGATATTTGTCCAAGCTGGAAATAAAAACGAAATCATCGCCTCCAATATGGCCGACGAAATCGTCGGGATTGCCGAAATTTCTTACTGCCGCGATCAATAAATAGGCAGTCTGAAGTATCGCCCCGTCTCCTCTACGGTAACCATAAACATCATTAAAAGATTTAAAATTATCGATATCCAAGTAAGCAAAAGAAAAAGGATTGCCTTTTTTAAATTTTTCATTCAGAACATCCTCAAATATCTTGCTTCCGGGAAGGCCGGTTAAAGAGCTGGCATAGATGCTATGTTGAGAACGCCTGACCGCCATCTCGATTCTTATCCGTAAATCTAATGGGTCCGGTGGTTTTATTAAATAGTCATCCACGCCTTGTTTTAAGTTTAACAACTGGGCTCTTAATTGGCGTTTATTGATTAGGGTTATAACCGGTATAAAAGCAGTGGTGAAATTTTCTTTTAACTGCCGGCAGATAGCCAGTTGTTCCTTACGGGCAGATTGGATATCGATGACAATCACATCGGGTGAAATTTTTTTGATTTTTTCGATATCCTGAGGTTCAGAGAATTGGCGCAAAATAACTTCATAGCCCCAGCCGTCAAAGCAAAAACGCAAAACTTCCTTTAGCTGGTTGTCAGAAGAAATAATCAGGATTTTCTTAATGGTATCCATCGCGAATATTATAACATCCTACAGGTTTTACTTCAACCATGCTGCGCCACCTTCGAGGAGTCCGCTGGCCTCTATCCTACGGCGGACACCTCGAAGGTGTAGAGTTTTAGAATTTATTCTTTTTTTGGTTTCTTTTGTTCCTCGGATATTTTTTGGGCGATTTCCTTAGGCACCGGAATATACTTTTTAAAGTGCATTGAACAACTGGCCCGGCCGCTGGAAAGTGACCGTAGATTAGTGACATGGCCGAACATCTCAGCCAAAGGAGCTTCAGCCAGGATCTGTTTCTGGCCGCCTTTAGTCTCCATGCCCAAAATTTTACCTCTTCGGGAACAGATATAACCGACAATGCTGCTGGTGTATTCTTCGGGAGTGAGGATCTCTAAATCCATGCAAGGTTCAATAAGGGTTGGCTCGCACTTTAAAAAAGCTTCACGAAAACAGCCCAAAGCCGCAAGCTTAAAGGCAATCTCTGAAGAATCGACCTCATGATAGGAACCATCGATAAGGTTTATTTTAATATCCACTACTGGATAACCGGCATAAGCGCCTTTCTTCATGGCCTCAATAAGGCCCTTTTGAACTGCCGGAATAAAATTTTTAGGTATAGCCCCACCTTTAATGCTGTCAGTAAATTCAAATCCGGCTGCCGGCTGGTTAGGAGAAAGCTCAAAAACTACGTGGCCGTACTGACCTCGTCCTCCGCTTTGTTTAACATGCTTATATTCCTGAGTTGCTGAGCCGGAAATTGTCTCTTTATAGGCTACTTTGGGCTGACCCACCGTAGCCGAAACCTTAAATTCTTCTTTGAGACGCTCAACAATTATTTCCAAATGCAGTTCGCCCATTCCCGAAAGAATTGTCTCAAGAGTCTCTTCATCAGTGTGAGCGGTAAAGGTCGGGTCTTCTTCGGTAAGTTTAGCGATTCCTTTAGCCAACCGGTCCTGATCAGTGCGGCTTTCCGGTTTGATGCTTATCGAAACTACTGGATCGGAAAAAACTATTGATTCAAGCAGTATGGGGTTTTCTGAATTGCAAAGAGTATCTCCAGTTAAAGTAAAGTTCAACCCGACTATTGCTCCGATATCACCGGCAAACATAACGTCAACGTTTTCCCTCTGGTTGGCATGCATGCGGACAATCCTACCCACGCGTTCTTTTTTATTTTTAGTCGCGTTTAGAATATAACTACCGGCCTTTAAAAACCCCGAATAAACCCGTGCGTAAACCAACTTGCCTACGTGTTGATCAGCCTGAACCTTAAAAGCTAAGGCCGAAAAAGTTTCCTCATCCTGAGGCTTACGTTCTAATTTTTTTTCCGGGTCATCAGGGTCATTGCCGATCACTGCCGGTACTTGGGCCGGCGACGGCAAATAAACAGTAATCGCATCAAGCAAATCCTGGATACCTTTGTTTTTTAAAGCTGCTCCGCATAAAACCGGTATGATCTTATTTTCAACTGTCGCCTGATGCAGAGCTTTCTTAATCTCCTCGTTAGTAATTGTATCTTCTGACTGAAGATATTTTTCCATCAGTTGGTTGTCAAAAGAAGCAACTTTTTCTATTAAGCTGTGGCGGTATTGTTTAGCCAACTCCTTGTCGTTTTCGGGTATTTCTTCCAGCTTGATATCTTTGCCGAAGGAATTCTCATCATAAAATTTAGCCTTCATCTCAATAAGGTCGATCACACCCTTAAACTCAGTTTCTTTGCCGACCGGTATTTGTAAAGCTACGGCATTAGCCCCGAGAGTAGTGACTATTTCCTGAAAAACTTTAAAAAAATCAGCACCCAGTCTGTCCATTTTGTTAATAAAGGCTATTTTGGGGACTTTATATTTAATCGATTGGCGCCAGACAGTCTCGGTTTGTGATTCAACTCCGCCTACCGCACAAAATACTGCGACTGCTCCGTCAAGAACCCTCAAAGATCGTTCTACCTCAGCGGTAAAATCAACGTGGCCAGGAGTATCAATGATCGTGATCTGGCAATCAGCCCAATTACAGGTAGTTGCTGCTGAAGTTATGGTAATGCCTCTTTCCTGTTCTTGTTTCATCCAATCCATCTGGGCAGCTCCGTCATGGACTTCGCCGATTTTATGAGAACGGCCGGTATAAAAAAGAATCCTTTCAGTGAGCGTAGTCTTTCCAGCGTCAATATGGGCCATAATGCCGATATTGCGGATTTTATCCAAAGTTATTTTTCTTTCCGGAGGCGGTTCTTCTTTTTTCTTAACCATCTCCGTCTTGACTTCCGGTTCGGGTTTAGCTATCTCTTCCTCTGCCGGTAGCTGGATCGGGGCCGGATTTTCAGCTAATGGTTCTTCAGCTGGAACTTCCAAAGGCGGACTTTCTTCAGGCAACTCGGGAATTGCCGGTTTTTCTTCCGGGTTTTGCGGTTCAGGCGTTAAAGTAACGGTACGCTCAAGACCCCGCAACTGGTTAAGAATACGGATCCTTTCCTCATCAATTTTTTTTGTTTCTTCCTCTTTGAGCGTCAACTCCTTTTTTTTGATTTCCAGTTCGTCTCGCAAATTTTCACATTGATTTTCCAACAAAGAATAATCTTCTTTGGAAATCCAGCCGCTTTGACGCTCTTGTTCCTTAAGTTTGGTCAAATCGGCCAGATATTGGTTTTTTTCTTTAGCTAGATCCTGCATCTTTTGGCCCTGCTCTTTGGCTTTAGTCTCTAATAAGATTATTTTCTCATTTAGCTGGCTGAGGTTTTCCTCTTTTATCCCGATCACTTCTTCGGTTTGCTTAAGGTCCTTCTTAAGCTGGACATTATTGGAAAATTCTTTTTCCAACTGTTTTTCGGTTTCAATGAATTTAAACTTTAAAGTTTCATAAGGGCCTTTGCCTTTTTTCAAAATATCCTGTTGGCTATTCAGCCATTTTTTATTTCGTTGCAGTTCATCAGTCAACTCTTTGACCTTTTGGCTGCTGGCCTGATATTTTTGCTGTAAAGCCAAGTTATCAGTCTTAGCCTTTTCCAAAGAAATGTTTTCATTTCTAACTTCTAACATTTCCCGTTTTAAAATTTTAACATTTTCATGAAGGGTGAGGATTTTTTGAGCCTCGGGGCTGGACTTGGAAAGGAATCCCCGGCTAAGCAATTTTTTCGGGTCTAAAGAATCGTCGGTATTTACCGCGTAAAGAACCAGGGCTACCGCTACTCCGATAAAAAGAAAAATTACCACCATGCTAAAATTATATCATATCTTTACAATAAACAAAGTCTTGAGGGAAAATTTATCTGTGTTATAATGCATCTATGCTTGCCGATAAGATTTATCAGGATTATGTCACCGCATTGAAAGCTAAGAATAAGGAAAAAACTTCATTCTTAAGCTTTATCCGGGCAGATCTACAAAATAAAGCTATTGAGCTAAAAAAAGATAAACTGGCTGACGAAGAAGTGCTGACAGCGCTCAAAAAACTTCAAAAACGCCTGTTGGACACTAAAGAAAGCTTAGCCCAATCTCAACGGACTGACCTCATTGAAAGCGCTGATAAAGAGCTTGCGCTTTTAGAAGAATACCTGCCTAAGCCTTTAACTGACGCGGAATTATTGAAAATCATCGATGAGGCAATCTCTCAAGCCGGCGCTTCTTCTATGAAGGATATGGGTAAGGTTATGAAAGAAGTCAATGCTAAAGTCGGCGTCCGGGCTGACGCTAAAAAAATCAGCCAGCTGGTTAAACAGAAACTCACCCCGAAATAGCTACCTTTTTCCTTTTTTCTGAAACCGCTTCTAAAAACCACCCCAAATCGCCTTTAAAAAATATGTATGTCATGTTACCCTTAAAAGGTAGACATACTATCGCGTGGAGAGGCGAAAATAAAAATGCATAGACAGAAAACAATTTGGGTGGTTATTTTATTGGTTCTGGGTTCTCTTAGCTTTGTGCAAGAAAGCCATGCCCAAATATCAAAAATGGCTGTAACGCCGCCGGGAGAAATTTCATCACAGAATTTACCGTCGTTTTCTTCAGGAAACAAAAAATTTATTACTCTTCCCAAAGGATACGAAAAAACAGTAAAAAGCCTTGAAGTAAGGCTGCAGGAAAAAAGGCAAGACTTAAAAGTTGTTGAGCCAAGACTATCAAAAAACACTAAACGAATAAAAAACCTTCACCAACAACTAGGGTTAGTAAAAAGGGAATCAGGCGTAAAACTTATTGATTTTGAAAAAAATCCAGAACTGTGGCAAGCAACAAAGGAAGAAGTAGCGGTGTTAGCAAAGGCGATACGACGAGACAAAGCTCCGGTAGTAAGTTTGAAATCGAACATAAAAGTACTAGAGACAGAATTAGAAACCTATAATAAAGCTGCTTCCGGCAACGACATACTCGCTGTGCTCTCGATCCGCGTCAAGCTGCTAGGTCCTGCCCGTGTAGATACCGGAAAATATTTTAAAATGTTGGCATCTGATGTGCCTATACCGACTGCAATATACCTATCCGAACATTTTCAAAACGCACAGAAGATATATTCAGAGTTAACTCCTAAACAGATCGAATATGTTCTTAAAAACTACGATCAATATTTCCGTCATCTTACCCTAGGAGAAGCTGTTTTTCGCGCACTTCCCCAAATAGTAAACTAATCACCATTCTCCCGACCACTCGACATCGCCATTTTGGCCCAAATCCTGGAATAATTCCTGAAGAAATTCAACTACCGGATGGGTATTTTTTTGGAAAGCTTTTTTGATTAAGTTTTCCAAACGCTGGGGTTTTAAAAGTTCCTGGCGGATTTTGGCAAGGTTGAAATCGACCTGACCGTCAAAATAAACCAATAGATCGTTCATAAAAACATCGAGGTTGTAATTTTTATGATAATCACTTAAATTTGATATTTTTTTTACCTGGTTGCGGCGCAAAAGTTGATAATCAAAATCCGACTTACTATGTTGATCGGGGTTGTCCATTGAGGTTATTTACGGTTTAGGGTTATCGCGATTCCAAGAATTCCAACTGCGAAGTTCTGACTCGACCTTCCAGGAGCTATCTTTTTGGCGAGAAAACATAATGTAGATGCCGGAACCGGTAGCCCGGTCCCATTGACTACCTACATGCAATAAAGCCTGATCTCTGGTTTGGTTAAAACCAACCCGGGAAAAAGTAATTATTCCTTCGGAACGCGGGTTGCGCCGGTAATATCTGTCCCAATAAGGATTGTGGTCGAAAATCGCGTTAAGCTCTGCCTGGCTGACGATGGTGCAATTGGCTCGCTGGTTTAAAAATGGTTCCAGGGAATAAGCTTTTATGTTTTTAGCTTTAAAATCGTTGATAATCTGATCGCCAAGGGTCGGCATCTTTTCGCGAAGATAGTTTAGCTCGGTTTCAACTGGCTGGCCGGATTGATAAATCGCTGTGTGATCGCGAATAAAAATTTCAGCAAGTTTATCGTCTCCGCACCAGGAGTCAATTGCCGTGGAATAGATCAGGTACTCCTCCGGTTCAAAAACATATTCGTTTAAACCCCAGGCAATGCCCGAAATAGACAAAACCAAGTAAGCTAGAACCGCTAAAGTAAATAATTTCATTTTGGCGGGAAGGCCTACATTAAAGCAGCGGCTTCTTGAATTACAGGTAGAATCGCTTCGACTTCATCCTTGGACATCCTTCCTAAGCGGGTAAAGCGAAAATCACCGTTAGAGTCCCGGTTTTCCCGGGTAACCTGCATTTTTTTAGCGCCTTTGTTGTAGGAAAATACCCCTACGGTAATCTTAGTAGTGTCAGATTCCCAGGATTTAGAAAAAATTTTTTCATCCAAATTGCTGTCATACGGCATAAATATCCTCCTTGATTTACTCTGGTTATTTTAACCAAAGTAATTACTATTACTTTATTATAACACAATTTTTCAATCTGGCTACTGTTTAAGCTGAATGAGTAATATGGCGTTCAACGAACAATACGATTTTTTCTTGAGTTTTTGCATCGAGATCGTAAAACTCAAGGCCCATTCCCGGAAAATCATCAGGCTGGATCTCCTGGTCAGTGATCCAGACCACTTTAGTGTCTACCTCAATGACCCCTGGTTCCGGCAAAAGGTGCACCCGGCTGGTAAGCGAATCACCTATCGAAAAAAGTTTTTGAGCCGCCACAAAGACTCCATCAGCGCTTAAATTGATGATTTTACCGCTGTAGAATTCGGCTTGGTCAGAAAATTTTTGCCGGTATTCGATGACTGTATTGAGGGGTATGCGCGTGAAGCGGCGCCGAAAGGGTTTTTCTGAAGGCGATCCAGAGTGGGTTTCTTCCTTGATTTTTTTAAAAGCGTGGTCTTCAGTAACGTGGTATTCAAACACCCGGTCTAGGCCGACGATGGAAAATAATTTCATTACGTGAGACGGGACATTGCAGAGTTTTATTATTCCGTTATGGTTAAGTACATTTTTATAGATCACCGCTATTAACGAAATACCTACATAATCAATCAGATTGACCGATTCAAAATTGCAAATGATCTGTTTAGATTTATTAGTCAAGACCCAGCCTACAGTCTCAACAAAGTTGGATGCATTTATATCGATATTGCCTTCCAGGTCTAAAATTGCTACGTCGTCTTTCTCGCGAATATTAATATTCATTTTGAGTTTATATTAATAAGCTTACTAAAGAAATTAGAATACAATAGTAACCAAAAAAACTGAATTTTTGATTTTTTAAAGTTTTGTTGACGATAAATAAAGCTAAAAGCCCCGACAGGAAAGCAGCGAAAAAACTGCCTAACAAATTAATCGGGACTATTTTTAATTCAGTCAATTCCCGGGCTTTAAGGAAAAAAGCGCCTAAAATAGCCGGGATAGCCATTAAAAAAGAAAAGGTGAAAGCTTCCTGAGGGGCGAAGCCTTTTCTAAGTAAGCTGGAAATAGTTATCCCTGAGCGAGATATTCCCGGGAGCACAGATAAGCCTTGCAGCAAACCCAAAGATAAAGCATCTTTAAACTTAATCTCATGATGGTGTTTCTTGCCAGAAGTTTTCTTTAAACTCAACAGAATCGCAGCATTGATTAAGAGAAAAAAAGATATGAAAAAACGGCTTTCAAAAAAATTGACTAAAAAACGGTCGATAACCAAACCAATTATAGCAGTAGTAGCAGTAATGATAGTCAGATTAAAAAAGGTTTTTTTTCGAAAAAGGAGCTTAACTATTTGACGGCGTAAAAATATAACTATTGCTAGTAAAGTCGCCAGATGTAACAAGACAAAAAAAGGAATTAAATTATCTGAAAGGTGGGTGAGACGTTTGATAATAAATAAATGGCCGGAACTGCTTACCGGCAGGAATTCAGTCAATCCTTGGGCAATACCCAAAGCTATTGTTTTCACGCACTTCGTCCTTTCACAAAAAGATAAACAAAAATTAAAAAAATAACAATGCCGACGACTAAGATGACATATTCAAATATATCCGATTTTTCTTTTTCCAACGGTAGCTTATCTAAAGAGTATGATTCCTTTCTTTCACTTGTTTCATCAGGCAAAGGTTCAGAGAGTTTCGGCTCGAGATTCTCCGGTTCAGGCTCGTTTAAGCTTTCCACCACCGCCGGTTCAGTATTTTCGACGACTTTATCTTCGGCCGGTAAAGGCGGAACTGAACTTCTCTCATTTTTATCTGCAGGGATATCCGGCAGAATTTCATTATCTTGCTGGTTTGCCGGCTGACTGGCGGCTACTGGTTCTGGTTCGTTGCTGGCTGCTTCTTGAGGAGTTTCGGTTACAATTGGTGCAGCTTCCTGGGAGGATTCAGGTAGTTCGATATCTATCCCTTCCCCGGGGACATATTCTATGTCGGCATTTTGTGATGTTTGCTCAGGCTTACTTTCCTCAGGAATTGCTAATTTATCCATCAGCTCACCTAAGGTGCTACGGCAGTCATGACAAACACAAAGATGTTCTTCAACCAACTTGATCTCTTCGTCGGTCGCAGTATGGTTAAAGTATTTCGGTATTACCCCTTTGATCTCTTGACAATCCATACAGCCCTCCCTTTAAATTATAGATACTGATATAATTATAGCATAGGGAGTTTGAGGAGCAAGAAAATTATTAAAATTCGTAGTTAACTTTAACGATGAAATTTCTGGTCGGATTAGGGTATAAATTATAAGCTCCGGTAGTAGCATTCCTCACTCCGTATTCGCTGTATTCACGGGAAGCTAAATTGTTAACGCCGGCCAAAAACTTCCAATTATCTCGGGAGTAAGATAAAGATAGATTGATAGTTTGATAGGCTCCAATCCGGTCATACCTATTAGCCTGATCATTAATATAAAATTTTTCATCGATGCAGTTAGTTGACAGGTCGATTTTTAAACTTTCCAGCGGCAGCCAACGCATGCCAATCAGAACTTTATTGCGCGGTACCATCGGAATGGTATTTCCGGCATAGGAATCGCCCCGGAAGGTCGCCTTAAGATAAGTATAGTTACCGTAAAGCTCAAGCCAGCTAAAAAATTTAGCATCAAAGGAAAATTCGATCCCGTCACGCCGGGTCTTGTTGTAATTTTCGTTGGCGCCGAAAGCAAAAGGGCCTCCGGTGGGATTATAATAAAGTTCGTTTTCCAAATCCATCCGGAATAACGACAAACCGGCCTGGAAATTATCATTGAACTTTTGCTCGGTTCCGATTTCGAAATTATCGGAAACTTGGGGTTTCAAATCCAGATTAAGCGAACCCCAGGTAAAATATTCGTCGGTTGCCGGGGTACGGAAGCTTCGGCTGATGTTTAAAAATACTTTTGATTGTTCGGTATGGCTATAAACCAAACCGCTGTTGTAAGCTTTCTGGTAAAAGTCGCTTTTACGGTCAATGTCGGGATAGGTCCCGGAATTATCATGATAATCAAAATCGTAGCTTACCTTTTCTCTGCGGTAGCCTCCGATCAACTTTAACTTTTCAAAAATTGAAAATTCATTCTGAAAGTAAGCGGCGTAGGTTGTTTTATTAATATCGTTGAAGTCCTGAAGCTGATCGGAAAGATTGTAAGTGTCGGCGCTGTAGTCGTATTGATATATATCGATACCGGCGATCAAGCTATTGTCGTGGCCGAAAAACGGCTGTTTAAAAGCATGTTTAGAGGTTAAGGAAAAGGTTTCAATATAGCTTTTAAGAATCGGATTCCAGCCGGCATTGGCTCCCAAAAAGTAACTGTATGCATCGCGGTTACGAAATGACAGATCAACTGAGCTTTCTCCCCATTGGCCAAAATCTTTATCTAATCCCAAAGTGAAATAATAGTCTTTTTCTTTAACATAATCGTCCCCGTATTTAGAGTGGGTTCGGTCAAAAACTTCTAAATCGGTTCCGCTTAAATTACCGGGCAGGCCAAAGTCAGCTTTGTGAAAACCGCTGTCAAAACGTAAATTCCAATCCGGACCGAAAGCATATTCAAGCTTTGATCCGAAATCATAACTTTTAAGATAGCTGTTATTGCGATAACCGTGGGTATGAATACGACTTCCGGTCAGCTGGTAAGAAAGTTTTTCCAAAGAACCGCTCAAGGAGAGCTCTTCAGAATCAAAGTTATAGCTGCCATACTGGCTTTTGTAGCTGAGTTTGGGTTTACCCCGGCCTTTTTTGGTAATAATATTTACTACGCCGGATACGGCATTGTCGCCGTACAAAACCGCTCCCGACCCGCCACGGATGACTTCAATGCGTTCAACCTGGCTTAAAGGTATTTGCGACCAATCGACGCCGCTTAAGTCGACTTCATTGATTCTTCTTGAATCAATAAGAACTACCGAGTTCATTGCTGCCTGTTCGCCAAATCCCCTAATGTCAATAGAAGCTTTAGCTGAATTACCATACCAATCTCTGACTACAATACCGGGGACAACCCTTAAGCTATCCAAAACTGTTACCGGATTACCGTTTTCGATATCCTCTTGGCCTATAACCGTCAATGAACCACAAGTTTGGCCGGCTGCCTGGGGGTAACGATAAGGGGTCACTACTATTTGTTCTAAATTAATCTGTTGAGCCATTAAATAAAAAGGAACCGCTAACAACCATGAAAGAACCGTTAATGTTTTTTTCATATTTTTCTCCCGGATAAAAATACTCAAAAATAAAAAAACCCTATACCGCATTTGGTATAGGGTGCACCCTGATTTACTTAGCCCTAAAAAATAAATCTTTCAAGTCATTCCGCGTAACTTAAAAAAATTCTCTAACCTTTGATCAGGTATTCTGACTTCCCCGCTCTCTTAGCGGCCTTCCCATCCGGCTGGACAGTGGCTAAAAGGCTAAAAGAGTTCCCCGAATTTCGGGGCAGGGTTACAGCTGCGGGACAGCTACCGATTCGCACGGTATTCCCTAAACCAAAGAATAGTCTTAATTTGACAAAAGAGCAAGTTTAGCCTTGCGGCTTGGGACCTTTTTGGATACAAATTCATAGGTACCCAAAAGTACCAGCATATAAAATACATTTGAAACTAATGACGTCCTGAAAAAAGGTATGGCTAAAGTGTAACATTGGATTAAACCGTTTATTGTCCGGGGATACCAGCCACCCAGCCAAACACCGAGATTAGTGACAATAAAAAAGATGACCGAAGAAATCGCAGCATAAGAAAGATTGGTCACCAGGCTTTGATTTCGTTTTAATCGTTTACCCAACAAAGTTATCAGAAAAACACTGCCCCAGGTAAATAAAACTACTCCGTGTAACCCGATTATCAAATCGGAGATGACATAGAGTACTATCGGCAACCAAAGCGAATATTTTTTATTCAGGTAAGCACCCGAAAACAAAGCGATGGCTATGATTGGGCTAAAATTAGCCAAATGCGGGGTTAACCGGGAAGCCAGGCCAAGAATAAACAACGCGATTATTAACATAGTAATGTAACCATATCAAAGGTTAAAGTTTCTGTCAAGTAATTTTTAATTTTATCTGCCCCCATCCCGAATCGAACGGGAATTTCAGCCTTAGGAGGGCCGCGCTCTATCCGTTTGAGCTATAGGGGCTAAACGATTAGGCTTTAATATTTGATCAGCGAATATACGGGGTATCCGGCCAACTTCTCTTTTCCTTTCAAAAAAGTCAGCTCAATAAGAAAAGCGATGGCGGTAATCTCGCCGTTAAGTTTTTTTACCAGTTCAATCATAGCACTGGCGGTTCCACCAATCGCCAGAAGATCATCTAAAATCAGAATTTTTGCTCCGGCCGGGAAAGCATCCTGATGGATTTCCAATGAATCTTCTCCGTATTCCAAAGCATAAGTGTGACGGTAAGTTTTGGCCGGAAGCTTCCCGGGTTTTCGTACCGGAACAAATCCACAACCTAATTTGTAGGCTAAGGCCGCTCCAAAAATAAAACCCCGTGATTCGGCAGCCACAACATAATCAATATCTTTATCAGCGATCAACCCGGCCAGTTGATCAATCGCCGAAGGAAAAGCTTTCTTATCATTTAAAATCGTAGTTATATCCTTAAATAAAATTCCTTTCTTTGGAAAATCTGGAATATCCCGGATAAGTTTTTTAAGTTCACTCATTCAATATCCCTCTTGCGTTCTTCCTGAGTGTATTTTCGTAATTTTTTCAAAGCTTCCTGTTCGATCTGCCTTACCCTTTCCCGAGAAACGTTTAGGCTGTCGGCGACTTCGGCTAAAGTATGCGGCCGGCCGTCAGTTATGCCAAAACGTAAATCAAGCACTGATTTTTCCCGTTCGCCTATAGCGCTAAGCAGTTGCTTGACTCTTTCCCGGGTAAATACCTTTTCCACGTTAGTCTCAGTATCGCTTTGTTCACTGCCTTCGATAAAATCACCGAGTTGCGACTCGCCTTCACTTCCCACCGGCGCTTCCAAAGAAGATTTTTTTTGAGACCAAAGCTCGATCTCAGCTATTTTTTCAATCGGCAATTTCAAACGTTTAGCTATTTCTTCACGCTGCGGATCACGGCTGTTTTTCTGACGAAGCTGTTCGGATATTTTTCGGTATTTTGACATCAATTCGCTCATGTACACCGGAATGCGGATAGTCTTTCCCTGATCGATCAAAGCCCGAGTTATGGCCTGACGTATCCACCAAGCTGCATAAGTTGAAAATCGGTAGCCACGGCGAGTATCGAATTTGTCAATTGCCCGCATCAGACCGATGTTACCCTCGGCGATCAAATCCATCAAGCTTAAGTTTAGGTGGCTATAATGTTTGGCAATGTTGACTACCAGCTTAAGGTTGCAATTGATGATCTTGCGGCGGGCTTGACGGTCTCCCTGCTTTGCCTTCGTGATCAAATCGATCTCTTCGGTTTTTTTAAGCAGCGGGAGACTTTTAATTCTTTCTAAATAGGCTTTGATTGCTTCCATTTATCTTTTCTTAGTTTTCGGTTTTGGTTTTCCTTGCTGGTTCTGGTTCAAGGCGGCTTGAGCAGCAGCTAACCTGGCGATCGGTACCCGGTAAGGCGAGCAACTTACATAGTTCAAGCCGATCTTATGGCAAAAAGCCACTGAGTTAGGTTCGCCTCCATGCTCACCGCAAATGCCCAATTTAATATCCTTGCGGGACTTTCTTCCCAATTCAACTGCAATCTTAACCAGACGCCCTACGCCATCTATATCTAAAACCTGGAAGGGATCGTATTCATATATCCCGGCCTTAACATACTCAACTAAAAATTTACCGGCATCATCGCGGGAAAAACCGCAACCCATCTGCGTCAAGTCATTTGTTCCAAACGAGAAAAATTCTGCCACCTTAGCTATCTCGTCAGCAGTAACTGCGGCCCGGGGAACTTCGATCATAGTCCCAATTTTAACCTCAAAAGGCAATTTTGACAACTTCCTTTCTTTTTTTATTTCCTCAATAACCTGTAAAACAACCTTTTTTTGCATCGATAACTCTTTAACATTACCTACCAGAGGAATCATGATCTCCGGATGAACTTTTAGTTTTTTAGCTTTAACTGCTAGACCAGCTTCGATAACTGCCCTGGTTTGCATGATGGTGATCTCCGGGTAGGTTATGCCTAAACGGCAGCCCCGATGGCCGAGCATCGGGTTAAACTCATGCAAAGATTCAACGGTCTGTTTTACCTGTTCATAAGCTATACCCATTGATTGGGCCAGTTGACGTTGGCCTTTTTCATCTTGAGGTAAAAATTCGTGTAACGGCGGGTCAAGAAAGCGAATAGTACAAGGATAACCTTTAAGAGCCTTAAAGATTCCTTCAAAATCCTCTCTCTGAAGCGGAAGAAGTTCTCCCAAAGCCTCCAAATACTGGGCTAAAGGGTCTTGAAGTTCTTTTTCTAAACTATTCTTTTTATCAGGATCGCTTTCCTGAGAGATTTGTTCACGTAAAGTCTTCACTTTTTGAGCTACTAAAATCATTTTACGGAAAGAAGTGATTCTTTCTCCTTCAAAAAACATATGTTCAGTTCGGCAAAGGCCAATACCTTCAGCACCGAATTCAATAGCCACAGCTGCATCGTTAGGCGTATCAGCATTTGTGCGTACGCCCAATTTTCTTACCTGATCGGACCAACTCATGATTATTCCAAAAGGCCCGGTCATTTTGGGGATTATAGTTTTAATCTGCCCCAGATAAACTATGCCTTTGCTTCCGTTGAGAGAGACCCAATCGCCTTCTTTTATTACCTGGCCTGCGCATTGCATTTGTTTTTTAGAAACATCCATAGCAATATCACCGGCTCCGGCAATGCAGCATTTTCCCCAGCCGCGGGCTACTACCGCAGCGTGCGAAGTCATTCCGCCGCGGGCAGTCAAGATACCTTCGGCTGCATGCATGCCCCGGATATCTTCCGGTGAAGTCTCCAAACGGCAAAGAATAACCTTTTCACCCTTTTCTTTCCAGGCCTCGGCGTCTTTAGCCGTAAACACTGCTCGGCCGACTGCTGCTCCCGGAGAAGCCGGAAGACCGGATTTAGAAAGGATCTTGGCTTTTTTTTCTTCGTTAAGATCAAACATCGGATGAAGCAATTGATCGATCTGTTCAGGTTCAACCCGCATTAAAGCGGTATTTTTATCAATCAGCTTTTCGGAAACCATATCCACGGCTATCTGCACCGCTGCCTGGGCTGTGCGTTTTCCATTACGGGTCTGCAGCATAAATAACTTGCCCTTTTCGATGGTAAACTCAAAATCCTGCATTTCAGCATAGTGTTTTTCTAATTTTTTTCGGATAGTCTGAAGTTGGTTATAAATAACCGGGTTATCTTTTTTCATCTGGTCAATATGCAACGGCGTACGGATTCCGGCTACGACGTCTTCACCTTGAGCGTTCATTAAGAATTCACCGTAAAGTTTATTTTCTCCAGTAGAAGGATTGCGGGTAAAGGCGACCCCAGTTCCCGAATCATTGCCCATGTTGCCAAAAACCATTGCCTGGACATTGACTGCCGTACCCAAAAGGCCTTTGATGTTATTGATCTGACGATAGGCAATAGCCCGGTCATTATTCCAGGAACCAAATACAGCATTGATCGAAGCCATAAGCTGTTTCATCGGATCCTGAGGAAATTCAGCCTTAGTATGCTGTTTATAGATGCGTTTGTAGCGGCTAACCAGCTCTTTTAAGTCTTCAATTCCCAAAGTCGTATCAGGAACGACTTTATTTAAAGCTTCCTGAACCAGGTCTTGGCTGTTCTTGACCCCTTTTCTCTTGGCAATCTTGCGTTTGACTTCTTCTAATTCATGCTCAAAAGCATGATGAGGAACATCCATGGCTACATCACCGAACATTTGAATAAAACGGCGGTAGGAATCCCAGGCAAAACGCTCATTTTTAGTAAGGTTGATAAGGCCTTCAATCGCCTCGTCGGTAAGGCCAAGATTAAGAATCGTATCCATCATCCCCGGCATTGAAGCTGCAGCACCGCTGCGCACCGAAACTAAAAGCGGATTTTTTCGATCACCGAATTTTTTAGCGGTAGCTTTCTCTAATTTCCTAAGGTTTAGCTCTATCTCTTTTAGCAACCCTTGAGGGTACTTATGGTTATTTTCATAATAAAGTCTGCATACTTCGGTAGTAATAGTCAACCCCGCCGGAACCGGAAGGCCGATGCTGGACATCTCGGCTAAATTAGCACCCTTACCGCCAAGCAGGCTTTTCATTTTAGCGTTTCCGTCAGATTTGCCCATGCTGAAAAAATAAACATACTTTGTCTTGCCAGCCATACTTGCTTCTCCTTCTTAGTTAGTCTTCTCTTGAATAAAAGCGAATAATTTATCCGTGGAAACCCTGGTCTGTTGCATGGTATCACGATCACGGACAGTAACACATTTATCAGTTAGACTATCGACATCGACAGTTACGCAAAACGGTGTTCCGATCTCATCCTGTCTGCGGTAAAGTTTACCGATAGCAGCGCTGTCATCGTATACAACCGAAACCTTATTTTTTATATCATAAAATATATTTTTTGCAAGCTCAACTAAATCCGGCTTATTTTTCAGTAAAGGGAAAATCGCCAGGCGAAAGGCGGCCAAGGAAGGTTTTAGTTTTAATACGGTTCGTAATTTACCTTTGACTTCCTCTTCGTGATAGGCATTACAGATAAGAGCAAAAAATGTCCGGTCCACTCCGGCCGAGGGCTCTATAACAAAAGGTATGAATCTTTCATTAGTCTCCGGGTCAAAATAAGAAAGGTCTTTTTTGCTCACCCGGGCATGTTCAGTCAAGTCAAAGTCTCCCCGGTTAGCTACCCCTTCCAGTTCGCTCCAACCGAAAGGAAAATTAAATTCGATGTCGGTACAGGATTTTGCATAGTGGGCCAATTCATCCTTGGCGTGTTCGCGCAGGCGTAAATTATCTTTAGCCAGGCCGATTTTCTCCAAATAAAAATTAAAACGTTCATTGACCCAATATTGGTAGGCTTGGGCGGCTTTTTTGGGATGAACAAAATATTCGATTTCCATCTGCTCGAACTCTTTCATCCGAAAAATAAAACTCCCGGTAGTCACTTCATTACGGAAGGCCTTGCCGATCTGAGCTATGCCCAAAGGAAGCTTTTTATGAGTAGTATTTAATACATTAGCAAAGTTAACAAAGATGCCTTGAGCGGTTTCCGGACGCAGATAAGCATAGTTAGGATTGTCTTCAGTAGCGCTTAAGTTAGTCTTAAGCATCAGATTGAATTTGCGAGGTTTACTCTTCTCGATATCGATATCCTTTTTACATTCCGGGCAACGGTAGGCATGTTTGTCTTTTTTCTCCAGTTTATCCAGGCGAAAACGCTTTTTACAACCCGGACAATCAACCAAAAGGTCAGAAAACCCTTCCAGGTGGCCGGAAGCCCGAAATACATCTTCATGCATGATCAAACTGGAATCAAGTCCAACGATATCTTCACGGCCTAAAACATAGGTATCCCACCAGACATCCTTAATCTTCTTTTTCAGGACCGCGCCTAAGGGTCCGTAATCCCAGATACTGGAAAGCCCTCCGTAGATCTCAGAGCCTCCAAAAACAAAGCCCCTTCTGCGGCAAAAAGCTACGATTTTCGATAGTTTATCCTCAGGCATAGGTGTACAATTATACCTTAAAATCCGATTTTTTTAAGAATTATTTTTGGAACAAATAGATATGGCTTTCCGAAATAATAGTTATTTAATATTTATTTCATTGACCTCTTTATGCAGTCAAGCTTTTCTTTCGTTCGAACCAACATAGCATCCCCGCTTTTTTCCATTTTTCTACTGCCTCCAGCAATAAAAAGTACCCCTCATTCTAGCCTACTAGATTGAGGCGGGGTTTACCTACCTCGAATCTAAAACAACCACCTCACTAAGATATTTTTTTGATGATTTCGGTTAAATGTTTCCGGAGTTGAGGTAATGAGGTTTCGATAATGCTCCAAACTATATCCAAATTGACCCCAAAATAGTGATGGATCAGTTTATCACGGACTTTGGCAAAATCATTCCAAGGAATTTGAGGGTATTTTTGGGAAAAGTCGCTAGAAATATTTTTGGAGGCTTCGCCGATTATTTCGAAATTACGTACTACTGCATCCTGAATTATTCGGTTTTTCATGAAGGCAGCATAGTTAATATCTTGACAATAGCTGATTATCCGCTTTGCTGCTTCAAGAATATCGGCTAGATACTCAGAATTACTCCTTTTAGACATAACGTAGGTTCTTTTTAATTGTCTTGCTGACTTGGGGAAGCCTAATTCCCTGAAGGCCTCCGGGAGTTAAAATATCTACCTCTTTACCTAATTTTTTCTCTAGGTAGTCAGCAAGAGCAATGAATTTTAATCCAGGCAGTCGGCTAAATTCAATCAATAAATCAATATCGCTATTTTCTTTAGGTGTTCCTTGGGCAAAAGAACCAAAAACAGCGATTCGGCTCACCCCAAAATTATCATGCAAGTAAGGCATTACTTCCTTTAAAACAGAGAAAAGTCTTTCGCGTGTCAACATATATCTCCTAAGTTAACAGTGAGAAGATTATAGCAGTAGGGATTATTTTAGGCAAGGAGTTTTTCTGAAAGCATGATTTATGAAAGCAGGACTTTTAAAAATTTCAAAACTGCCGGAATTATCCTTGATTTTAATGGAGTGATTATGGAGTGATTTACACGGGACCTGTCCCGGAATTATAAGAACTATTTTTGTTATCTAGACGTCTCTTCCTCAATTATTTTTAAGAGTTGATTAGCCCTATTGGGATTTATTTCTGTTAATATCTTATGCTGCTTAATAGCCTCTTCTTTATTGCCAGACTTTATATGGGCTATTCCCAGATTAAGATGCGCAGGGGCATGTCTACTAGTTAAGCTAATTGCTTTTTTAGAAAATTTTATCGACGCATTTAAATCATTTTTTCCTAAATAGGCTGTACTTAAATTGTAATATACATCTGATAATTCAGGGGTATCGGGATATGTTTCTAAAATTTTGTTTGAAAATTCAATAGTCTTATCAAATTTGCCTTCAGTTAGATATATAGCCCCAAAAGTATATAATGCCCCAAAGTGATTCGGAAAACATTCTAGGGAAAGGTTTAATTTTTCTTTAGCTGTATTCAAATCACCTTTCATCATATAATTTAGAGCTTCTTTAGCATATAGGTCAGCCTGTTCTAAATCATACTTTTCACTAAGTATAGCTTTTATATTTTCGCTGAATTGTAAAGGTTCTCCCTCAATACTGTTGATATCGCTGAGATAATAAGTAATTGGAATATTTGCGATGTTGACTTTTATATATTTGTCAGTTTTTTCTATAATGTCGCCTTCCACTGTTTTTCCAGATTTGAGAACAATTACCTCAGCAAATACAGCAATCGAGAAGTTAAATAATACAAATATAAAAATATAAATTGAATGTTTAATCATATTTTTTCTCCCTTTTAATGTAAACATCAACGGCCATTATGATCTCGAAGGCGTGCTTATCGACGGTCAGTTTATTTCTTTATTGATCCCTCCCCGAAGCACGGCGCAGTTCTTGTAGGAATTCTGGATTAACTTGCCAGCCTAAATGTTCAGCTTTCTGTACATCTTCCCATGCTTGAGTATAGTCGCCTTTGTGATAATAGGCAACAGCACGATTAAAGTAAGCATGGGGTACGTTAGGATTAAGATTGATAGCACGATTATATTCGACAATAGCCTGTGTAAAATCGCCTTTGCCAGCATAGATAAAGCCAAGGTTATGGTGTGGTTCGGCTAAGTTTTGATTAATATTTAGAGCCTGGTTATAGTCAGAAATCGCCCGAGTAAATTCGCGCTTGCTACAATAAGCGTTACCGCGGTTGTTGTAGGCAAAGGTATCATAGGGATTAATTTTTAAAACTTGGTTGTAGTCTGAAATCGCTCGGTCAAGTTGGTCTTGCCTGTGATATGCAAGGCCGCGGTTGTTGTAGGCGGCGGCTAAGTTTGGATTAATATTTAGAGCTTGGTTATAGTCGAGAATCGCCTGGGTTAAGTTACCTTTACTGTAATAGACAAAGCCAAGGTTATTATAAATGTAGGCAGTAGCAGAATAACTATCGGTTAAGGCTAGATAAGAATACTCCACGTTTAGCAGTTCTTTTTGGCTCATTTGGCCAATTGTCTTTTCTCCTGTTTCCAATTGTTTTCTGATTTCTTTTACTCTATCAAAGTTGAGCCGGTGTTCAGGCTTTAAGGCAATATAACTTCCCCCGATATCGTAATAAAATTCAATGTTAACTATTTCAAATATTTGGTTAGTGAAATCAATGAAAAGAATTTGGCGGCCATCAAAAGATATATAGTTAAAAATGTGACTCGGCGATAAAGCGGTCATTGCATCAAACCCCAGCATAGTTAATAGAATACTTCCTAACTGAGTAATGGCACTACATGCAAACTTGCTTTTCTTCTCTTCCTCTTTTTCTCTGCGAGATAAAGAGCTTGATTCGATAAGATCAATAATATCTTCTTTGCATAAGCCGTTAACTAATGATACAAGTAAAGGATGGATATTAGGGTAACTGAGTTGTCTTTCTTCATCGATAAAACTGCCTATTTCAGCAACAAAGTTTTTTAGGCTGATAAGATTAGTTTTATCTTTTTGGGCTTGAATTTTTAATTGAGGGAAATTCATCTTAGTTAAAAACGGGATGAGTCGTTTCTCTATATCAAGGCACGCATATTCAGGATAGCCTAAATTTTCTAGAAGTTTGTGGACATTTTCAGTATCTATTTCTTCAAAAGATGAATTGATGTAGCTTATTTGAGACGAGTGCGTTTCTCTTGTTTCATTTCTTTGTATAACACCATTAATACTTTCAATGTCTTCCACATAATATCTAAGTGGAACGCCGTGGAAATCTATCTTGATATATTTATCTGTTGTTTCCATTATATCAGCATCAATGGTTTTACCATTTTTTAGCTTGATAGTTTCAGGATAACAAGGATAAAAAATTAAGGCTGTAATAATAAATTGTAAAAATATTTTTTTCACAGTATTATTATGATTTTATTATTTTTACATAACAACCAATAATCCACTTCAGATGTCATAATTCAATTTTACTTCCCGGACCCCTAGAAAATGTCCTTTGTTTTATCCTGCAGCAGACGCTTCGATAGTGTAGAGTTTTACTTCTGTTTCCATGTGCCTGGGGAGACTTCTAACCACCAGCCGCTGGAGGCGCGTTCGTAGTCGTCCTGAAAGAATACTTTTTGAGTTTCCGAAACGTCTACTCCGTTTTTCTCGGCGGTGTATTGATAAATAATCTGACGGTCGGCATTCTCGCTGTTAACTAAACTTTCAATACCAGCCGCTGCTTTCGAACGGACCTCAAGCAATGCTTTGCGGTTTTCGCCGATATAACCCTGATTAAAATTTTCTTCTATCTGTCCGGCCCGGGCCTTTCTCCGTTCGATAGCCGCTTCTAAATCATCTACGCTGGCAGCATAAGCCTGGCTGAAATTAAAAAGAAAGTTTATTTTTTTCTCATTATTGCCGTAGATCTGGTCATTGATTGATTCAGCGTCTTTAGCCACATGCTGATAAACATCGATCCGCATATTTATATCGACCTTGATCGGTTCTTTGGTCTCGACATTAAGCTTGGCACACCCCAAAACCGCAAACATCAACAAAACCACTCCGAATTTTTTCATTGGGTACCTCCTTGGTTTAAAACCCTTAGTTTATCTTCTATGTTTTTTATCCTGGCCTCAGGGTCAGGATGTGATGACAAGTAAAAAGGAACCTGCCCGCGATTGTTATTTTCAGCTTCAAGCTTTTTAAAAAGAGTTAAAGCGGCTCGCGGCTGGTAGCCGGCAGAATTAACATACTGAAAGGCTAAAGAGTCGGCTTCCAGCTCGTCTTTTCGTGAATAACCCAACGATATTAAACCGTATAACTGATCGACCATTTGTTTGGCCTGGGTTTGTTCCGGAGTCCTTAGTAAGGTAGCAGCTAAGACACTAACGCTTAAACTTGCCCCCAGCTGTTTTAAGCTGTGCCGGGCAGAAACGTGGCCGATCTCATGAGCCAGGACAAAAGCTAATTCCTGCTGGCTGACTTTATCCAGTAGGCCCCGGTAAACAAAAATATGGCCGCCGGGAATAGCTAAAGCATTGACTTCCGGTGCATCAATAATATAAAAATGGTAAGTAAGGTTATTACGGTGGCTTACTGCAGCTACTTTATTCCCAATCGCCGCAATTACTGTATTCTTTTCAGGATCACTATTGATCTTATTCTCATCAATGAACTGCCGAGCCATGGCATCACCCCAGGAAACCTCCCCCTTTTCATCAAAAATATACCATTCCTTTTTACCGCTTACCGGATTATAAACCGAAACACAACCCGATAATAGAACTAAAAAAACTATTACTCCAACCGCGCTGCGCCACCTACGAGGAGTCCCGCCTTCGGCGGGCCACCTCGTAGGTGTAGAATCTTTACTTGCCGTAAAATTGCATTTGCTTTTTTTACTCATTGTATTATCTCTATCTCGTAAGGCGTGTTTACGATGATTTCTGGACCATTATATTCCCGGATCCGGCCGGATACAGAAACCGTCTTATCACGATAAAAACTTACCGGATCTATCCCCTGCTGCCGAAAAGCGCCTAAGGAATTATTGAAAATAACTACCGTAAAATCAGTTTTATAATCCTGGCCAAAGTTTAGAAATACGCATTTTGCCGACTGATAAGTACTTAAAACTTTACCTTGCACTGTCCGGATCTGGCCGATAAGATTACCTGCAGCTTCCGGAGCAATAACCTGATAACTGCCCCAGAGCCCGGCTTTTTTATCCCGGGCCTGTTTTTGCAAATCAAAAAAACGGTCGGCATATTTAACATTAGGAGGGTAAGTATACAATACCGCATACCCTTGCTCAATAAGTTTTGCATTCACAAAAATATCATCGACAAAACAATACCCCAAAAGCCGGCCGTATTTATCTTCTTTTTCTAGATCAAACTCGATCTTTACCGTCTTGCCTTCTACCAGTTTGCGGTTGTATTCCTTGGCTTCTTCAGCAAACGGCTGAGGCTGATAAATAAATTTACCGCCTTTTTTAAGGTTTGTCTCGGGAGTGTCGATTCCAATATAACGCAGTAACCTTCCATTAGCCAAACGGACAGTATCTCCGTCAATAACTTCAGAAACTAAAATTTGGGAGTGATCTTGCGGGATACTCCGGCAAGAAATCAAAAAAATAACTAAAAAAAGAAGTTTTTTCGCCACTATAAGTCTTCAACGATCTTAAGAAAGACTTTTTGCGCCATCTGCGGCTTAGGTAAGAAATTTCTTCGTGCAGAAACCTTCAAACGTTGACTATCCGAGCTAATAGTATTTATCTTAACGGTTATATTATGGTCTGAAATCCGGGCCTTGATCATCCCTTGGGATTCTCTGACTAACAATACCTCCGCCTCCATGTCTTCCAAAACATCCGAGCAGACATCCCAAAGCACCCGGTATTCGCTTTTGACATTTCCCATAGCCGAGGCATTACTTAGGCTGTATCCGGTTACCAGCCCGGCAGCAATTAAAGCCGGAACGCAACCGCTCAATAGTAATACACCGACGATAAAAAAACTAATGTTTTTCATAGTTCATTCTCTTTGAATTAAATATACCAAAAAAAAATTCTTTTGCAAGCATTAATCCAAAAAAATAAAGTTATTCTGTGGTGATGTTTATTTTTTTCAGGTCTAAAACTAGCTGCGGGCAATCTTTAAATAAAATACAGTTAAGTTTAAATTTTTGGGCTTGAGTTATTAAATCCTGGCGGTCATCGATATAAATCAGTTCCGGGAAGGTTACTTTGGCTCGATCAGCCAGCTTCTGGTAGATTTCTTTCTCCGGTTTGACTGATTTTATCGCATAGGAAAGGACCAGGCCGTTAAACAACGAAAAAACTTCAGGATATTCCTGGTTTAAATATTCAAAATGCAGCTGGTTGATGTTGGAAATAAGGTACAGGGGGTATTTACCTTTAAGGTTTTTTACTAAATCAATGACTTCAAGAATCGGAAAAAATATCTTACACCAGGCATCTACAAACTCCGAATAAGCAAAATCAATCCCAAACTCTTTCATGAATAACCGGTAAAACTCCTCTCCGGTAACCAACCCTTTTTCGAAAGGGATAGTGAAGTTTTTATCATAAAGGGAGTAAATGACCTCAGGGATAGTGACTTTCATTCGGCCTTTGATCTTATTTAAGGCTATAGTGTAATCAAAACCAAAAAGCACATTGCCCAGGTCAAAAGCTAAAACTTTTGGACTATTCTGCATGGTATAGTTTTTCAGCGCTGGTTAACAGGTTGACTCTGGCCGGATAAGGTATTTTAAAACCTAATGATTCTATTTTGTCGGTGCTGTAAACCCGGTCCTTTAAAAAGAATTTAAACTTTTTACCGGCCCAAGGCAGGCTCAACAGCATAGTCTCGATTGATTTAGGAAGCCGAAAAGGCGGTTTAGCCTTAACCGCCCTGGCAAAAATATCAAAAATCTCACCGGTAGTTAACACTTCTTTATCGGCAATAAAAAAAGAGCCTTTTAAACATTCGGGTTTATCCAAACAAAAAATCATTCCCGAGACTACATTTTCAATATAAACCAGATGTAATTTACTCATCCCCTGATTAACTAAGGGTAAGATCCTCCATTTTAACAATTTAAGCAAAATCGTCAGCATATGCGGTTCATCCTCACCATAGACCATCGGCGGCCGCAAAATCACCACCGGCAAACCTTTATCCCGGTATTCCCAAACCACTTTTTCAGCTTCAAGCTTTGATTCACCGTAAGGATTCGTAGCAGCCAAAGGTAAATCTTCAATTAAAGGTACTTCTTTGTTACCGCTGACCACTGCCACTGAACTTAAATAAATCAACCGGCTAACCCCCTGGTTTAGGGCTAACTCACAGATATTACGCGTACCCTCGACATTGACGGTTTTTAGTTTCTCGGGATTAGAGTTCTCTACACAAGCAGCACAATGAAAGATTAAGTCAAAGCTATAACCATTTAACTTTTCTAAGAATTGTTTATCGGTAATATCTCCGGAAATTATTTCTATATCTAGGCTTTCGAGTAGTTTCGCTTTTTTTAGATTCCGCAGCAGACAAAAAATCTCATAGCGCTTATCTTTTGCCAGTTTTTTGACTAGATGCCTGCCGATAAAACCAGTAGCTCCGGTAACTAAAACCTTCATTAATTTTTTATTTTTTCTTCTCGCTGGGAAAGAATTTGAGCGATCTTATGCATATCTTCGGCGGAGATCAACCAGTTAAGGCTGCCGCAATTATCCTCAACCTGTTTTAAATTACGCATTCCAACAATGGTTGAAGTGATCCCCTTTTGGCTGAAATTCCAATTGATGACCAGCTGACTAAGAGTTTTTTGATAACCCGAAGCAATAGCTTTTAATTTTGAAAGCGTATCTTTATTGATTGAGGACAACGGCTCCTGAAAGTGCTTTTTTTTCATCTTACGGTTAGTGTCTTCTGGGATCGGCAAATCATCCAGGAAAAATTTACCGGTCAACAGTCCGCTGTAAAGCGGTGCATAGGTAATAATCGCGATTTTATTTTCGATACAGAAAGAAGTAGTCTCTCCCTCAATATCCCGCTTAAACATGCTGTATTCCGGCTGAAGACAGTGAAGCGGCGAATATTTCATAAACTCCTTCATCTGAACCACTGAATAGTTGCTTACGCCGACCGACTTGGTGACCCCCTTATCATAAAGTTGATGCATTACTTCGGCAGTTTCACCGATCGGGGTATTCGGATCCGGCCAATGGACCTGATAAAGGTCAAAGTAGTCAGTCCGCAGGCGGCTTCGCGATTCATCAAGTTCCTCCAACATTCGTTTCTTTTTTAAATTATGCAGGATCTTCGGCCCTTGCCAAATTAAGCCCAACTTGGTAGCCAGGATCACTTTTGAACGGAGTTTTCGTTTAGTCAAAAAATCGCCGATAACCCTTTCTGAGCGGCCGCGGCCATAGATCGGAGCGGTATCGATCAAAGCCAAGCCTTTATCGATCGCCGAGCTAAGTACTTGGCTTGAATCACGATCATCCTGTTTGCCCCACCAGGAATCTCCGCCAAAAGACCAAGTACCCAAAGAAAGCGGCAGAATCCCCTGGCTTACCCCTTCTATCTTACGATAATCCATTGTCTACTTTAGGCGTTGGTTTATTTCATGAACAATAATGCCGGCGATATCGGGCTTAGGCAGAAACAGTTTGCGGGCCGAAACAGTAATCGCAGTATCTTTATCATTTTTCTCGATCTTTACGCTAAGTTTAGCGCCGTTAAGCTTAGCTTTAATAACCCCTTTGGCCTGATTAGCACTGATTAAGCTGCCTTTTTCTTTAACGATATCCAAAGTGAGTTGAAATAGCTTATCGAAGCTTATCGGAAAGATATCACTGATGCTGTCTTGTCCGGTAAAAATCAAAGCTGCGGCAGCCGGCAGAAAAGCTACTCCGGCTAAACTAACCGCTCCGTAAAGGCCGGCTCCTTTGATCGCCGCCGGTTTCATTGATTCAACCAGAATTAACCCTATAAGCTGGTTAAGGCTATTTATGTTCTTGTAGGTCTTGTTTTTTATGTTAAGGTCCAAGATCTTCATAGTCGGCTCACCGCTGGAAGTATATTCCTTGGAGATGACTCGCCCGAGGTTAAGCTTAAGCAAATCTATCTTAAGCCCGATTTCTTTAACCGGTTTTTTATCTTTCTTCTTTTCGGCAGCCTTTTCCGATTCTTGAGAAACTTTTAAAGCGTCGACATTAAATTTGCCATCCTGATTTTTTATGATTACTACTTCATTTAAATCTAATTCCACTAACGGCAGATGGATTTGTTTCTTAAATAATGCTCCCAGGTTATATTTAACTCTAATCAGCGATATGTCGACAAGGACTCCCTGAGGATAGCCTTTGGGCTGATAGATCGTAAATCCTTTGATCTTTACCGACTGGTTAAAAATACCCAAAGAAAAACCGTCTATATGTACCGGGGCTCCGGCAGTTTGGCTGACGGCAACTGTTACCAGGCCTTTTATTGCTACATCTTTAGCAACCGCTAAAATAAATAAGGAAACCAGAATAACTACAGCAATAATTATCTTTTTTTTCATAGCCCCCCAACTTGCAATTTATCTAGATATTAATCAAAAGCTTTAGAAATTCCGTAGGCGGCTGCCGCTGAAACAGCTACGCCGATCAAAGCGCATCCTTGCAGGAACGGCAAAAGCACCAGGATAATGACAATAACCATTTTTCTAAACATAAAAATCTCCTTTTTAAAAGATTATAGCAGAAATTTTTAGAATTAAGTAAATTTATTTCGAAAATATCGCCATGGTCACTACAGTTACCGGCAAACCGATAAATAGTATAAAAACTAATGCTGCAATCAATATATACCACCATTTTTTATAGAGCTGTTCAGACTGGATTTTCTCCATTACCAGACGAGCTGCTCGCAATCTTCCGTAAACAATCCTCATTTGCCGTATATTTTGCGGTCGATCTTCTTAAGTTTTTTACGGGCCTTTTTGATGATTTGATAAACCTTCTTCTGGTAATCCCGATGATTAGGATTACTGGCGCTTATTTCCGGTTCTTGCAGATAAAGTATGGTGATCGGCAACTTTTGACGGCCGCCGAAAATCAGCTTTAAAATCTGTTTTAAGTTTTTATCGTCATAACCTTGAGTCGGTGCCTGGTCGCGGCGGTCTTGCGGTACCCAAAGCGGCCAATCATCCCCCATCCCTAAGCGAATCTTCCCGGCTTGGGCTGAATCAGCTAAGGGTGACAGACGGTTACGAATATTTTTCATTTGGCCAGGATCAGCATTAGCTCCCAGGCTCACCACTGTAACTCCTCTTTCCCCGAGCAAACCAATGATCTCATTAGCATCGTTTAAGTAATACTTGGTCTTGCGGTTACGCAGCAAGAGCGGTGCACTTTTTACCATCAGAGGCGTCCGATCAAAATATTTCTGATAAAGTTCAACCGAAGACAAACAATAATTTTTCCATTTTTCAGGGGTCCAGCCAGCTTCTTCCACCGCCAAAGCACCCCCTTTTGAAGGTTGAGTAACCATATTGCCGATATGCCCAAAACTTAAATTAATATACCAAATGTCAGGATGGCCGTTAAAATTTCTGGCGAATTCGGCGATTAAAGGCTCAAGACAGTTTTTAAAAAAATATTCATCCCAAACTTTAGGAATTCGAACTTTCCGGCCCTTGGCCTGGCCGCCGCCGGAAAACCAAATCGACTCAACCCCTTGCTGATAAACCCAAGAAGGCGTTATCTGATCGTCCACCTCCTGACCATAAAGCATGAGGTTGATCACCACCCCTTTGCCGGCTTTACCCCATTCTCCAACTTGCTCTTTTAACGCGGTAAAATCAAACTGACCGGGCTCTGGCTCTACCTGACTCCACTTGACCGTAATGACTACCGCGTCTAACAGGGGGTGATCCAGATTACCTTTCATATATCTCTGGCTTAAACGGCAGTAGACCCCAGAACGGTTACTCTGTTCTTCAGAAAAAACAGATTTTACTAAGCTTAAAAACAACAAACAAATCAATACGCCTAAATACCCCAACCAATTTTTTTTCATTTTAGGCAGTATATCACACCAGTTCTGCAATCAACAAGTATAATTTTAGCTAAGTTTAAACCGGCTAGAAATAAAGGTCACGTTCTCCGTTCTTAATCCGCTGGTAATATTCGTTGAATTGAGGAAAGGTTTTAGGCAGAATTTTTTTTATCTCGCTGATCTCTTGCTCGATCACTTTTTCAGCTGCTTGCTTAGTCTCCGGGCTGGCAAAATCATCAAGCCATTCCCGAAAAGTCAGAACCGCATTGAGTTTGCAGAATTTTCCCTCGGCTCCGGTTTTTAAAAGGTCCATTATGCATCCGCCGGTCCTTCCGCAACGGTATCCGGCAGTACAGAAAGAAGTGATTACACCGATATGGGCAAATTCCCTGATCATTTCATCCAGGCTGCGGGTATCAGCCAGAATAAACTGTTGTTTTAAACCGTCTTGGCCAAACTCCCGGTCGCTGTAGGAACCAATCCCAATCTTGGTAGAAGCATCAGTCTGGGTTATCCCTAAAGCGATCGAATCGCGTTTGATTTGAGGAGTTTCCCGGCAGGTGATGATCATCCCGGTATGGGGAACTGCCAGCCGGATAACCGTAATTATTTTTTTAAAATCTTCATCCGACACTTTATACTTTGAATTACTGGTAAACGGAACATTCTCTGCCGGCTCAAGCCGGGGAAAAGATATAGTGTGGGCGCCGACACCGAAAACAGTTTCCAACTCCCGGTTATGAGCCACCAACCCCATGACTTCAAACCTCCAATCATAAAGCCCGAAAAGAACTCCTAAGCCGACATCATCAATCCCAGCCTCAAAAGCCCGGTGCATCGAGTAAAGACGCCAGAAATAATTTCCTTTAATCGTCTGCGGCGGATGGACTTGTTTATAGGTAGTTTTATGGTAAGTCTCCTGAAAGACCTGGTAAGTGCCGATTCCGGCAGCTTTCAAAAGCCTTAGCTCTTCTATCGATAGTGGCGCGGCATTTACATTGACCCGGCGGATCTGGGCAAATCCTTTTTTAGTTTTCTCCTTTACCTGATAAATCGTCCGGATCGAATCACAAATATAGTTTATATCATTTAAAGGGTGTTCGCCGTAAACCGTGATTAGACGTTTATGCCCGATAGTGCCGGCTAAGACTTTAGTTTCCGATTGTATTTGATCGGAAGTTAAAACCTGCCGTTTAGCTTCACCGTTAGAACTCCTGAACCCGCAATAAAGACAGTCGTTAACGCAGTGATTTCCTAAATAGAGAGGCGCAAAAGTCACGATCCGATTATCGTAAACCTTCTTTTTTACCTTTAAAGCAGTTTCCTGCATTAACTCCCAGGCTTGAGAAGCTTTGACTTTAAGCAGTGTGGCAGTTTCGTCAACAGTCAAAGTCTGGATGGCTAGAGACTTAGCCAGGATATCTTTTACTTCCTTAAGGCCGGGTTCTTTAGAATCAGATAATTTCGCAGATATCTCGGCTTGAGGAACAAAATCTCTGGCCATAGGCATATACTTATGAATTTGCTCCGGTTTTATTCGCTGGCCAACCCAATCATTCGGTTTGAAGGTTTTGATTAACATCTAATTCGCCTGTTTAACGAAAAATATCAGACTTTCCAGCTCACAACCCATGTCAACGTTAGAAACGAATATATTATCCGGAACTTTCAATACTACCGGAGCAAAGTTGAGTATTCCTTTCACTCCGGAATCAATCAACTGCTCAGCGATATTTTGAGCTACTTCCGGCGGGGTTGAGATTATAGCTACTTTTATCTTATTTTTCTTAATCAATTCCCTTAGTGAGTCTACTGCTTCTATCATGATACCGTTTTTTATTTTTCCGATTTTTTTCTTATCGCTGTCAAAAACCGCCTTGATTTTGATATTGAATTTAGAAAACCCTTCAAACCCCAGGAGAGCTCCCCCGAGTTTGCCTAAACCGACCAAAGCAATATTCCAATCGATATGAGAGCCGACTATCTTCTGGATCTCTTCAATTAAAAAAGCAACATTGTAGCCAACCCCGCGTTTTCCGAATTCTCCGAAGTAAGAAAGGTCTTTGCGAAACTGTGACGGGGTTACATTCAAAAGGCGGGTTATCTTGTCCGATGAAATGACCTCGATACCCTGTTTTTTAATCTTTCTTAAGTTACGAAGATAAAGGGTCAATCTTCTTATGCTATCCAGCGAAAAATTTTTACCGATGTTATTTTTTTTCATGGTTGTTTACTAAATCACTGCTTATTCCTAAATCGGTCGGTGCCCGGCCCAGACTCTTAAGCAAATCAATAGTTTCCCGGATTTGATCATTGATCTCGGAATAAATATCAGCTTTATCAGGATAAATAGCATAATGCCTGCGGTATTTGAGCGGCGTTACATTAAGCATTACCGAATTAGCGCCGGATAAAAGGCCGAGTCTTCGAGCTTGGGAAGATAAAGTTTCAAAAGCAGTGGTTACCAGGATCTTAGCGGTTTCTGGATCGATAAAACGGATTAAAGCCAAGGTTTTTAAAACTTCCTCTTGGTTAGAAGGCAGGCAACCTGCCAAAGGAGTATCAGGATGAGGCAAAAATGGCCCAAAAGAATACATTTCAGCACCCAAAGCCTTGGTTAAATAGATATCATTAACAATATCCTCTCTGGTCTGGCCGGGCAAACCGATTAAGCTTCCGGTCATAATAATAAATCCCAGGTCTCTGGCTTTACGAATATGAGCTAAGCGGCTGTCCAGTGTCCTGCCGGGATGAACTTTGGCAAAAATCTCCGGGTTTGAACTTTCAAAACGCATTAATAAAGCCCTGGCTCCGGCTTTATAGAGCCGGTCTAGGCCGTCTAACCCCACTTCGCCAAAACTCACACCGATCAAAACCGGACAGCGGTTTTTAACCTGTTCGATTATTCCCACTAAATCATCCAATTTGTAGTCTGAATCTTCACCGCTTTGTAGAATCAAAGCCTGAAAACCGTATTTTTCAACTGCTTCAACTGCCGCCTCAACAACTTCAGTAACCGACATTCGGTAGCGGCTAAGATTACGGTTGGAAGCGGCTATGCCGCAGTATTGACAGGATTGGTTGCAAAAGTTGGAAATCTCGATTATCCCGTGAACACAGCAGGCATTTTGATGATATTTTTGACGCAAGAAATTAGCGGCCTTAAAAAAAAGCTCCTTATCTTGCTGTCGATCTAAGCTAAGCAAATAAAGCAAATCTTTTTTAACCAGCGGGATATTTTCCAAAGCTTTATCTAAAATCAGCCTTAAACCCTTATCGATATTTTTTTGGTTAAGATTGATCCCGGAAAGCCGTAAATCCATATCCTGGAGTTCAAAAAACAGTTCTTTCCAGGCTAAAAGAGTTTCCTCAGCTTCAGCCGGAGAAACTTTTTTTATCACAAAACCGCCTTGAGCTGAAACATAGTCTCCTACTCCCAAGTCGTAGAACTCATTGATCGCCCGTTTTTCCTGGCCGAAATAGTCCACCACCACGGTCTTTCCGTCAATCTCTTTGATTTTCCCTGGTATGGCGTAACACATCGTGTATCTTACTCAACGTCAAAAGATAATACTTGTATATTTGTGCCCGGGAAAAAGGTTAGCTCCAATTCAGCTCCCTGACAAGCAGTGCTTTCAGCCAGAACCTTAAAGGTTTCCTTAAATGACTCTTCCTTGATCCCGTTAAGCTGGCCGATTTTTATATGTATTTTGGATACTGACTTTGCGCCTTCTTGCTCGGCATGTTCACAGATCCCTTTGATTATCGGTTTTATGATATGAGTTTCGTGCATCCTAAAGCCTCCTTGATTGATACGGCTATTTTTTCTAAAGCTTCAGTCATTTTTTCCGACATTTCTTCACCAAAAGCAGTTGTTTGCGGCTGAACCCCTAAAAGGTAGATTTCGGCTTTGGTCTGGCTTTTCAAAAAATCAATAAACATCCGCGGCGATAGATCGTGAGTGGTAAATCCTGAATTTATAATATCTTTTCCCCGCAGCAGCTGAAAACTTCCCGGGTTTTTACCTAAATCCACAGCATCGACTATCAGAACCGTGTCCGGTCCTTGTTTGGCGATTTTACCGATATAATTTTCCGGTGCTGTACCCAGGTCAAAACAAACTGCATTAACCCTCTTCTCAATAGCTTCGATCAAACGGGGGCCAAAAGCATCGTCAGCGCGTAAAATATTGCCTACACCGGCGATAATGACCTTTCCCTTAAAAATATCTTTGAATTGATTTTGCATTTCTTGGGATGTCATTGTAGGGGCGGGTTTTAAACCCGCCCCTACGGTTATTTCTCGGTTGTCAAAGTGGTTTTACGCCTGCAGCGGGCACAGAGGATTTTAACCCGGTCAGAACGCCCCTGGTCTTTTAACGCCGAAATAATGTTCTCGTCAATAACACCAAGTTCTTTTAAACGGGAAAGATAAAGCGTAGGGCTAGAATAGGTAAGTTCGCCTAATTTTTGGGAAATCCAGTTAAGATGGTCGCGACAGGCTATCACTCCACCACAGATCTCGCAAAGCTGAATTTCCTTTTCTATCTGTTCTTGAGCTTTACTCCGGTCAAAAAAGGAAAGCTCCCAGTCAGTCGACAGCTTTATTCCCTGATGATCAGCGATACAGGCGGCTTCACATTGGCCACAAAAAATACAGGTATCAGTGTAGTGGACCATGTACCGTTTAGGACGGTTCACATTAACCACAACATCTAAGTGATTGATCGCCTCAACCGGACAGACTTCCTGACAGGCACAACAGCCCAGGCATTTTTCTTCATCAAATTTCGGCTGGCCGCGAAAGTTAGGGTGCGGCCGGTGTACTTCTTTGGGAAATTTAGACGTATACGGACCTTTGATTAAAGCCTTTATTGCTTCTACTAATTCTCGTATCTTCGGTAATTTCATAATTTTATTTTTAAAGAAGAGGGCGTAGATTAGCGACTGGGGATTACCAGCCACCCGTGGCTAACAACAATTATCTACGCCTCCCCTTCTTTGTCTTCCTTGTAACGGTCAATGACGCTTTTTTCCCAAAGCTTAACTCCCGAGCGATGCGCGCCCCTGGCTATAGCATGAGCTGCTACCGGCGAGGTCAAGAGAAGAAACAGCATACAAAGAATAGCCTTAAAGCCGGCGGCAGTGAAACCGACTATTAAAAATGTTCCGAAAAGAATACTGGCAGTGCCTAAAGTAACACATTTAGTAGCGGCCTGCAGGCGGTTATAGACATCAGGAAGCCTGACTAAACCCAGACAGCCAAAAACATCAAAGGCTAAACCTAAAGAAATGAATATTAACCCGATTAGTTCATTCATCAAAGCCTCTCCCCTCCAGGTATTTAGAAAATGCCAAAGTGCTGATAAAGCTCTGGAGCGCCCAGGCAATTCCGATATCTAAATACCAGGACCGGCCGGTAGTAATCGTCAAAACCGCACATAGCCCGACGATCATGATCCCTAAAATATCTATAGCTACGATCCGGTCGGCTCCGGTAGGGCCCCGGGCGATCCGGTAAAGCGCCAAAAAACAACCCAGCAAAAGTATGTACAGCGCCCGGCCTAAAAATCCCAGATGCGGCAAGCCCTGGTAGAATAAAAATGGCAGCGGCCGGATAACGATCAAAACCAGAAAAGCAGTCAGGCTAACCGCTCCGGCTAACCAGCGGATAATTTTTTTTCCTTCATTTTTCATGACAGAATCCTTTTTAATCTTAAACGATTGCCTATTCGAATATCTTTCGCAATATCTTTTCAAAGCGCTCGGCAATGATCTGGGTCGCCTTTTTGGTATCTTTATCTTTCACATCGATCCAGTGCACATATAAAACACCCTTGTCTTTATCGATATCAACAGTTAAAGTTCCCGGAGTAAGCGTTATTGAATTAGCTAAAAAAGTGAGGGCGGTATCGGTTTTAAGCGAAGTTTTTATCTTAACGATTCCCGGATTTATCGGTAATCTCGGGTGCGCTACTCTCCAGGCAACATCGACGTTAGCTTTCAAGCATTCCCAGAAAAACCGGGGAAGATAACTAAATAAAAAATGCCAGTAACGTAACGGGTGCTTAAGCATGTGCGGACGAGTGACAAAGAGGTCACCGGTCATAAATGCGCAAAAAGCGGCTACGAAAACTCCGGCCAGCAAATGCTGCCAATCCGGCGGCCAGTTAAGCAGGCACCAGACCACAAAAGCTACCAAGAACAGGACTGCCTTTCTTTTCATTGTACCAACCTAATAACAGTTGACGCATAAGTCTTGGCGTCAAGTAAAACTCCCGAAGCTTTAAGTAAAAACGGCTCGCGCAGGCCCGGAAAAAATAAAAGCCCGCCAAAAACGCAGATAACCGCTAAAATAATCATCGATAATTTCATAAAAACTGGCACTTCCTTGATCATAGCCCATTGGCTTTTTAAGTTGCCGAAAAAAGCATATTTCATCACTTTAGTAAACGAAGCTAAAGTCAAAATGCTAGCTAACACTGCCCAAAAACCATACCAGTATTTAGCGGCTTGAACACAGGCGATAATGATCAAGAGTTTACTCCAGAAACCGTTAAATGGTGGAATACCGGAAATCGACATCGCAGCAGTTAAGGCAGTCGTAGAAGTAATCGGCATTTTTTCAGACAAACCCCCCATTTTTTTTAAATCCCGGGTTCCGGTAGTGTATTCAATCGCTCCCGAATTTAAAAACAGTAAAGATTTAAAAATCGAGTGGTTAAAAAGATGAAATAAACCTCCGATTATCCCCAAAGGCGTGCCTAAGCTGATCCCCAAGATAACATAACCGATCTGGCTTATCGAATGGTATGCCAGTAAGCGCTTTAGATCCCACTGGCCGATGGCCAAAAACACCCCGATCAGCATTGAAAGAGTTCCCAGAACCATCAGAATCGATAACAGCTGACTGCTTACTCCCAAAACACAAAAAATTATCCGGCACAAGCTGTAAATACCCAAAGATTTTATTAAAACTCCTGAAAGCATAGCTGATATCGGGGCCGGTGCCGAAGGATGAGCATCAGGAAGCCAGGCATGAAACGGCACTAAAGCAGCTTTTAGGCCAAAACCCATCAGAAATAAAATACTCACTAACATTAAAATGCCGGAGTGTTTTCCCGGGGAAAGCGATAAAGCAATGTCAGCCATACTCAAAGTCGAAGTGGCGCTGTAGAGAAATACTATGCCCAAAAGGATAAACAACGACCCCACCGTACTCATCACTGCGTATTTGAATGCCGCTTCTAACTCGTGGCGTTCAGTGCCGAAAGCGACTAAAGCATAACTGGCGACCGAGGCTATCTCCAGAAAAACAAAAAGATTGAAAATGTCGCCGGTTATCAATACTCCGTTCATCCCGGCCAGCATCAATAAAAACAAAGTGTAGAATTTCCATTTAGAGGTATATTTAGCCATGTAATTTATCGAAAACATCGCCACGCAAAAAGCAACCAGGTTTACGGTAACCAGCATAAAACTGCTCAACCCGTCCAAAACAAAAACAATTCCTACCGGAGGTTTCCATGATCCGGCGCTGTAAACCAGGGTTCCAGCTTCAGCCACTATCTTTACGGCATATAAAGACAAAAGCAACAGCAAAGCCGTAAAAGCACTGCCGATCAAATCGGGAAACCATTTAAGTTTTCGGCCGAACAAAGAAATCAAAAAGGCTCCCGACAAAGAAACTACTACAAATAACGGTATGACATTAGCGCCCATTTTTATCCTCGCAATTCATTGATCTTGGTGATATCGAAAGTTTTATATTTTTCATAGATCCGCATGGCGATGGCAATCAAAAGAGCGGTGGTGGCCAAGCCGATGACTATAGAGGTAAGTACCACTGCCTGCGGTAAAGCATCAACCATATTTTCAATAGCCGCGTCTGGCGAATAGATCGGAGAGCGCCCCTGCATCCGGTAAGCTACCAGTATAAATAAAAGATTTACCGCATATTCAGAGATGATCACCCCGATGATTATCTTGATAATATTACGTTTTCGCAAAATACAATAAAGCCCTATGCAAAAAAGAGCCAGGCAAAGTATATACAAAGTATGAGTCATTATTTATTTTCTCCTTCAAATTTCAGGAGCACCAAAGCTATGAATATCGCAAAAAGCCCGGCGCCGACCTTTAAACTGATGGCGATATTGCAAAGCGGGATGATCCCGGCTGAAAACAGTTTGAACGGTTCACCCTTAGGAAGAAAATTTAAAAAGAAATACCCGCCGGTAAACCCCAAAAGAGCGATAGCCAAAAACATTATTGCCCCAAAACCCTCAAAAAAGGAAAGCGCCTGGCTGGGTATTCTTTTCAAAGCTGCCTCTTTTCCATAAGCCAACATTAAATGAATAAAGGAAAGCGCGATGATGACTCCTCCGGCAAAACCACCGCCCGGCGAAACATGTCCGTGTGAAAGGATGTAAATTCCGTAAAGAAGTATTAGCCCTACCGTAAGGCGGGTAACCGTCTTAACTATTACCGACATTCCTCTATCGTGTTCTTTACTCATCAGAACCTTCCTGTTCAACAGATTTTTTACGCCCGATCCGGCGGACTAAAGCCAAGACTCCGATCACCGCAGTAAACAGGATCGTAGCTTCACCTAAAGTATCATAGGCCCGGTAATCCAAAATAACCGAAGCCACAATATTAGTCGCACCGGTTTGAGCCAGGCCTTGCTTAAGATAAGTACTAGCCACCTTCATTATTGGATAGCCAAAAGGCGGCAAATCCCCGATTGCTTTGTAGGCAACAAAGAGGAATATACCGATGAAAGATAAGGCGATCATAGTATTGAGGAACCAGCGTCCGCTGGTTGAAAAGGGAAGATCCCTTTTCAAAGTTGAGCGGATTAAAATAATCAAACATAATATTTCAACCACCAATTGAGTAATCGCCACGTCAGGAGCTTTGAGCACGATAAAGGTGATCGAAAGCCCCAAGCCCACTGCGCCCACGGCAATAACCGATGACAACAGATCTTTAAGCTCGACAGCTACGATCGCCCCGACAATCATGAAAATCAATAAAAGATAAAGTTCCAGCATTTCGAGCACCTTAATTTAACTATCCAGCGAGATCCCGGCTACTGCCGGGATAATTCTATTTATTCAGCGAAATCCCGATTACTATCGGGATACATTTTAATTGCCTATCGTAACAAAAGGTAAAAAAGTATACCCATACCTAAAAGACACCAGGCCAAATAAGTAGACAAAACTCCGTTGTGCAAATAACTTAGAGCGCGATTAAAACCAAAGGTGATCTTACTGCTCACTTCATAAATATCAAAGATTTTTTTCGCAGCTAACCGGTAAATAATTTTTAGAATGCCGATCTCCTGAACAGTATTGTAAAATTCTGTTCCCGAAATCCGCATCTGGGGATTATTTTTTAGGTCTTCACCGCCGATAAAAGGATCAGTTTGCCGCAGTTTAGCCACCCGGCCCAGAAAATAAATCAACAAACCGATTACTATGCTGATAATAAGTAAAATCGTTGCCAAACCGGCACTCCAAAATCCGAAAAATCGTATCGGTTCTAAAATAACCGGAAAGATAAAATGTTTAAGGGGAACCGCCAAAGCAAAAATTCCGAAAATTAAACATAAAAAGGCTAAAATGACTCCCGGCAGCCACATCAAAATCCCGACCTCCCGGTTTTCTTTCTTGGCCGCTAATTTCCGACCTTGAGCCGGCTGGCCTAAAAATACCGCCTGCAGTAATTTCATAAAACTAGCTAAAGTCAAAGCACTGCCAAACATAGCTGAAATCAGCCAAACTACCCAAAGCTTGCCGCCGGTTTTTGCAGTTTCCAGAATTCCCTGATAGACCATCCATTTAGAAACAAAACCATTAAATGGCGGTATTCCCGAAATAGCAAAGGCAGCAATTAAAAAAGTAACGAAAGTAACCGGCATGTATTTGGCTAATCCGCCCAACGAATCAAGGTTGGTGGTTTTAGCCTGCTTTTCAACTGACCCGGCCGAAAAAAACAGACAGGATTTATATATGGCGTGATTTAACATATGAAAAAGCCCGCCGGCAATACCGATGGGGTTGCCGGTGCCGATTCCCAAAACCATATAGCCGACCTGGCTCACGGCATGATAGCCAAGCAGCCTTTTAAAATCATGCTGGATGAGAGCCATCATCACTGCCGCTACAATAGTGAGACTGCCGATAAACATTAAAAAGGTATTCATCCCGGAATCAAGACGGAACATCTCCAGGGAAATCCGGGCTAAAAAATATATTCCCAAAAGTTTATCCAAAGATGCCGGTAAATACGCTGTAACCGGTGCTGGTGAATCCTCAGCGGCATCAGGAACCCAGGTATGAAAAGGCATTGCTCCGGCTTTGGCAAAAGCTCCGGCTGCCAGGCAAAGATAAGCAATCACTGCCAGTTTAGAAGTCAAGGGTATCGAAATCAGATCCATTTCAAACAAACCGGTGAGTTTCCAGACAAGACTGATCCCTAAAAGCATTAAAACATCAGTTCCGCCGATTAAGATAAAAGCCTTCTTGGCCGTAGCCGGCGTATTCTCGTTTTTGCCAAAACCGATCAAAAGATACAGCAGCAGCCCTAAAAATCCCCAAAAAACCATAAATAAAATCAAGTTGTTGGCAAAAACTGCGCCTAAAGAAGCGATTAGAGTGAGGCCTATGTAGAGGTAGTACTGAGGGGTCCTTTTTTCTGAACGCATATACCCCATAGAATAGACAGTCACCAGGATAGAAAAAAACCAGACGAATATCCCCACAAATATCGATAAATTGTCAAAACGGAAATATTCCTGAAACAAACTCATTTTATACCTTTTGTACGGGCGGCAAATTTGCCGCCCCTACTTTTAATTTTCTCGGTTTTAGCTTGTGAGAGCCTAACTAAATCCTCACCATTATAAAGTTTTTTACCCTTTTGATTAACCACAGCCATTCTTTCAGTACAACAGTAACAAGGATCGATTGCCGCCAGGATTATAGTTGCATCGGAAATCGTCTCGCCGACCACAGTCGCTTTATAGGTCGGCAGATTCATAAAAGTTGGGGCTCGTATTTTATGGCGGGCCGGGCGGTTAGTCCCGTCGCTTTTTACATAGTGAAAACATTCACCCCTTGGCGCTTCGATCTGGCCGATACCTTCTCCGGGAGGTATGTTTTTAATATTAGCGTCGATTTCAGTATCCGGCAAGCTTAAAAGACAGCGCTTAACCATGTCTATCGATTGAAAAGTCTCTAAAATCCTTACTACCGCCTTGTCGAAAACATCTCCGTTGTCAGTGACAATGATATCCCAATTTAAACGGTCATAGGCTCCGTAAGGGCAATCTTTCCTCAAATCCCTGGCGATCCCCGAAGCTCTAGCAGTAGGCCCTAAGGCACAAAAATTAATTGCCTCCTCTTTAGTTAAAACCCCTACTCCTTTTGTCCGGGCATGCAAAACCGGGTCATCAATGACTGCTTTTTTAAGCATTTCTAAAGTCGGGATGATTGAATCGATTTTTTTAATCACCCCTGGAATATCTTCTTTCTTGATATCCCGCCTGACGCCACCGGGTTTAAACATGGCGTAATTATTCCGATTACCGGAAAGTATTTCCATCACATCAAGTATTTCTTCGCGCAATTTCCAAGCCCACATGTAAACTGTATTGTAACCGAGAAAATGCCCGGCTAAACCCAACCAGAGAAGGTGCGAATGAATGCGTTCGCCTTCAGCAATAATCGTGCGGATGTATTTGGCTCGCAACGGCACTTCTAAACCGATCACATCTTCAATTGCCCGGGTGTAAGCATAAGGATGGCTGGTTGAACAGATACCGCAAATTCTTTCTACGGCAAAGGTAGACTGGTCAAAAGTTTTTCGTTCAGAAAGTTTTTCAATACCCCGGTGGTTATAACCGATTTGGACATCAATATCGATCACAGTCTCCCCGTCAACCGTCAGGGTAAAAAATTCCGGTTCCTCCTGTAAAGGATGATACGGGCCAATCGGCACTATGGTTCGTTTTCCCATTATAAACCTCGATCCCGAATTGAAGAATCGTCCCACTCTTTATAGTCACGTCTCAACGGATAAACCCCTTGCGGCCATTCATCAGGCAAAAGCAGCCGCTTTAACTCCGGATGGCCTTTGAAGTTTACCCCCAGCATTTCGCAGATTTCCCGTTCTATCCAGTTAGCTCCTTCGAATATCGGAGCTAAAGAATCTATCTCTAATTTGTTCTTTAAAAGTTTTACCCGAAATGAAATCAGGAAATTGATTTCATCAAAAGTGAAATGATAAAGAATCTCTATGTGCTTATGGGTATCCAGGCCGCTGGCAATATTAAACCGGGCACCCAGATTTTTAAAAACATAGGTAGCAATAACCACTAAAGCCTGGGGTTTGATCTCGATGTAGACCCGCTTGGGAGATTTATCAAAAACTTCCAGAATCTCCCCCTTAAAACGTTCACCTATATCTTTTAAAATATCGCTTCGATTCATTTTTTTTCTGGTTTAGCACTAAGTTTTTCTATTAATTTTACCACTCCGGCGATAATTGCTTCCGGCTTAGGCGGACAGCCTGGAATATATACGTCTACCGGAATAATCTTATCGACCGGCAAAGGGCAGTTATAACTGTGGATAAACATACCTCTGGATAAAGAGCATTCGCCGATCGCCACCACCACACAAGGTTTTGGCATCTGTTGGTAAACCTGTTTGATCCGGGGAATGCATTTGCGATTAGCTGAACCGGTGACTAAAAGCACATCGGCATGCCGTATACTGCCGGCTAAAAGCATGCCGAATCTTTCCACATCAAACCGGGGAGTCAAACAATCAAGTATCTCAATATCGCAATTATTACAACTTCCGGTAGAAAGATGAAATACCCAGGGTGACTTTAAAAGTGCTTTTAAGGTTATACTCATAATCCTTTAAGAGCCAGGAAAACCGCCATCATGGCCAGTATGGTCATCGGCCCCCAGAAAAATCGCATCGCCTGGTCGATCCTAACCCGGGGGTTAGTGTTGCGAATAACCGTTATTAAAGCTACCAATCCCAAATATTTTAATATTCCGTTTATCCAGTGGGCCCCGCTCAGGCGAAAACCACCCATAAAGAGAATCATTATAAAGAAAGGCAGGACAAACAACAACATATTTTTCATCAGTTTATATACCGCTAAAGGGGTACCGGAATATTCGATCAGTGGCCCGCCGACGATTTCGGTCTCGGCTTCCGGAATATCAAAAGGAACCAAAGCTAACTTTGCCTGAACGCACATCAGGATAACCAAAAAAGCCAAAAAACCCGACCAACTTCCTAAAATTACGCCGTTCTGAACCTGATAAGTCAAGATCTCGCCTAGGCGCAGAGTAAACCCACCTTGAATAACCGGAACTAAAATAGCCAGTAAAAACGGTAATTCATAACTTAGCACCAGTTTCATCTCCCGTGATGAACCGATACTAGCCAGGGGGTTTGCCGAGGCAAATCCGCCGATAATTATACTTAAGGAAGGTAAGACTAAAAGATAAACTACCACTATGATATCCCCGATAAAGGTCCTCTGAGGATTAAGACAGTTAAACCAGAGTATCGTCGAAACCAAAATAACACTGCCTAAACCCAAAAGCGGCGCCGCTAAAAAACTAAACTTTGAAGCTCCCTTAGGAACCATAGTTTCTTTACCGAGCAGTTTAACTAAATCGATCAACGGTTGTAAAACCGGCGGGCCAACCCGGTATTGAACCCGGGCAGTGACCTTACGGTCAACCCAGCTGGCGAAAAGCCCGATTAACGCCGTTAAAAAAAATCCGAAAATAATCAGATAAATTAAATAAATCATTTATCGCTTAAGCCTTTTGGCGAACCCAATGAGTAGAATGAACTACCAGGTTATCGCCGACTAAAAAAGTATTTTCATTAAGTTCAACATCCGGACCAACCAGCTTCAATGCCCCGTGAGAGCAGGACTTTATACAAAGCGGTTCAGTCGCTTCATTACGCCGATTGAGACAAAAATCACAGTTATGGTTAAGGTAAGGAACATGTTCCGGATAAATAGCCCCGTAAGGACAGGCATAGGAACAGGATTTACAACTCACGCAGCGCATGTTATGTCTGGTCAATAGCTTATCGTTCTCCTTTTGCTGTTCCAAGGCCTCGTAGGGGCAAGAATTAACGCAATGCGGCTCATCGCAGCGGCGGCAGACTAAAGCATAGGTTGCCAGCTCGACCACCGAGATTATACCGTTGTTGATCGGCTCCTGGCTGTGATAAAAATAACTGCATTGGATATCGCAGTCCTGGCATTTTCCGGCGGCGCAGATATCCAAATCCACAAACAGGCGTTTATCTTTAGTCGAATCCATAAATCAATCCCAAATACTAGGAAAATTTTTTATTTTGTCATAGGTAAATACCGGACCATCTTTACAGGCATAATAAGTTCCCAGCCGACAATGCCCGCATTTACCGATTCCACAAGACATGTTTTTTTCCATCGAAAGATAAATATTTTTTTCTTTAAATCCCAATTCCAGCAGTTTTTTAGTTGAAAATTTCATAGCGATCGGCGGGCCGCAGACAACCGCGATAGCCCTGGGGTAATCCATATCTAAATCATCCAGGATCGTAGTGACTACGCCTACGTTACCCTTCCAGGTGGGATCACCCTTATCCACAGTAAGCCTTAAGTTTAAATCATCTCTTTTGGCCCAGCCGTCTATTTCATTTCGGTACAATAATTCCTGGGGGTTTTTGCAGCCGCCGCGAAAGGATAATTTTTTAAACTCACCGCTGCGAGAAAAAAATTCATACATCAAACTGCGCAACGGCGCCAGGCCGCAGCCGCCGCCGACCACAGCGATCTCTTTGCCTTTGAACTCGTCTATCGGGTAACCAGCGCCAAAAGGGCCCCTTACGCCGATAGTGTCGCCTTTTTTCAGCTCATGGATCCGGGCGGTGACTTTACCTACTTTCATCACCGTCACTTCCATTTCCTCGCGCAAAGAAGGCCGTGAAGACGGCGTAAACGGAGCCTCACCGACCCCGGGAACAGTCACCTCGATGAATTGGCCGGTTTTAAAACCAAACGGTTCGGCCGGCCGAAAACGAATAGTCTTGATAGTCGGGGTTTCGGTTATTGCCTCTAAAACTTTTGCTTCGATCGAACGGTAAGGATTATCGACTTTTTGCATTGTCTACTAATTTTTTTAAAACTTTTCTAATATCAATCTTAGCCGGACAGGCTGATATACAACGGCCACATCCAGTGCAGGCAAATTCAGCTGCTACTTTGGGAAAAAAATCAAACTTTTTCTCAAAACGATTGCGCAGGCGCATCCAAAGTTTTTCGCGGGGATTAGCTCCGCCGGCAACCCGGGCGAAATCTTTGATCATACAAGAATCCCAGATTCTTAAACGTTCCATTTGAGCATCGTTTTGCTGGTCATACAAAAGAAAACAATGGCAAGTAGGACAAATCGTATTACAAGCCCCGCACTCAACACAAGCCTCAGCTTCCTCACTCCAGATCTCGCTCTCAAAGCCTTTTTCAACTACCCCTTTAAAAGACTCCTGGTTGGACAGGCCATTGCTTTTTACCTGAACCTCTACCTCACGGAATATTTTTTCCCGTCTGCGGTTACGGGTAGACATCAGGTCTTCCCGGGGCTGACGGAAAAACAAAGTATATTTTTCCACGATCCTCTTGCCTTTGCTCGAGCCGATCTCCACTAAATACCCCTCATCTACCGAAGAAAGGTTAAGGTCAAAATTCATCTGGGGATAAGGTTTTAAACCCAAAGCAGTACAAAAACAACTCTCGATCACTGAAGTACAATCAGCCGAAATGACTAGGTTAGCCTCACGCAGCTTAAGATAGAACGGATCTTGATAATCATGGTTACTAAAAACATAGTCCTGAATCTTAAAACCTTTTAGATCACAGGCTTTTACCCCGACGATGGCAAAAGGTCTTTCAAGCCTTTGGGGGATTTTTTGGCTAAAGCCGGAAGCTACCCGTTCGCGGGCTCTAAAGAAAAAAGACTTTAACGGTTCAAAAGCCCGGACTTCTCCCACCAGATAGTCAGCGCCGGCAGCAGTAAACTTCTGGTAAAAACGCTGCTGACCCTTTTTCACCGGGACAAAAACTTCGTAATCTTTCTTTAAACTTACTAAAAATTTTGAAAAATTTTCCGAAGAGATGTAATACATACCGGTTTTTATTTTCAGCGTATTTTTTCGGTTATCAGCTTACTTTGTGAATAAAATCACAAAGCAAATTAGAGGCTAAATTAACATAAATGCCCCTGGTTGTCAAGAATAATTATTCAGGTTTTGGCTAAAAGCAAAAAGGCTTTTTCGGCCACCTGTTCAGGGGTGATGTTTTGCAAGCAAAGAAAACCTTTTTGACAATTATGGGCAAGACAAACCAAACATCCGGCGTCCCCGTGCAGATAAACCGACGACTTGCCTTGAGGCATCCAGCGTAACGGCGAAAGACCGGGATCTTTACGCCCAAAAATCGAGATTACCGGCACATTCAAGCTGGCAGCAATATGTACTGGTCCAGAATCGTTAGAAATAAACAGGGCCGCCCGCTTAAACAAAGCTCCCAGCTCAGGGATATTGAGTTTTCCCCGAAAATCAATAATTTCATTCTCCTTTACCAACCGGTCAGCAAACCCGCTCTCTTCCTTAGAAGTGACCGCGATCATCGGTAAATCGACCTTTGCTTTAAGGATCTTAACCAACTCCGAAAAATAGTTTTCCGGCCAGCGTTTCGAAGGGCAAGACGCTGAAGGATGAATAACTATAAATCTAGTATTTTTAGCTATTCCAGCCTGATTAAGCCTTTCATCCACCCCTGTTTGGGCCTGGGAAGAAACCGGAAAATAAATCTTTTTATCCTCGACTGGTATATTTAAATAGCGCAAAATATCTAAATTATATTCCAACTCATGTTTCTTGCCTTCCTGTTTGCGATGGGGTATTCGGTCAGTAAGCAGCCAACCCATTTTTTTTATCCAGCCTACCCTTCTGGGTATTCCGGCTAAAAACACAATCAAATGTGCTCGGTCAGTCGGATGAAGAACAATAGCTAAGTCAAATTTTTTGGTTTTTAAAGCCGCGGCGAATCTTAAAATCCCCCAAAGGCCTTTTTCCCGGATCTGCTTATCGCAAACAATGACCTCATCCAAATAAGGATTACCTAAAAGAACATCCTTGGTATAAGGCCGGCAGATAAAAGCGATATGGGCTTTAGGATAAGCCAGCCGTAAATTTTTTATCACCGGAGTAGAAAGAATAACATCTCCTAAACGGTCAGTCCTGACAATCAATATCCGTTTAAACTGGTTATTCATAACTTTTAACAAGCATGGCTTCGGTAGCCTGTAAAACTTCCCCTGGGTCTATCTTCATATACTCAAGACGAGCCTGGTAATCTTTCTCTTTAAGGTCAGCTTGCAGTATATCTTTTCTAGTCAAGACCGAAAAATTTTCTGACCAGGGACCATATCGCTTGGGATTGCTTGGCCCGAAAAGGGCGACTATCGGTAGCTGGAGATAACTGCCCAAGTGCATAATGCTTGAATCAACGCATAAAAGTAAACGGGCATAATTTTTAAGTAAAAAATAAACCTCATCCATCTGAGTCTTTCCCACCAGGTCAACAACTCCCGACAACGACAAAATATCCTTATAGAAAACGCGTTCCTCGGTAAGCCCGAGAATGGCCAAACAATACTTTTTACTCAATGGCTCAATAACCCGGCGCAAGTATTCGTAAGGATACTGTTTAAGACGCTCTTTAGAAGCGCAAGCCACGAATATCGATGGTTTTAAGTTTAGGCTGCGGTATTTTTCTGACTGCTCCTCGCTTAATAAAAATTGGCTGGCTGATTCAGCCGGCCGGGGGGCGATTTTATCGATCAACTCTAAATATTCATCCTTGATATGTTGGGTTTTAGGCCAATAGCGCAAGGATGATGTTTTCCGTTTAACTCCCAGGACAAAAGGAAGCAGAGTATTTTTTAGATCAGCCATTACTGTATATTTCCCCCTTAAACTTAAAGCAAAATTTAGTTTTTGTTTAAACGACCAGGTTTTATCAAAAACCACTACCTCATCAAGACAATTGTTCTTAAGGAGAAAGTCTTTAGTTTTTGAAGAAACGATTGCGGTGATTCTTGCCTGCGGGTAATTTGTTTTCAGGCGGTCCAGGACCGGCAAGCCGATAATCGCATCGCCCAAGTTAGTAGGAAAATTTATCAGGATATCTTCAGACATCTTCAATCCGTTTTTTGATCAGATTTATGACTTCTTCAACAGTAATACTGCTCAGGCAGCGATTATCCCGGCAATCAACCTGATAACAGGGTATCGGACAGACTGAATCCTTCTGGATGACTACAACTTTTTCGCCGCGCGGCCCAGTTACTTCTTTAGCGGTCGGCCCGAATAAAACTATAGTTAAAACTCCTAAACCAGCCGCTAAGTGGGCTGGGCCGGAATCATTGGAAATAAAAATCCGGCTGTTGGTCATCAAAGCGCCAAGCTGTTTAAGGTTGGTGGTTCCCGAGAAATCATAGGCTTTACCTTCCATCCTGGAAATAACTTCCTGAATGACTTTTTTTTCTTTTTCGGTCCCGATAAAAACAACTGCGGCCTTATATTGTTTAATTAAAAAATCAGCCAGGCGGCTAAAATTAGCAGCCGGCCAGCGTTTAGGTTGCCAGTTTGCCGAAGGGTTTATCCCAACAATGAAACTGTGGTTTTGCCTTAAGGGGGCCAACCTCAAGGTTAGCTCATCCTGGACTGACGGCGGTATAAAAAAATCAGGATTTTTTTTATTTATTTCTATGCCTTGAGCCTCAAATAAGTTTAAATAATAATCCTGGCGGTGAATTGGTAAACTTTCAGGCGAAACCATCTCGGTTAAAACTAAATAATTCTTGAGGCGCCGGTAGCCGATGCGCGTTTTCATGCCGGCTAAACAACAGATCAAAGCCCTAGTGAATGAACGATGGATAAGAAATACCGTGTCAAAGTTTCTTTTTTTCAAAAACCGGATAAATCTCAATTTAGCGATCAGTGACTTTTGTTCACCTTTTTCATCAAAAACAATCACCTCGTCGATGTAAGGATTATCCTGGAAAACCCCCTGGACCCTTAAAGGAGCCATTACCGCCAAGTAAGCCGAAGGTATTTTATCCTTGATCGCCCGGAAAACCGGCGTAGCCATAAGTGCATCGCCCAGCCAGTTTACGGTCACTACTAAAATCCGTTTCATTTAATAGGGTTTTTTGGGTTTTCGCAAGGCATTATAAAAACCGCTTAGTTTAGCCCAAAGATTTATACCCAGGTCGCGGTTGGTAATCTTAATTCTTCTTAACGCAAAGCGATCAAGATTTTTGGACAAACCTCTATTGGTAGTACAAGCACAGAGATAGCCAGAAGCCTCCACTTCTTTCAAAGTTTCCTGATCGTAACCACCCATAGTATAAGACATCGTTTCGACATTCCGGGAAAATAAGTTTTCCAAAACTATTTTTGAGTTTCCGACTTCATAGCTAAGTTCTCGGCCTTTCAAACCAGGAAGATAAGCTTCAGTTATGGTGTGGGAACCGATGCTGATTTTGGGATTTCTTAGGGCTTGGCTGATTTCGGCTCTGGATAAATAACCGGGAGAGTTTAATTTATCCACAATAATAAAAAAAGTAGCCGGAAGATCAAGCTCAGCCAATATCGGGAAAGCTACCAAATTATCGCCATGTCCGTCATCAAAAGTTAAAACTATAGTTTTTCTGAAAAGCCGGCGGCCGTCTTTTAATGCTTGGCAATAATCCCTGAGACTGATCACTTTATATCGGTGTTTAGCGATATATTCCATCTGCTTTGAAAAAACTTTCGGGTCAACGGCCACGTAGCTATCGACCCGAGCAGCATCAAGCGAATGATACATTAAGATCGGAGTTTCATAATTCAGGTTGAGATAAACGTAAAAAGAAAGAAACATGGCTAAAAAAATAACAATCAGGACAAGGATCTTTTTCATTCAAGGATCTCCTGGTGTACTTTTAAGGTTTCCAAAGCCATTTGAGTCAAGGAAAATTGGAAAACATCTTCGGCGGCAGCAGTAACGATTTTTTCCCGCAGAGAGTCATCAGACATGACCTCCTCGATCGCCGCGGCCAAAGCATAGGGTTCATAATTGTAAAATAAAATCCCATTTTCCCGGCTGCGGATGATTTCCGGAATTCCTCCGGTGCAATAACCGATAACCGGGACTTTTTTAGCAAAAGCTTCGATTACCGAATAACCAAAACCTTCCTTAGCTGATGGGACTATCAATAAATCGATCAAATCAAGAAACTGTCCTGGCGGCAATACTAAAAACCGTACCTGCTGGCCCAAATTTTCAGCCGCCAGGAGTTTTTCCAACTTTTCTTTCAGCTTTCCTTCTCCGGAAATTACTAGATAAATATTTTTGTAACGGTCCAGGAGTTTTTTCATTGCTTCTACGGCCAGAAAATGGCCCTTTTCCTGAGAAACTCTGCCGAGGATCCCGATCAGAAAATCTCCGGCTGAAAAACCCTGGTCTTGTTTACGGCATTGGCCGGGAAAAAACTCATCAAGATCGACCCCGTTGTAAACCACCCGGATCTTCTTTTCCGAAATCCATAGATCCCGAATCAGGTGGCGCCTGACTTTTTTGCTGACCGCGATTGATAAAACTCCTGAAAAGGGAAAAAATCTTCTAAACAGGCCGGGCCGGTAAAAACCGTGATAAACCGAAAGATAAGGAACTTTTAAAAAACAATAGATCAATCCCCCTAAAAATTGAGTCACCCGGGTGTTACTATGGACAATATCGATTTTCTCCTCAAGGATCATTTTCTTAATAAACAAAAAAGAAACCCAAACTTTCATGCTGGCAATTGATTTTGTTTTTATCGGGATAGTTTTATGTACTGCCCCGGAATTTTCCAGGATTTCTACCCAGTCGCCGCCGCTGGAAGCTACCAAAACCCGATGGCCCTGCTTGATCAATCCCTTGGACAAATTTAAAACATAGCGGGAAATTCCACCGGGATTCAGATGCGTAGCTAAAATCAATACGTTCATTATTTCAATATTTCCTTAATCTTGTTAAAAACTGCCTGAGGGGTTATTTTTCCCAGACAAAGACTTTGGTCAGAAAACTTACATTTTGGTTTATAACAAAAAGAACAGGGCAGATTTTCGGAAAATACAGTAAGACTAGGGTCAGGAACTGTGTGCCGTTTAGGGTCAGTCGGCCCAAAAAGAGCGATCACCTTAAGGCCCAGGCTTTGAGCCAGGTGCAAAGTAGCTGTATCTGGAGTAATAAAAATCTTAAGTTTAGCTAAAACTCCTGCTATTTCCCCCAGGGCAGTCTTACCGCAAAGATTGATCAGACGCAAACCGGCTGATTTTTCAATCGCTTCAGCCACTATCTTCGCTGCCGGTTCACCGATCAGAACGACCTTTGCCTCCGGGAGATTTTTCTGAATCAAATTTACTAAATGTTTTATCTGATCGGGAGACCAGTTTTTAGAACTCCAGCGGGCAGAAGCCGACAGATTTATTCCGATTAATTCTCCTTGCTCAAGCAGGCCTTTAGCTGGCTCTTTACGTTCCCAAAAAACCAGTTTTTTCTCGCTGATCCTGACTCCCAACAATTGCAGGATCTTTTCCTGCGAATCGAGTGGTCCTATTTTTCGATCATAGGCAATACTCTTAGTCAAAAGCCTTCCCCAACGCAGACGATAGCCGAAAGAAAAACGGCTAAAACTCAGGAAAGCTATCAGGTGTGAGCTGCGGTTATTTTGTAAATCAATAATATAATCAAAACTCGCCCGGCGTAAAGCTTTGGAAATCTTATTAATATTGCCTATTCTCTTATAACCGTCATCCATAGCGACAATTTCGTCAATATACGGGCAATCGCATAAAAAAGAATAGTATTTCTTTAAAGTCAAAAGGGTGATTTTGGCCTGCGGATACGCCTCACGTAACGCCTTCAAAGAAGGTAAGCTTAAAATAATATCCCCCAGGGAAGAAAACTTGATCACCAGAATATTTAGACTCTCGATCGTTTCCTGATAAACTTTCTTAGTTAAATCCAAACAGTACTGAAGATTATAGCTCTGCTCGACTTTGCGACGGGCCTTAAGGGTCAATTCAGTGGCATATTGGGGATTTTTTATTATTTTTAGCATAGCTTCGGCAATGCCGCCAGGATTTTTAGGCTCGACCAAAATCCCATCCTTACCGTTTTCGATTATTTCTTTAAAACCTCCGAGATTACTGGCAATCACCGGAACCCCACAGGCAAAGCCTTCGATAGCCACCCTGCCGAAAGACTCCTCGATCACCGAAGGAGCAACTAAGATCCGGGCATCGCTTAAAACATTCTCCACGTCTTTATGGAAACCGCAAAATTCAACATTGTAATTCAGGGAAAAACGCCGAACCATACTTTTTAAATAATCCAAATAACGTAATTTTGACTTGTCGGCTGAACCGATTATTTTCAATTTAAAATAGGGATTAAACCTTACTACTTTTTTAAACGCCTCAATTAAAAATTCATAACCCTTAGTCGGCGAAATCCGGCCCATACTGACGATCAGATTACTCTCCTGGCGTTTAGAGTAATCACGAAAAGTAAACTTATCCAAATCCACCCAACGCTGGACAATCCTGATCTTTTTTTCAGGAACTCCAAAACTATCCTTCATGTGCCGAGCCACCAGTTTGGAAGGACAAATCACGTATTTACCCCAACCCATGACCTCGCTGGAAAGCGGGCTCTTATAAACTCCGTGGGCAGTAGTGACAAACTGAGTATTCGTTTTACGGGTTGCAAAAAAACTCAGCCAGGCCGGCACCCGGCTGCGGGCATGGACAATATCGATATTTTCCTTAGCAATAATCGCTTTCAGGCTTTTGATATGCAACAAGCTTAAAGGTGACTTACGGTGTACGGCAAGCTGGTAATGCTTGATCCCCAATTTTTCCAATTCTTCAGTAAGCCGGCCGCCGGAACTGACTACGATATTTTCAATACCCCGGGATTTAAAAAACTTGACCAAGTCCATAACCCCTCTCTCGGTACCGCCGATATTCATAGCCGGAAGGATCTGCATTACCCTCATAGTTAAATTAGCTCCTCTATGGCTTTACCAACCTTTTCTTTATTCTTAGCAAAAATCTGGCAAGAACGTAAAACGATCGACTCAAAATCATAGGGTTTTTCTAAAAAACTGACTTCATTGCCTATCGATTCAAGAAATACCTTATGTTTGTCGCCTTCCTGGCCTAAGCTGACACAAACTGTCGATGGATTAATGGCTATACTTTCGGAAATCATCGAAATGCTGTCAGTGGTAATAAAAGCTACTTCAGCCAAAGCCACAAACCCTTCAAAAACAAAATCAAAATTTTGCCGGTTGGCCAAAACACAAGCTGCAGTTTGCTTAAAATCCTTAAGTTCTTTTTCGATCAACTTCTCGGCCGCAGGCGGCGTGCGCCGCGAGCTGCTCAAGAGTATTTGATAATTATTTTTTTCGGCAAAGTCTTTTACTTTGGAAATAAAAACTTTTAGGTTTTCAAAAAATTCCTGTTTATTCAGTAATGGCCCGCCGATAAAAAATGAAATCTTTTTACCTTCGGGCAGGCCGAAAAGATCTTTGCATTGGCTTATTTTTTCTTCCAAATTTTCCGGATAACAAAGAGCACCTTTGATCGCGACAGCCCGGGGCCCGGGAATCCGGTCATGTTCAGGAATAACCGCTAAGTCAAATTTTCGCAACGGTACATTCGGCCGTAAGATAACCACTGATTTTGCGCCCAAATAAGAAGCCAATAATTTATTTGCCGGTGCGGCAATGCTGCCGGCACTGATCACTAAATCAGCACAAACGCTATCCAGAGCCCGCCAGGTTTTCTTATCTACCACCCAGGAAAGCAGTCTTCCTGAAAATAAACAGTGACGGCTAACGCAGGTTGCAAAAAGGTCAGCCAAAAAACGGTGGAATTGACTACGATATCTGATTTCGATGGTCCGGCTGCGGATCAGCTTCTTTCTTTCCGACAATAACCGCAACAGCGAACGCGATTGTTTAAAGTGGCCGAGTTTTCGATCGGTCAGGATCACGATATCACGGTTCAATTTACGTTTAAAACGTTTGTAATACCAAAAATATTCCCAGGGATACTTCCTTAAATAATCTTCGTAAATCTTATTCAACGACTGAAGGATCTCTTCGTCGCTCTTTCCCGAAGGGTCTATCGGCTTTCCGATCTCGCTGACGTGATGAGTCAGGTTTTTCCGGTAACAAAAATCCGGATATATTTTTTTATTGAATTTTTTTGCCAGGTAGACCGAACCGCGCGGAGTAGGGACTAAATGCGAGAAAAACTCGACTACTGGTGCGTCTTTTTCAGCGCCATGATCGATGACTATGCCGATCAAGTGATCGTTCTTTAAATAACGGATCAACTCCTTGATCGAAAAAACCACATTGATCTTTCCCTCGACCCTCACTTCGTTTAAAAACCGGTCGAGTTCCTTGTTTTTCTGTTCCTTGGCGAAAATAGCAAAAGTCCGGCGATGGGCAAAAAGAGATATCGCAGTTTCCCAATTACCGGCATGGATCCCGACAAAAATCCCGCCGTCGGGAGTGATGTTTTCTTCCCCCTTGATAGTCACAAAGGGATAGATCCTCGGTGCGATAAGGTTTTCAATGACATCCAAAACCAGGTAATGGAAACTTCGCTTCAAAATAGCGTGCAGTTCCTGATAAGACTTTTCAGGAAAAGCCAGCTTAATGTTGCGGAAAGCCACCCGGCGCTTACGGCGATGATAATAAAAAATCAGCCCGATAAACTTTGCCAAAGCATAGATGACCCAAAAAGGAGCTTTAAGCAACATTCGCTGAAGTAACTTACAAAAATTATACATCGTAGTTATAGTTTTCCGGCTAACTTAGTTTGTAAAACTTCAATAAAGCCTTTACTATTTTCGATCTCGACAGTTATTTCCATGACTATGATATTCAAACGTTTTTCTCCTAAAGGAAAATGATATTTGTCTTTAGCGGTAATTATCAGATCGGAAATCCCCGCTGACAACAATCCATCCTCTAACTTAAGGTATTCGGCAGCCTTCAACTGGTAATGATCAGGGTAGACGATTTTACGGGAAATATCCAGCCCAGATTGCTGCAACTTGTTGAAAAATCCCTCCGGGTATCCGATGGCGGTAAAAGCAGCTGTTTCTTTACCCTTAAGCCAGTTTAGGTCAACCGGGTTGGCCGCTAAATCAAAAAACCCTTTAACTTGATAACCGGAAAAAAACAACCGACTTTGCGGTGAAAACTTATTGATCAAGTCCGAAATCTGCGCCCGGTCGAAGAGCTCATCAGAGTAGTTGACTACGATGATGTCGGCTCGCTTAAGCGAACTTAAAGGTTCCCGAAAAATCCAAGCCGGTATCAGCCGGGGTTTATTCCTAAATTCACGCGCGCCCATGACCACCAAATCAACGGTCCTCTTTAAACGGCGGTATTGAAATCCATCGTCAAGAATAAACAATTCAAAATCAGAGTCCAGTTTCCTGGCTAAGCCCAAACGGTCAGGCGAAGAAAAAACTTTAGAACCGGCCTCTAGGAGCAGTTTTCCTTCATCTTCACCGTAACCCCGCCGCAAAATCGCGGTTTTAAACTGTTGGCAAAATTGCTCTCTTAACCAGATGACTAAAGAAGTCTTTCCCGAACCGGCCCAGGAAATATTGCCCACACTGATAACTTTACTTTGAGCCCACCAGGACGGAAAGATTCCCCAATCGTAAAAAAAGTTGCGCAAGTAAACTGCCAGCCAGTAAAGCCCGGAAAGAAGACAAAGAAAACCGTAGGCGATCCGCCGGGGAAGATTTCTTGGATTGGCTTCCAGTAAGTTAAGATAGCTCTGTTTTATTCTAAGCATCATGAGTGCTTTTTTTTAACGACTGTAAAACTATTCCTAAGTTCTTCTCCAGGCTTTTCCTTTCCTGCTGAAAAACTTCCTGGCATTTATGGTTTAGATTCTTACGTAATGCCTCATCCTTGACCAGGCGCATCAACGCCTGGCGTAATTCCTGGCGGTCAGCTACTTTAAGCCCGGCGCCTTTTTCCAGGACTACTTCTTCGACATCCAAAAAATTATCCATATGCGGCCCGAAAATCGTGGGTTTACCAAAATAAATCGGCTCCAGAATATTATGCCCACCGTTGGCTGAAAGGCTTCCACCGACAAAACAAATATCAGCCAGGCCGTAAAAATAGATCAACTCTCCGATCGTATCCAGGATAAAAACGATCTTTCGCTTTTTAGTGATGTCTTCAGAAAAATATTCCGGCACCTGGCTGATCTTAAACGGTAGAAAACCTTTGGAGCGGATGAGCCGGGCAACCTGGTTTACTCTTTCCGGATGCCGGGGAGCGATCAGGAATTTAAAATCACCCGAAGATTCTGTAATATCCTGATAAACTTGAAGCAGGATTTCCTCCTCGGCCGGATGGGTGCAACCGGCAACAAAAAGAAGGCTCCCCCCAGGCTTAAGCACCGGTTCATAACTATTCTTGATCGTTAAAGCTATCTGCTGGTCGATTATAATACTTTCAAATTTCATGTTGCCGCTGACGATGATCTTTTCTTTATCAGCCCCCAGGTAAGTAAAACGCTTTTTATACATCTGGTTTTGAACCGCAATATAATCGCATTTATTGATTATTTTGGCCAGAAACGGTTTGATCAACTTGTAACGCTTAAAAGCCCGGTCAGAGATCCTGCCGTTAATGATCAGGATCGGTATCTTCTTTTTTTGCAGCTGGGAAAAAAGATTCGGCCAAATCTCAGTTTCCACGGCAATAAAGATTATCGGTCGGAAAACTTTTATAAAATGCCTCACGATCCAGGATGTATCCAGGGGGAAAAATACGATTTGCGCGCAATGAGAATATTTTTGCCGGGCGACTTTGTTGCCGGTCAAAGTAGTAGTTGAGATCACAATCGGTGCAAGGTAGTTTTCTTTGATCTTACGGATCAAATTTCCAATCGCATTAGCCTCGCCTACGCTGACTACCTGGATCCAGATAACTTCTTTACCGACGGTATTTTTTATCCAACCCAATTTCTGGCCTAAAGCTTTCAAAGTTGTTTTCCGGCGCCAGATATAAACCGGTAAATAGGCCAGAAACCCTAAAAAAAACAAACAATCATATAAAAAAAGTAAGATCTTCATTTTGCCCGCGGATGTGCTTTTAAATATACGTTTTTTAATGAATCAATGGTCAAATGGGTATAGATTTGAGTCGAGGATATCGTCGAATGCCCCAAGAGTTCCTGCACACTTCGCAGATCTGCCCCCCGGTTTAAAAGATGAGTAGCAAAGGAATGCCGAAAGGTGTGCGGTGAAACATGAAGGGTTAAAGCTGCTTTTTTCATATATTTAGTAATAATCCCTCTGACCCCCCGGTCAGTTAAAGCCTGAGAGCGCTTATTGATAAATAAAGCCTGGGAATTATCCAAACGGGCATCCAAGTATTGCTTAAGACAGTTTATTGCCGGTTCACCCAGAGGCAGAAGGCGTTCTTTACGGCCCTTACCCTTGACTTTTACCATGCCGCCGATCAGATCGACCCCGTCTCTTTTTAAAGCCATCATCTCCGAGATCCGGGCGCCGGTGGAATAAAGGAATTCCAACATTGCCTTATCCCTTAAAACCAATACTCCGTCACCTTTGGGCAGATCTAAAACTTGTCCGACCTCTTTTTCGGTTAAAAACTTAGGCAGGGGCTTATCCAGGCGCGGATAAATCAAAGAAGCCGCCGGATTATTTTTAGCGATACCCTCCCGAACAATGAATTTAAAAAAACTTTTTAAAGTCGAGATCTTTCGGGAAAGAGTCCGTTTATTCAGTTTTTTTTCGCTTAAAACCCCTAGGAATTTACGCAGAATAAAATAGTCGATATTCTTAATATCCTGGCAGGTGCGTGAATCAAGAAACCCTGAAAATTCCCGTAGATCCCGCTGATAGTTAGAAATAGTATGCGGAGAATAATTTTTCTCGATTTCCAGATAATTTAAAAACTTATCGATATAGTATGAAAATGAATCCATGTTCTTAACTTCTCTTGACCTATTCCTGATCCTCTTCTGAAGTATTCTCAACCCCGGGAAGATTACGGCTGGTATAGGTGCATTTGGGAAAACTACTGCAGCCAAAGAAAACCTGGCCGCGTTTATTGCGCCGCTCGACCAATTTACCCTCTTTACATTGCGGACAAACTACATCGGTAGTTATACTTTCAGCGTATTTACATTTTGGAAAATGCTCGCAACTTAAAAAGCGGCCCTTTCGCGACCATTTAATGATCATCCGGCCGCTGCATTTGGTACAATGTTTGTCCGAGTACTCGATTTCCTTTTGGGCCTGGCTTAAAGAATCCTCAACCCGCTGTTTAAACTGGGGGTAAAAATCTGTTAAGATCTTGTGCCACTCAATACTGCCGCGCTCGACTTCATCCAGTTTCTCTTCCATTAAAGCGGTAAAACCGTCATTCATCACCTGGGGAAAAAACTCCTCCAGCAGTTTGATCACCTTTATCCCCAGGTCAGTGGGGATAAAACTGCGCCTTTCCCGGCGGGCATAATTTCGCTTGATCAAAGTGAAGATTATCGGAGCATAAGTCGACGGCCGGCCAATACCTTTTTCTTCAAGCAAGCGCACCAGTGATGCGTCATTGTAGCGGGCCGGAGGCTTAGTGGTATGTTCGGTCAGTTGAAAATCTTCATTAACCAGCTTCTGGCCTTCTTGAAGTTTAGGCAAGGGGTTGTCGGACTCAGAATCAAAAACTTTAAGATAGCCAGGAAAAACCACCCTTCGGCCGTCAGCCGAGAATTCGGAATTATCAGAAACAATGACCGCTTTCTGCTGTTCCAAAAGCGCTTCTTTCATTGTAGTCGCCAGGAAACGGCGCCAGATCAACTCATAGAGTTTTAACTCATCTTCGGAAAGATGTGCTGCCAAGTCCTGAGGTTTTCGGTAAATGCTGGTGGGCCGGATCGCTTCATGAGCCAGCTGGGCGCCTTTTTTCTTTTTATAATGGTATTCTTTTTCAGCCAGATATTCTTTTCCGAAATTTTCAGTAATAAACTCTTTGGCTTCGCTGCGGGCCTTAGGGCTGACATGAAAAGAATCAGTACGCATATAAGTGATCAAACCAGTGCTTTCCTCGTTGACCTGGATACCTTCATAAAGCTTTTGAGCCAGCATCATGGTCTTTTGGGCTGAAAACCTAAGTTTATTAAAGGCGTCTTGCTGTAAAAGCGAAGTTATATAAGGTGACGGCGGTTTGCGGGAGATATTACGCCGGGTCAAGGCCTTGACTGTAAATTCCTGGCCACGAATATCGGAAATACATTTTTCAGCTTCCTGACGGTGGTCAAAAATTCCCTTTTTGCCTTTATATTTAGTAAGTTTAGCTTTAAGGCTTTCCTGGGCAGCTTTAAACTGAGCCAGGACCGAATAAGTAGTCTGGGGCAAAAACAGCCCGATCTCTTTTTCCCGTTCAACAACAAATTTTAAAGCGATCGACTGGACTCTTCCGGCCGAAAGCCCCCGGACGATCTTCTTCCATAACAACGGTGAAAGATTGTAGCCGACAATCCTATCCAGGACCCGTCGGGCGATCTGGGAGTTAACTTTATCCAAATCCAGGCTTCCCGGATGTTTGAAAGCAACCTTTAAAGCCTCGGAAGTTATTTCATGAAAAACTACCCGGCTGAATTTTGAATTTTTGTCGGCGATCTGTTCCTTGATGTGCCAGCTTATGGCCTCGCCTTCCCGGTCAGGGTCGGTAGCCAGATAGATGATTTTTTTATTCTTGGCTTTTTTCTTTAATTGGCTGACTACTTTTTCTTTTCCCGAGATCACCCGGTACTTTGGCTCAAAGTTATTTTCCACATCTACCGAGATCTTATTGGCCGGTAAATCCACCAGATGGCCCATCGAAGATACCACTTCATAATCCGGGCCGAGAATCGAAGAAATAGTCTTTGCTTTTGTCGGTGACTCAACAATAACCAAGTATTTGCTCATTATATTTAGTTTACCTCCAATTGGGCAAAATTCAGGTTTAGCTCTTCGATAATGTCCTCCAAACAATCCACTAATTTAGCGCCTTGTTTGATCAACTGATGAGTTCCCTTGCTCATCAAAGAATCAGCTCCTCCAGGCAAAGCAAACACTTCCCGGTTCTGTTCGCAGGCTAAACGGGCGGTGATTAAAGCCCCGCTTCTCTGGGCAGCTTCCACCACTAAAACTCCCCTGGTCAGCCCGCTGACAATCCGGTTTCTCCGGGGAAAATTATCCGGATGAGGCAAAACCCCCAAGGGAAATTCTGAAACTACTGCTCCGGACTCGACGATCTGGTTAAACAACCGGGTATTTTCTTTAGGATAAACATTCAGCAATCCGCTGCCTAAAACCGCAACTGTCCGGCCGTTTTTTAAGGCCGCCTGGTGAGTAGCAGTATCAATACCCCGGGCTAAACCGGAAACAATGCCGATCCCCAACTTGGAAAGTTCAGTTGAATATTTTCCGGCTAAACTCAACCCATAGGCACTGGCTTTACGGCTGCCGACAATCGCCAGAAGATATTTATTTAAAACTGAGAGATCTCCTTTAACATATAAGACTAACGGCGGATGGCTGATCTCTTTGAGCAAATCCGGATATTGCGCATCAAAAATATCTAAACAGTTGACTTTGTGTTTTTCAATTAAGCCCATTTCTTGATCTAGGCGACGCAGGATTTTAGGGCTTAGGACGGCTTCGATGTCAGCGGCAGTCAAAGAACCCACCCGGCTTAAATCAGAATAACCAGCTTCTAAGATCAGGTCAGGGTCAGGAAAAACCTTGATTACATCAATAATCTTTTTTCCTGAAAAGTTTAAAAGATTTAATAACAGCGATCCTTTCTTAGGCATTATTCATCCAGGATCTTTTTGATCTTAACCGCCACTTCCTCAGGCTTAAGGCCATCAGTATTGACCTGATGCTCTGCCTGTTCATAACAGAACTTTCTTTTTTCTAATAACTCTTTGATTGTTTTTAACCGATTGTTAACCTTAAGCAGCGGACGACAAATATGTTTTTCAGTCCGTTGTTCGATGACCTCCGGCGATGCCGTAAGACAGATCAACAACCCGCTGTTTTTAAGCAAAGTCAGATTAGCCGGATCGCAAACCAGGCCGCCGCCGCAGCTAACTACTAAATCAGCCTTTAAGGCTAGCTTTCTAAGCAGCTCCTGTTCAAGGCTCCGAAAATATACTTCGCCTTCTTCAGCGAAGATCTGGAGAATGGTTTTCCCCTGGCTTTTTTCGATCAAAGCATCCATCTCCACAAACTCCCGGCCCAGTTGCTCAGCCAGAAGCCTGCCGACCAGGCTCTTGCCAGTCCCCATAAACCCCACTATATATATGTTTTTCATAGGCTTAGCGCTCCTAAATACGATGTGCTATATAGGTAAGTAGTATTATCAGAGATTTAAGAAAATTGTCAAGGCAGGATTATAAAAGACTTGAAAAGGCTGGGGTGATTTGAGTGGGACCTGTCCCCAATTTATTTGCCGTACTTTTTGATCAGTTCTAAGCCGATGATGTTGCGCTGGATTTGGTTAGTGCCTTCATAGATCTGGGTGATTTTTGCATCACGCATGAATTTTTCAATCGGGTAATCGCGCATATAACCGTAACCGCCGTAGATCTGAACGGCATTAGTAGTCACTTCCATGGCCACATCCGAAGCAAACATCTTAGCCGCGGCTGAAGCAGTTCCAACATCTTTTAAGCCCCGGTCGACCATTCCAGCACAGGCATAGACTAAGCTGCGGGCAGCTTCAGTCTTGGTCGCCATATCCGCCAGCATCCACTGAATGCCCTGAAAAGAGCTTATCGGCTTACCGAACTGCACTCTTTGGTGAGCATACTGGGTAGCCAACTCCAAAGCTCCTTGAGCAATACCCACTGCCTGAGCTGCCACTCCCGGACGAGACTGGTCAAATGTCTTCATCGTAGCAATAAAACCGATACCTTCACGATTACCCAAAAGATTCTCCTTGGGCACTTTAGCATCATTAAAAATCAGTTCTCCGGTCGATGAAGCCCGGATACCTAATTTTTCTTCCTTTTTCCCGAAAGTAAATCCCGGGGTCCCTTTCTCTACGATAAAGGCCGAAACTCCCCGGGGGCCTCTGGCTTTATTAGTAACGGCGATTATAGTATAGATCTGAGCATCTCCGCCATTGGTAATAAAATGTTTAGTCCCGTTTAAAATGTAGTGATCACCGTCTTTTTTAGCCGTAGTCTTGACTGCTGCCGCATCAGAACCAGCTTCCGGTTCAGTCAGGCCAAAGGCAGCCAGATGTTTTCCTGAAGCAATATCCGGCAAATACTTTTTCTTCTGCTCTTCGGTCCCGAACAAAAGGATCGGAAACATACCTAAAAACGATGCAGCATAAGCAGTAGCCACGCCTCCATCGACCCGGGATATCTCCTCGGTAGCAATGCACAATTCGAGCAACCCTGTGCCCATGCCTCCGTAGGCCTCAGGAATACAGAGTGAAAAAAGGTCTGACTTGCCAAGAGTCTTGATAATCTCAGCCGGAAATTCTTCCTTTTCATCCAACTCCCGCGAAAACGGACGGATCTTTTCTTCAGCTATCTGACGGCACAACTGGCGTAACATTTTCTGATCTTCAGTATGATTGTAATCAACAAGAAACATAGTTTTCCTCCTATCGGTAAATTTTATTTAACCTTTAAAATGACCGCATGCTCGCAGCAGTTAGGGAAAGATAAACAATTAATACAGTCACTCCAGATCTTATGCGGTAACTCTTTACGGTCTATCTCTTTAAACCCGAGTTTCTTAAAAAACTCTGGAACAAAAGTCAAAGCAAAAATATTCTTTACCCCTAGTTTTGCGGCTTCCTGGATGCACTTTTTAACCAGTTGGCGGCCAACGCCCCTAGACTGCATTTTTTTAGTCACCACTAATGATTTAATCTCACCCAGATCTTCCCAACCGACCACTGAAAGCCCACAGCAACCGACGATCCGCTGGCCTTGAACATAAACCCAGAAATCGCGGATGTTCTCATAAACATAGTTCAAAGAACGTTCAAGAAGCCGGCCTTTTTTAGCCCAGGCATTGATCAGCTGCTGAATCTCTTTACTATCGGATAAAGTCGCTTTGCGTATCATTGGAAAAAGAAGGTCAGACCGGCTAAATACATTTTAGCATCAATCCCTCGGTTAGGCGCCTTGATGCTGGCATTGGAAAGATGACGATGGCGGTATTCACAACTTAAAGCCAGGTTTTCTTTTAAATAGAAATGCAAGCCTGCTGCCCCCTGCGGTAGAAAATTCCATTGGGTAGACTGCTCTTCGGTATCTTGAGTCATATAGATTAAGCCTACGCCTCCTTTAAGATAAGGTTGCAAGCGTGGGTGTAGCGGAAAGGCATATTCAAATAAAAAGTTTGAGCCTAGTTCAACATTCCCGGAAGGGCGAGTAGAAAGGTTAACGAATGGTTCGAGGATAAAGTCGAAACGACCTTTGGTGTGAAGGCCAAACTTAGACAGAATTGGCCTGCCATCATAACCCAAGGAAACCAGCATCGATATCCCCCGATTATCATGCTCGGACTTCATATCTTCATCAAGAAACCCGGTAAAAAAACCGATAGCGTGCAACCCTTCTCCGCCGGAAGTTGATTCAACCTTTTCGGCCACCGGAGATTTTTCCAATAAGTCCAAAGTTTTACCGACATCGGCAAAAGCCAATCCGGAACTGATCAAAAACCCCAGTAATAATAAGGTAATTTTTTTCATGCGGTATTATTATAACTAAAAACTTTTTAAAATGCAACTTTTTATTGAAACAATAAAGGAATGATCTCGGAGATGGTCGGGTGGATAAAAAGAGATTGCTTCAAATCATCCAGCTTTAAACCGTTTTTTATGGCCAGCGAAACGGTATTGATCAATTCAGCGGCAGTTTCGGAAATAATCCCGGCCCCGATTATTTTTCCCTGTTGATCGACCAAGACTTTTATATACCCGTCAGTGTCACCGTAAACATAGCTGGATGAGAATCTTAAAAAATTGGACTTGATGATAGTGATTTTGATCCCCCTGGCCTCAGCCTCTTTTTCCAACAGGCCGACCCGGGCAATTTGGGGTTTGGAAAAAACCGCTTCCGGAAGGCCGAAGTAATCTTCTCTGATATTTTTTCCAGTTATGTTTTTAACACAAAGATTACCCTGATATTCGGCAACATAAGCCAAAAGTTTTTTACCGGTGACATCTCCACAGGCATAAATATGTCCCTGGGAACTGCGTAAATATTCATCAGTCCTGATCCAGCCCTGTTTATCGATTGAAACTTGCGAATTTTCTATATTTAAACTATCCAGGTTAGCGGTTCTTCCAGTAGCTGAAACTACCAGGCCGAATCGGTCAAAATCAAATTTAGCTGAGTCAACTCCGGTTTCAATAACTATGCCCCGTTTTTCCAAAATAACCCGCAGGCGCCGGGTAAGCTGTGAATCAAAACCTAATAAGATATCGTCTTCTTTTTCGATCAGGCGGACGCGTTTACCCAAACTATTTAACAAAGATGCTAATTCTATACCGATATAACCTGCTCCGACGATCAAAACCTGATCAGCTAAATCCGGCCGGCTAAAAATCTCCTCAGCCAAAACAACACTACCTGACTTAAAAATATTTTTCGGGACTGAACCAGAGGCAATAATGATATTTTTAGCCGAAAATTTACTGCCTTTACAATCCAAGGTATTTTTATCCTGGAAAACCACCTGGCCAAAAACAATGTCTAAACCGTTTTTTTTTAAAGAATCTATAAGCGGTGATTTGATTTTTCCGATGGTTTCTTTTAACTGGGCTTTGAGTTGGCTCCAGGATTGGCCGGATTTAGAATTATGAAGAAGAAATTTAGTGGGAATGCATCCCCGGTTAAGGCAGGTTCCGCCAAAGCTGTCCTGGCTACGCTCAAACAATACAGTTTTCAAGCCAGCGCTTCTGGCAGCCCTGGCCGCAGCAATACCAGCTGGCCCGGCTCCAATAATCGCTAGATCGTACATTCTTTAAAAAGTTTTGCCGACTTTTCTAAAGCTAAACGCTCTTTTTTAGTCAATTCGACTTCTACAATTTTAGCAATCCCCTGGCGATTGATCAAACAGGGAACTCCCAGACAAACGTCTTTTAAACCGTATTCCCCGTTAAGTAAACTAGAAACCGGCAAAAGTTCATTTTTATCGTAAGCAATAGCCTCGATCAATTTTAAGCAGGCAGCTGCCGGCCCAAAGCGGGCGCTGCCCTTCTTTAGAAACCCGACTATTTCAGCTCCCCGTTGTTTGACCCTCTCCTGGACGGCTTTAAGATTATTTTCATCTAAAACCGAACCAAGCTCTTTGGTAGCTAAACTTACCCGTTGGGGCTCAACGATCATATCAGGGCTATGAGCTCCATAGACAAAACCACTCATCGATGACACCGCGACTCCGGTCAAGTTGTAAAGAATATTGAACAGGCGGTTAGTGTCTAAAGACGAACCCATGCCGATGACTTTTCGGCGGTCAAAACCAAATTCACTGGCTACCAGGTAAGTGATAAGATCCAGGGGGTTGGTAACTACGATGATTATTGCCGAGCCGGAATTTTTCTTGACCTTAGCGGCTACATCCCTGACCACACCCGAATTCATCTTTAACAGATCCTGACGGCTCATCCCCTTTTGGCGGGCAAACCCGGCAGTGATAACCACCAGGTCAGAATCTTTGATTGCCGAAAAATCGCTACTGCCGGAGATCTTAGTCCCGAATTTAAATGCTCCCCGGCAATCTTCTAAATCCAAACACAAGCCGGCGGCCAAATCCTGATCGATATCTATGAATACTAACTCATTGAATGACAGCTGGTTAAGCAGCATAGCCCCTAAACTAGAGCCAACTCCTCCGGCACCGATTATCGAAATTTTATTGATCATAGGCTTAAAATTTAAAGCAACTCCTTTATCCTGTGGGCAACTGCCAAAGCAGTTTCCTTGGTTCCCACGGCAGTCGGATCATCACGATGCGGCTTTAGATCATAGGTGACATCCTTGCCTTCGCCAACCACATCGGAAACCGCTCGGGTCAAGATCTCGGCTTTTTTAGTTTCGCCCAGATAATCAAGCATCAGGGCAGCTGACAAGATCGTGGCCATCGGGTTGACTTTATTTTTACCGGTATATTTAGGAGCGCTTCCGTGAGTCGGTTCGAAAACCGCTATTTTTTCACCGATATTTGCTCCGGCAGCTAGACCTAAACCGCCGATCAAACCAGCTCCTAAATCCGACATTATATCGCCGTAAAGATTGGGCAGCACTAAAATGTCAAAATTTTTAGGAACCCGGACTAACTGCATCGAAAGATTGTCGACTATTACATCATTGTAGTCGAGCTTTCCCTTGAATTTTTCAGCCACTTCATAAAAAGTATCCAAAAACAGGCCGTCGGTATATTTCATGATATTGGCTTTATGCACACAAGTCACTTTTTTTCGCTTATGCTTTACGGCGTAATTCAAGGCAAACTCGGCGATCCTTCGTGAACCAAAAGCTGATATCGGTTTTATTGAGATCGCGCTGTCCGGGCGCACTTTTCTATCAGACTGCGAATTTATTGTTTTGATCACCTCGGCAGCTTCCTTGCTTTGCGCGGCAAATTCAACTCCGGCGTACAGATCCTCGGTATTCTCTCTCATGATTATAATATCGACATCCTTATGCAGGGCCTGCGGATTTTGAAGAGATTTAACCGGCCTAAGACAGACATAGAGGTCAAAATGCTGCCGGATAGCCACATTTACCGAACGAAATCCCTTGCCGACCGGAGTAGTAATCGGGCCTTTAAGAGCAACTTTGTTTCTTTCGATTGAAGCTAAAGTGTCTTCTGGAAGCAACTGGCCGTATTTGTTTAAAGCGCACTCACCGGCATCTTTCTTTTCCCAATCAATAGCTACCCCCAAAGCATCAATACAGATCAAAGCAGCATCAGTCACCTCTGGGCCAATACCATCGCCAGGGATCAAAGTAACTTTATAACTCATCAAATCCTTTGTGTTTTTTGAGATAGTTCAAAATACCTCCGCAACCAACCAGTTCTTTGCGAAAATTATCCCAGGGGTTAAACTCGACCTGGGTACTGTTAGTCGTATCGGTGATCCGGCCTTTATCAAAATCAATAGTTATCCGGTCTGCTTCCTGCAAGTTATCAGTATTCGCCTCAACCAGGGATAAGCCGATATTAAAGGCATTGCGGTAAAAAATCCGGGCAAAACTTTTAGCAACCACACAAACGATACCGGCCTCTTTTATCACCCAGGGAGCCTGTTCCCGCGAAGAACCCATGCCAAAATTGGCTCCGGCCGCGATTATTGATTCCCCGGGAGTGAGTTCCTTAAAAAAACCCGGACGAATATCCTCAAATAGATATTCAGCCAGTTTCTTCATGTCGGTAATCGCGAATTTGTAACGCCCGGAGATTATCCAGTCGGTATTAATATTGTCGCTAAACTTAAAAACTTTACCCTCAATAATCACTAATACCTCGTATTTCGGGCGAGGCAAGCCTCGCCCCTACAGTAACGTGTAATTTAAAGGCTTTCAAACTCAGCCATATTCTTGACTTTACGTAAAGCAGTTTCCTTAGTGATAATTTTCTTTTTGTAGAGGCCTTTAAGGTATTTGTCCATGGTGTGCATGCCGTATTGGCCACCCATTTGAAGCAACGAAGGGATTTGGGCAATGTCATTTTCCCGGATAAGATTGCGAATACCCGGAGTAGAAACCATGACCTCAGTGGCCAAAACCCTTCCTTCGCCGTCAGCCCGGGGAAGCAGAACTTGGGATAAAACTCCCTGCAAGCATTCAGCCAGCTGAACAGTAACCTGACGCTGTTGATGCGGTGGAAAAACATCGATAATCCTTTGGACGGTTTGAGGAGCATCAGGAGTATGCAAAGTAGCTAAGACCAAATGCCCGGTTTCAGCGGCAGTAAGCGTGGTAGAAATAGTATCCAAGTCACGCATTTCTCCGACCACTATTACGTCCGGATCCTGACGCAGAATCCGCTTTAAGGCTTCGGGAAACGAATGGGTATCAGAATAAACTTCCCGCTGTTTGATGATGCTTTTTTTATTGGTGTAAATAAACTCGATAGGGTCTTCGATGCAAATAACCATCTCTTCCCGCTCATTATTGATATAGTCGATCATTGAGGCTAAAGTGGTACTTTTTCCAGTTCCGGTCGGCCCGGTTACCAGGACTAAACCATTAGGCCGTTTAAGAAAATCATACACTACATCCGGCAGCCCCAAATCCTTAATTGAAGGGATAATCATCGGCACCCGGCGCAAAGCCGCTTCAACATTTCCTTTCTGGATATGGACATTCACCCGGAAACGGTCCATTTTCGGCAAAGCAAAGGAAAAATCCAATTCCCGGTCCCGTTCAAACATCGACTTTTGCTCATTGTTCAACATGCTATAGACCAGGTCTTTGGCTTCTTCACGATTAAGCGACGGAAAATCAGTAATGCAAAGCTTTCCGTCTATACGTAAGATCGGAGGATTACTTACGGTAAGATGTAAATCGCTGGCTTTACTTTCCTGAGCCAATTTGAGAAGTGTATTTATATCGTTCATCTTGAACCTCCTTTTATAAACTTTCGTGGATCAGTAATTTTTCCGGAAATCGCCGAAGCTACTACCGTAGCCGGTGAAGCTAAGTAAATAAAACTATTGGGATTGCCCATTCTTCCCTTAAAATTGCGGTTTGCCGTTGAGATAACCACTTCCTGATCAGCCGGAACTCCCTGGTGAGTACCCACGCAAGGCCCGCAGCCAGCCGGTAAAATAATCGCCCCGGATTCGATAAACACCCGCAAAATCCCTTTCTTCAAAGCTGCTAAAAATATCCTCTGGGAAGCCGGTGCAACCAGTAGTTTTACTCCTGAGGCTACTTTATGCCCCTTGATGATTTTAGCGGCGATCTCTAAATCCTCTAACCGGCCGTTGGTACAAGTACCCAGAAAAGCCTGGTCGATCTTGACCTTGCCCAGGCTTTCAGCGGTTGAGCCGTTATCAACACTATGCGGCTTAGCAACATAAGGTGACATTTTAGAAACATCAAACTCGATCACCTTTTCATACTTACAGTCCTTATCAGGATAGACGTCTTGATATTTTTTCAGGCCTAAACCCTTAAGATAACTGCCGACTTTTTTATCGGGAGCGATTATGCCGCACTTGGCCCCGAATTCAATAGTCATATTAGTGACTGTCAAGCGGGCGTCGATCGACATTTTATTAATGGCTTCACCGGAAAATTCCACTGCCTTATAGGTAGCGCCGTTCGAACCCAGCTTATGAATAATATACAGGATAACATCTTTACTGTAAACACCTTTAGGAAGTTTTCCCTTGACGATAATCTTTAAAGTTTGGGGGACTTTAAACCAATTCTTTCCAGTAGTCAGAGCTACCGCCAGATCGGTTGACCCCATGCCAAAAGCTGCCGCGCCCAAAGCTCCGGCGGTTGAAGTATGTGAATCAGCCCCCAGGATAAGGGCGCCGGGATAAACAAACCCCTCTTCGATCACCAGTTGATGCGAAATACCGCAGCCGACATCAAAAAATAGATTTTTGTTGGCTTTGGAAAAATTGCGCATTTTTGAATGGACCTGTGATACCCCTAAGCTGGGTGAAGGGCTGGAATGGTCGATAAACATCGCATATTTTTTAGGCCGGATGACCGGTCGTTGAAACTTAGTGATACTGTCGACGACTAAAGCGCTGGTGCCGTCCTGAGAAAAACAAAAATCCAACCGGCAAATACCGACATCGCCGCTGGCCAGCGAACGGCCGGCGTGCCGGGTAAGTATTTTTTCAATTATGGTTTTAGCCATTTACTTGCCAAGCTCAGTTAAAAAAACCTTTATCCGTTCTATACCTTTACTGATCTGTTGATTGCTGGTGGCGAAACTCATCCTCACAAAACCGGAGATACCGAAAGAGTCGGCCGGGATGCAGGAAACTAAATGCTTCTCTAAAATTTGGGTGGCGAAATCAGAGGCATTAAGGCCGGTCGAGCTGATGTCACAAAAAAGATAAAACGTCCCCTGGGGTTTTATCGGATCGAGCTCCGGGCATTCCTTTAACCCCTTCCAGATGATATCGCGGCGCTCCTGAAATATTGCCTGCACTTTTTTCGGCCACTGCTGGTCCTTAAAAGCGCTAAAAGCGGCGTTCTGAGATATCGAACAAGCACAGGAAGTAGTATGATCAATTATTTTGGAAGCTTGTTCAGAAACCTCATCAGGGGCCGATAAATATCCCAGCCGCCATCCGGTCATCGAAAAAGTTTTTGAAAAACCATTAATGGTTATAGTCTTTTTGGCAGCATCGGCCAATGAAGCAAAACTGGTATGCTCAAGCGAATCATAAGATAATACTTCATAGATCTCGTCGCTGATAACAAAAATATCCCTATCCTTGACCACCTGATAGATCTCTTCCAACTCTTTTCGGGAAAAAGTAAGGCCGGTAGGATTATTAGGATAATTAAGAATCAAAACTTTAGTTTTAGCAGTTATTGCTTTGGCTAAGCTGGCGGGAGTGATTTTGAAATCGTCTTCTTTTAAGCCTTTAAGAAATTTAGGTTTTGCTCCGCAAAGCTGGACCATTTCCGGATAACTTACCCAATAAGGCGAAGGGATAATCACTTCATCGCCGCTTTGAACCAGCGTAAGCAAAGCTACATAAATCGCATATTTTGCTCCGGAAGTAACGATGACGTTCTGGGCTTGGGCCGGAATATTATTTTCAGTCCGCAATTTAGCGGCAATAGCTTCCCGGAGAGCCGGTATTCCGCAGGAAGGAGTGTATTTGGTAAGGCCAGAGGCTAAGGCCTGGCGGGCCTGGTCTTTAATGAATTCCGGGGTGTCAAAATCCGGTTCCCCGGCGGCAAAATTTACCACATCTTTACCTTCAGCTATAAGTTTTTTAGTTAAAGCGGTTATCTTTAAAGTAGCGGACTTATTTAAAGCTGTTACTTGAGGATTAATCATCTTAAATAATACAGTAACGATTTAAGATTTACTTCGAAGTATCGCGTTCTTTTTTGAAAATCTTGCGCACTCCGGAAATCAAGCCTTTCTTCGGCTGTTCGGTTTTCTTCTCCGGGGAAACCACGGCTGTGCTTTCAGCGGTTTTTGCCTTGGCCTGTTTAGTTTTAGAAGTTTTCTTTTTAGGCTCGAGTTTAGTCAACTCCAAAAGCGAAAGTGGAGCTCCATCGCCCTTGCGTACCGCAAGCTGGGCGATCCGGGTATAGCCTCCGGATATGGCCTTAAACCGCGGCGCAACTACTTCGAAAATCCGTTTAACCAATAAATGATCGCCTAATTTTTTATAAACCAGACGGCGGGAAGCCAAATCATTAGCCTTGGCTTTAGTGATCAGTTTATCAACTTCGGCGCGTAAATATTTGGCCCGGGAAGTCGTAGTAATGATCCGTTCGTTAATAAACACGGCCCGCAGCAAGGATTTTATCAAAGCCAGCCTTTGGTTCCGGGAACGAGAAAATTTTTCGCTTTTTTTTAGGTGCCTCATTTTGAACCCGTAAGTTTATTCCGGTCGATCTTCATTCCGAAAGATATACCCATGGTTTTAAGTAAAGCCCCGACTTCATTAAGCGATTTTTTACCGAAATTACGATAGGAAAGTATTTCCGGTTCGGTCTTCTCCACCAAGTCAGCCAAGGTTTTGATATTAGCCTCTCTCAAGCAGTTAGCGCTGCGCACTGATAACTCCAGTTCGGAAACCGGAATTTTAAGCTTTTCATAAAGAGCCGCTTCTTCAGGGGTAAGTTCTTCAAAATCATCCTCGGGAAGCTCTCCCAAAGTAAAGAAAAGCTCTAAATGCTTGCTCATTACTTTGGCAGCGTAAATCAAAGCTTCTTTGGGCTCAATACTGGCATTAGTAAATATATCCAGGATCAGCTTATCGTAATCAGTGCGTTTGCCGACCCGGGTATTCTCAACCTTAAAGGCCACTCGTTTAACCGGGGTAAAAATCGAATCTATCGGTATCACCCCTAACGGCATGCCTTCACGTTTATTTATCTCTGCCGGAACAAATCCCCGGCCCCGTCCGACTTCCATTTCGATTTCCAGCTTGGACTTTTTTGAAGTCAAAGTGGCAATATGCAGATCTGGGTTAATCACCTCGATAGTCTCGTTAGTGACTACGTCTTTTGCGGTAACCTTCTTTTCACCTTCAGCTTTGATGTAGATTTTTTTGGGAGTGCGCGAGTACGACCGTAAAACCAGATTTTTAATGTTGAGGATGATTTCCGGTATGTCTTCAAAAACTCCCTCGATGCTTGAAAATTCATGAGCCACGCCTTCGATCTTTATCGAAGTAACTGCTGTGCCTTCTATTGAAGAAAGCAGGACCCGGCGAAGAGCATTGCCCAAGGTTACACCGTAACCCCTTTCCAGAGGTTCAGCGATAATTTTTCCGTAAGTCGGACTGTAACTTTCTTGTTCGACTATTACTCGTTTTGGAAATTGGAAATCCCTCCAGGTTATCCCCATCTTTTTACCCCCTAAATTTTACTTTGAATACAATTCAACGATCAACTGTTCGTTGATCGAAACGGCTAGGTCTTCTTTTTCAGGAAGCCGCACGATCTTTATCGAAAGATTATCCTTGTCTACTTGAATCCAAACCGGGCTGCTGCGCTCTTTAGCGCTGATCTCGTGATTATCTCTAATGCCCTGTTTGATGCTGTCTTTGGCTTTTATCTCAATGGTCTCCCCTTCACGAACAATATAAGAAGGGATATCAGCTCGTTTTCCGCCGATAAATACAAAACCGTGCCGGACGATCTGCCGGGCCTGGTTACGCGAAAGAGCAAACAAGGAACGGAAAATAACATTATCGATCCGCCGCTCCAGAAGCTGGATCAAAACTCTTCCGGTAGCCCCTTTAGACTTACTGGCCAGGCGAAAAAATCGTGCGAACTGCCTCTCAAGCATACCGTAGATCTGCTTTACTTTTTGTTTTTCCCTTAACTGCAAAGCATAATAGCTTGATTTTGGTTTTCGCTGATTGTGGTGCATTCCCGGCGGAGTCGGCCGCTTAGCATACGAACACTTCTCGGTAATGCAGCGCGGGCCCTTTAAAAACAATTTCATATCCGCTCTTCGGCACAATCGGCACTTTGCTTCTAAATATCTTCCCATCCTCTTATCTCCTTATGGTTATTCTAAACCCGGCGTTTTTTCTTAGGGCGGCAGCCGTTATGCGGCACCGGTGTAATATCTTTTATTCTTTTAACGCTTAGGCCGGCAGCCTGTAAAGACCGAATAGCTGATTCCCGGCCGGGACCAGGGCCTTTTACCAACACTTCCAGTTCACGCAACCCCATATCTCTGGCTTCCCGGGCAACCTGCATCGAAGCAACCTGGGCAGCATAAGGTGTAGATTTTTTTGCGCCCTTAAACCCGACTTTTCCGGCAGAACACCAGGCTAAAACGTTACCTTTCATATCGCTGATCGAAATTATGGTATTATTAAATGTAGCTTTGATGTGTGCTACTCCGATAGTTGATACTAGCTGAAGTTTTTTCTTTTTCTCTTTACGTTTACTTTTTGCCATTTATGCTCCTTAAGCTTTGATTCCGCCTACCCGAGGCCGCGGGCCCTTGCGGGTACGGGCATTACATTTTGTCCTCTGGCCGCGTACCGGTAATCCTTTTTTATGCCGCGAGCCTCGATAAGAATTAATATCGATAAGCCGGCGGATATTCTGGGCGATTTCCCGGCGTAACTCACCCTCGATCCGATAATTAGCCTGGACATAAGTTGCGATCTGGGAAATCTCTTCATCGCTTAATTCCGAAGCCCGTTTTTCCGGATCTATCTTTACCTTATTCAAAATCTCCAGGGCTCTGACCGGGCCGATTCCGTAAACATAACGCAAGGAAATCTTGATTTTTTTATTTTTCGGAATATCTACACCAAAAATTCTTGGCATTATACCTCCTCTATCCTTGGCGCTGTTTGTGCTTAGGGTTCTTACAAATAACCCTAACCACTCTTTTACGCCTGATTATTTTACACTTATCACAAATCTTCTTTATTGATGCTCTGACTTTCATCTTAACTCCGCCTATTTGTGCCGGTAAGTGATCCGGCCGCGTGCCAAATCATAAGGAGAAAGTTCCACTTTTACCTTGTCGCCGGGAAGGATCCTGATGAAATGCATCCGCATTTTTCCCGAAACATGCGCCAAAACAATATGCCCGTTTTCAAGTTTAACCCGAAACATGGCATTAGGTAAAGTTTCAGCTATTTCTCCCTCGACCTCTATTAAATCTTCTTTAGCCATAATCTATTTCGTAAGTATCCAAGGCCCCCGGTCGGTTATCGCCACCGTATGTTCAAAATGAGCCGCTAAGGAATTATCTTCGGTCCTGGCTGTCCAGCCGTCGTCTAAAATTTCCACCTCGTAACTACCAGCTGAAACCATCGGTTCAACGGCAATTGCAAAACCGCTGGCTAATTTCGGGCCGGAATTTTTCTCGCCGAAGTTAGGCACCTCCGGCGGAACATGTAAAGCCCGTCCAATCCCATGGCCGACGAAACGTCGGATAACCGAGAATCCGTTATCTTCAACCGTTTTTTGCACGGCTGAACTCACATCGCCCAAATGATTTCCCGGTTTAAGCCGGCTGATACCGGCAACTAACGATTTCAAAGTAACCCGCGCTAATTTGCGCGCTAAAGGGCTGGCCTTACCAACCAGATAAGTACGGGCCGTGTCCACAAACAACCCTTTGTATTTTATGCCCAGGTCAATACTAACCAGGTCACCGTTTGAGATCTTTCGTCCGGAAGGTATACCGTGTATTACCTCTTCGTTGACCGAAACGCAAAGCGAAGCCGGATAGCCCATAAAACCTTTAAAGGCCGGCTCCATGCCCGGATATTTCTCGAGTTCTCGCTCAAAGAAAACCTCGATATCCTTAGTGGTCCGCCCGGGTCTGATAAAAAAACCTAAACTCTTAAGTATCTTCGAGGCGACTTTGCCGGATTTACGCATCAAAGTCATCTCCTCAAAAGTTAACGGTTCGTTCATCTCACTTCTAATTTTATCTTTTCAAAGACCTCATCCTTGTCAGCGTTGCCGTCAAGTTTAAAAAGCTTTCCTTGTTTCTGGTAAAAATCTATCAATTGAGCGCTTTCCTTCAAAAACACTTCCCAACGCCTGAGAATAACCTCAGGGGTATCGTCCTTACGCTGGGTAAGATCGCCGCCGCAAAGATCACAAAAGCCTTCTTCCTTAGGCGGCATATTTTTCAAATGGTAATTGGCGCCGCAGGATTTACAAACTATTCTTTTAGAAAGACGCTCGATGACCGTATCCCGGTTAGCCTCAAGGTAGATAAACCGGTCAATGTCAATATTGTGTTTTTTTAAAATTTCAGCTAAAGTTTTAGCTTGGGTGAGATTGCGCGGATATCCATCAAGGATAAAACCGCCGGATTTAACATGACTTTCGATGACTCTGGCTACCAGTTCATCAGATACCAGAAGCCCCTTCTCCATATACCCTTTGACCTCCTGGCCCAGCGGGCTATTTTCCTTGACTTCACTGCGTAATATATCCCCCAAAGATATTCGGATCAGATTAAATCTCTCGCTCAGGATTATCGCCTGAGTTCCTTTTCCTGACCCCGGGGCTCCGAATAAAACTAAATTCATCTTCTCCCCTTTAAGCTGCCGCCTTTAATAAAACCGTCATAGTGGCGTATCAGCAGCTGGCCTTCGATCTGTTTCATCGTATCTAAAACCACACCGACCATGATCAAAAGCGTGGTCCCGCCAAACAGCGAAGCTAGACCATAAGAAGGAACTCTAAACAGATACATGATCAAATTGGGAAAAATTGCAATCATAGCGATATATAATGCACCGATAAAAACAATCCGGGTAGTCACAAAATCAATATATTGAGCGGTGGGAGTCCCTGGCCTGATCCCGGGAATAAAGCCGCCGTTACGTTTCAAATTGTTGGCTAATTCCAAAGGGTTAAACACCATGGCCGTATAAAAATACATAAAAAACATGATCAGCCCGACATAAATAAAATTATACCAAAGACCTCTTTGCTGAAATATGCCTTGTAAAAAAGAAAAAAACCTGACTGATTTAGGCAAAAACATACTTAGGGTCGCCGGAAAAGCTAAAACGCTTGAGGCAAAAATTATGGCGATAACTCCTGACATGTCTACCTTTATCGGCAAATACTGTGTGGCTCCTCCATAGACCTTGCGGCCGATGATCCGTTTGCCGTACTGAATAGGGATCCGGCGTTGAGCCTGGGTAAACAGAACTACTGCGGCAATGGTCAAAAACCAGACTACGGCTAAAGTGACGATGACCGGAGTGGAAATCTGACGCTTAGCAATATCAAACGGCGAATAAAGAATCCATAACTGATTGATCGATGAGGGAATACGGGAAATAATACTGGCGGTGATAATTATTGATATGCCGTTGCCGATTCCCCGCTCTTGGATCTGTTCACCCAGCCACATAATAAAAACTGTTCCAGCGGTAAGAGTGGCGATGGTAGTAAAAGTAAACAGAATCCCGGGATTGGGTACAATAGAAATACCTTTAAAATTATTGGGATTAGAAAGCCAAAGCGAAAGAAACAACCCTTGAACACCGCAAAGGACAAAAGTCAAATAACGGGTATACTGGTTGATTTTTTCATAACCGGCTTTACCTTCCTTGGCTAAACGCTCCAGGACCGGGATGATGTTGACCAAAAGCTGCATAATGATCGAAGCTGAAATGTAAGGCATAATCCCTAAAGCAAAAATGCTTAGACGGGTAAGAGCTCCGCCGGTAAACAAATTGACCATACTGAGAATAGTCTGGCCTTGAGTCTTAGCGATCATGTCAAAAAACTGGCTTAAAGCTGCGGTATCTACCCCGGCAGTGGGAATAAAGCACCCGGCCCGGTAAACCACTAATAAAGACAAAGTAATAGCAATCTTTTTTCTAAGCTCTTCAATCTTGAAAACGTTGCTTATCGATTTAAACACTCAGCGACTCCTCCTTGAGATTCGATAAGCTCTTTAGCCTTGGCTGAAAAAGCATCGGCTTTGATTTTAGCTTTCTTTTTAAATTCATTGCCAAATTTAGCTAATATTTTAACCGGCCGGTCATTATCCTTGATCAGGTTCAACTTCTCTAAAACTTCCGGAGTGATCTCTTCAACTGAGCCTGCCCTTTTCTGAATATCGCATAAATTCACTAATTGATATTCTTTCGGCCGCAGCGCGGTAAATCCTCTTTTGGGTAAAGTGCGGGCAAACGGCAGATTTCCGCCGCGAAAACCGATGTAGGGAAGTACCTTGCCTTTACGCTGGCCGGCACCTTTATGGCCACGCCCGGAAGTTTTGCCGCTGCCGGAACCGGTTCCCCGGCCAAGCCGGTGCGGCTTCTTGTTTTTTACTTTTACTCTTAAGTCTGATAAATTCATAAGTTATCCTTTTAAATTCGCAAGCCCCTGGAAAGTCGCTTTAACTACATTTATCTGGTTAGTTGAATTGCCCAAATTTTTAGTCAAAATATCTTTTATACCGGCACATTCGCATATTGCTCTTACCGGTGAAGAAGCGATAACTCCGGTTCCTTCAGCCGCTGGCTTAAGCAGCATCTGGACTGCGCCGAAACAACCGACGATTCGATGCGGTATGGTTGTTCCTTTCTTTTTAATCGGCCGAATAGTTTTTTTAGCTTTACTGATGCCTTTACGTATTGCATCGGCCACTTCATTGGCCTTGCCCAAAGCAAAACCAGCGCTGCCGGTGCCGTCTCCGACCACCACTAAAGCCGAAAACCCCATATTTTTACCACCTTTGGTAACCTTGGTGGTCCGGTTGATAAAAAGGACTTTTTCAATAAAAGCGCTGTCGCTGTCCCCGCGGCGAGATTGATCCCTTCGGCGCGGACCCTGGCCTCTCCTTTTGTCGGGAGAAAAACCCGCCGTTACCATCCCTTTAGGTATATCTTTTTTATTGGTATCTTGGTTCAAAACTTTAACCCTCCTTCCCGAGCTCCCTGGGCCAAGTTTTCAACCCGGCCATGATATTTATAGCCGCTGCGGTCAAAAGCCACAGCCTTGACCCCCAATTTGAGTGCCTGGGCAGCTATTAGTTTTCCTAGCTCCTTAGCCGCTTCCTTGTTAGCCGAGCTGATTTTTTTATCCTTAAAATCCTTGCCCAAAGTAGAACAGCCGGTAATCACCTTATGCTGGCCGTCATCAATAACTTGGGCATAAATATGTTTTTTACTTCTAAATACAACCAGCCGCGGTGTTTGGGCTGTACCTTTCATCTTCTTAGTAATCCTTTTGTGCCTACGAAATCTGGAAATCTTTTTCATCTTATTGTTTAGCTAAAGCTTTCCCAAGTTTTTTTCGTACTTCTTCACCGCGGTAGCGGATACCTTTCCCCTTGTAAGGCTCCGGCGGAAAGACTCGACGTACGTTAGCGGTAAACTCACCGACTTTTTGTTTATCGATACCTTCTACGATGATCATATTATTTCCCGAACAGGTGACTTTCAAACCTTCGGGGACTTCCATCTCCACCGGATGCGAATATCCCACGTTCAGCAGGAGATTTTTCTCCTTCATCTGGGCTTTGTAGCCGACGCCGATTATATCCAGCTCCCGCCTATACCCTTTAGTCACCCCTTCAATCATGTTGTTGATCAGCATCCGTATCGTCCCATGCAAAGACTTCAGTGCTTTTGAATCGTTCGCCCGTTTGACGGTTAAGGAATCTGCGGTTATTTCCAGGTTGATTCCTTGCGGAATATTCAACTCTAATTTATTTTTAGCCGCTTCAACGATACAGCGGCCAGACTCAAAAACCACCTTAACCCCTTTTGGTATTTCTAATATTTTTTGGCCTATTCTTGACATAATTAAACCTTTACCAGACCATCCCGATGACTTCACCGCCCAAACCCTTTTCTCTGGCTTCTTTATCAGTAAACATGCCTTCGGGCGTGGAAACTATAGTTACTCCGTAACCATTCAAAGCCCTGGGGACAGCGTCGCGTTTTACATAGATCCGCCTTCCCGGTTTGGAAATTTTCTTAATCTGGCCGATAATTCCTTTTTTGTTCTGATATTTAAGGTAAACTTTGATCTTTCGAAAACCTTCTAAATCTACTTCCTTGAAATTTTCCAGGTAACCTTCCCTTTTTAAGATATCACAGATTTTAACCAAAGAATTAGAATAAGGAATATAAGTTTCTTCCTGCTTAGCCCGGGAAGCATTTCTGATTACGGTAAAGGCATCGCTTATAGTATCGGTTCTGCTCATTATCGGCTCCGTTTTTTAATTTTTACCAACTGGCTTTCTTAACGCCGGGAATCAAACCCTGCCAAGCCAACTCCCGAAAACAAATCCGGCAAAGCTCAAAATCCCGCATGTATCCACGCGGCCGGCCGCAACAACGGCAGCGGTTATGACGACGGGTGGAAAATTTTACTTTGATTTTCTCCCTTTTCCATTTTTCGATTTTAGATGTGCTAGCCACTACTGTCTCCGTTTTTAAATATTTTGTTTGCGAAAAGGAAATCCAAACGAGTCAAGAAGATCCCTGGCTTCCTGATCGGTCTTGGCGCTGGTATTGATAGTGATATTCATGCCTTGGGTCCTGGCTATTTTATCCAGGTTGATTTCGGGAAAAATGTTCTGTTCAGAAAGCCCAAAGGTATAATTTCCCCTTCCGTCAAAAGAATTTGCCGGAAAACCCCGAAAGTCACGGATCCGCGGCGAAGCCACAGTGATAAAACGATCCAAAAACTCATACATCATCGCCCGCCTTAAGGTTACGCAACAGCCGATCGGAACGCCTTCTTTTAGTTTAAAATTTGAGATCGGTTTACGCGAACGACAAATCTTGGGTTTCTGGCCGGTGATCACGCCCAGCTCCTCGGCGCACTGCTCAATAATTTTAGCATCCTGGGTTGCCTGACCCACCCCCATATTCACCACGATCTTGATCAGGCGCGGCACGGCTAAGTCATTCTTGTAGCCGTGTTTCTGGCGTAACTTTGAGACTATCTGATTACGATAGAGCTCAAGATAACGCGGAAGGTTTTTTTCCTTGGCTTCTTTCATTGGTTTTAAATCAGCTTCTGACATTTTTTACAAATTCTCACTTTAGTTTTATCGTCGGAGATTTTTACTGAAAATCTTACCCCCCGGGCGCAGCTTGAGCAAAACAGTAATACTTTTGAAACGTTTATCGCCACCGGAACTTCCCGCAGGCCGCCCTGCTCGGCTTCCGAACGCCGACGGATATGTTTTTTCATTATATTGATGCCTTCGACAATAACCCTTTTATCGGTAAGGTCAACCGTCAAGACCTTGCCACTTTTGCCTTTGTCCTTACCGGACATCACCATGACCTTATCGCCTTTTTTTATGCCTAAGCTCATTTATATGACCTCGGGAGCTAAAGACAAAATCTTGCTGAACCGGTGTCTTAATTCGCGGGCCACCGGGCCAAAGACTCGGGTAGCTCTGGGGTTACCCTGTTTATCGATAATCACGCAGGCATTACGGTCAAACCTGACCGCTAAGCCGTCTTTGCGCTTAATCGGAAAATGAGTCCGTACAACCACTGCCCGCACTACTTCGCCTTTTTTTACCGTACCATTAGGAATCGCTTCTTTGACGCTGGCTGAAATCACATCTCCGATATCAGCATGGTCTTTATTTTTTTTACCGATAACTCCGATAAAACCTACTTTCTTAGCTCCGCTATTATCTGCTACATCCAGCCGCGAACGAACATAGATCATTTTATAATCTCCAATAACCTGAAATGTTTATCCTTTGAATATGGCCGTGATTCGACTATCCTCACCTGATCGCCGATTTTTGCCTGATTAGTTTCATCGTGAGCCTTGTATTTTTTCCGGCGCGAACGCGGGCTTCCATAAACCTGATGAGCCACCCTATCCTTGACCAATACGGTTATGGTTTTGTCGCTCTTGTCGGCTGTGACCACCCCTTGAAAAATCCTTGCTTTACTCACAATTAGCTCCTTGTTCTCTGATTAATAACCGTATGAATACGGGCAATATCTTTTTTAAGCTGCTTGAAACGATGGGGTTTTTCAACCCCGCTGCGGCGCTTAAACCCCAATTCCATAAGCTGTTTATCTAGCTCATTAAGCTTAGTTTTAAGTTCTTCCTTGGATAGCCCCTGTAAATCTTTTAACTTCATCTTTTCCTAGTAACAAACATGGTTTTAAACGGAAGCTTATAAGCCACCAACCGGAAAGACTCCCTGGCATAATCTTCGGGGATACCGCCTAATTCAAAAACTACCGTTCCTCGCCGAATCACTGCCACCCAGCCTTCCACTTCACCCTTACCTTTACCCTGCCTTGACTCGGCCGGTTTTTTAGTTATCGGTTTATCGGGAAATACCCGTATCCAAAGCTTACCTCCCCGGCGCAACCTTCGAGTAAGGATTATCCTGACTGTCTCAATCTGATTATTTTTAAGCCAGTGCGACTCCAAAGCCTTTATTCCGTATTCGCCAAAAGCAACCGTTGAACCGGAAACTGCCAGGCCTTTAAGCCTTCCCCGTTGAGATTTACGATATTTTACCCTTTTGGGAATTAACATTTTTTAACCGTTGTTTTCCGGGTTTTGATCAGCCGGATTAATTAAATAACTTCCTAGATTCTTTATACCTTTATACACCCAGACCTTGACCCCGATCGTTCCATAAGTGGTCTTAGCTACTGAAAATCCGTAATCAATATCCGCCCTGAATGTCTGCAAGGGAACCTTCCCGTGTTTGTAGGTTTCCTGACGAGCGATTTCCGCTCCGCCCAGGCGTCCGGAACAACGTATTTTTATGCCTTCAGCACCTAGAGAAGTGGCCTGTTGTATGGCCCGCTTCATGGCCCGGCGAAAATTAACCCGTTTCAACAGCTGGAAACCGATCAATTCGGCAATCAATTGGGCGTCGCAGGCTGGCTCAATGACCTCCTCAACGTCAATGATGATCTCTTTTTTAGTCAGATTGCCAAGTTCCCGCTTAAGGAACTCGATATCCTGTCCACGCCGGCCGATGACTACTCCCGGACGAGAAGTCTTAATCCTTATCCGGACAACCGTCTGAGACACCCTTTCAATAACTATCGTAGCTATTGTCCCTTTAGGGTAATTATCCTTGACCGTATCGCGAATCCGCAAATCCTCTTCTAAAAAATCGGCAAACTCGCTCTTTTTTAAACAAAACCAGCGGGAAAGCCAATCTTTACCAAAACCGATCCTTAAAATATACGGGTGTACTTTTTGTCCCATATTTTACCTTATTTTGTTTTTCCTTTTTTGACTAATTTTTCCGGGCTATCCAGTTCTACTACAATATGCGAGGTACGTTTTCTCACCGGCGTTGCCCGGCCAAAAGAAGCCGCCCGATACCGTTTAAGGGTCGGCCCGGAATTAGCGATCATTTTGGATATAAAAAGCTTATCCTCGTCATAACCTTTGATTTTGGCATTGGCTAAGGCCGAGTGAAGAACTTTCTTTAAGTGGCCAGCCGCCTTTTTATTAAAATGGTTAAGCTCAACCAAAGCCTGTTTTGCATTCCTGCCTTTAAACAGGATGCTGACCAGCCTGACTTTGGTCGGCGAAATCCGAATATATTTTCCTTCTGCTTTTGCTACCATAATAACTACTTCTTCTGGATTGCCTTCTTAGCTTTGATTCCTCCATGCTGGCGGAAAGTCCGGGTGGCGGCAAACTCGCCCAGGCGGTGACCGACCATCGACTCAGTGACAAAAACCGGCACATGTTTCTTCCCGTCATGCACCGCAAAAGTAAGGCCGACAAACTCCGGAACGATCATCGAACTACGCGACCAGGTTTTGATCGCCTTACGATCGTTGGATTTTTTTGCCAGCTGGGCTTTTTTTAACAGCTTCAACTCGATATAGGGGCCTTTTTTTAAGGAACGGCTCATTATCTAACCCTCTTTTTTGCTCTACGTTTTACAATATATTTATTGCTGAATTTTTTGCGTTTCCTGGTCTTATAACCTTTAGTCGGTTTACCCCAGGGAGTGACCGGATGCGGATTACCCTGTCCGGCTTTACCTTCACCGCCTCCATGCGGATGGTCTACTGGATTCATAGCCACACCTCTGACTTTGGGACGCTGGCCCAGCCAGCGTACCCGGCCGGCCTTTCCGTGGACAAATGAAGAATGTTCGATCAGGCCGATTTGGCCGACAGTTGCCCGACATTCACTTTTTAAAAGACGTATCTCACCCGAAGGCATGCGCAACTGCGCCATATCCCCTTCTTTACCCATCAACTGAGCCCAGTTGCCGGCACTGCGGACCAAAACTCCTCCCCGGCCAGGCATTAATTCCAAATTATGGACAAAGGTACCCATCGGGATATGTTTTAACTTCATCGAATTACCCGGTTTTATATCCACCTGTTCGTCAAAAGAACTGACTATTTTGTCTCCGACTTTTAATTTATCCGGCCAAATAATATAACGGCGTTCTTTATCGAAATATTCAACCAGAGCGATCCGGGCGCTGCGATTAGGATCATACTCAATAGTTAAAACTTCTGCCAATTGATCAAATTTATCACGCTTATAATCGATTATCCGGTATCTTTGTTTGCTGCCGCCGCCGCGATGCCGGGACGTTACCCGGCCGCGGTTGTTACGCCCGCCGGATTTCTTCAAACTGACCAAGAGCGATTTTTCAGGATAATCGCGGGTAATTTCGGCAAAATCCGAAATAGCCTTAAACCGCAAGGAAGGAAGCATTGGTCTGAATTTTTTTACACCCATAATTAAACTCTAAATTAACTTTATTTCAAAACCCTCACGCAAAGTAACAATCGCCTTTTTCCAGGAAGCAGTTTTTCCCGGCTGGTTAGAGCGGACCCTTTTTGTCTTACCCTTGACTATCATCGTCGCCACTTTGCTGACTTTTACCTTATAAACTGACTCTACTGCTTTTTTTATCTCGATTTTATTGGCTTCCCGGTCGACCCAAAAAGAATATTTGCGAAAAATAACCTCCCGGCTGGATTTTTCAGTGATCAACGGTGACCGGATTATCGAATAATCTCCTTTTAAGCCAGGCATTTTTTAATCCTCTCTTCTACGGTCTTAAGCGCATCCTTAGTCATGACTAATCTTTTACAATCAAGAACGTCGATGGTCGGAATATTAAGGGCTTGAGAAACTTTTAATTTCGCCAAATTATTACTCGCCAACTTAAGGTTATTTTCTAAATCCTTGACCACCAAGCGTACTTTTTCCTGATTAAGTTTAAGTTTTTTAATGATCTCGGCCAGTTTCTTTGTCTTGTGGGAAACTAAAGGCACCTCTTCCAAAACCATAATTTCGGCATCCCTTAATTTAGCATTCAGGGCACTTTTAAGCGCCAGGGCTTTCATCTTTTTCGGCATATCTTTATAGAATGAATGCGGTTTCGGGCCAAAAGCCACTCCGCCGCCCCTCCACACCGGGTTACGCGAAGAACCAAACCTTGCCCGGCCGGTTCCCTTCTGCCGCCAGGGTTTTTTACCACCACCGGAGACATCACCCCGGGTCTTGCTTGAGGCTAACCCCATCCGCTGATTTCCCTGATAGATCACCACTGCCTGATGCATCAGCTGCATATTGATCGTACCGTCAAAGACTTCCGGGTCTAAATCAAACTGGGAAACCTTTTTGCCATCAATATTCAAAACCCCTAAACTTAAAGCCTTATCGCTTTCAACCTTCGGCGATTTGGCTTTTTTAGTTCGTTTAGGCGTAAGAGCCTTTTTCACTTTCTTCTTAGGAGCTGTTTTTTTAGCGGTGGCCATAAAATTAATTTACCTTTTTAAGGCAGACTACTGTCCCCTTGGGCCCGGGAACGCAGCCCGATATAAAAATAAGATTTCTGTCTTTATCTACTTTTTTCACGGTTAAATTCTTGGTGGTCCTGAACTTATTACCCATATGCCCGGGCATATGCAAACCCTTGATTATCCTTGAAGGATACGCCGAAGACCCGGCTGAACCAATACGCCTATGTGAAGTTGAACCGTGAGTTCGTGGCCCACCACGCCAACCATACCGCTTCATTCCCCCGGCAAATCCCTTTCCTTTAGTTTTTGAGCGAACGTCAACTGTATCGCCTTCTTTAAATATATCGACCCCCAATTGACGAACCCCTTGGGTTTTATCCTCAGAGGAAAGAAAACCCAAATCTGCCCCTGGCTCAACGGTAACTTCCCTTAACAGTTTGTAAGCCGGGATACCCAGCTTTTTAAAATATCCGGACAGCGGCTTTTTTATTTTCAAGCTTTTTTTATCGCTCAGCTTAAAACAAGCCACCTGGACTTTGTTTTTAGTCGGATAATTCATCTTCCGGAGCAAATATACCGGTTCAACCTCAAGAAGGGTCACCGGACAGAGATTGCCCTCAGCGTCAAAACTTTGAGTCATCCCCAGTTTTTTTCCGTAAATCTCTCTGATCATAAATTCACTTCGTCAATAACGAAGCCCTTTCACGAATCACATCGAACACCACGAACCACTCGTGGTAATCCGTCTCATTCTCGTGATAAAAGCCCGGTTTTACACTTCCTGCTTAATCGCTACATTTACTCCTGCCGGCAGGTTCAACTTTCGTAAAGCATCTATGGTCTTGGCGGTAGGATTATCTAGATCAATGATCCTCTTGTGAATCGCCAACATAAACTGCTCGCGCGACTTCTTGTCGATGTTCGTCGAACGATTAACGGTGTAGATCTTCTTCTTAGTCGGTATCGGTATCGGCCCGTTAACCTTTGCTCCGGTGCGCAAAGCCACCTCAGTAATATCCTGCGCTGACTGATCAAGGATCCGGTGGTCAAAAGCTTTTAGTTTTATTCGCAATTTAAGCATAATAGTTAAATTTATTCGATAATCTCGGTGATTACTCCTGCTCCTACGGTTCGGCCGCCTTCACGGATAGCAAACCTTAATTCTTTCTCGGCGGCTACCGGCTGAATCAGCGTGATTTCTACGTCTAAGTTATCGCCGGGCATAACCATTTCAACGCCCTCAGGCAATTTACAGGTTCCAGTCACATCAGTGGTGCGGAAATAAAATTGGGGCCGGTAACCGGAAAAAAAAGGAGTATGCCTGCCGCCTTCCTCTTTCTTCAAGGCGTAAACTTTAGTCTTAAACTTAGTGTGAGGAGTGATTGAGCCGCTTTTAGCCATAACCATTCCCCGTTCAACGTCATTCTTCTCAACTCCCCGTAAAAGTAAGCCTACGTTGTCTCCGGCTTGGCCTTCATCAAGAAGTTTTCTGAACATTTCCACGCCGGTAACTACAGTCTTTTTAATCTCTGGGTGTATTCCTACCATTTCAACTTCTTCGCCAACTTTAACCTTTCCCCGTTCGATTCTGCCAGTAACAACTGTTCCCCGGCCGGAAATAGTAAACACATCTTCTATAGCCATAAGGAAAGGTTTTTCTGTCTCTCTTTTGGGAGTAGGAATATAATCATCTATGGCTTTCATCAAATCAATAATAGATTTGCAATTCGGGCAATCATCCTTACCGCAACCGCAGTGCATGGCTTTTGTAGCTGAACCTCTGATAACCGGGGTTTCCTTACGGGGAAATTCATATTTAGCAAGTAAATCTCTCACTTCTTCTTCTACCAGGTCGACTAATTCCATATCGTCCATAAGATCGACCTTATTAATAAACACCGCAATTGCCGGAACGTTTACCTGCCGAGCCAAAAGTACGTGCTCTCTAGTTTGAGGCATTGGTCCGTCAACAGCTGATACCACCAGGATCGCTCCATCCATCTGGGCAGCGCCGGTGATCATATTTTTAATATAGTCAGCATGCCCCGGACAATCAATATGAGCATAGTGACGTTTTTCAGTTGCGTATTCCACGTGTGAAATCGCTATAGTCAAAATTTTAGTATCGTCTCTGCGCCCTTGGGCTTCCGATGCCCTGGCTACTTGATCATAACTGATAAAAGTAGCTAGCCCTTTTCCCTGGAGAACTTTAGTTATTGCTGAAGTAAGCGTAGTTTTACCATGATCTACGTGGCCGATAGTTCCAATGTTAACATGGGGTTTGGCCCTTACAAACTTTTCCTTTCCCATCTCCACACCTCCTTAATTCACTCTTATTTTATACACCTAATATTTTTGCCAATAATTCGTCAGGCACCTTCTCATAATATGAAGGTTCTATTGTATAAGAGGCTCTGCCTTGTGTCAAGTTCCTAAGTGCGTCAGCATAATTGAAAGCTTCTGAAAGCGGGACGTCGGCACTGACTATCCGTAAGTTCTTGCGTTCCTTAATACTGGAGATTTTGCCCCGGCGGGAATTCAGATCACCGATAACCTGGCTCGAATATTCAGCCGGTACTATCACCTCCAAGCTCATTATCGGTTCTAAGATCACCGGTCCGGCTTTGCGCAAGGCCTCTTTAATTGCCAATTCGGCAGCTACTTTAAAACTCAGCTCCGAAGAATCAACATCATGGTATGAGCCATCGATCAAAGTTACTTTTATATCCACTACCGGGTATCCACCTAAGATTCCACTCTCTACAGCCTCCTCAATGCCTTCTTTGACTGCCGGAATGTATTCCTTAGGGATAACACCGGATTTTATTTTTGATTCAAAAACAATTCCCTGTCCTTTGCTTAAGGGTTCTAAAATAATCACTACGTGCCCGTATTGGCCTCTTCCGCCGGTCTGCTGAATAAATTTACCGACGGCTTCAACCTTACGGGTAACGGTTTCTTTATAGGCAACCTGAGGTTTTCCGATCTTAGCTAAAACATTAAATTCGCGAATCAACCGGTCAACCATTATTTCCAGGTGCAACTGGCCCATTCCGGAAATTATATTCTGGCCGGTTTCTTTATTATAATTGATCTTAAATGAGGGGTCCTCGTCAGCCAGTTTTCGCAAAGCATCAAATAGCTTGTCCTGATCAGCCTGAGTCTTAGGCTCAATTGCCAAAGAGACAACCGGCTGGGGAAATTTTATCGCTTCTAAAACCAGCGAATGCCGGCTGTCACAAAGAGTATCGCCGGTAGTGGTATTTTTTAAGCCTACCAAACAGATTATATCCCCAGCCTGGGCTTGAGGAACGTTTTCCTGTTTATTAGCATGCATCCTGATAATCTTAGAAATCTTTTCTTTTTCATCCTTAGTCGCATTGTAGATAGTCGAAGAAACCGTGACCTTTCCCGAATAAACCCGAGTATAAAACAGTTTACCGACAAAAGGATCAGTAAAAACTTTAAAACACAAACCGCAAAACCCGGCTCCCAGATCGGCCTCGATAACTTTTTCTTCGCCGGATTTTAAAATTACCCCTTTGATCGGCACTGTCTCGATCGGAGAAGGCAGATATTCGCAGATCGCGTTAAGCAACAATTGGACCGCCTTGTTCTTGAGTGCCGAACCGCAAACGACCGGCACGAACTTATTAGCGATCACATATTTACGGATCGCCGCGGTTATCTCCTCCTGGTCAACGCCCTGGCCGTCAATTATTTTATGCATAAAAGCATCGTCAAGCTCAGCCAGTTTTTCAATCAAATGTTCTCTTTGCTTAGCGGCAGCTTCCTTGAGGTCTTGAGGGATCTCGTCTTCCTTGACTTCTTGGCCGAATTCACCCTGGTTATATACCGCACGCATTTTAATCAAATCGATCACTCCCAGAAAATCATCATCTTTATATATCGGTAAGGTGACCGGAGCCAGGGGCACAGCTAATTTTTCTTTCATCTCCGAAAGCACTCCCAAAAAGTCAACACCGACCCGGTCCATCTTATTAATAAAAGCGATCCGGGGAACCTGGTAACGGTCAGCTTGATGCCAAACTGTCTCCGACTGAGGTTGAACCCCGCCGACCCCGCAAAAAATAACTACCACTCCATCCAAGACTTTAAGCGAACGTTCGACTTCGACCGTAAAATCAATATGGCCGGGAGTGTCGATAATATTGATCTGGAAATCTTTCCACTGGCAATAAGTAGCCGCGCTGGTGATAGTAATACCGCGTTCACGTTCCTGGATCATCCAGTCGGTCACCGTGGTCCCTTCATGAACCTCGCCTACCTTATGGGTTTTTCCGGCATAGTAAAGTATCCGTTCGGTAGTGGTGGTCTTACCGGCATCGATATGGGCGATAAAGCCGATATTGCGTATTTTTTCCAATCCTTGGGTTTTCTTCATAAGTTCAACTGTTGCAATCACTATTTTCTATCCTGTAAAGTAGGGGCGTATAATTATTCGCCCCTACGCACATTCTTTTTAGTATTTAAAATGGGCAAAAGCTTTATTGGCGTCTGCCATTTTGTGAGTATCTTCTTTTTTCTTGATCGCCGAGCCTTCCTGTTTGTAGGCAGCGATTATTTCTTCAGCCAGCTTCTCTTCCATGGGCTTGCCTTTTTTCTTGAGTGAAAAATCTTTCATCCAGCGAAGAGCAATGGTCATTCCTTTTTCTTTAGGCACTTCTAAAGGAACCTGATAAGTCGCTCCGCCGATCCGGCGCGGTTTGACCGCCATCCGGGGACGGGCATTCTCCAAGGCCGTAAAAAATACCTTCAAGGGATCTTCCTTTAACTTGTCGGCAATAAGATCCAAAGTATTATAGACTATTTTTTGAGCGGTACTTTTTTTCCCGTCACGCATAATAATGGTAATAAAACTACCGATCTCTTCGGAATCAAACTTAGGGTCTCTTTTTACTTCTCGTTTTGGCGCTTGTCTTCTTCTCATCGTCGCTTGGCTCCTCTTGTGTTATTTAGGCCGTTTAGCCCCGTATTTCGAACGTGAGCGTTTTCGGTTTTGTACACCCTGACAATCAAGGGTACCTCTGACAATATGATAACGCACTCCCGGAAGGTCCTTGACTCTTCCGCCCCGGACTAAAGTTATCGAATGTTCCTGAAGATTGTGGCCTTCTCCGGGAATATAAGCAGTAACTTCCTCCCCATTGGTCAAACGGACCCTGGCTATTTTACGCAAAGCCGAATTGGGTTTTTTCGGGGTCATTGTCCGCACCTGGATGCAAACTCCCCGGCGCTGGGGGCAACCGTGCAAAGCCGGGGACTTGCCCCTTTTGTGTTTTAAAATCCTTGATTTTCGTATCAGCTGTCTTATGGTTGGCATTTTTCCACTCCAGTATCTCGATACCGCCTTAAACCGGTTCCTGCAGGTATAAGGTGGCCGACGATAACATTTTCTTTTAATCCCTGTAATTTATCAATTTTTCCGGCAGTAGCTGCTTCGGCTAGGATACGGGTGGTTTCCTGAAAGCTGGCTGCCGAAATAAAACTTTTAGTGCTTAGAGAAGCCTTGGTAATACCCAGCAACAGCGGAGAAGCTGTAGCCGGACGGCCGTCTTTCTTGATTATCTTCTCATTTTCTTTTCTAAAATCCCATTTATCCACTCCCTCACCGGGAAGAAATTCACTGTCGCCGGGGTCAATGATCTTGACCTTTTTAAGCATCTCTCTGATGATCACTTCGATATGTTTATCATTGATCCTTACTCCCTGAAGCCGGTAAATTTCCTGTATCTCGTTGACCAAATGTTCCTGTAAAACTTTATCGCCGCAAACCCTCAAGATATCCTGCAAGATTATCGGCCCTTCAGTCAACTGCTGGCCGGCAATTACCTGGTCACCGCGATAGACTATCGGGTGAGTGCCGGCCGGAATAGCATATTCTCTTTTCATCCCGGTCGGACTGCGGACAATTACGTTTCGCTCTCCGGCAACTTCAGCAAATTCAATAAACCCGTCGATTTCACTGATAACTGCCGGGCTTTTAGGATGCCGAGCCTCAAAAAGCTCAGCCACCCGGGGTAAACCTCCGGTGATATCGCGGGTTTTAGCCACCAAGCGGGGAGTTTTGGCGATGATATCTCCGGATTCGACTTTGCTGCCTTCCTCCAACATTATATGGGCTCCGGTAGGCAAAGGGTAGATACCCAAAACTTCTTCCTGATCCGATACGATCAAGATCTGAGGATGATAATCGCCTTTAAATTCTACAACTACCCGTTCTTTTCTACCGGTAGTAACATTCATTTCCTCTTGAATGGTGATCTTATCGACAATATCTTCGTATTTGACTTTACCGGCCACTTCGCCTAAGATCGGTGAAGAATAAGGATCCCATCTTACAAAAATCTTATCCTTTTCTATTTTTGTATCTTCAACAGCAAAAATCGATGCACCTTGAGGAACCGGATTGCGCTGCAGCTCCCGGCCCACTTCATCGTTGATGCTGATCATTCCGTTACGGTTTAAAACCACAAAATATTTACCCTTGGAAACTACCTTAAGGTTATGATATCTTACTGTTCCGACTTCCCTAGCCTTGATAAAAGCCCGTTCGGCGACTCGCGAAGCAGTTCCACCAATATGAAAAGTCCTCATGGTCAACTGGGTGCCCGGCTCACCGATAGACTGAGCGGCAATAATACCTACTGCTTCGCCGATCTCTACCGGTTTTCGGGCCGCCAGATTAAGGCCGTAACATTTAATACAGACTCCTCTTTCTGACTCACAAGTCAAAACACTTCTGATCCGGATTTTTTCTAAACCCAAACGTTCTATCATTTCGGCGGTTTCTTCGTTGATCGCTTCGCCGGCCTTAACAATAAGCTCATCACTGACTACATCCATCACATTATCCAAAGCCACTCTGCCGATGATTCTTTCTCTTAAGGTAACAACTACATCTTCACCTTCAACAATCTCGGCAACGGTGATCCCGTTCACCGTTCCGCAATCTTCTTCAATGATGATCACTTCCTGGGCTACGTCTACCAGTCGCCGAGTAAGATACCCGGCGTCAGCGGTTTTAAGAGCGGTATCAGCCAAACCTTTACGGGCACCGTGAGTAGAAATAAAAAATTCCAGAACCGTCAAGCCCTCTTTAAAATTTGAAGTAATCGGGATCTCAATAATCTCGCCCGAAGGCTTAGCCATCAGGCCGCGCATTCCGGCTAACTGCCTTACCTGAAGTTTGGAACCCCGGGCGCCGGAATCAGCCATCATAAAAACCGGGTTATGTTTATCCATATTCTTAAATACGTAATCGGAAACCCGGTCAGTGGTCCTGGTCCAGACATCGATGATCTTATTATGCCGTTCGCGCTCAGTGATAATCCCTTTGCGGTATTGATCGTCTACTTTTCCTAATTCGCTATTAGCTTCGTCGATGCACTCCTGCTTTTGTTCAGGAATAACTAAGTCGTCGACCGAAATACTGATGCCTCCTAAAGTGGCATAAGCAAACCCTAAATCCTTTATTTTGTCTAAAAGTTCGATGACTTCGCTATGGCCAAAAGATTTATAGCATTCGCTGATGATCTCGGAAACTTTTCCTTTACTAAGCAGTTCGTTAACAAAGCGAAATCCTTTTGGGAGAATTTGATTAAAAATAACCCTTCCGGCAGTTGTCTCGGTAAGTTTCTTTTCCTCGTTTTCAACTATCCGCAGCTTAATCTGGGCATGAAGATCGAGCTCCTCATCCTGATAAGCAGTTATTACCTCGTCGGCATTGGAAAAAATCAGGCCTTCGCCTTTAGTCTTGGATTTTTCTAAGGTTAGATAACGGCAGCCGATGATCATATCCTGGCTGGGAGCAATGACCGGCCGGCCGTCAGAAGGCGAAAAGATGTTATTCACCGAAAGCATGAGGATTTTTGCCTCAGCCTGGGCCTCTAAAGATAAGGGTAAGTGAACTGCCATCTGGTCACCATCAAAATCGGCGTTAAAAGCGGCGCAGACCAAAGGATGTAATTTTATAGCTTTACCTTCGACTAAAACCGGATAAAAAGCCTGAATGCTTAGGCGATGCAGAGTCGGTGCACGGTTTAACAAAACCGGATGTCCTTTGATCACTCCTTCCAGGATATCCCAAACCTCAACCCTGGCCCGTTCAACCATTCTCCGGGCACCTTTTATGGTATGAACAAAACCTTTTTCACGTAGTTTCTTAATAATAAACGGCTCAACCAGTTCTAAAGCCATCTGTTTAGGTATGCCGCACTGATAAAGCCGCAGTTCCGGACCGACCACGATAACGCTTCTGCCGGAATAATCTACACGCTTACCCAAAAGATTCTGCCGAAAACGGCCTTGTTTTCCCTTAAGCATGTCCGAAAGGCTTTTTAGCGGCCGGTTCTGAGGGCCCATCACCGGGCGGCCATGGCGTCCGTTCTCCAAAACCGCATCTACAGCTTCCTGGAGCATTCTTTTTTCATTACGGATGATTATATCCGGAGCTCCCAGGGAGATCAGTTTTCTTAAACGGTTGTTCCGGTTGATCACCCGACGGTATAAATCATTAAGATCTGAAGAAGCAAAACGTCCCCCTTCCAAAGGAACCAAGGGACGCAGATCCGGTGGGATCACCGGCAAGACATCTAAAACAAACCACTGAGACTCATTGCCGGAACGCCGCAGATCTTCGACTATCTTTAAACGCTTGAGATAACGCTTATTGACTCCGATTTTTCCCTTTTCAATGCTCTTGCGGATAGATTTACTTAACTTATTAAGATCGATCGCCTCAAGAAGTTCTTTTATCGCTCCGGCTCCGATAGAAACTTTAAACTCTTTTCCGTATTTATCCAATCCTTGGCGGTACTCGCCTTCGGAAAGAAGCTGTAGTTTTTTAAAAGGGGTAGTTCCCGGATCGATGACCACATACTCTTCGTAATAGATGATTTTTTCCAACTGTTTTATGCTTAAATCCAACACTGCCCCGATCCTTGAAGGAAGGACTTTGAAAAACCAAATATGAGTACAAGGAGCTGCCAATTCAATAGTGCCCATTCGCTGGCGGCGGACCGAAGAATGAGAAATCTCCACTCCGCAACGATCGCATTTAGCGCCTTTGAACTTTATCCCTTTAAGTTTTCCGCAATGGCATTCCCAGTCTTTGGTCGGCCCGAAAATCTTTTCGCAGAACAACCCGTCTTTTTCCGGCTTTAAAGTCCGATAGTTGAGAGTCTCAGCTTTCTTTATTTCACCGGAAGACCAGCTGCGGATCACCTGCGGCGAAGCTAACTTAATACTGATGTGGTCAAAAAAACCAACTTCTTCGATCATTTATACTCCTGTTATTTAGGCTCTTTTTCAGCCCGGACATCCAGGCACAACCCCTGCAACTCTTTTATCAAAACGTTAAATGACTCAGGCACCGAAGGATGAAACTTCTGCTCACCCCTGACTATGGCTTCGTAGATCCTGGTCCTTCCTTCAACGTCATCGCTCTTAACCGTCAGCATCTCCTGAAGAGTGAAGGCGGCTCCATAAGCTTCCAAAGCCCAAACTTCCATTTCACCAAAACGCTGGCCGCCGAATTGAGCCTTACCGCCTAAGGGCTGTTGGGTGATCAAAGAATACGGCCCAATAGCCCTAGCGTGGATCTTATCGTCAACCATATGAACCAGTTTCATTATATACATATAGCCTAAACCGATCTTCTGGCCAAACGGCTTTCCAGTATAGCCGTCAAAAAGTTCAACCTTACCGTCGGTAGGCAACTCGGCTTTTTTAAGCATCTCGCGGACATCTTCTTCTTTGGCTCCGTCGAAAACCGAGGAAATTACCCGCAGCCCCAGTTTTTTAGCGGCGTAACCTAAATGCATTTCCAAAAGCTGGCCGACATTCATCCTCGAAGGAACCCCCAGAGGATTCAACAGCAAATCTAAAGGTGTCCCGTCTTCTAAAAACGGCATATCCTCTTCGGGTAAAATCTTAGAAATAACTCCTTTGTTTCCGTGGCGGCCGGAAAGTTTATCACCGGCGGAGATCTTTCGCTTCATGGCCACAAAAACTACCACTCTTTTTAAAACTCCAGCCGGAAGTTCATCACCTTTTTTTATTTTAGCAATCTCTAATTCCCGTTCTATAGCCAGTTCATTAAGCCGTTCATCATAGATATTCATCGTAGCTCTGGCTTCTTCATTCTCTTCGCAATCAGCGGGATTGATCCGGGATTCGCTTTTACCCAAAATAGCGCTTAAGCGCCGGATTTTTTCCCGCTCCAGCAATTCCTTTTCCTCGTCGTAATACCGTTCGATTTCTTTTATCCGTTTCAACTCTTCAGTTTTTTCTTTTTTGGGACGACGACCCCGGTCTTTACGCTGGAAAACTTCCACTTCGGTAACCACCCCGTAAATACCCGGGGGAACTCGTAACGAAGTATCTTTTACATCAGCGGCTTTTTCACCAAAGATAGCCCTAAGCAGCCTCTCCTCGGGAGAAAGCTCTTTCTCGGTTTTAGGAGTTACCCTTCCGACCAAAATATCATCGGGCATCACCTCAGCGCCGATCCTAACCACGCCGGTCTCATCAAGGTTATTCAAAACATCATCTCCGACGTTAGGTATATCCCGGGTAATTTCCTCATTACCCAAGCGGGTTTCGCGGGCTTCGATCTCAAAACGTTCGATATGCAAAGAAGTTAAAATATCATCTTTAACTAAACGTTCGCTGATAATAATAGCATCTTCAAAGTTATACCCACGCCAGGGCAGGAACCCTACTAAAATATTAGTTCCCAAAGCTAACTCTCCGCCTTGAGTGGCCATTCCATCAGCAATGATAGTACCTTTACGTATTTCATCGCCTTTATTCACCAATGGACGTTGGTTGATACAGGTATCGGCGTTAGAACGCGAGAATTTTTTCAACTTATAAGTAAAATTATCTATGGTTACCGAATCAGCGCTTATATTGGTCACTTTTCCCGACTCTTTACTGACCAACATAACGCCGGTATCCCGAGCCACTTTTTCCTCTACTCCGGTACCGACCAAGGGAGCTTGAGGAAACATCAATGGTACGGCCTGACGCTGCATGTTTGAACCCATCAACGCACGATTAGCATCATCATGTTCGAGAAAAGGGATCATCGCCGCTGAAACAGAAATGATCTGTTGAGGGGAGATATCCATATATTCGATATCGCGCGGTTTACACTTGGGAAATTTTCCTTTAAGCCGGGCATAAATCTCAGTGTCCCTGATCTTACCGTCATCGGAAATATTACCTGAGACTTGAGCAATAGTCCTATTTTCCTCTTCGTCGCTCATCAAATAATCTACCTTATCCTGGACTACTCCGTTTTCGACTTTTCGATAAGGCGTAGTAAGAAAACCCAAGGGATTGATCCGGGAATAACTAGTCAGGGAAGAAAGCAAACCGATGTTAGCTCCTTCAGGAGTTTCAATCGGGCAGATTTTTCCGTAATGGGTAGGATGAACGTCCCTGACTTCAAAACCGGCCCGCTCACGGGAAAGGCCACCCGGGCCCATGGCTGAAAGGCGCCGTTTATGAGTGAGCTCTGCCAGAGGATTAGTCTGATCCATAAATTGAGAAAGCGGCGAACGGGCAAAGAAATCCTGAATCTGAGTAGAAAAAGCCCTTGAGTTGATCAAATGCTGGATCGAAAAATCATTAGAGGAAATCAATGAATACCTCTCCATAAAAGTCCGCTCCACCCGCAAAAGCCCCACTCTTACCTGATGCTGGATAAGCTCACCGATAAGCTTAACCCGACGATTGGAAAGATGATCAATGTCATCGGTTTCCCGTTTACCGGCTTTAACCATCAACAAAGCTTTGATAATCTCGATCACCGAGGCTAAATCCAAAGTCCGCTTGCTTAAGGGAAGTTCCATCCCCATTTTTTTATTGACTATATAACGTCCGACTTTGCCTAAGTCATAGCGGCGGTCGTCTAAAAACATCCGCTTGAATACTTCCTTAGCCGCTTCTAAAGTTATCGGCTCGGTAGGACGCATCTTTTTATAAAAATCCAGGTAAGCCTCTTCTTTATTGGTAGTCGAATCTTTTTTAACCGTATTGACTATTTCCGGATAAGGTTTGTCGGAAAATTTAGCATAGATCTCATCATTAGAAGATAAACCGAGGATTCTCAAAACCTGAGTTGCCGGAAAGGTTTTTCGCCGGTCGATAATAGCAGTCAGAGTATCGTTGATATCGGTTCTGAATTCCAGCCAATACCCCCGGTAGGGAATAATTCTGGCATAATAAATACGTTTTCCGGTAGGATGCAATTCCTCTTCGATAAATATCCCCGGGGAACGCTGTAGCTGGCTGATGATCGCTCTTTCATCACCGTTTATTATAAAGGAAGCAGTCTCAGTCATCAAGGGAATGTCGCCGAGATAGATCTCCTGCTCCTTGACCGATCCCGAAGGATCAACCAAACGCAAGCGGACTCGTAAAGAGGCAGCATAGGTCTGAGAACGCCGTTTACATTCCTCAACGCCATAGCGCGGCCGGCTTAAACTATAGGAAACATATTCAAGACGGTATTGTTTATCCGGACTCTCCATCGGGAAAACTTCCTGGAGAATCTCCTGGAGGCCGACCGGTTTTCGTTTTTCCGGCACGATATTAGCCTGGAGAAATTCCTGGAAAGAACGGATCTGGTGCTCAAGAAGATGCGGCATGGACACGTTCTTTTTAATCCTGGCAAACGATAGCTTTTTGTCTTTCTTCACTTATCCTCCTCAATTCCTTCTGACAATAATTCAGAAGGTCGATTTCTGATCTCGCCTTTGGATAAACAAAAAACTCAGTAAAGATTTACTTTAATTCTACCGTGGCGCCGGCTGCTTCCAATTTTTTCTTGACTTCTTCGGCTTCTTCCTTAGAAACATTCTCTTTGACTGTCTTGGGAGCCGAATCAGCAAGATCCTTGGCTTCTTTTAATCCCAAATCAGTTACTGCCCGGATTTCTTTGATCACCGCGATCTTGTTTCCGCCGACTGAAAGCAGAACTACATTGAAAGAAGTCTTGACTTCTTCCTCTTCGGCTGCGGCTCCCGGAACACCTGCCTGGGCCATGGCCATTGCCGGTGCAGAAGCGCTCACTCCGAATTTCTCTTCGCAAGCCTTCACTAACTCGGAAAGTTCAAGCACGGTCATCTCTTCAACCATTTTTAAAATATCCTGCACGTTTGACATAAAACCCTCCTCACTTTTTATCTGTCTGTTCTTTGGCTTTTCTCACTTCCTCGACTGCCCAAACAAATTTTAAAATTACCTGATTTAAACAGCGGGCAAAACCGGATATCGGAGCAGCCAAGCCGGAAACCGCCATTCCCAGGAGAATCTCCCGGGAAGGAAGTTTAGCCATAGCCTGCACTTCTTTAGCGCTTAATTTTTTAGAATCGATCTGGGCCCCTTTAACTTCAAGCAGTTCACTTTCCTTGGCAAAATCAACTATTGCCTTGCAGGCTTCAACCAGATCTTTCTCGTAGACTAAAACAGCCCCAGTCTCTTTTTTATCCAGCAGGCCTTCCTGATCAGTCCAGCCTAGATCATCAAACACCCGCTTAAACAAAGTATTTTTAGTCACCAGAACTTTAGCCCCGACTTTAGTCAGGTTATTACGCAGTTGATTGAAGCTAAAAGCTTCGACCTTATTAAAACTGACAAAAAAACAACCGTTAGCCTGGCTGATCTCTTCTTTCAAATCCTTAGCCATGCGTTCCCGGACCAGGAACCCTATTTTTTTGACTTCTTTAATCATTTTTGAATCCTAGATTTTTTGCCTGCACATCGATCCTGACTGAGGGGCTCATGGTGGTAGAAACATAAATACTTTTTAGAAAATCGCCTTTTAAGCTTTGAGGCCGGACACTGACCAAAGCATCGATAAAAGCCGATATGTTTTCGTTGAGCGCCTGTTTATCAAAAGAGATCTTACCTACACCGACATGGATACAGCCAAGTTTATCCACCCGGAAATCGATTTTGCCGCGCTTGGCTTCAGCCACAGCATAAGCCACATTTTCGGTGACTGTCCCGGTCTTTGGCGATGGCATCAACCCGCGGGGGCCTAAAAATTTTCCCAATTTACTTACCGACCGCATCATCGAAGGAGTCGAGACACAACATCCGAAATCAGTCCAGCCGTCATTTAAAATTTTATTAATGATGTCTTCAGAACCGATATAATCTGCTCCGGCCTCTTTGGCATCTTTTTCCTTCTCGGACTCGCAAAAAACTAAAACTTTTATGGTTTTACCGGTGCCGTGCGGTAGAACTACCGACCCTCTGACCATCTGATCTGAAAGCTTAGGGTCAATGCCGAGTTTTCCGCTGATCTCCACAGTTTCATCAAACTTATGATGAGGCATACTTTTTAATATTTCCACAGCCTCCTTGAGAGGATAAACTTGATCTTCGTTAACCAGTTTTTTTGCTTCTAAATATAATTTTGCGCGTTTCATTATGGCCTCAAACTACTTTTATCCCGCAACTTCTGGCTGTACCTTCAACGATCCGAACAGCCGCTTCTAAATCGGCGGTATTTAAATCCGGCATTTTTTCTTTAGCGATCTCCAACACCTGGGCTTTAGTCACCTGGCCAATGATCTCTTTGCCGGCCAGAGAACTGGCTTTAGCTAAATTAGCTGCCCGCTTTAATAAAAAAGAAACCGGGGGAGTCTTAGTTATGAAATCATAAGACTTATCTTCGTAAAGGCTTATGATCACCGGAAGGATCACCCCTTCTTTCTGTTTAGTGACGTCATTAAAAGCTTTACAAAACTGACCGGGGTTTATTCCGTGCTGGCCTAAGGCCGGCCCTACCGGCGGCATAGCTGTAGCCGCTCCGGCGGGAATCTGCAATTTTATCTGGGTAATCAGTTTTTTCTTTTTCTTTTTAGCCATATTAGATCTTCTCCACTTGCCAGAATTCCAGCTCAACCGGAGTAGTCCGGCCAAAAATAGAAGCGCTGACTTTTAGCTTGCCTTTATCCGGATAAACTTCCTCGACTGTACCATTAAAGTTTATAAACGGGCCTTCCACCACTCTGACACTTTCACCTTTTTCAAAACTCACCTTAGGGGCAGGCTTAGCCTTGCTTTCTTCAGCTTTGGCGAAAATCCTGTCAACTTCTTCCTGGGATATCGGTGAAGGTTTGCGGCGAGGTCCGATAAAAGCGGTAATCCCGGGGGTTTTTCGCACAAACAACCAGGAATCATCGTTCATTTCCATGCGGATGAGAATATAGCCGGGGAAAAATTTACGCTCAAGAACCCGTTTCTTGCCCAGCTTGACTTCGGTAATCTGTTCTTTGGGAATAATTACCTCATCGATAAGTTCCTGGTAATTATGGGCTTTGATTCGCGCCTGGAGGTTATTTCTAGCCTGGTCTTCAGCGCCGCTAAGCGTATGTAAAATATACCACTGCTTCATTTTAAAATCAGCTGGATTAAATTCGACATCCCGATGTCGACCGCAAAGATATAAACCGTTAGGATAACCGAAACTATGACCACTAGCCAAGCCGCAGAAATCAATTCTTGGCGGCTGGACCAATTAACTTTTTTCAGTTCGTCGTTTACTTCTCTAAAAAACGCCGGTATTCGTTTTAGCTTATTAATCATTTAAAATAATTGTTGCTATCTAAAAGCAGGCGAGGCAGGAGTTGAACCTGCAACCCCCGGTTTTGGAGACCGGTGCTCTAGCCAATTGAGCTACTCGCCTAATCTAGAACCGGTAATCTCCCTACCCACTATTTAATCAAATAGCAGTTAAGCCGCCGCCTAAATAGACTACGGCTTGGCTTCTTTATGTTCAGTATGCTTACGTTCAAATCGACAGTACTTCTTAATCGTAGCTTTCTCCGGATGCTTACGTTTATTTTTAGTCAAATAGTAATTCTTCCGTTTGCAGACAGTACAGGTTAAGGCGATTAACTCTCTCATAATATTTAAATAATAAAAAAGCGAAGAGCCTAAAAAACCCCCGCCCCACTTTTGTGGTCTTCTTGAAAATCCCTATTGTCTATTAAGCCCACGACCAGAATCGAACCGGTGACCTCTTCGTTACCAACGAAGTGCTCTACCGACTGAGCTACGTGGGCGATTTATCTTAGTATATAAATACTATTAGAAAACTAAAAGACCTAACGATGTTACTATAAAGTTATTTTTTGTCAAGAAAAAAATAAAAAATTTTTCAGGCGGTCTTTATCTTCTTCCGGCCAGGGTTAAAAAGTCGCTTTCAGCTATGATTTTCAGGCCCAGGCTTTGCGCCTTGCGGTATTTAGAGCCTGGGTTTTGGCCAGCCACTACGAAATCGATGTTTTTACTGATTGCCGATACCCATTTGCCGCCCAGCTCTTCTACTAATTTTTGAGCCTGGCTACGGCTAAGCTTCTCTAACTCGCCGGTAAAAATAAAGGTTTTACCGGCAATCTTGGATGTTGCCGTAGGGGCGAGCCGGCGGCTCGCCCCTACATTAAGACGCAAACCTGCCTGTTTAAAGGCCTCTATCATCTTTTTGGTTTTTGGGTTGGAAAAAAATTTGAGCACTGAAGCAGCCATCACCGGTCCGATCTCCGGTATTTCCTCCAACTGATCAACCGAGAGTTTAAAAAAGTTGTCAATGGTTTTAAACTTTTTAGCTAAGACCGAGGCGGCTTTTTCTCCTACATGCCTTATGCCTAAACCGAAAAGAAAACGGGCCAGCGGCTGGCTTTTGCTTTTATTTATAGCTGAAATCAAATTATCGGCCTTTTTCTCCTTAAATAAAGGCAGTTTGAACAAGTCTTCTTTCTTCAGTTTGTATATATCTACCAAGCTATTGACTATTTTTTGTTTAACTAACTCCTCTACTGCTGCTTCACCCAAACCTTCAATATCCATTGCTCCCCGGCCGGCAAAATGGATCAAGGAACGCTTAAGCTGGGCCGGACAGTCAGGGTTGATACAATACCAATAGACTTCCTCTTCTTTTTCTTTTTCCACAATCCCTGAACAGACCGGACAACGGCTGGGAATTTTTATTTTTACCTCTTTACCTTTTCGTTTAGAAGTTATGACTTTTATTATTTTCGGTATGACTTCACCAGCCCGCTCAATCAAAACCGTATCTCCCCGGCGCAAGCCCAACCTTTCAATCTCATCAAAATTATGCAAAGTAGTCCGGGAAATCGTGACTCCGCCGCAGGCTACCGGTTCAAGGATGGCCACCGGAGTGATAATACCGGTTCTTCCTACTCCCAGCTCGATTTCCTTAACTTTGGTAGTCGCCTGATGAGCGGCAAATTTATAAGCCACCGCCCAGCGGGGAGATTTAAGAGTTGCTCCCAACTCTTCCTGGAGTTTAAGGCTGTTTACTTTTATCACCATTCCATCGACCTCATAGGAAAAACTCTCGCGTTCCTTTTCCAACTTAAAACAATAATCAATGGCCTGGCCTAAATCCTGACAGTTTTTACTCCGAGCATCTATTGGCAAACCCCAATCTTTAGCTTTGGCTAAAAAATCCTTTTGAGTCTGAAAGGTAAAGCCTTTAGCCCAGCCAAAAGAATGGATCAGGCATTTCAGCCTTCTTTGGGAAACCAGCTTTGAGTCTAACAATTTAAGCGAACCGCTGGCAGCATTGCGGGGGTTGGCAAAAACCGGCTCATTCCGGGAAGCTCTTTGCTGGTTTATTTGTTTAAAATCTTCCCTTTGGATGTAGATCTCACCGCGGACCTCAAGGCTTTCCGGATAATCCCCTCTGAGTTTAAGCGGCAGTGAACGGATAGTCTTTATATTAGCCGTGACCACTTCTCCGCTTTCTCCGTCGCCGCGGGTTAAACCCATGACTAAGCTGCCTTTTTCATACACTAAAGAACAGCTGACTCCGTCAATTTTAGGTTCAGCCAAATAATCTAAGCCTGGGCTTTTTTTCAACAAACGCTTTATCTTGGCTTCCCAACTTTTCAACTCTTCGATCGAATAAGTGTTTTCCAAAGACAACATCTTTATTTTATGCTTAGTTGCCTTAAACCCTGAAGAAACTGCTCCGGAAACCCTCTGGGTGGGAGAATCGAAAATCACTAACCCCGGATATTTCTCTTCCAGAGTTTTCAATTCCTTCAACAAGTTATCATATTCTTTATCGGAGATTTCCGGATCGCTTAAGGCGTAGTAGCGGTAATCAGCCTGCCTTATTTTTTGACGCAGGCTGGCAATCTGTTTTTTTATCTTGGGATCATTCATATAGAATTAACGGCCATCATAAAGCCGGTTGGCAAGCATCGCAGGAAGGCCTTGGTTTAAAATAGCTGAAGCGGATTTGGCTACATCATAACCAACCCTGATTATCTGTAGTGATTCAGCTTCGTCGTCGTAGATGCAAAAAGAAGCCCGCGGATCACCATCTCGGGGTTGGCCGACGCTTCCAACGTTGACAATGTAACGTTTACCCGGCTCAAGCCTGATTTCCGGCTGCTCGATGTAAGATATTTTATCATTGCCCTGACAGTATATTCCCGGCCGGTGAGTATGCCCGATAAAACAGATCTTTTTTTGAAGAAAATTAAAGTTTACCGAAGCATCATCAAGGTCAAAAATATAATCGAACTCATGAGGGCTTTTTAAACTTCCGTGGACACAAATAAAATCTTCCTCCTCGACCGTAAGGCTGAATTTATCTAGATAGGCTAGATCTTCTTTTTTGAGCCTCTTTTGTGTCCAGAAAATCGCTTCCCTAGCATAAATATTTAGATTATTAGCCGGAAATTTTCCCGATACCGCCCAATCATGGTTGCCGGCAACCACTACCGCCTTAAGTTCTTTAAGCCGGGATAAACATTCCTTAGGCTCGGCTCCATAGCCGACTATATCGCCGAGGAAAATATAATGGTCGATTTTCTCCCGATAATAAACATCAAGAGCGGCTTTAAAAGCTTCCAGGTTGCCGTGAACATCAGAAAAAACCGCATATTTCATTATTGACTCCTTGAATTATTTAAAAAATGATTTTGAAACCGCTTAGATCTTTAGAATTTTCAGATTCTTCCACTTGGCAATCGGCTATGCCCGGTTTAAATTCTCTATTCAAGCTATCTAAAAACAGATTCAAATCCTTCTCCAGGCCTTGAGCTAATATTTCCACCCGGCCGTCTTCTAAATTCTTAACCCAACCCTTAAGGTTGTGTTGTTTTGCTAAGTCCAGAGCCTTAAAGCGAAAACCTACCCCCTGGACCAGGCCTGAAAAAAACACTCGTATTGACTTCTCCATAAAAAATAGGGCCAGCTACCTATTTTCCCAAGCGCTCACCGGCCTTAAGCCGGTACCCGGAAACAAACTCCCAGGCCTCGATTGCTTTTTTACCCTCGGGCTTAAGGCACTTGATCAACAAGATCCCTTTGCCGCAAGCTACCGCGATTCCCTCTCGGTTGGCCCCGATGATCTGGCCCGGCTCCAACTGGCTTTCACTGGCAATAGCTGCCGCCTTTAATATTTTAATCAGCCGACTCTGATAATGAGTATGAGCCGAAGGCCAACCAACCATAGCCCGGACCTGGTTACTTATATCCTCAGCCGGCTTCTGCCAATCGATCGTACCGTCAGACTTTCTGAATTTATGGGTAAAAGTAGCCTTGTCCTCGCTTTGCCGGTTAAGCTTATATTTATTATCCCCTATCTTTCTTAAACCTTCAACCAAAAAAACTGCCCCTTCCCGGGCCAATTTAAGACTTAAGGAAAAATGGTCATCATCAAGCTCAACCGGAACTTTTTTCTGAAAAATGATCTCTCCGGAATCAACCTGTTGATCGACTTTAAAAATAGTCAGGCCAGTCTGGCGATCGCCGTTTAAAAGAGTATACTCGATCGGCGCCGGCCCGCGATAAAGCGGTAAAAGCGACGGATGCAACCCAAGAACAAACTTTCCCGGCAAAGAAAGCAAGTCCTCGGGGATAATATTGCCGTAATCAACCACTATGAAATACTCCGGGTTCTTGGCCTGGATCAGCTGGCGAAAGTTTTTATCGCGCAAGGTTTGCGGCTTGACCGAAGGAATGTTTTTACTATCAGCAAAAATGCTTACTTCGGTAGCGGCCAGTTTTAAGCCTCTGCCCTTGGGCTTATCGGGCTTAGTCACTACCAGGTAAGGCAAAAAACCTTCCTGACAAAGGCCGGCCAAAACTATCCTTGAAAACTCTGAACTGCCAAAATAGACAAAATTCATAAATCAATGCAACTGAACTGCCAATTGAAGGTTGCCCCGGCGGGCCCGGGCTATTTTTTCGGTAAATTTCCGGTTTTGCTGCGGGCTGCCTTCGGTCTTTATAGTAATCAGATAACGGTATTTATCACGCAGCTTAAAGGGATGATCCGGCGAAGGCCCGTAGATCTCGGCAAAATCTGCCTTAAGGTTATTATACAAGTCTTGAGCGTATTTTAAAAGCGGCTTTTCGTTTTTAGAACGCAGGCTTATTTTCACCAAAAGCTTGCAAGGCGGTAACTCCATCTTTTTTCGTAAGTTCAGCTCCTTTTGGTAATACTGACGCCAATCCTGATTTAGATATTCGAACAAATAATACTGGGGATTTACCGTAAACACCGATAAGGGTTCCCGGAAAAAACTGCCTAGCTTCTTAATATATAGGTAAGTATCAAAGGTAACTTGGTAATCCGGCCGGCCGAGCATGGCATCAGTATCCAGTAAAAATCCGGCATCAAAGACTTCCCGGTCATAAAGAGAGCTTAAGATTTCAACCGTGGCAAGAACAATTCGGGAATTTAGCGAACGCTTTTCCCAACTGTCGATTCTTGCTTCGGGAAACTGTAATTTAAGCCTGGCAGCTAATCCTTTTATACCCAGCCCCAGAGATTTAGGGTTGTCTTTTTTATTCCAAAGAACAACCGCGGTTTTACCGCTGCCTAAAGTCTTACCCAATAGTTCGATCAAGACCGGGCCGACTATTTTTTTTCTAAGCGAACCACCCAGGTCTATCAAATTTATTTTTTTAGTTTCCTCAACGCCCTCTATTAGCTTTATTTGATTATCACAGATCCGCTGGTAAGTGACTAATGAGGGGTTATTCCCGGCTAAGACCAGATCGATCCCCATATTTTTTGAAAGTAAGCCAGCGGCTTCTCTAAGATGATAGAAAGGTTTTTCTTCCTGAAAATAATGCTGGCTGTCCTCCTCTTCGATAATCATCAGGTTTAAATCCGCAGGGTAATAAAAAAGGGCCATGCGCATACCGATGATCAGGGAATTCTGGCGGCTTTGACACCAGTTTTGAAAAAATTCCTTCTCGGTTTGATGGCTATGCAAGGCCTTGACCCGGCGAGGAAAGTCACGCTCAAGCAGATCCCGAACCTTGAGAAGATACGAACTTTGAGGTAGACAGATAAGTACAGAACCTGATTTCAGCTTTTCATTTACCAAAGAACGCCATTGGCGATACCGCTCCATAACATCGTTTGCTTTAATGAACTTGGTCGAAGGCAAATTGCATTTTTGGTTCGGCCGACGCCGATCCTGCGAACCGCAAGGGTGTAGCTTTTTTAAGTAAGGCGGCAGCATCATAAAAAGAAACTCGCCCAAACTGTAGGGGTAATACCGGCTTAACGCTTCAGCAAAGCTAAACTGCTGGTTATCTAATAAAGGTTGGGCATCAAGAATGCCGGATATATTTTTTAATTTTTTTATCTTTGACTGCCGAGCCAAAGAAACTACCAAGCCCAAAGACTTTCTACCCCGAAAATCAACCTCGACCCGCATACCTTTTTCCACGGCCTGGCTTTCTGAAAAGGAATAGTCAAATTCTTTGTCTAAGGCTGTCGGTAAAATTACCTTGGCGATCCCGGTCATCCGATTATCCGGGTTAAAGCCGGCTGGATATGCTCAACTGTCAAAGGGTAGTTTTCAGAAAGCTGCTCATGGGCTTGGGTAAAAAAGGAAACCGCTTTGATCAAATCTTTTTTCCCCTGGACAAATTGGGCCACTCCGGCTGAGATCAACACATCCATGTTAGCTTTTTCCTGCCCGGGAATATAGTGGGTAAAAATAAAAGGTTTGCGATAATAGGCAGTTTCAAAAATAGTCATACCGCCGGGCTTAGTGATGATCACCGAGCTTAAAAATATCAACTCCCAGATCCGCTCATAAAAAGGAAAATAACGTAAATTTTCTGATTCCAAACTTTCCAGATAGCGCCGAAGCCGCTCATTCTGTCCATAGATCACTAAAACATTGAAATCCTTCAGTAAAATGTCCAGAGACTCCTCCAGACAGGGAAAGACCCCTCGCGAGGAACAGACAAAAAGAATGGTCGGTTTAGGGCCAAGGTTAAACTTTCGACAAAGATCCTGACGAGAAAGATCTTTTCTAAATCCCTGGCGCAGAGGCATAAATCCGCTGGTAATCTTCTCCGGCCCAACCCCTAATGAAATCAAATCGTTTTTAGTCAACTCTAAAGCCGCAAAATAATGGTCGATTTCAGAATTAACCCAAAGCGGATGGACTCGGATATCGGTAATAATCGAGATTAGCCGGCAGTTTATCTGAGGTTTGGCCACGATCACCAGATCAGCCGGAAAAAAATGGGTAGTAATAACTATCTGAGGCTGTTCAGCTTCCAAGTGAGCAAAGAAAGAAGCGAACAAAATTCGGTGCAGGCGGTTGATCATCCGGGAAGCCAGTTTTGACTTACTGGAAGAAAAAATCAACTGCCAAAGATAAGGAAAATGATTGGTAATAAATATATAACCCCAGGAATAAATCCGGGCGATCAACGGCAGGCAAAAATCCAGGAGGTCAAAAGCACCGACCCCTAGGGAATCTCCTAAGGCCTGGGCAGCAGTTTTATGCCCCTGGCCGAAACTGGCGTAAAAAACAGTTATTTTAGGCATAATGTAAGGATAAGTAATGCGCAGCCAAAAGAAGATTATCAAATACGTATTCCGGCTCGAATTTCCAATCAGGCCGGTTGGATATTTTTTCTATCCCCGAAAGAACCAAGATCGTCTTAGCCCCAAAGGCCCGGGCAGCTTCCATGTCCGAAAACGAATCGCCGATAAAAAACAATTTGTCGCATTTGAGCGAACTTTCCTTGAGGGCTTTTTCAAGCAGGGCTGTCTTGGGTTTTCGGCAAAGACAATTATCCTCGGAAGAATGAGTACAATAATAGATACCGCTGATCTTGCCGCCGGTTTTTTTAACCTGCTGGAGCATCTTGGTATTTATTGTTTCCAAATCCTTTTCAGTGTAAAGGCCTTTAGAAACTCCGGCCTGGTTAGAAACCACAAAAAGCTCAAATTCCTGCTCACTGAGCTTACGGATACCCTCAAGGCTTCCGGGAATAAACTTAAATTCATCCCAGTTAGTTACATAATTGCCGAAACCAGGGAATTGATTGATCACCCCGTCACGGTCA
>JAHKAJ010000004.1 GCA_018826075.1 Candidatus Omnitrophota bacterium
CTTGCCCGCTCGCTTGGCGCTCGCTCATTTATTTGGGGCGTTGCTTGAGTGGTAGATAGACAATAAGGCCTTGGTTCATCGTGATGTGGTTATGATAAGCCTTCCTCAGCCACCCGCTCTCGTCGGGCTTTAGCCTTCGGCATTTTTTGTATTTATAAGGAAAAATCTGTGGCGGTGTGGGGAGAAGGAAGAAAACTGCAAAGCCCGCCTCAAGCAGGCGCCTTCGTCAGGTTAGCTCCATCTTGGCAGATGAAGCAGCCCACCAAGAAGAAATCCCCCCGGCCACCCAAGCAGTTTTGGTGCTCGTGGCTCAATCCTGCGGATTTCGCCTACCTGCGCTCGAAACCTGCTTTCCCCCGATATCAATTCTTAACGTCTAAAAAGTTCCACAAACCCCGGTGCAGTATAAAATTAAAATCCTTCGCAACTCTTGCTCGATTAATAAGCTTAGAATACTCCCACCCTTGGTAGACAAAAAAAGTCTTCGACTCAAAAGATATTCCAACCATTCCTGTTTCATAGCAAAATCTTATCATATCTTCTACTTTATATCCGGGCGGAATCTTGTAATTATCCGTTATCCTACGTTTGAATTCGCTCTCTGTTAATTTGTGACTCCTTCCCAAAAACAAACAAATACATATTTCTTCAATATCGGGATAACCTACACCAAACTCCTGCCTTAGACTTTTAAGTAAATATTCGGAGTAACTTTTTTCCGCATCATAGATTATTTGCTCGCTAATAATACCTTTACCGCTCTTATGGATTTTCTCTAAGATTGTCGTACAGAATGTTAAAATGTCACGTGGTCGAAGCATTGTTCTAGTAACCACATACTCAAAAGTATCCTCTATTTTGCCCAACTGCTTCTTAAAAACAGATTCCCATAAACTCTGGGAGTCACTTCGGAAGTCGCCTTTCGATTCTGCAATTCGTTCAGAAATAATCTCTTTCAACTTATCGCCACTCCATGTCAATCTAGATGGTTGTCTTTTATCACCATCCGGATCATACCTAGATGATAAATTATATATGTCAGATCGTAAAAAAGTGATTACTCTACAGTTCCCGAACTTATTATAAATATTTACATTATTCATAACATCTAATAATGAATTAATCAAAGAAGCCATGCTCTCCATGCTCGCCGAACTCCAGTCTCTATCCAAATTATCGATTAAAACAACTATAGGGTGATATCGGCTAAGTTCAGCAATCGCAACTTTTAACTCTGGGAAAAAATCTTTATAGAAACTCTGCAATATTGTAGCCCGGAGGTTACGCCCGCCATTTTCAAATATTTTTTCTGAAAATTTCTCGACAAGATTTGCGAACCGCAAATCAAATTCTAAATCCATATCAATATTTTTCTGAATTAATGCCTCGATTTTATCAAATATATCGGAGCGCATTAAGTATTTCCTCTTTTTTATATATCTCACAGAGCGTATGGCGATTTCTGTAAGGATCAAGTATTCCCAAAACATCTCAAATAAAGCTCTCGCTCCTAAATCTCCTACACGATTATAAACTGCTTCAATGGAACTAGCTAGCTGCAAGCGAAAAGGCGATATAGATGTTATAATGTTTTGGCTATGCTCGGAGAATTCTTTGCGAAGTTGAAAAAAGTTGGCTGTTTTACCAACTCCCCTGCGTCCAAGCAACAAGAATTTTCTTAGCTTTCTCATATCGGAAAATTCCGGCGTATCTACGAAATACTCATCCAGATTAATATCGTATTCAGCGGCTGGATGTCCCAAATCTATCCGTTCATATTGCTTCTTTCGCTTTGTCCGTTTCAGATATTCTTCCCTTTCCTCTTTGACCGGAGCCAAAAAGGCTTCCAGAATCTTCACAGCTTCTTTAGAATCTTTGTATTCTTTTCTTAATTGATGCAGGTCGATCATTTTATCGGGTGGAGCCTCCTGCAAAACTAACATCTTTTTTTGACGCCCTAAAGCATACCCAGCAAGAAAAGCTACATAAGCGTTTATTTCATTGTAATTTTTGAAATCAGTACCTACCATATGAAATACAATTATGCTACTTTGCTCAATCTTCTTAAATAAGGCAGAAAGCTTATGCGAAGGGGGCATTTCTGAAGTATCATCGACAAAAATTGTATAATCAGCTTTCTTAGCAAAACTCTCAATAGTTTTATAAATGCTTCTCTTTACTGGCATGTTAGCCTGAGCTGTTATGAAGGAAATTGTTAGCTCGCTATCTTCTACGGAAAAATCAGGGAAAGGATATGGTTCAAAAACGGCTTCAGATAATTTACGAGCTAATTCATGTATATCGCTATAGCCGATATGTTTTATGTCTTTTAAAATATCCGGAGAACTTCCCTCCCTGTTCTCTTCTTTAATTAAAATTGGTAACTTTTTCTTTGCAATGGCGTAGCCTAACTCCAAAAGGACATTTTGGTTTAAATAGGTTATATCTGCAACAAATACCTGCGATTCTATAATTTGTTCACATATCTTACAGAAAATAATACCTGCGCTATCGCTTAATTTTTCCCAGGGGAAAATATCTAAGGCCTTCAATTCATCGCATTTAAGTAGTGAAGCTATGTAGCCAGCAATTCTTTTATGGCTCGGATATGCTAAAAATACTTTAAGTTCTTTTTCGGGTAATAGCGGTTTTTCGCAGTTGGTATCTAAATAAGGGCAATATCGATTCAATATTTGCATAATATCCTCCTCTTCTCTTTAGGCCTAATTCTACCTCCGTTAAAAAATAAAGTCAAACATGTCTATTTACAAATTAAATCAACTTTTGCCCGCCCCTGCGTCCCAGACGGACTGCTTCAATTCTAGGAATTTCCGCATCGTCCTTAATGTGTCGCCCCACCCTAAAAAGTGCAGGAAAACTATTCCTTCTCCCCACACCGCCACAGATTTTTCCTTATAAATACAAAAAATGCCGAAGGCTAAAGCCCGACGAGAGCGGGTGGCTGAGGAAGGCTTATCATAACCACTTCACGATGAACCAAGGCCTTATTGTCTATCTACCACTCAAGCAACGCCCCAAATAAATGAGCGAGCGCCAAGCGAGCGGGCAAGCCCTGCTGAGCGACAGCGAAGCAAGGCGTTGCTGTCACCACAGACCAAGCCCGGCCCCAGCCGGGCGGCACATCACTTCACCACCCGCTTCCAGGATCGATGAATAGAATTGGGGATAACTATCGGAATGTAGTTTGAAACTGACCTGAATGGGGAGCTTGTATTTTTTTCTTTTAAAATCCCGGAGATTTTTTTCTCCGGGATATTTTTTTTCGCCGGGGGAAAATTTTGAGAATATAAAAAATTAATTTGGATTGAATCTATTGAATAAATTATTGAATCGATGAATTGTTTGGCCCAAAGATTTTTGCCTTTAAGTGTTTCGCTGGTGCGAAACACCCTAAATGCCCACCCCTTTAAGGTAGACCCGGCAGTCACTTTACGCGACTACCCCTTTAAATTTAAATTGCATGATCACCTTTGATGGTATAAGATCGAAAAAAGGAGGGTTATGAAAAACTATATTTTTATTAGTGCCGAAGGGTATACTTATCAACCCGGCAGTGAATCTATACAACCAGACATCGAAAATCTTCAGGTAATTGGCTTTGCTAAAGGAAATAATTCAAAGAATGCTTTTCGGAAATTAGTACAGGAAAATGGCTATCTTGCAGAAACTAGCTTTGATGAAATTATTTCGTATGAGTTAACACGAAAAGCTGAAAGCTCAAGATCCTATCACTATTTGGCTGAATTAAGATAAACACATCTTTATAAATTACAGTACAGATATAAACTCAGCTATTACCATGAATTCGCCTTCTTCAGAATTCGGTATGCTGATGGGTTTATAAGCAGGATTTAGAGGTAACAGTGTTATATTTTCATGCTCCCATGAATCGGGCCCGACTTGTTTTTTCTTACTTACGTATTTTTTAACTGTATATTTTCCGCCTGTGTCTGGATCAGAAATGCTATTATGCTGAACTAATACAATCTTATTCTGCCGACTCCCTTCAACCCCCCAGCGAAAAACACAATAACTATCATTAGGAATCATGGGTTCCATAGATTGGCCAATGACTTTAGCAACAAACATTCTCTGGCTTAATTTCTTTCCGATACTTGCCTGCATCCATCCTTCTGCTTCACCGCTAACGCCTTGACCAAAATTTCCTGCAGCCACCTCTAATGAATAAACTGGCAAAAACTCTTTATATTTCTGACTCTCTTCTATTTCTTTAATTATTTGATCTATGCTCGCGGTTTCATCTTCATCAAAGATTTCTGCTTCATCCCTTTTTTCGATTCTTGACTTAAAAAACCTTTCCGTATCCTTATCCATGAAATACACATAGCAGCCTTTTATTCCTCTGCTAAGTAATACTCTATAGGTATTCTTAACCAAATCGATGAACTGTTCTTTTGAACGCTTTACTACATTATCAGCCGATTGATGAGAATTTCCAACCCATTCCTGAGCATCAAAGTCATAAACCAAATCTTTTCCAAAAATAACACCCACATAATCAAATTCAAAACCTTGTGCTGTATAAATGCACCCTATTTGATTAATACCATTAGGGTCATACGCCCACAAAGAGGCTTTTGGTATTCCAGGTGCTAATTTTTTAGCTTCTGGTTTTGCATCCCAAGGGCGCTTATAATCACCTATAATGACATCATCTTTTAATGTTCCATCATGGTTTGGCATAGACCAGTCCCAACAAAAGCCTGCAGTCACTCTCCCGGTAAAACCTTTATCCACTTTTTTCCTTATTGCTTGTTCTAATTCCTCAGGGGAAGAAAATATACGAAAATCGAACTCTTCATGCTGATCCCAAACAACATTCGCTGTTCTTTTGATACCCAGAGTATTATTTATCCAATTAACAAAAGCATCTGAGCCGTTGCACCTAAATTGAGCATCTAATTCATATTCAAATACTTTACAACTCTCTTGACCTGCATATTTTTTTATATAATCAACAGAACCGATTTCATTGGGGCGTACCACTTGATTGTCATCAATCAAAAAAACAGCAACTTTCGAAACATGCAGAAGCTCTTCTATCTGCGCGAATATTGACCTTTGTGATTTTGGTGTAAACCTGCTATTACTAGTTTTGCGTATTCTATGCGCTTCATCAGCAATCAAAATGTCTATTTCATTAGGTTCAGCATCAGAATAGCTATTAAAATATTTAAATTGTGCAGAACCCCTTGCTCCAATTATCTTTCTTAAAGTTTGTGTAAATGCCCGCGAGCCAGTCGCATAATGTGCGTTGTATCCTTTGAGTAATAAATCAGCCATTAAATTAATCGCTATCACTGATTTTCCTGTACCCGGGCCGCCCTTAATAATTACTACAGTTTTTTGTTTATCATGAAAACCTTTTTTGGCAGTCACAAAAACCTTATCGTAAACGATTAATTGTTCATCTAACAATATATATTCTGATTTACCTTTAATTATATTGCCAACATGATCCATTAATTTCTTGCTTGGGCGATACTTACTTTTCTCGACTCGTCCAAGAACGTCTAAACCTTTTCCAGCAATTAACTTTTGGGCTAAATAACCTTTTAAAATATCCACATCATCAGCAGTAAATAACGGATACCTGCTTAAAAGATTTTCAAACTTCTTTGCAAAAATAACATCATCGGAATAATGATTATAATTATGTAAATATGTGCATGCGGTTAAGGCTATGGGATTTTCTCCCTCATAAAAGGCTGTATGCGTATCTGATAAATACATCTGATATTGGCCAACTTGTGCCGAGGGATGTAAAACTTCTCTTTCAGCGCCACCTACCCAGGTAAGCACTTCATTAGAACCATCTGCCTCTTTACACTTTTCCCACTGTTTTAATTCAACAATAACTGCATTGTCTTTCTCTCGTTCATCCTTACCACAAATCAAACAATCAAGTCTTTTAGAAGTCAATGGCAGCTGATATTCTAAAATAACCCCATGATCCAAAAGATTTGCATATTGAAATACTTGAGAGATTGATCTTAATGAATTACGCCATGAATTAACTTCAGCAGGTGATGGGTTGTAGCGGAAATAATCAAAAAATGCTAGTTTTAGTTTCTCTGCAATTTGATTCTGAATGGTATCGTCTATAAATTGTTGTGAACTCCCTGAGTAAAGCCTCATAATTTATTATATTTAGTATGTTTACCTCGTGCTTTTTCTACTGGATACTTCTTTTCATTTTTTGCGAGCTTTTTATCCATAGCATCAATCAAGTCTACCCCTAAATTATCAGCCATTTCGAAAAGATATAAAGCAATATCAGCAATCTCATCCTTGATTTCATCTTGATTTTGCTTTGCGTACTCCTCAACCTCTTTAATGGTCTTCCATTGAAAGTGTTCTAACAACTCAGAAGCCTCAAGAATTATTGAAACCGCCATATTTTTTGGATCGTGAAATTGCATCCAATCTCTATCATCTCTGAACTTTTTTATTTTTTCAATAATATTTTTCACTTCATTCATAAAACCCTCCTAATTTTCTAGAGAAACACCCTAAATGTCCACCCCTTAGTGGTAACCTAGCAGTCACCTTGCGCAACCGGCCACTATATTTTTATACAATTGATGCTTTGATCCAAATATCCTCATATAGTTTCTTCATGTCTGCTATGGAATCAACTGGTATTAAATAAGTAGGTTGTTTTACTGCGCCATCTTTGATAGAGTGTCCAAGAACCCAGCACTGTTTGTCATCAATAAAGATTACCCGATCATGAATCTCATTACTTTCTCTTGCCTCAAAATTAATATTTTGTTTTGCTTTGAATTTATTAATAACAGTAACTAGATTCTTGCTTGGTTTTTTAGTTAAGAATCTAGCTCGAGTATTATTCTTTATTTTGTCGATATAAAGATCAAAAAAATCCTCATTCGCATAAGTATCAATAACAAAAATTTCATTTCTTGCACTGACTATGATTTCTTTCAAATCTTTATAAAGTGTGTATTGATCACCAGGTGCATAAATTTTTTCTTTCTGCCCTAGTGGCGTATCTAGTATTGAAGCAGTTTCACTAATTTGTGACATTTCATATGCCCTTTTAAAGTTCGGTAAAATTTCATTGATTAATATAGCAGTTGCTTCTACCGAATTTTTGAAAGGTGGTAAGAAATAAACGAATCCTTTACCAAATTTAACTATAGTAGCAAAAGTTTCATTAACATTATTAACTAATAAATCTAACCGCCGTATATTAGGCAAAAGGTTATTAGAGTTTGGTATTAGGTCTAATAGACTAAACTCAATTGGGCCAACAAGCTTTAAATCGTCATTGTCCAACCTTGATAAACAATCATACATTTTTACTGTGTTTTTATTTAATTCCCACCTTTTTACTTTAGTGATTGCTGTATTAAATCTAAATCCTACCCAATCTGGAGTATCATATAGGGAATGAAACATGAAAGGAGTATTGAGGTAATAAATACAATCGATACCGCCGTCAAATATTGCTTTTTGCAAATGGGTATAATCAAACGTGGAATGGCCATTACTTATCTGACTCTCTTGAATGAGTTTAAACCTCGGATACTTTTTGCTAAATGTAAAGGCACCGCCACTGATATACATTGATTTATTTACTTTATCTTCAATCGTACACTTAGAATTGTCATTGCCTCCATAGGGGCCCCACTTATTCATATCAAAGCAGGCTGGATCAATTAAATTGAAAACTAGAACGTCGCATTCATTTGGGGCTTCTGGTAAGCTAATAACCTGACTATGGCTGCGACTATAACCTAAATAGCCTGTTATTATTTCAAAATTATTTCTTTTTAAATCTTTGCAGAAATTTTCGTCGCAGTCTAAACAATAAATAATTTTCTTATTCATATAAGTTCATCAACTTTTACATTTAAGGCGGCGGCAATTTTGGCAAGAGTTTTTATCGTAGGGTTATCGTTGGCGCCGGATTCAAGTTTTACTAGGGTGGTGTGGGTGACGTCGGCAAGTTTTGCTAGTTTATCCTGAGATAAGCCTCTTTTCTTTCTAAGTTTCTTGATGTTTTCTGCTAACATAATATCATCTTGACATATAACAATATATTACTATAATTATATTGTAACAATGTTTTCCTATTAATGTGTTGTTATTTTAACTCCCGGAAATAACTATGCAAGAAAAATTAAAGTGCGCTATTTAAGGCTGAAAAACATCTAACCGGGCTTCGCCACCGGCGTACTTCAACCGCACTTCGTCACCCCCGGGGAGCCCGTATGAGTGTTAGTAAGCGGACGGTCACCCCGGGGGTGTTGCCGGCTACCGGGCCGGTGTCGCTAAATACTATGTTTTACCTATTATACAGGCTCCTATCTCCCTACCCTCGCCCCCGATATCAATGGCTGAAGGTGAGGATGAGGTATGAGACGGAAAAGGCGGTGTTGGTGATGGTTGAAGATGAAAAAGTCTGGATTCCTAAGTCAAGGATCAGAAAGGTTAAATTGAAGAAAGGCTGGTTTTGGGTTTATGCTCGCAGTGGTTAAAGAATATATTATAAAAAATAACCCTTCGAAAAAGACGCTCCCCGGCGAGGGCTCGAACCTCGGACATCATGGTTAACAGCCATGCGCTCTACCAACTGAGCTACCGGGGAATCATTATAAAAAAACAATTAATAAGATTTCTCGCTTCGCTCGAAATCAATTCGGCTAAATCCGCCTTCGGCGGATAAGCCTCATTGAGCTACCGGGGAATTCAATGAGCAAATCACTTTTTAAGCGAAGCGTAAAAAAGTGATAATTGCGAATTAATCCCGCGTATTCCGCGGGGTACCATAATTTAAAAGAACAACAATTAAGATCCTTCGCTTCGCTCAGGATCAATTCGACTACAGCTTTTTCTTCGAAAAAGCTAAGTCTCATTGAGCTTCCCAATTATAACTTATTTCGCTTTTGACGTCAATGGCGACTTCAACCGTGCTTCGCCACCCCCGGGGAGCCCGTATGAGTGTTAGTAAGCGGACGGTCACCCCGGGGGTGTTGGCCTTTTTTGGCTAAAATCTTTATCCTTGCCAAATAGCTAAACCGCGATAGAATTGCCCCAGAGATAAAAATATCTTTAAACCATGGGTAAAAAATCTACACTAATCATAGCTTTCTTTCTGTGCCTGTTTTTGCCTCTTTCCAGCTTCGCTACCACCATAGTGTTTAAATCAGGAAAAACCGCAGAAGGCAAATACCTTAACCAGACCGATGAAAGCATAACCATCGAAATAGAAGGTATAGCCCTAACCTACTATTTTGACCAAATCGAAACCATCGATGAGCACCAAATCATTGAAATAATCTCCGGCCGCTATTGCCCCGATGGTTTATATACCAAAACCCCGATCACCCCGCCGCCTTATACCGGACCGAGAAAAGCCGGCACTGTCGGTGAACCTGAGGATATGCCTTTCTATGTTTACGACGATATTGGTTCGGCCAAAAACCACTTTTTTCCTTATGGACTAATGGGTGATTACGGTGACCTGAAATATTCCCAGCTCTACAAAGAAAACCCTTACTCCGGAAGAACCTGTATTGAGATTGATTACTGCGCCTGCGGTTTTCAATACGCAAACTGGGCCGGTATGTACTGGCAGGGACCGGCTAATAACTGGGGTACTATTGATGCCGGTTACAACCTCTCTAAAGCCAAAAAACTTACCTTCTGGGCCAGAGGTGCAAAAGGCGGTGAGTATATTACCGAATTTAAAGTCGGCGGCATCATCAATGAATTTTCCGATTCCGATATAGCCAGCACTGGCCCGGTGGTCTTAAATAAAGAGTGGACACAATACACTATTGATTTAGAACGCAAAGATATGTCTTATATCATCGGTGGTTTCTGCTGGGTAGCCAATCCCGACAATAACCCTAAAGGGATTGTCTTTTATCTGGATGAGATCAAGTTTGAATAAGCTTATTTTACCCCTCAATTACTCTCAAACCAATTAACGATGATCCAGCTTACATGGGCGGGGTATTCGTGGTTTAAACCGCCTAACTCGCGCAGTTTAACCGGATAACCAAAACTCTCCAGGGTCTGTTTGGCGATCCTGGCTTCCTCTAGATTGACCACACTGTCTAAAACCCCTTGAAGGATCAGTACCGGAATCTGGCGGGGCTGATCATAACTTAAAAATAAATCGTTCCTGATCCAGGTAAACGGCCCGGCAAAAGGAGCAATAGCTTTAAATCTTTCCGGGTAGTTAAGGCCCAGATAATAGGTAAACAAGGCTCCGGCTGAAAAGCCGGTTAAATAAATCTTTGAAGGGTCTAGATTAAAACTTTGCTTGATATCCTCGATCATCCGGAAGACATCGTCTTTTTCCGAATAACTCCACTTTTTGCTGTCGCCAGAATCAGGACAGGCTAACAAATAACCTTTTTTTTCGGCTTGCTCTCTGAACCGATCGATCATCAGGATACCTCTGCCGGTAGATTCATGAAAGGCAATGATCAAGGGGTGAGTTTTAGAGGGGTCATAAGAATCGGGCTTATACAACTGGTAAGAGAAATCGCCAACCTTTTTCTCGATTACTTCGGCTTGAAGCGATAAAGAGATGAGGCTTAAGAAGATAACTGCAAATAACAGCTTTTTCATATCAGCATTATACCTCTAAGATGCAAATCTGTCTAAATGTGATATAATAAATCAATAAATAAAAGGAGGTTTTATGCGCAAGCTTACTATTTCAAAACTGGTCGAATTAAGCCTTCAGCGGACAAAACTGATCTTATTTAAGCCTTTTTCCTGGAAAAAATGGCTTTGCCTTTTGTTTATCGCCATGATGGCCGGCGCCCTGGGTAGCGGGACTATCAGCAGCAGCAAAAAGCAGTTGCAACCGAAAACTGCCGAGGCAGTGGACTACGGCTACACCACCGAGCAAGATCAGGTCAAACCTCAATTCTATGGCTACTTTAAATCGGAAAATTACCCCTTTTATTACCAAAAATTCAAATCTAAGATCGCTTCCTTAACTATTGTCGGCTGGATAATACTAATGCTCTTAAGCCTGCCGCTGATTATTGTACTGCTCTGGTTAAGGGCGCGCTTTCAGTTTATCTGGCTGGAATCGATAATCAAAAATGACGCCTCTATCGCCGAGCCGTTCAAGCGCCACAAAAATAAAGGCGACTCGCTATTTAAGTTTTATTTAGCTGTCGTGGGCGGGATCTTAGCCGCTTTAGCTCTAATCGCTATGTGGGTATTTATAGTCGGGAATCTGACCGGATTATTTAGGCCGGATGCCTACTTTAATCTGGGTGGAATTATCGGCTGCTTTATCCTGCCGACAATGGCCTTGATCACTATTTTGCTACCGCTGATGATTATCGGCATAGCCGTTGAGCAATTCGTAGTGGTAATCATGAATCAGGAAAACTGCCTGATCAGTACAGCCGCAAAGAAGTTTTTAGCAGTTTATAAAACTAATCAAAAAGAGTTCTGGTTTTACCTGCTGGTCCTGATCGTTTTAAGCCTGGTCTGCGGAGTGATAGCCATGTTTGCGATCCTGATCTGCTTAGTACCTCTGGCCTTAGCCGGATCAATACTCATCGGCATCCCTTACCTGCTATTTAAAACCGGTGTGATTTTTATTGCCCTGGCGGTGATCATCGGCATCCCTTTTTTAGCGGTGGTTATTGCCGTAATCCTCAGCGTCAGCCTGCCGATTGCGGTATTTTTCAAAAACTTTTCGTTGTATTTTCTTTCCAGTTTAGACTGTGAGTATAAGCCGCTGGAGATCTCAAGTTAGGGCTTTGCGTTCCAGGAGAGCTTTACCTAAAGTAGCAGAATCAATATATTCAATCTGGGTGCCTAAAGGCACGCCAATAGCGATCCGGTAGATCTTGACCGGATAAGGCGATAATTTCTGGATCAAAAACTGGGCGGTAAGTTCTCCTTCGTTATCAGGGTCAGTAGAAATGATCACTTCGTTGATCTCAGCCTTCTGAATCCGGTTGATCAACTTGCCGATATTCAGGTCTTCAGAGTTGATCCCCTCCAGCGGCGATAACGAACCTAAAAGCACATAGTAAAGGCCCTTATAATTAGCCGTCTTCTCGATAGCCATAATATCTTTGGGTTCCTCGACTACACAAATCGTATCTTTTTCCCGTTTAGGATCATCACAGATCGAGCAGATATCCTTAGTGGAAAAATTATTGCAGAGCCGGCAAGGCTTGATATGGTTATGGATCTCCTCCATCTTAGAGCTTAAGTCTTTTACTTCCTGGGGATTCATCTTTAAGAGATGAAACACCAGCCGCTCGGCAGTCCGGCGGCCCACGCCGGGAAAGCGGGAAAAACTACGTACTAACTCGTTAAAAATCCTACTAAAACTCATTGATCTTCCGAATGAAACTTACCGCCAAAGGCATCAAGCAAATTATTTAAAAAACCATCCTCCTCGCCCGAAGCTTGAGCCGAAGAAGCCTGGGGAGAAACCTGCGAATTTTTATCCGGCTCTGAAATCTTAAGCTGAGGCCGGTCAGGCAGATCAGCCAGGGTAAACTTGACTCCCAGGGCCTGGCTGGTGATCTTGGTAATTGCCTCTTCGATAAACTTTGAATTCTTGGTACCTTCGACCATCTCCTTGTGAAAAGAATCAGTCCGGGAAAAAGCAATAGTCACACAACGGCCACGGGAAGAAACCGGCTGGGCAAAAGCTAAATGCGAAGCCAGGCCAGCCCGGATCTTCTGCATATAAGCGATTATCTGAGGCCATTTGGCCAAAATCGGCTGTAAATAAGTATTATCCTGGGGGCCTTGAGGCTGCTGAACCTCTTTAGAAGCCGGGTCACTGGCCTTAGGAGCTGGGTCATCATCAAGGTCAAAATCATCGACTCCCTCGATAGCTAAATCAGGTTCCCGGCTTTTTTTTAAAGGTTTATCTTCGGGTTTTTTAGGCGAAGGATTAGCCGGATTAACCTTAGGTCCGGGAGCAGTTAAAACTGCCGGCTGACCCGGTTCTTTAGGGTAAGCATGTTTGATCAAGGCCAGCTCAAGTGGGATCCTCACCGTATTAAGCCTCTGGGAAAGTTCCTTGGCCCCAATAAATAAATCGATTATATTCAAAATCCGGCCTACTGAAAGCTTTTCGCTTAAGCCGCAGATAAAATCTTTGCTCTGCGGTGAGACATCGCTTAAATCCTTAAAAGCCTTAAGGCTGACCTTGGCTAAAAGAAGATTGCGTAAATGTTCGATAAAAGCATTTAAAAACACTCCCAGGTCTTTTCCGTCTTTAGCTAACTTATCGATAAACTCAAGGTAACTCTGAGTATCGCCTTCGATCAAAGCTTTTAAGGACCGGTTTAAACTTTCCTCATCGATTATCCCTAAAAAGGAAAAAATATCCGAAAGCGAACCCTTATCGATTATCACCGGAGCCAGCTGGTCGAACAAACTCTCGGCATCGCGGATACTTCCGGCGGCTGCCCGGCCGATAGTGTATAAAAGATTATCTTCGATCTTGATCTTTTCCAGTTCAGCTATTTTTTTAAGCTTGGCTACGATATTTTCCAGAGAGATCAGATTAAACTGAAACTTCTGGCAGCGCGATAAGATCGTCGGTAATATCTTATGGGGATGGGTAGTAGCAAAGATAAACTTTACATGGGCCGGCGGCTCTTCAAGAGTCTTAAGCAGGGCATTAAAAGCCTCCTGGGTAAGCATGTGGACTTCGTCAATAATATAGATCTTATAACGGGCATTAGCCGGCGAAAGGCTTACGTTTTCACGCAAAGTCCTGATCTCATCAATACCCCGGTTTGAGGCGGCGTCGATCTCAATGATGTCTAAGGAGCGGCCTTGAGTAATAGCTACACAGTTTGGGCATTTACTGCAAGGTTTAGGCGTGGGCCCTTCAACGCAGTTTAAAGCTTTGGCAAAAATCCGGGCCAGGGAAGTTTTTCCCACGCCGCGCGGGCCGCTGAAAATATAAGCGTGAGAAACCCGCTTCTGAATGATCGCATTCTTCAAAGCAGTAGTGACCTGTTCCTGGCCGACCACTTCGGTAAAATCTTTGGGACGGTATTTTAAAGCGAAGGCAAGATAACCCATAGCGAAAATAAGTATAACCTTATATTATATTTAAGTCAACTAAGATTAACTAGCGAACTATCTGGTCTTTATTGGGAAGCCGGTCATAGATTGCCTGGACTATTTCCAACTCATCCTGGTCAAACCAGACCCGGCCGCAAAAGCCGCATTCATCGACTTCAACCGGAGCATAGAAACTATACAACTTGCGCATCATCTTACGCGAACAATTAGGGCAATTGATCACTAAGGGGGTCTTGATCTGGCGGATCTGTTTAAAGCGTTCTTTCTTTTCAGCCAGGGCAATTTCAGCCTGGGCAATGATACTTTTAGAAAAATCCCGATCCTCTCTGATCAAAACCTTGTTCAGCTCATCACGGGTAAGCAGAAAGCCTTTGCAAAGGCTGCATTTATCGACCACTGCCCCTTCATAACCGATTTCCTCAAGGCCATGATAACAATGCGGGCAGGAATAGCGGCTATGTAAATCCTGCTGATGGGGCTTAAACAAAGGGATCAACCGGCTGTCCTGGTAAGCCGGTTTAGCCTCAATTGCTCCGTCGCGGCGGATCAAGCTGTCAGCCTTAAGCCAGCCTAAACCAGCCAATTCAACAAATAAAAACGGCCCCTGCCACTGGTTTTCCTTAAACACAAACCAGCCCTGGTGGTTCTTTAAAAGCTTTTCCTTTTTAGCCTTATTGAGAAAACTATCGTGAGCCGCCTTGATCTGCGGTTTAACATCTACCAACATTGTTTCTAAAGCGCTCTTGTCGGCGTGAGCCATATTCAGCAGGATATTGATCCTTTCCTCGATCGGCGGGTGAGTGGAAAAGCCGCTTAAACCGGAAACTGCCGGCTCAACAATAAACAAAGATGATAACCCGACGATTTTAGTACTTTCGCCGTGCCAACGCTTTGAAATGATATATAGACTCTGAGCCAAGCTCAAAGGGTCACGGGTAAGCCTTACGGCAACTGCATCAGCCCGGAACTCTTTCTGCTGGGAAATCGAAGACACTAACAACTTATTGAAAAAATGAACCAGCTGTAAAATCAGATAAATCAAAACTCCTACTAAGGCCACGCCGCCTCTTATTCTAAAAAGCCCCTCTTTAATACCCACCATCATGCCTTCGTAAAGCCCAAAAATCGAACAAGTGGTAGTGACTATCAGGGTATCACCCCGGGCAATATGCGCAGCCTCGTGGCCGATCACTGCTTCCAGCTGGCTGCGGTTTAATTTGGAGAGTAAGCCTTCGGTAACGCCGATATAAGGTATGCTCTTAAAATCACCGATCGAAAAAGCGTTGCAGCTGGCAGTATTGACCACACAACCCCCGATCGGCAGACCGCCCATAGCTGTTGAAACCTCTTCAATTATGTTTTTAAGCATCTTATGCGGCGGGTAGTTCAGATCCAGGGGCTTAGCATCCAGGACCTGGATAGCTCTAAGCATCATCCCGGCAGTTGTGGCGTAAAAATGAACCAGGGCCGCGGCTGAAGCAGCCGCAAAAACTACCACAGTTTCAGTCAGGCTGGGAAAGATAAAAAACCGGCCGAGCTGTTCATTGACTTTCGCTAGAAAATAGCTTTTAACGATAAAATAGATAATCCAGGCAGTGAAAAAATAGATAGCTATCAGTATAGCTATCAGAACAACGATAGAGCGGGACTTTTCCTTTTCGATCTGGACAAACGAATAGGCCATTACCTAAAAATTAAAGTTTGACTTCAGGAACTTCCTTATGCGACGGATCATCAATCTCAAATAACTCTTTATTGCCAAAGTTAAAACTCCCGGCAATAACATTATTCGGGAATTTCTGGATCAGGGTGTTATGACGCATGACTTCGTCGTTATAAAACTGCCGGGCAAAAGCAATCCGGTTTTCAGTGGAAGTTATCTCCTCATGAAGTTTTAAAAGATTCTGGTTTGCCTTTAGGTCAGGGTACTGTTCGACCACGGCAAACAAAGAACGTAAAGAACTGGTCAACATGTTTTCAGCGGCCTGCTTATCCTTTACTGCCGTAGCTTGAGTTGCCTGGGTGCGGGCTTTGATCACGTTTTCCAAAGTCTCTTTTTCATGGACCAGATAGCCTTTAGCCACATTGACCAGGTTAGGTATTAAGTCATGCCTTCTTTTAAGCTGGACATCAATTTGGGCCCAGGCATTGTCAACACTGTTACGCAAGGCGATGATGCCGTTGTAGATACCGATAACCACTAAAACTGCCATTACCGCTAGAACCAGTAAAATAGCTAAACCAGTAAGCATCTTTGACCTCCTGTTTAAGGTTTTAACAACAAAACTATGAAACCCAAATATCCCAAAAGCAAAGTTAACCCTTCCCAGCGGCTGATCTTATGGCCGGTACGCATAATCACAAACAGGCCGAAGCTGAATAAAAGTAAAACCGGAAGCTCAAAGCCGACTACAGAACTTTCCACTGAAATCGGCCGGATCAGCGCAGCTATACCTAAAACAAACAAAATATTAAAAATATTACTGCCGACGATATTACCGATACTGATACCATGGACTTTCTTGAAAGCCGCACCCAGGGAAGCCACTAATTCGGGAAGTGAGGTGCCAACAGCAAATATAGTTACTCCAATGATCCAAGGGCTTATTCCAAAGATCCTGGCCAAACTGACTCCCCCATCGACCATAAATTTGGCCCCCAAAAGTAAACCCAGTAATGAAAGGCTGACTAAGGAGAAAAGTTTAAAACGTGAACTGGTGTTTTTAATTATCCTGTAGAAGGTGAACTGCTCGGTTTCTTTAGGATCAAATGAAGTTTTAGCGCCTTTAAAAGATATATATAAAAAAGCGATAAACACCGCAATAAAAATCAAAGCATCCAGGCGGCTGATCAGTAGATCCCGGCTTAAAACATAAAGTAAGCCGGTTGCCAAAAGCATCAGCGGCATTTCTCTTTTTAAAAGGCCCTTATCCACCGATAAAGGAAAAATTACCGCACATAAACCCAGGATCAGGCCGATATTACAAATATTACTGCCGATAATATTACCCAGGGCCACACCGCTTTGGTTTGAAGCAGCGGCTACAATGCTTACCCCGGCTTCAGGAGCAGAAGTGCCGAAGGCCACTAAAACTAAACCAATGAATAAAGGGGTTAATTTAAACAATAGGGAAAGTTTTACCGAACATTGGATAAGCAAATCGGAGCTGAAGATCAGGATAACCAGGCCGAAGATAAGCAACAAACTGTTAGTCAGGATAGGCATGATAAGCAACTCTTACGCATCTATTAAAGGGCGAAGTAAAACGGAGAGGTGGGGATTTGAACCCCAGGTACGCGCTTTCACACGTACAACGGTTTAGCAAACCGCCGCCTTAAACCGGACTCGGCCACCTCTCCGAGAAATTTACAAAGTAAATTTCGAGGATATCGAATCTGCCGAAGGCAGATGAGATATCTTACTTCTTTCTTTTCTTCTTAAAGAACTCGCTCAACATCGCAGCGCACTCATCCTGCAAAACGCCGTTTTTTACCTTTATCTTATGATTAAGTTTTAAACGGTTGATGTCCTGACATGAGCCGAAAGCCCCGGTTTTAGGGTCTTTAGCGCCGAAGATAACCTTATCAATGCGGCTTAACACCAGCGCTCCGGCACACATCGAACAAGGCTCTATGGTAACATAAAGCCTGCATTTTTCCAACCATTTTGACTGAAGAAAACTTGCGGCCTGAGTGATAGCGATCATCTCAGCATGAGCAGTAGGATCTTTTAACTTCTCAACCTGGTTATAGCTTCTAGCGATTACCCGGTTATTATTGACGATGACTGCGCCTACCGGCACTTCGTCTTCGCTAAAGGCATACTCAGCCTGTTTGAGCGCCTGGCGCATGTAAGCCTCATCGTTATTTCGCATCTATTTTTTTAACGACCTGCAAAAACACTTTGACCACTTTAGGGTCAAACTGTTTTCCCGATTCTGACTTGATGATCGCTAAAGCCTTGGCTTTAGAGTAAGCTTTGCGGTAAGAACGGTCAGAGGTAAGCGCCTGATAGACATCGGCAACTGCAACAATCCTGGCACTTAAAGGTATTTCTTCGCCTTTTAAGCCTAAAGGATAGCCTCCCCCATCGTAACGTTCATGATGGTAAAGAATGGCCGGGATCGAACCTTTAAGGCCGTTGATCTCGCGCAGGATCTCAGCGGCAATGGCCGGATGAGTCTTGATCACTTCCCGCTCTTTAAAATCAAGCGGGCCGTTTTTAGAAAGAATTCTTTTGTCGATGCCGACTTTTCCCAAATCATGCAAGACCGCCGCATGCTTGATATCATCCACGTTCTTTTCCGATAGATTCAAAGCCTTAGCGATCTGTTCAGCCAGTTCAGCGGTATACTCGACATGTTTTCCGGTGTAAGAATCTTTAGCTTCAATGGCCCGGGCAAAACCGTAGATCATCTCCAAAACATCCCGACTCATCAGCTTGTTCATCTTTTCGATCTGGCCATGCAGTTCTTCAACGTTGGCCTTGCCTTTAGGAGCAGCTATCGGCTTAAGATTGGCCTGAGAATACAAAACAATAGTATTGCCGCCTTTTTTCTTGGCTACGCTGACACAGGTATTAAGGGCGCTGGTCACTTGACGGGCATCAAAGACCAGGTCTTCAGGAAAGAGCACCACTCCGATACTGGCTTTGATATGTATTTTGACCTTTTTATATCTGAACTTATGGAAGACTATTTTTTCACTTAAGCGCCGGGCGACCTGATAACTGTGTCTTGCCGAAAGATGCGGCATAATAATAAAAAATTCATCTTCCCGCCAGTGAACTAGGATATCTTCCCTACGTAAGGCTTTTTTAAGCAGTGCAGCCACTTCTTTTATTATAATATCCCCGACCTTGATCCCGTAAAGCTCATTAACATGCCGGAAGTAATCAATATCCACGGCTAAAAAGCCTACACTGTAGAGGTGGCGGCGCGAACGGTTGATCTCCTGGGGAACCCGGTTTTCAAAATAACGCCAATTGTAACATCCGGTCAGGGGATCGATCAAAGTTACCTTCTCCAGTTCGATGTCTTTCTGGCCGATTTTCTGGTCCATCTGCCTTAATTTATTTTTAAGCTTAAGAAACTCAGCCGCCCGCTTAAGCTTTAAAGCAACTAAAGTCTTGGAGTCTTCGGCGCTAAAATAATCGAAACATCCGGTTTGTTTAAATAGTTTTAAATCGATTTTAGCCGGCTGGGGGAAATAGATAAAACAAACTTTATCTTCCAAAAGCAAGTTTTTAAAGTTTTTTCGTTTTCTTAAAAAACTTTCTTCAAAGACGATGATCTGGCAATCGGGTTTTTTTGAGGCGTCTAGACTGCTTGTCTTTTTGCAGGAAAAAGGCAGGAAACGATTATTTTTGGAAGAAACACTGCAGCAATAAATGATATCTTTCATGGTCTAGCTTGGCTAAAATTGTCCTTATTTATCAGGATAATTTTAACACAGCTTCGGCTATTTTACAAGCCTATCCGATAATTGCCTTAATTAAAACTGCCTTTATGAAAAGCTTGGCAATTTTCTATTTGCCGCTGGCAATCTTCATCAAATCTTAGAAATAATTCGTAATTTTCCGGTTTAGCCAAAACCGTTCTCTCCACTACCCCCCGGCAGATAACTTTTTCACCGCTGGACTGCTCAATAGGAATATAAGCCTCCAGGCGGCTGCCGACCGGCAGGAATTCCTTGACCCGGCACATCAGGCCGAAAAAACTGATATTGATGCCTTCGGCTAAAACGGTAATGTTATCTTTGGCTAATTTAACTAACTGGTTTAATTTAAACCGGCGATATCTTCTCTGTTCGATAAAAACGCTGTTATCTTTGTATTCGCCAGCATGGATCTTTTTCCACTCCTGGCCGTATTTGTTGATCCAGTCTAAAGCCGCTGTGGCAAAGCCGACTTCTTCTCCCAATTTCTGGCTTTCGATCCATTTGTGTTTTCGGATCTCATCTAAGGCTCGCGGGTCGCGGAAATACGGATAATTGTCTTTCATAACGCCTCCCTTTTTTATAAAAATTTTTTTGATTGGGTATTGTAACAAAGAGAACTATCTTTGGCAAGTTTTTTTGCAGTTTTTTTTTATTATTTTTTTGTCTTCACAAACAAAAGCGGAAAAACTATGTCGCTAAAACAACAGGGAACCCAAACCGCCAAAAAAAGAAATAAAAACACCCCGGTATAAACCAGCCAGCTAGCGCCTTTTCCCATAGCCATAAGGATATGAAAAAGTGATGCCCAGGTACTGATCAAAACATGAGCGGCATGAGGAAATTTAGTCGAAGGATTAAAGTAGGCGATAATGATCCCGACTATTGCCACTGCCGAAATAAGCCACCATTTTTCGATAAAGCCGATGTGAGCTTGAGCATGAGGCATCTTTAACAACAATTCTCCGATATAAGGCATTACTGAATCACTTAAAGTAGCCACCCCGATCGAACCGACATAACCAACCAGAAATAAAAGCGGAAGATTACAGGGTTTTCCTTTGCCGCGAGGACAATTATGCAGCTTATACATCGTAGCCGTAGCCAGAGCGCTTAACAGTACATGCAGGGGATGAAAAACATAAAACAGCTCACGAGATGTGCTTTCCGGAAGGTTACGGAACAAAAACATCAGGATGATCCCGGAGGAAGCCCCGATAGCGGTAAACGGCGCATGATGCTTCAACTCTTCGATTATCCGCTTAAACATACTATCTCTCCAGTCTTAGCCGATACAATATAGCCGGCTGTCTTCAACCCGGTAATACAAAGGAGCGACTTTGATCTTAGGATATTTCTTATCCAACCTATTGGCTTCGCTGACTATAAAATCTATTTCATTGCCTATTTCATGCATCAAAGCCAAATTCATAAAGTGTTCCTCAGCCGCTTGCCGGCTCCATCCGGCACGGCCGACTAAACCGCTGATAAATTCTTTTTTTCTTGAAACCAGGTTGACCATTCCGCAATGATTGTGGCCGATTAAAGCAATATGTTTTACCTTCCCCACGGCAATAGCATAAGAGACTTTAAATTCGCTATATCTTAAATTCGCCCCTCCCGAACGGATAATAAAGGCAAAATTATCCGGGATATGGAGGTGCTTGCGATTATCCATACACATACCAATAAGCAGCTGAGCCTGTGAATAGCTATCGAATTCGCGGCCCAGATTATGGTATTCCAGCAATAACCCGATAGGAGTATTACGATATTCCTTAGGGATATCTTTCTTATCCTTAATCGATATAATTTTATGTTTCATAAGCACGTTCTCGAAAACTCAGTTTTTTTGCGAATCAGAAAACCGAAAGGCAAGGATTTGATCAGACAAATCCTTTATTCTCCTTATTTATTAATGATTATACAGTATCTACGGTGGGTTTCAAGAAAAAATGAGTTGATTATCAAGCGGATTGCTTTGTTAGATGTTTTTATCCTATAATTATTTTTCTTTATATTCATTGTTACAAAGCATCATGGACAATTACCCAAAGAGTATCACCATCGGAGCAATGACACCAATTTCTCTGCCCAACGGGATAAATACATCTTCTAAATTCTCCTGTCGCCGGATTGTCATCATCTATCATTGCATCAATTTTCTCAGCAATATTTTCCTTTACTTCACAGTTACCACTAGTGCCAGCAGGGTAGCAATAATCTTCAAGCTCAAGCCAAATATCTCCCCCCTTGCCATCTCTAAGTGTAGTATCGCCTACCTCGGTGCAGTCTAATGATTGTAATGCATAGATGCCATTCCAAGGCGTTTTGCCTTTTAATTTTTCCACATAAGGGCCATCCCAACCAGGCATATTTATAAAATCAGTCGTTAATTCAAAAAATTTATCTATGTTTATATATATCGGTTCCACCCCTGCTCCTCCATATCTTCCGGGCCCGGCGCTACTTATGCTTCCATCGGCCTCCCTAGCCAGCCACTTTCCGGTATCAGCATATAAAGAATACATGGATGTTTTCAAGGCTTTAAAGTCTCCAATTACCTCTGAAATCTTTGCCTTCTCAATAGCCTTAAAGGCATTCGGGGCGATGATTGCGGCCAGGATAGCAATAATTGCGATGACTACGATTAGTTCGATTAGGGTGAATGATTTTCTCATAGTTATATTATATCACTATTAAAGTCATTTTTGGAGGAAAATAGGCACAAGGCTTGATGTCTTAAGGAAACGAGTTTTGCAACTAGTTCAAAACTCGGCCAAAAGAAAATTTAATTCTCCAGTGGCTGTGGCCTCGCGAACATTACCCTCATCAAGCAAACCATTACCATTGATATCGCCACCATCAACCATTTCGTCAATCCTAAACATTACCGCCACCGGGACCTTTCCATTGTTATCATTACTGAGGGGTCCGGTCCAAGGCCGATCATCATTTAGAAAAACCCAACAACCTGATTTGTTATCCCACCAAGCAGCATTATTTTCGCATTGCCAACTTAAATGGCCTCCCCAGGGATGTGGATTCCACTTTTCAACATATGGCCCATCCCAACCAGGGACTGGATTTCCAGTTCCATCATCATCAGCTAAAAAGCTATTAATTAATCGTGCTGGATGAATGCTGTCAAAATCGGGCGGCCACTGGCCGGTGTCAGCATTATAAGACAAAGCCGCCGTTTTAACTACTTTGACCTCAGCCATCACCCTTGCTATCTTCGCCTTCTCAATAGCTTTAAAAGCATTAGGTGCGATGATTGCAGCTAAAATGGCTATGATTGCAATGACTACGATTAGTTCGATCAGAGTGAATGATTTTTTCATAGGATACCTCCTCTGTTTAATATTATATCACTATTAAAGTCATTTTTGGAGTAAGATGGGCGCAATCTAGGCACAAGGTTAAATATCTTAAAAGGACGACTTTCACAACTTTTTGGAAGAGTTTAGAGGCTGGGGTCTGCTAAATAAGCTTTTGCTTTCCTACAGCATACCAGCAACAATATAATACCAAATGAAGTAAGCTCCTATAAGTATAAATACTATTCCGGTAATTTTTCTCGTATATAATTCAAGCATCGTTGCCTTACAAACCCATTTTGAGAAAGACGTAACCCCCATCGCAATACCTAATGCAAATACAACTACCGGAACACCTGTCCCCAGGCCATAAAAAAAAGGCAAAGTAATACCATAGGGGCTTTTTAATGCCAAAGGGATTAGGCTACCAAAAAATAAGGCTGCGGCGATCGGACAAAAAGATAAAGCAAGTATTGCTCCCAGGAAAAAAGACCCCTTGACTCCTGATTCTGCCAATACAGTCTTCTTATCTTGAGAAATTGAAAATCTTGGAATATTCATCTTTATTAAATCTAATAAAAGCAGTCCAACTATTAGCAAAACAGGGCCTAAAACTTTGTTCATATACTTCTGCAAAAAATTGGCTGTCGCAGGGACGCTTGCTAATGAAGTTATGATAGCAATCCCCAACGCCGCATAGGTAAGCATACGGCCAATGGTGTAAGCAATGCTTGATTGCAACACAAGCTTGGGATGATTTACCTTTTTTGATAAAAACGAAATAGCGGCTATGTTTGTAGCAAGAGGACACGGACTCAGAGAAGTAAGAATTCCCAGCCATAATGCCGAAACAAATGGTAATGCAATCTGAATCATTGTTAGTTATCCTTTAGATAATTATTGATTTCGGTTGTGACATAATTAAAAAATTTCTTTTTATCTCCTACATATTCCCATATCTTTGTAAGATTCTTGTGCTCCACTTCTTTACCGTTTGCGACTCGTGAGATTATCAGCGCTTTTGTGTAAAGCTGATAGTCATTCACAAAGTGCTCATTTCCCTTTTCTTCAATATTTACCGCCATAAAAACAAGCAATCCCTTGGCTAACTCATCTTTAAAATTATTCTCAACTGCCTCTTTGGTATACTGCTCCATTTTATGACAGGTCGAACAACGAGCATTACCGTAGAAATAATAGGTAATTATCTTAACATTATCGCCAAGCACCATCGTTGTGCTTATTTCTAACAACCCTATTAAAATAATTGATACAAAAATTCTCTTTATAGCCATATCTTACATCACTAACTGGAGTAGATTAAACAAATATCCGGTAATGATAATAGCTACGGTTGTTACACCAAAAAAAATAGCTATTAACTGTAATTTCATTGCTCGCCTTAAAATTACTGCTTCGGGAAAACTTAAGGCAGCTGTTGCCATCATGAAAGCTAAGGCTGTTCCCAAGGGAACACCTTTCCTGAACAAAACTACTGCTATCGGCACAATTGCCGCACAACTCCCATACATCGGTACCCCAAGTATAGTTGCCAGAGGAACTGAAAAAGGCCCTGTTTTACTTATTACTCCATGTATTGTTTCTTGAGGGATGTAGTTATGGATAAATGAACCTATGCCAACGCCCAATAATACCCACATCCACAGTTTCTTTGTAATTGATTTAGCTTCATTTATTCCAAAGATAATTCTTTCCCTTATTCCCGTATAAACTTTTTCTTTGGCTTGTTGTGTATCTTCTGAAACTAAACCCTTAACAAGATATTTCTCTAAATGCATATTGCCCAGAATAGCGCCTGAGATAACGCCTATGGTAATTCCGCTTATTACATAAAGAAGAGTAATTTTCCACCCAAAAAAACCAAACATTATTATTACCAGATACTCGTTGATTAAAGGGGAGGTTATTAAGAATGAGAATGTGA
>JAHKAJ010000025.1 GCA_018826075.1 Candidatus Omnitrophota bacterium
CCTCCCCAGGGATGTGGATTCCACTTTTCAACATATGGCCCATCCCAACCAGGGACTGGATTTCCAGTTCCGTCATCATCATCTAAAAAACTATTAACTAACCTTGCTGGACCAATACTATCAAAATCAGGCGGCCACTGGCCGGTGTCAGCATTATAAGACAAAGCCGCTGTCTTAACTACTTTAACCTCAGCTATCACTCTTGCTATCTTCGCCTTCTCAATAGCCTTAAAAGCATTGGGGGCGATGATAGCGGCAAGGATAGCGATAATAGCGATGACTACGATCAGTTCGATAAGAGTAAATCCTCTTCTCATAGTTAAATTATATCACTATTTGGTAATTTTGGAATGGTAGATGGTAGAAGTAAAAACGGAGAGGCAGGGATTCGATTAGATGTGAATCAAATATCCTTTATTTATCAACATATTTCAACGAAACTCTTACATTAATAAGAAATTCTACTGTCCGGTTGTTTGCCGTTGTTTTGGAGTAAGCTGGGCACAAGGGAAAGTTTGTGTCAATTAGGATGGGGAAGAATATAAAATAAATACTCTTTCAATATAAATTACGGAGTAAAAGCATCCCAAACTAAAAGCCATTGAGTATCTTGGCTATAACGAAACTCACCCCAAGAACTATTGCCGTCATCTACAGCTTCGTCAATTCTTTTTGCAGAAGTCTCTGGAACAGGACAGCCTGTTGCAGATCCAGAGAGGCAGTAATTTTCAAAATCGATAAGCATTTCTGTGAGACCATTGGCAGGCTCTGTGGGGCTTTTAGCCCACTCATCTTCACTTTCAAATATATACCTTCCTCCCCAAGGATGCGGATCAGGATTTTTCTCTAAATATGGGCCGTCCCAGTTTACTCCGTTATCAATAAATAAACCGCTATCTTTAAGTCGGGTATCACCCCAATTCGTATCAGGCCATTTTCCAGTATCAGCATAGAGAGACACCGATGCTGTTTTTATTGTTTTGAAGTCAGAAATCGCCCGGGCTACCTTCGCCTTCTCGATAGCTTTAAAAGCATTGGGAGCGATGATTGCGGCAAGGATGGCTATGATAGCGATGACTACTATGAGTTCGATCAGGGTGAATCCTCTTCTCATAGTTAGATTATATCACTATTCGGGCGATTTTGGAATGGGTAGATAAAACGGAGAGGCAGGGATTCGAACCCTGGAATCCTTACGGATTACGTGTACTCCAAACACGCGCACTCGACCGGGCTATGCGACCTCTCCATCATGTTTTCAAGCTGGAAAATCAATCACTATTCTAGTTCCCCGGCCTTGGCTGGGGCTATCCAGCCTGATATCGGCTCGGTGAAGTTCGATTATTTTTTTACAAATACAAAGGCCCATACCTAAACCTCGGCTGTGATGATCGATATCAGTTATGCTGAAAGGTTTAAAAATATTATCCAATAAACTCCTCTCAATGCCTCTGCCGTTATCTGATACCTCTATCCTGACGACCTCTTGATTTTTGCCGTTGACTACTTTACTGGCTGAAGCTGAACTCAACCGGATTTGTGTACCGGCCGGATTATGATAAGCGGCGTTGTGGATAAGCCTTTCCAAAACGTCAGTCATCTTATCTCTGGCGATATCTGCCTCTAAACTCTTCTCGGATAATTCCAAACTGATTTCAGCCTGGTATTCAGCGATCAGCTCTTTAAAGGCCGAAAGATTATTGCTTAAAAAACCGTTCATTTCTACTTTCTGTTTGTCAAAACTGGCCGTGTCTTTAGATAGATTTAAATAACAATTCAAATCTTCGATAATATCGATCAGCCGGCGGTGGCCCTTTTCGATATTAGCAAACAAGCGCTTTTTCTTATCATCGCTGAAACCGTGCATCTTCTCGACAGAAGGCATCTCGATAACTTCTTTAAGCAGATCAAAAGTAGAAGTAACCACGGTAACCGGGGTACGCAACTCATGACTGATCAAAGTAATCAGCTCATTTTTCATACTATCGATCCGGCCTTTATTGACTTTGAGTTCGAGTTCGAGCCTGCGATAATAATCAAGGTCTTTCTTTCTATCACTTATTTTTGCCAGGCCCTGCTGGATAGAATCTTTCAAATGTTCTAGCTCAACCGGTTTAGCCAGATACTCGTGTACGCCGATCTTAATCGCTTCCTGAGCGGTTTTTAAAGCCGCCTGTCCGGTCAAAAATATGATCACTAACTGAGGATGAAGAGCTCTGGCCCGGCGGCTGAATTCCACTCCGTTCATCCGGGGCATATTGATATCACTGATCAAAACATCAAAATTATTCCGGCTCAAAAGCCTTAAACCCAAAAGGCCGTTTCCGGCACTGGAGACTTCAAAATCATTTCTAGTCAAATACCTTCTGATGAACTCTCTAGCCTCAACCTCATCATCTACTACTAGGACTCTCGGCTTTTCCATAAGTTACGATTTAAGATTGATCGGGCTTGGATTTAGGGCCTTTCCAAAAACCTTATATTTTCCCTTGCTTACAAAGACTCAAAAAAGCATCGACGGTGACCGGAGAAAACTGGCGGCCCCGGTTTTTGCGGATCTCCTGGATCACCTGGTCCTTAGGCATGCCTTTGCGGTAAGGCCGGTCAGAAACCATAGCATCATAGGTATCGGCAACAGCGATGACCTGAGCGATCAAAGGGATCTTTTCACCCTTCAATTTCTCAGGATAGCCTTCTCCATCATAACGTTCATGGTGGTATTTAACTCCCAAGATCGGCTGGTTAAACTCGTCTACCTGATTTAATATCGAAGAACCGACCAGAGGATGTTTTTGCATCTCGCTTCGTTCTTCATCGGTTAAGAACCCCGGCTTATTAAGCACGCCTTCGCGCAGGCCGATTTTACCGATATCATGAAGCAGGGAAGCTATCTTTAAATCCTGAATAAACTTATCCCAATCTTTCTGCAAATCGTTATTTGTCCTTCTTAACTCATCGGCCAAAAGCAAGGAGTAATAAGAAACCCTTTCGGTATGGCCGGAAGTATATTTATCTTTAGCTTCAATGGCCGTGGCCAAAGCCATAACCGTTTGTAAAAACAGGTTCTTATTGCGGTTGAGCTGTTTATCCAAGTCCTGAAAATACCAGGCATTCTGTATGGCCATAACCGCATCCGAGCTCAACACCGATAAAAAACCCAGTTCTTCCTGATTCAATGGCTTGCGGTTTACCTTCTGGCCGAGAAAAAGGATAAAAATAAGTTCCTCGCGGAAAAATCCCGGGATGCAGGCTTTGGCATTATAAAGAGAAAACTGAAAAGCCAAATCCTGCAAAAAGATCCTCAATTCCTTGGAAGCCCGGGTAGTCCGGGAATTAAGATAACTGCTTAACTTTCCCAGGATCAGCGGCCCTTCTCCGAAGATCCTCAACTGTTTATCGGTAAAATACTTGACCAGCGTATTGTCTTTGGTTATCTTAGTCAGGCCGGTGGGGATTTTTAAACCGCCTTTCCCCCGGGAAACCGTGACTATGTAAGAATCCTTTGATTTTTCATACAAAAGCAACCCGGCATGCTCGACTTTTAAGTTCTTGATAATACTGCGCAGGATCAGCTTGATCAAGGTATCGACCCGGCGGATCAAGATCATCTGCTTGGCCGCGGTTTCCAGGTCCCGGCGGTAATCGTGGCGCGGTTTTTTCTTAGAGGATGTGCTTTTCGATTTTTTCATGTAACTCTTCCAGATCTAAGGGTTTGACTATATAATCACAAGCCCCCAGGCCTTTGGCTTTATCCTGGGATTCCTTATCGTCTTTTCCGGTGATCATTATCGCTTTAACCTTCGAATTGATCTTCTTAAACTCTTCCAGCAGTTCAAAACCATCCTTATCCGGCATCTTTATATCCAGGAATACCCAATCAGGTTTAAACTGATTAAAAGCGGCCAAAGCGGTCTTGGGGTCAGAAGCTTTCTGGCTTTCGATATCGAACCGCTTAAGAAAATTACATAAAAATACGGTTATCTCCACCTCGTCATCGACTACTAATACTTTTGGCATAATTTTCCTCCGGTTTTACCTATCTTATCATTTTTTAGGCAGTTCTACAAAAAATTTTGTTCCTTCCATGTAAACAGAAGTAAAACCGACCTTGCCATGGTGGTTTTCCTCGACCATTCTTTTAACCACATACATCCCGATGCCGGTCCCTGATTTGTAAGAAGACTTGGTAGTAAAAAAAGGCGCAAAAACCTTAGCTTTATTTTCATCATGCATACCAATACCATTATCGGATATCTCCAGACGGCTACCGCTGGCTTTCTGGCTTAATTTGACTTTGATCAGGGGCTTAAAAGCATCTCTACCTTCCTTGGCCAGAAGAGTTTTTTTCTCCTGGAGAGCTTCATAGGCGTTATCCATCAGGTTATAGACTGCCTCAGTGATCTGTGATTTTACCCCGTAAACACTGTCAGAAGAACCCAAATCAACCTCCAGAGGAACCTCGGAGATCTCATGTTTTATCCTCAACAGCTCAGCCGATAGATCTACTGATTCTTTCAGGGAAAAATTAGAGAAAAAAGTCGCGGTCTCCTCGACCCGGGCAAAATTAAGAATACCTTTGACTATCCCGTCAGTGCGTTTGACATTGGTAATCAAAGAATCGGCAATGGTAACCAGGTAATCCAAAGTTTTTTTAAGGTCTTTATTAGCTTTGGTAACCTGGGGATTTTTTTTCAGGTAATCCCTGATCTCATATTTTAATTCTCCGCTGGCCACTGAAAACTGATTAAGCCGGTTTTTGATCTGGTGGGCCACGCCGTCAGCCATACCGCCGATCGAAGCCAGTTTTTCAGCGGTAAATATCTTCTCCTGGGCCATCTTGGTCTCCTCCATAAACAAACTGTTCTCAATAGCCAAAGCGGCCTGATGAGAAAGGATCTTAAACACATTGATATCATCATCGCTGTAAGGCTGCTTATTAAGCTTGGTGCCTAAAAGCACAAAACCTAACAGGTTCTCCTGAACCGCTGAAGGAACGATCATGGCTGCTCCGGAAAGCGCGCCTAAAGATTGACGGATATCTTGCGGCAGTTCGTCATAAAGACAAGGCTCAGTGTGTTTAGTCAGGTATTGGATAAAAGGATGCTCGTAAAGAAAAGTGATATTCTCGTAGGGAGAAATCTTCTGGTGATCCCGAAAAGATTTCATCCGGTAGACTCCGTTAGATTTATCATCAATAAAAATAGCGGCAAAATCTATCTTGACCGCCCGCTTAACAATGTAAACAATGAGCTTAGCTAACTTATTAAGGTTATGCTCGGTAGCCATGCCGCTGGCAGCCTGAAGCAGGAGTTTTTGATAATGTTTCTGTTCGGATAACAGGCGTTCCTCCATCCGAATCCTTAGCTGTCCATAAGCTAAAGGGGAAAGACTAGCAAAGAAGATAATCAACACTGCCGGCACCAGCCACCAATGCACCCCTAACAGCGGATAAATCACCCCGTACATCCGGTAAGCAAAAATAAACGGAATACTCAAAAAAATCGGATAACTGATAAGGAACGCCGCCGCCCGTGAAACAAAAACACGAATGTCCATTAAGCGATATCTAAGAATGGCGTAGGTAGCTATAACGCAATATATTGTTGGTAAAAAGTTACTATAAGGATAAAATTTAAAACCAAATACGGGGAAAAAATTAATTGCAGCCCCAGTGAATCCACTCATAGTACCAATAAAAAAATACAGCAATTGATTACGTTTAATACCTGAAGACTTTCGGTATCCTCTAAAAAGCTCATAATGAGCGTATAGTATAATTATAACCCAAGAAGAATAAAGCAATGGATAAGCATAGCCTATAGAAATGGGGTAATAAAAAGAATCGAACATGAATTCTAGATTTGTAAGAAGACCGGTAAAATTAGCTATAACCGCTAAAGCTCCCTGAACATATACTGCTATAAGAATTTTCTTATTAGTAAGTTCACAAAGAACATAAACTATATGGAATAAAAATATGGGCGAAAAGATAATGCCAGTAATAGCAAATTTCCAAAGAGAAACTGCTAATAGCTCACTTGTTATTTGGGAAATAACAAAAGCTCCCGAAGCCCATATGAAGACTGATGCGTTAAATAGAATCCATAACCGATGCAACAGTATCTTTTTTCCATAAAACAAAGTAATGAAAATCATGGCAAGTGTAGTAATTGCCAAGATTAAACAAGATATGGAAAAAGGATTTATTATCATTTTATAATTTTTAAAATCTGCTCAGCAGCCCGTTCGCCTGAATGGGCTACTCCCGAAATTCCCTCACCCGGAAATGTCCAAGCTCCTACCAAATATAAATTCTTGATAGGTGTCTTTTGGCTAAATCGCTTAATGCCACTTTGGGATACAGTTTGACTGGCACCATAGATAGATCCTTTATAATTACCCGTATATCTCTCCATAGTAAGTGGAGTAGCTATTTCGATTGTCTCGATATAAGAAGATAATCCAGGTATTATTCCTTCTGCACGTTTAACAAGATCTTTAGCTAATTGCGTTTTTCTCTCCTCATACTCACTTTTAGGTAAATCTTTCCAAAAATCATATCCTGAAAGCGTCATAATTCCTATTGTAGACTTACCTTTAGGAGCAATCTCGGAATCGATATTAGAATATATAGTTAAAAAAAAGAATGTTTCTTGCATGCTGTTATTTATGCAATCTTCAAGTTGTTTCTCCAAATCGTAACTTGGATTATATAGAACTTCACAATCATTTATGCCTTTATCCTTTATATTTACATTTAATCCCAAGTAAACTATAAATGCTGAAATTGATGGTTCTACCCTATCTACTTTCTCTAAAAAACTACGATTCAAATGTCCCTCTCCAACTAAATCGTGAAAAGTTCTTCTTATGTCAATATTAGAGATAACTATTTTAGATAAAAATTCTCTAGAATTTTTATCTGTAACACTATGGATGTTACTATGTTTAAAGTTTATTTTCTTTACCTCACTGTTCAATAATATCTCACCGTGATTTTCTTTGATAACCTCCAGAAAAGCATTGGTCAAAGCACCACTGCCACCTTTAGGATAATATCCGCCGTTATATAGATAGTCATACCAACCATAAGAAAAATATAAAGGCGACAACTTGATTGGTGACAATCCATAAAAACCCCATAATTGCGCCATTATGGCTTTTAATCGTTTGTCCGTTAAGTATCTATCAAGCATAATCTTAGTACTTTTGTTGGCATAATAAAATAATTTAGGATATCTCATTGGGAAAAATGGTAACTCTAACCATAGAGGGACTTTGGAATAAAGATATTTTCGTATCTCATCAAATATGCTAGACATTTCTCTAAATAATCTTTTGATATTGCAACATTCATTTGGAAAATATTTCGTTAATATACGGAGATATTCTTGAGAATCATTTTGTAAAATATTGATGTTGAAATCTGGGTATATAGCCCGATATAGTTGTGGTGATTTTAAAAACTGTACTTTTGATAGAATTCCACATTTATCAAAAACTTTATAAGTACCTTGGTTTTTACCACACCCATCGATCATATGCAGAGATGCATCAAAGTTGAAGTCGCCGCGTTTGAAGTTGACGGCGTAGCCGCCGGCCACGTGCATTTTTTCCAAAACCAGCACCTTCTTGCCGTTACGCGCTAAGATAGCGGCTGCGGTTAAACCGCCAATACCGGCACCGATTACGATGACATCGTATTTTTTTGACATATAATTTAAGTTTAAACCCTAAACTCTAAACACTAAATCCTAAACAAATCCAAAATACAAAATCTAAAACTCAAAAAATTACTTGGATTTTTCTACAATTGCGCCGAAAATCTTAGTGAGCTCAGTAGCTTCTTGAATTAAGGCTTGTTTTTCTTCTATTTGGCTATCTTTAGTGTCTAATAATTCCAGCCAATATCTACTTTCCTTAGCCTCTTTCCTGGATATTTTTATTCTCAATACAAAATCTTTTCTACTTAAAGCTTCTTCAGCCTCGATGTAGTTAGCGCCTACCGAACCGGATGATCTAATAAGCTGCTTGCCATCCTCAATGTTAGATATAGACCTTGATAAATTCTTCACATATTCTCTTACTCTTTGAGCAAATTTCTTGGTCCTTTCCCCTAAATTATATGGTTTTGGATTTTGAATTTTCTCCATTTTGAGTTTATTTAGAATTTAGGGTTTCGAGTTTAGGATTTAGCATATCTTTTTAAAAATAGTTGCTCCGTTGTATCCGGCAAAGCCGCAAGCCATCTTAACAATGATTTTAATCTCACTCTTTTTAGATGTAGTTACCAAATCCATGCCCAGCTTAGAGTCAATATCATTGACATTTAAAGTAGCCGGAATAAGGTTGTTTCCCAAAGCCATCATCAAAATGGCGGTTTCTAAAAGGCAACAACTTCCCAGATTATGCCCGACATAAGGCTTTAAAGCAGTAATTGGCGGCTTTATTCTACCGAAAACTTCATTGATCGCCTTAGCCTCATGGCTATCAGCGACAGTAGTGCCTACTCCATGAGGAACCAGCAAATCTATGGTTTCTTTTTGAGCCTTAGTTAAGGCTTCTGAAAGAGCTTTTTTATAGGAATCACCGTTTAGATCAGGAATAGTCACTTTCCAGCCTTCTAAGCTAAAGCCACCGCCTGAATATTCAGCATAAATATGAGCTTTTCGTTTTTTAGCACTTTCCAAACTCTCTAAAACTATTCCGGCTCCTCCTTCGCCAAAAACAAAACCATTCCGGTCTTTGGAAAAAGGTTTGATCAAACCATCTTCAGCATACATGCCGATCCCCTTAAACCAAAGCAGTTTAAAAATAGAAGTCAGATCCACTCCGGCCGAGATCACTGCCTGGCATTTTCCGCTTTTGATAATATCAGCGGCTGCCTCTAAGGCATAAAGCCCGGAAGCACAGGCATTGTTGATGAATAAAGAATATCCGTGGAAACCAAAAGCTTTAGCCGCATGATAAAGAAACATGAAAGTCTGCAAATCGTAAGCTCTTTTTTGAAACTTACCAAAAAATCCTTTAAAATATTCTTCCTTGGAAATAGAAGAATTGTTTTTCAGTAAATCAAAAGACTCATCAATGACTTTCTGGTAAAAATCATCCAGGCCGGGATTTTCATGGGTTAAAACTAAGCCGACTTTATTTTTGGTATCTTTGGGATCAAAAGATAATCGGCTGTCATCCAAGGCCAGCTTGACTACCCCCAGAATATACTTCAGGTCCTTGCCGATTTCTTCATCTTTCCAGGTTTGGATATCATTTAAAACCGCTTTGTCAATACCTAGATCGCAAAGTTTGAAATCTTTAGCTTTATGCAGGTAGAATTTTTGAGAAGCTTTATCGCTGATAGAATATTCTTCTGACTTCAGGCCGGTTTTACCTTCGGTTACAGAACTCCAAACTTCATCCTTACCTATGCCTATTGATGCTATCGGACCGATTCCGGTGATTACTACTCTTTGACTATCCATTATTTTATTTTTCCGAATACTACGCAGGCGTTGTTGCCGCCAAAGGCAAAGCCGTTATTGAGGGCAACGTCAATTTTGGCCTTTCTGGCAACATTAGGAACGCAGTCAATATCACAATCCGGATCAGGCGTTTCATAGTTTATGGTCGGAGGCGCAATATCTTCCTTAACTGCCAGCGAGCAGGCTGCTGCTTCAATAGCTGAAGCTGCTCCCATGGCATGGCCAAGCATGGATTTTATTGAGCTGACCATCACTTTTTTGGAACGCTCTTTAAACACTTCCTTTATCCCGGTGCATTCAGCCTTATCATTAGGCCCGGTCCCGGTGCCGTGAGCTGAAATATAATCTACATCTTTATAGGTCAGGCCGGCTTCAGCTAAAGCCTTTTGCATGACTTTGGCGATACCTTTAGGATCAGGGGCTGTGGCATGATAAGCATCGCAAGATAAACCGTAGCCTAAGACTTCAGCATAAATATCTGCCCCGCGCTTTATGGCTGATTTATAAGACTCTAATAAGATCATCCCCGAACCCTCACCCTGCATCATGCCTTTGCGGTTTTTATCAAACGGCCTGACCTTATCCGGGCTCATGGCATAGATCCGCTGAAAACCGGTAAAAGCAAAAATAGAAAAGGCATCAGCGCCTCCGGCTAAAACAAAGTTTAAATCGCCGTTACGAATAAGATCAAAACCGCAGCCAATAGCGTAATTTCCGGCGGCACAGGCAGTAGGAATAAGATAATTTACCCCGCGAGCCTTAAAGGCTATGCCGACGTTAGCTGAAATGTTGTTGACTGAAGCCTGAAAGATCTTGGTCCGGTCGACTTCTTTAAACCCGCCTTTAGCCCAGGAAGACAGGAGCTCTTCCAGCGGCCGCTCGCCGGTAGTGGTGCCGACGATAACTCCCATATCTTTCTGCACAGTATTTTTATAAGGCAGTTTTGCATCTTCCAAAGCTAAGCTGGAAGCAGCAATGGCCAGTTGTGATGAGCGGCCGAGAAACTTTATTTTTCTTTTGGGAATAAACCGGGCTGGTTCAAAATCCCTGACTTCACCGCCTAAATGGCATTTATAAGCTAAAGTGTCAAGGGAGCTGACCGGGCTGATCCCGGATTCTCCGGCCAGAATCGCCTTCCAGAAATCCTCTCTTCCGGTCCCCACCGAGGAAACCACTCCGATTCCGGTCACTACTACTCGTCTGTCGTTATTCATTGAGCACCTTGAACACCTTAATTTCTTTATCTAGTGAAATCCCGACTACTGTCGGGATAAATTAAATTTATTTAGCGAAATCCCGATTACTATCGGGATCTACTTTTATTGCAAAGATACTTCTGGCCTCGGCTACCATTCTGTCGCCGACTCTAGCCTTGGTATCGACTACTCCGCCGAAATTAGCCACTTTAAAGATCTCGGCTTCTAAAATCAGGGTCTCGCCGGGATGAGCCGGCGAACGGAATTTAGCATTAACGCTGCCGAAATAATAAGTGGGGTTTTGTTCGACTATCTTTGGCCGGGCAGTGACATAGACTAAAATCCCGGCTTGAGCCATGGCTTCAATAGTCAAAACTCCCGGCATCACCGGGTTGCCGGGAAAATGACCTTTGAAAAAATCAAGCTCAGGATCAAGATACTTCCTGGCCACTATCCGTTTACCCTCCTCCAGCTCGATCACCTCATCAACAAACAGAAAAGGCTCGCGCTGTGGAAGGATAGACTTTACTTTTTCTTTATCCCAAATTATTTTCATCTTGAGCACCTTAATTTAGTCATTTAGCGAAACTCCGATTACTATCGGAGCTAACCTTTGGCTTCTAACAATTGCTTAGTCAAAGAAACCGCCTGATTGAGTGTGCGGATATCCCGGATCTTTTCCTCCGGGACAACCACCCGGAAAGCTTTTTCAATCGCTCCGGTGATCTCGATAGCCTTAAGCGAATCTACCCCTAAATCATTGATAAAATCAGCGTCAGGGGTGATTTCGCCAGCATCGAGCTCGATCACCCTGGCAATTATCTCTTTGATCTGCTTATCTAAGTCTTGCGGTACCACTATTCACCTCCGTGGTTTTTGACGACAACTGTGGCGTTGTTGCCGCCAGGGCCAAAATTATTGATCATGATGTTGTTTAGTTCCTGCTCTCTTGACTGATTAGGCACATAATCAAGGTCGCAGGAAGAATCTTTTTCCTGATAGTTTATGGTCGGAGGTATGAAATTTTTCTCAAAACACCCCAGGGCTGCGGCCAGCTGTAAAATACCTGAGGCGCTAAACGATTCACCAACCATTGACTTGATTGCCGTAACCGGAGTCTTATCGGCATAAATATTAAAAACTTCCCGGATAGCTTTTGTCTCCAAAATATCCTGTTGAACCACTGAGTTGGCCGCTGAAAACACACAGTCGATATCTTCTTGGTGTAGCCCTGAAGATTTCAGGGCTTTAACCATGGTTCTTTTTAAACCAGCTGCCTGAGGTTCATATTTAGCGGCCCGAAAAGCATCAAAAGAGTTTTCCACCGCAGTTAACTCAGCATAAACTCTTGCTCCCCTGGCTTTGGCGTATTCGGCATCTTCAACCACTAAGACCACAGCGGCTTCAGAAAGGATAATCCCGTTTCGGCGTTTATCAAACGGACAGGAAATCTCTTCACCCTTTATCCCGGCTAAAAAACCGATCTTATAAAAACCAGTAAATCCGGCAAAGGTTAAACCTTCAACTCCGGCCACTAAAACTGCTTTGGCCCGGCCAAGCTTAATAAAATTAACCGCGTATTTAAGAGCATCTAAACTTGCGGTATAGCCGGTAGAAATAGTAGTATTAAACCCTTTGATCTTATGACGGATAGAGATCTGACTCGATGCGCTGTTAATGGTAGTGCCGGGGAAAATTCCGGCGGTGACAAACTGGGGGCCGTCTTCGACCATCTCCCGGCTAAGCTCAGCCACATTCCAAAGTGAAAGCGTGGTCCCGGTAACTACTCCGATACTGTCGGTGTTTCTTTCGGTGATCTGCAGTTCCGAATCCTCTAAAGCCAGTTTGGCTGCCGAGCAAACCAGTTTAGTTGCCCGGTCAACGTTCTGAAGGCCTTTTGGCCCTAAAAACTCTTCAGCCTTAAAATCAGAAATCTCACCGGCCTTCTGGCTTTTAAACAAGCCGGGGTTAAAAATCGTGATCGGCTTAATACCGGACTTACCCTCTTTTAACGCCTGCCAGAAATTATCTTTACCAATAGCGTTGGGCGCTAATACTCCTACTCCGGTGATTACTATTTTCTTATCCATAATCAAGTCATTCCGCCGTCGATCACCATCACCTGGGCAGTGATGTACTGCGACTTATCACTGGCCAAAAAAGCCACTACCCTGGCTACTTCCTCGGGCCGGCCAAAGCGGCCGAGGGGGATATGTTTTTTAGCTTCCTGTTTATATTTATCGTTTAACCCCGAAAGCATATCAGTCTCAATAAATCCCGGGGCAACCGCATTGACCCGGATGTTATACGAGCCGACTTCCCGGGCTAAAGCTTTGGTAAAGCCGATTATTCCGGCCTTAGCCGCTGAATAGTTGGTCTGGCGAGGCAAGCCGGTCATCCCGGCTACTGAACTGATATTGATGATGTTGCCTGATTTCTGCTTGATAAAAGTAATGATCACTGCCCGGGTGAGATTAAACAAACCACCCAGGTTAGTATCGATAACGCTTTGCCAGTCAGCCTGCTCCATCAACCCCAGGGCCTTGTCGACGATGATCCCGGCATTGTTGACCACGATATCCAGCTGGCCGAAATATTCTTTAGTATCATTGACCCATTGATTGACCGCCGCAAAATCTTTAATGTCCACCTGATAAGCTTTAGCTTTGACTCCCCGGGATTTCAGTTCACTTTCCAGTTCTTTAGCGGCAGCTTCGCTCTTTAGATAATTAAAAGAAATATTCGCCCCGTCCTTAGCCAATTTTAAAGCTATGGCCCGGCCAATACCCCGGCTGGCTCCGCTGATAATCGCAGTCTTATTATTTAACATCGAGGTTTCTTTTTACCGCTTCTAAAAAATCGCTGATATCAAAAGGCTTATAGATATAATCAGCCACTTTTAACTCCAGAGCCTGCTGGTATTTTTCCTCATCAGCATAGCCGGTGATCAAAACTTCCGGTACGGCCGGTTTTTGGCAGCCGGCTAAATATTTACGGATCTCTTTGATGGTCTCAATACCGTCTAAATCCGGCATCCGGATATCGCTAACGATCAGATCGAAATCCTCATTTCTGATCTTTTCCAAGGCTTCTCTTCCGGAGTTGGTGATAGCCACATTGTAGCCTTCTTTCTTTAAGAGGCGGCTTAGACTTTTGGTTATTAACTGCTCGTCTTCAATGATTAAAATACTTTTAGGCATCTTTCCCCCTTTAATGAGCACATTATTTTTTCAAACCGAAGGTGTAGAAAAAATAATAGTGCGAATTAAACCCAGCTCTTTTGGCTTGTCATACCACTACTGTCACCCTTGCCAAAAGGGCTGGGTAAGTTCGGCCTAACATTTTTCCTGCTGATTACCTTGGAAAAATGTTGACCTCACTTAATTATACCTTAAAAATCTATATCTGATTAGCCTTTTTTCTTCGACTCTTTAGCCGGCTAAGGGCAGGTTTACGGTAAAAGTCGTACCCTCACCCTCCTTAGATTTCAAAAAAATCGAGCCCTTATACTTTTCAATGATCGACTGGGATATTGAAAGCCCCAAACCTAAGCCTTTACCCACGTCTTTAGTGGTAAAAAAAGGGTCAAAGATCTTAGGGATATCGTCCTTGGGGATACCTGAACCTTCATCTTTTATATCCAGCCTTATCCAGTTATCATTTTTTGACAGCGAGATCTCGACCTGGCCGCTTTTTTTAACCCGTTTGATAGCATCTTTAGCATTTAAAACCAGATTAGTCACTACCTGCTCAAATTCATTGTGGTTGCCGACTGCCGGGTATTGAGCTTCTTCGGCCTTAACCGCTATGGTGATATTTTCCTGCTGGAGCTGATAGCCTAAAAAGGAGTTTACCTTTTCCACCACCTCCAAAAGATCGACCACCACGACTTCAGAAACTTCCATCGGTTTACGGGCGTAAGTCATCAGTTTTTTGACTATCACCCGGCAGCGCTTAGTCGCCTCTTCGATAAGTTCCAGGGAATCTTTAAGCTCATCGGCATCGAGGTCATCCAGGGAAGCCAGAAGCATCTGGGCATTAGTCAGAATCGCCGCTAAAGGATTGTTGATCTCATGAGCCACTCCTCCGGCTAAAGTACCGACACTGGCTAATTTTGCGGCTTGAGTCAACTGGTTCTGCACTTCAACCAGCTCCTCGGTCCGTACTCGTACCTGTTCTTCAATATTTTCATAAACCAAAGAATTGGATATGGCGATCGCCGACTGGTTCCTTAAAATATTTAAAAAGTGAAAATCAACCGCGGAATAACGTTTCAAATTGGCTTTCTTGCCCAGGTTGATCAAACCAAGCAGGTCATCGCCCAGGACTAAAGGAATAACTACTACTGAGGAGGTATTATCAAAATACCATTTTGCCGCTTCTTTGATCTGGGCTAAACCCGGATCGATATCAATAAATTCACTGTAGACAATCTTGTTGTTCTTAGCCAACCAGACTAAAAAAGGGCTTTTTTTCTCAGCCTGATTACAAATAAGGATATCGACCTTCTGGGGATATAAAGTCTCTTTTATCGTATCTTGGATCCGCTGGCTAAGTTTACCGATTCCTTTCAAATGGATTATTTCATCAATAAAGCGGCTTAAAATCGCTTCTAGATCATAGCGACGACGCTGAAAGAAATGGTCGATTTTAGGCTGAAAGGCTCTAAAGAAAATCAAAAAGGCCAAAAGCAATCCGCTTAAATAAATAAAAAATGTCAGGTTGCTTAAACCATGGCACCAGGAACGGCTAAAATAAAAAATCACTCCGAACGGCGCAATCAAGATCAGGTTGCCGAAAACCCAGGCTACGGTCTTATGCACCGCGGTCTCGATATCCATCATCCGGTAGCGGATCACGCTGTAGCCGACGATAGTGATACAGATAAACACCGGCACAAAAGCTAAAAGATAAAGGCTCACGCCATAGTTAAGCAGAAACTCCAAAGACCCCAGGTAAGCAATCGAAAAAGCGGCGATCATCAGCTTGGCCTGCCTTCTGACCACCAAATCTTTTTCCCGGCGGTAGATCGCGATAAAGTTAAGCAGCATCAAGATCATCAGCCCGTAAAACCAGGCCACAAAAATAATATAAGCCCAGCCGGCTTTCGGATAAAACCCCCAGGAGTTATGCCAGAGGCCGCTGATGAAAGACTCTGAATTTAGACAAAGAAAATAAAACCCCAGGCCGCAGAGAAAATTTACTATTACCAGCTTATCTTTTTTGGTTTTACGTCCGGGGAATAAAGCCTTCTCCCAGGAGACCGAAAAAAAGTATATTGAAGGAGTGATAAAAATAATCCCTAAAAAAACATACCATCTGGCCCAAAGAAGAGCTGTGGCTTCAAAGCTGCTGTTAAAAACCATGCCCATTCCGGTAAGCCAGAGGCTGACTACCAAACAGCTTAAAGCATAAGCGGCATTTACCAGGGCCCGGCGGTTTTGGACAAAAATAAAAATTCCTTCGACCAGAGTAAGCATCCCCACCAGGTAGTAAGGAACCGAATAAGGGTTCCAATGGTAACTGCTAAGGTTAAAAATTGAATTCAGCATAATTATTTAAACACCTGGTAAAGATAGGGGCCGGGTAAAATAATCTCGCGCAACAAAACCAGCCGGCTGCCTTTTTTAGCTGCCTGCTTAACCCGGGTTTTTTCGGGAAACGAACGATAAGGATATTTTACCTGACTCATGTCCTGCTTTTGAATCTCGGCCTTGCCTGCGGCAATAGCCGTAAGCACTGCCGGTAAAAGCTGGGCTCCTTTGAGCCACTGGCGGATATTTAAACTGAAAACCGTATCCTCAGGCTTGACTAAGATCTTTTCCTGACTGATGATCTTTCCGGTATCAACTCCCTTGTCGATGTAATGGATAGTAGCGCCGCTTTTAGCCACCCCCTGATAAAGCGTCTCAAAAGCCGCATCCAGGCCGCCGAAATCGGGAAGATAAGCATTGTGAATATTTATTCCCCGTAAGGCAAATTGTTTACAGATCCGGTAACGTAAGATCTGGTTGTTGTAACCGGAAACAATGATATTAGCCCCCACTGCTTTCATTAGGTTGACTGCCCGGGGGCTGTTTATGCTTTTAGCCTTAAGTATGGGTATATGGGCTTCTTTGGCGATCCGGTTAAAAGTTTTAAGTTTAAGCGGACATCTTTTTAAGCGGCTGATCAAATTCCAGATCGTAATCACCAACAATGACCCTTTGATGATAAAAAACATATACAAAGCATAAGCCAGGCCGCATTTCTTACAGAGGATATAAAACGATTCCAAAAAGGAAAACTTTATTCCCTTCATGGTGATATGCGACCGGGAAAGGATTATCCCGGCAAACTTTATTTTCTTTTTGCCGACTAAGTAATTAAGCATCAGCAGTGAATAGATAGCCGGGTAAGCTATAAACACCGGGCGGATCTCTCTATCAAGAGCATTAGCGTTTTCTGGCATCTTTACTGTTTGGCTCCTTTTTTAAGATAACCGTTTTCCTTGTACCAGTTGACCGCTTTAGCCAAAGTCGTGGTGACCGGAGTGGTGGTATAACCTAATTCTTGAGCCGCTTTACTGTTATCAAAAACTATTGAATTGCGGCAGAACTCCACAGTCCGGGTTGAAAGCAACGGCCGTTTTTTTAACCAATCAGAAACCACTTCATCAAGATAAAGAAAACCGATCAAAAAAGGATAAGGCGCTTTTAATCTTGGCGCCGGAACCCCCGATACTTGCTGAAGTATAGTGAATAACTCCTTTAATTCATAGGCCCGGTTATTGCAAAGGATATAGCGCTCACCCGGCTTTCCCTTTTCCAAGGCCGCAAGATGAGCCCTGGCTGCATCATCGACATCAGCCAGAGAAATAACTGCGTTAAAGTAAACCGGGTAACGGCGATTTAGGAAATCAACGATCATCCGGCCGGTAGGCGTGGGTTTTCGGTCGCCTTCCCCGATCAAAGCCGCCGGGTTTAAGATCACCGCCGGGAAACCTTGCTTAGCAGACTTTAAAACTTCCTGTTCAGCCAAGACTTTAGAACGGGCATAATGGCTTGATTTTTTCCAAAGATTAAACTCAACATCCTCATTGCTGGGTTTTCCATCCGGCCTTTTTCCGACTGCGGCAACGCTGCTGGTAAAAATAAAACGCTTTATTTTATTTTTCCGGGCCGCGGCTAAAAGATTTTTTGTGCCGCCTACATTTACCTGATAAATTTCCGGCACTTTCTTCTGCCACCAGGGATAAAATTTATACAACGAAGCCAAATGAAATATTGCCTCAACCCCTTTAGTTTCTTTTTCCATTGCTTCAAGGTCAAGGATATCGCCAAAACATTTCTCAACTTCCAGGCCGCCTAAGCTGTCGCAACTTTTAGGGCTGTGAATTAAAACTTTGACTTGATGGCCGGCTGAAAGAAGCCGTTTAACCAACGCTACCCCTAAAAACCCGTCTGCTCCGGTAACAAAGACTTTCATGATTATTTTACGGCAAAGATCTTCTTTGAACTATCTAATCTCTCTTTTATCTTAGCTATGGCCAGATCATCCATCAGCCTCTCGCCCCACCAGAATTTGGACAGTTCAAAACCGTGTTTCTGACCCAAAACTTTTATTTCCTCGACTTTGTCCGGCATGATATTTCCCCGGCCAAAACTGTAATTTTCATAGCGTTTTTCTAAAGACAAAATAACTGCTTCGGCAAAACAGCCGTAGATAGAATCAGGGCTAGGTAAACCTAGATCAATCGGCAGATTAAGCGGGCTGGGCGTTTTAGCTAAACCGCCTGAAAAAATAAGGATATCATCGCGGTTAGTAGGCGTGTAAGAAATATTCTTAGGATAACCGACATCACAGACTATTGACCCGGGCTTAAACCAATCGACTAAAAGTATCGACGAAGTGGCGCTGGCACAGGCAATGACAATATCAGCATCTCTTACCGCGGCTTCATTGTTGGTAGTGGCAATAATTTTAGCCTTTCGTTTCTTAAGCAACTCTTTATTTAACTTCCTGAGGTTACTTTTAGTGCGGCCGGTTACAGTCACTTGAGCGGCTTTTTCAGTGAGGACTCTAGCACAGGCGCTTCCGATGTCGCCGGTTCCCCCGATCACCGCTACCTTAAGAGCTCCGATATCTAAGCCTAAACCGCTTGCGGCTTTGTAGGCACCCTCCAGGGCCATGGCCGCAGTAAAAGTATTTCCGGTAGTGATCGGGATATCCACCATGTCAGTGATGGCCTGGCCGATCCGTTCAGCCACGATCGAAGTAAAACCGCCTAAAGTGACTATGCCCATGCCGTGTTCTTCGGCGATCCGGCAGGCTTTGACTACTTTGGAAAATATCGACCAGACATCTTTTTCGATCAGATCGGGGATAAAAGTGGCTACAATAAAACAGCCATGGGAACTGGCACCGGTCTTGGATTTAAAATCCTGGATATCATAAAGCTTAAACGAAGGAGTGACATTAAACAACTGGCCTAAAAAATCCCGGGAAGGCATTTTGAATCCGGGATTAAGCATTTTAAGGCATCTTTCTAAATGATAAAAATTATACAAGTGGCCGATGATCCCGAAACCGCTGATTGCTTGCGAAACTGTACCTTTAGCCGCTTTATACTTCAAAGAGATTATCCGGGCTTCTATGGCCTTCAATATTGCCTCAAAATTCTTAGTCAGGGTTTTTTCTACATATTCCCTGGCAAAATCTCCAATGGCCGGGATATTAAGACTGGCATAGGCAGTAACCGTAACCAAAGTACCTCCGGAAACCGGCTTAAACTTCCAGCGGCCCTTAAACTCCTGAAGATCGCCTTCTAGAGCCTTAAAAGAAATAGTATTTTTTTCAAAATCAACTACGTCTTCCTCTATCCAGCTGATCGGCAGATGGTCGACCTGGATAAGCCATTTAGTCTTCATCTTGTTCTGCCAGCGCTGGAGCACCGAAGCCTGTTTGACCGAAGACACATAAGAAGGAAATTCATCGACTTCAGTCAGAAAGTGAAGTATTTTTGAAACCTCCGCCGCTATAACCCGGGAAACTTTTACCTTCACTAGATTTCTGCTACTCATTTAATAACTCCTTTATGGTGTTTCTGATCTTAAAAATACCTTCCCGCATATATAGATCGTCTATCTGGTCATCGAATTCTTTTAAAAGATAAACCGGTTTTCCGAATTTGACTTTGATCGGAACAAATAATTTTATCCATTTGGCTTCCCAGGGCAGCGCCTGAAAAGTGCCTAAAACCGCACAAGGCACAACCGGCCGGCCGGTTTTTTTAGCCAATAGGGCCGCCCCTCTTCTAAACTCGCCGAGTTCGCCGTTACGGCTGATCTTACCCTCCGCAAATAAACCGACGTTTTTGTTTTTCATCAACAGTTCGTAACCCCGGTCGGATGAGCCGCCGGAAGCAATAGTGCCGATTTTTCTTAAAAACCAGCCGACGGCAAAAATATCATAAAGATATCTGGCCACAATACAATAAATCCTACGCGGACAAGTAGCCATAATGCATAAGGGGTCAAGATAACTGGCATGATTAGCCACGATGATAAAATTAGAGTTTTTCGGCAGATTAGATAATCCTTCAATCTTTAGCCTGAAAAACAATCTAAGTGAGATCAAAAAACAATATTTAAAAATCCAATACCACATAGGCTTAACCGCAATTCGCGGCCGAATAGACTCTCTCCCTTAAGGTTACGGTAGTTATAACCTTTTTCCTATTGTATCGCAAAAAAAGCTATTTGTGAATAGCCCAACAAATCGGGACACATCCCATTTAAATAGCCCTTTATTTTCAATGCTTTCTTAATGTAAGAAAAAAATAAAAAAAATGAAAGAATTTAACCCTCTCAAACGTCTATATAGTAAGGAGAGTAAATTCGGGACACATCCCATTTAGCCCGTTTTAGTTTATGTCACGTATAGCTAGAATAGTATATCCGGGGTACCCCCACCACATAACCCAAAGAGGGAATAATAGGCAACCTGTGTTTTACGACAATGAAGATAGGCAGTTTTACCTTAATTTATTGAAAAAATACATCAACTTATGTCGCTGCAAAGCACACGTCTATTGCCTAATGCCCAATCATGTCCATCTCCTTTTGGTTCCAGCAGAAGAAAACTCTCTAGCTAAAACTATGCAAAAATTAAGTTTGTCATACACTCAGCATATAAACAGAAAATATAAGCGTTCTGGCCGGCTGTGGGAATGTAGGTTCTTTTCAGCCATAGTTGATAAAGAATCGTATTTATGGGCAGTATGCAGATATATAGAACAAAATCCTCTGCGAGCTGGTATAGCAAAAAAAGCTATTGAGTACTTCTGGTCTAGCGCAAGGATAAACTGTGGCTTATCAAAATCTGATTTTGTTGAGCCTATCTGGAAAGAATATTTAAATAAAGACCGTTATCAAACCCTTTTAGCTGAGGGGATAAAAGATACGGATCTAAAAAAGATAAGGGAATCTTCTACTAAAGGTATACCTTTAGGCTCAAAAGAATTTCTTGATAAAATGGTTGATAAATTCGGAAGAGTGGTAATACCTAACCCTAAAGGGCATCCCCGTAAAAGCAGACATAAAAAGTGATTTATTTTCAATGATATTTTAAATGGGATGTGTCCCGATTTAGATATCCAGGAGTTTGCGGGCATCGCGCAAGCCTAAGGTCTTTTTAAAGTCGTCAAAATCGATCAAAATCAGCCTTGGCTGCTCTTCTTTGACCCGTTTGAGGAAGTGAGGCTGGGCTTTACGGCGAAAGCCCATATACTTAAAATATGCCTTACAATCCGGGCAGGTCTTAGCTTTGAGCTCGATACCTAGCTTATGGCAGCAGAAACATTCGCTGGAAAGCTCGCCGACTACAATCAGGCTGCTTTCTATATCCTTCAGGTCTAATTCGTTCCAGACCCGGATAAACCCCTTCATGGTTATTTCCAGCCCTTAGGGCCTTTATAAAAATCTTTGATCGCTGAAAGCACTTCAGCCGGAGTATTGACCATTCTAAAAAGTTCCATATCCTGCCGGTCAATAGTGCCCTCTTTGACCAGGCGCTGCTTAAGCCATTTGACCATATCCCGCCAATATTCTTCGATCACCAGGATCAGCGGTATCGAAGTGATCCTCTGGGCCTGGATCAAGCTTAAAGTCTCAAAAAGTTCATCCAAGGTGCCAAAGCCTCCCGGGAAAACTACTGAAGCATAAGAATATTTGGTGAACATTACTTTGCGGACAAAAAAATAACGAAACTCCATCAGGTAATTTATATAAGGATTGGGAACCTGCTCTTTAGGAATCAGGATATTTAAACCCACTGAAGTCCCTTTGGCTTTAGCTGCTCCTCTATTGGCTGCCTCCATTATTCCCTGGCCGGCGCCGGTAATGATACTATAGCCGCTTTTAGCCAAAAGATAAGACGTATCACAGGCACATTTATAATATGGGTGATCTTCAGGAAGGGCTTTTGAACCAAAGATAGTCACCCCGCGTTTTATTTTAGCCAGGCCTTCAAAGCCATCAACAAACTCACTCATGATCCGGAAAATCCGCCAAGTATCACTGCTGGCGAAATTATCATCAAAAGTTGTTACTGTTTTTTTCATTTAAACCACCAATTTTTGAGCAATATCGCTGATCAAATAGATCTTATCGGTTCTTCCGGTAAGCGAAAGAAAAATACCGTACAAAGAAGCTACCACTAAAACCAGAGATAATATCCCGCAAAGCGTGCCGATTATTGGAACCGCCAGAAAAGCCAGGCTTCCCAGCATAGCCACTGAAATAACTATTCCCTGGCGGGCATGCAGCAGGGCAAAACCGTTGTCCCGGCGGAAAATAAACACCACGATCCAAAAAATCAATATATAGGAAAGCGCGGCAAACGGCGCTCCATCCTTGATTTCTTCTTCGGAAAAACTTAACCTTTTCATACCCCTCTCCTTTTTGTAAATATTTAACTACTACTCGCTAATATTATACTTAAATTTCAGCTAAAGGCAATAAGAACAAATCAGAATTCCGCGAAGTGTTTTATTTCTTGATATAAAAAAAGATATCTTTGAATTTTTTATCAAAGGTTAAACCTGACTTTCTTACTATGGAATCAAGCATGCTGATACCCTGATATTTTTTATTCTCGTCCAAATGCAGGCCATCGCCGCTAAACTCTATATTAAAAATAAGAACCCCTCCCCTTTTAAGGCAAGAAGCCAAAAAATTAATCTTTCCTGGTAAATCCTTCAAATGCTCAAACACATCAAAACTAACTATGGCATCGAAATCTTTGCCTGTTAACTGGTTACCATCTAAAAAATTAACCTTCAATCCCTGTCGGTTGATACGCCACTTAGCAAAGGAAATCGCCGGCTCATTTAAATCAACATATGAAACATCAAAACCTTTCTGAACCAGGCCTATAGACAAATCACCTGTTCCGCCGCCAAAATCAAGTATCTTATGTTGTTTTTTTTTCTTAAGGTAAGGAACAATGTAATTCAGAAGAGCCCAGGTTCTTCCCGAACCGGCATTCCACAAAGGTAGTTCGTATAAATAATGGTTAGTAGTTGAGTAGAAAGAGTTCAGCTGTTTTTCACTTAACGAATCGTAATCTTTAGAACTTACTTTTTCAAGTAACTTTTTATACCGGCTTTTTATTAAATCCGGGCTTTCGCCTGTATATCCAGCTATCTCAACCAATGTCTTATTATAGCTATCATTATCTTTAGCGTATTGATTGGCAAGCCTTTTTATTTTTTTATGGCGGGGAGAATGAAAAGGTTTTTCAAGATAATACAGAAACCATTGGAATGAATGCATCTATTTTCCTTTTTGCGCTCTTTTGTACCTTTAGTCCTGTTTTTTCTTCGTAAACCCTTTCCGATTAGCTTTTCTAAACTCAGCTATTTCCTGCAGATGCCGAATAAATCGATGGATTTTTCAAGGCCAGAGGCTGAATAGACAAAATCTTTGATCGAGATCTTGTTTTGGTAGAAATCACAAAGAGGGTTAATTTTATCAGGCAGTTTTTTTAGTAGACCGCTTTTCTTTAACAGATGAAAAACCTGATGGCGAAAATTGCGGCGCAGGCCCAAAACTTCCACCTTAGGAAAACGCCGTTTAAGAAATTCTCTAAACTCCTCGGGCTTAAACTCTTTTACATGCTGGGTGCATTTATCGTAAGGATCCTCGGGTTTGCGGCCCTTAAGATTGTGCAATACGTTTAAGGTGTTGATAAAAATAACCCCGTCATCTTTCAATACCCGGGCCAGCTCTGAAAGATAAGTATCCAGTTTATCCAAGGCAATATGCTCGACTACCTGAGATGAAATAATAACATCAAAATATCGGTCAGGAAATTGGATATCCAACACACTACTTAGGACATATTTTAAATTGTCTTTCTGATAGGCCTCTTGAGAAGACTTGATCGCTTCAGGGTCAATATCCAGGCCAACAGCTAATTTTGCCGCTTCGGAAAGGCAAAAAGCTCCGTAGCCTTTGGAAGTCCCGACATCTAAAACAACTTTACTTTTAGAAAACTTTTTGGCATATTCGTAAGGAACGATATGCTGAATATAAAAAGCCCGATCAGTGAAATTGGCAGGAATTTTCATTGTAATATATTATCGTAAACAACTTAAATAACAAGCGCAATAAGCCAAAAATCGTAGATTAGTGAAAATATCTCAATAAAATCGAAGGCTATTTAAATGGGATGTGTCCCGGAAATCAAGTGTCTGCCCCCTTATTAAAATTCAATAACAACAATATTGGCTTTACACTGTGTATCCCAAATACCTGCTGCAGTCCAATTCACTACGAAATCTGTACTTCCGCTGATCCCAGTAAGCACTTCACAAAAAGAGAATGTGGCACCTCGACTATATTCATTAAAACGATCAATATCAATCCTGTAATTCCTTACTTGTGTTAACCCATGCATAAGCTTTACAGAATGAGTACCGCCCGGCTGGTTTGGCCCAACTTGTATCGCCCCAGAAACTAAAACCAAAACTGTTCTGCCGCTAGTAATACTCTTGTTAACTGTTACCACATCACCGGAAGCGCTACGTTCCCCATATGCGTTTTGTTGAGTTATTGAAAAAGGAACAACCCATACTCCATCGCCTCTCCAATAAGTAGTACTATCAGCGTTAAGCCCACTATTAAGATGTGCTACAGCTAGATTGCCGGTGGCGTTGCTTAAATCCAAGTAATATTCTCCTTCTTGCCCATCCAATTTATTAGCATTTTCTACATTCTCTGCTCTCAAGGCATATCCCACCGAAGCCAATTGCTGGCGGGGGGTCATTTCGGAGTCGGAGCCGACTTTGATCGCCAACCAGTAGGGTTTATCAAAGGGTAGATCGAGGTTGGTTACTCCGCCCAACATACAGGAAAAAATACCTCTGGAAATCAGAAGATTTTGGGTTTCCTGCCAGAGCAGGTTTCCTCCATTATCAGCATCATAAATTCTAAAGGTTATAGAGTGAGTGCCATCTGTAACCGGATTTCCGCTTGAGTCAGTAAGTTTACCCTGGTAGTTAATCAGAGGGGGTATCTGGGCAAAAGAAGAAGTAAAGAGTAAAAAGGTAAAGAGAAGAAAAAAGATGGGTTTACGCATATTAGGATGCCTCCTTGGTTTAAATGCCGGCTTTTTGTTCTAAGCGGCGGATTCTGGTTTCGTGGTTGGTTACGGCCATGTCAACGCTCTGCTTAAGCTCTTTCATTTCAACTTTAACTTCTTTGATATTAATGCCATTTTCCATAACCGCTGTTTCCAGACGGTCAAAACGACTGTCAACCTTGTTGAATCGCTCGTCAACCTTGTTGAATCGCTTGTCAACCTTGTTGAATCGCTCGTCAACCAACTGTGCTTGTTTAACCATAAAATCCATGATTTTCTGGTTTTGGTCTGCAATTTTCTCTAACATCTTCTTGTCCTCCATGTTTATCCCCCTTTTTGCTGATGCCTACAGTATATAACTTTTGGTAAGCTTGTCAAAATATTTCCATGGCTCCAACCTAAGTCTTAGTGCGCTGACGGTCACCCCGGGGGTGTCACCGGCGACCACCGCGCCGGTGTCTATTTCCCATTGCGGAAGTGTGTAGAAATAAAAACCCCGCACCTAAAAAGGTGCGGGGTTTTGTTAACCAATTAATTTCCTAAACTTAGAAGTCTACGCTCATGCCTAAACGTACTGAGTAAGCAAGTTGTTCATTCTGGTTGTCAAAAATAGCTCCAGGAAGTAAAAGCGCGGTGTTTAAGTTGATCTGTACGTCTTCAGTGTAATCTAAAACTGCGTACATATCAACTTCCTGAGCTAGATCTCTCTCATCACGTTTAATCTTGTAAATATTGCCAGCTACGGGACTACCAGTCGCTCCAGTAATCGAAGGAGTGGTGTCAGCAGCATCGTCTAAAGGTGCGGTTGCAAAAGCCCAAAGATAAGAAGCTCCTATGGTAAGGTCTTCCCTGGGCATCATTGACCCGGTTAGGCTAACATATTGAAACCCAGAGTTGGCAAGCAAAGCATTAGCCAATTCACCAATTGACTGGTCTTCATACATTGGATCCCAACCATTCCACTCGTTTTTCTCGGTTGCCAATGCTTGAGGAGCATCGCCGCTTAGCCAAGCGTAAATCAAGCCTAACTTAGCATTATAATCATTCAAAAATCTGTACTCACTGACAAACTGAGCTGCCCAAGCATCTCTCTGGACAGAATCGCTAGCTGTTGCGGATGGTGTGAGACCAGTTTGCATATCGCCTAACTGTTTTGCTCCTTCCAAGCCTAAAGTCCAGTTATCGTTAGGGTTAAATTGAGCTCTTGCGCCAACAGTCAAAACATTATCTTCCCCTTCTCTGTCTTGAGCATTGTTGGTGCCGTCTCTGTAGAACACATAGCCTTCAGTAACACCGTCATAAGAATTCCAATCATAAGCAACATTGACTCCGAAAAGAGTTTCATCGTTTCTTACGCTAGTTGCATTTTCATCAATTTTGGCAAAAACTACATCGATAGTGTAAGGAGAGTAATCAATTATTGCTCTGATAGCATCAAAAGATTTTCTCAACGATAAATCGCCGATTCTAGCATCACCAACTGCAGTTAACTGGTTAGTATCCGGATCACCGACGATTAATCCGTTTCCATAACGTAAGTTCTGACGGCCAACAATCAAAGTCAAAGGTTCATAGAAAAACTCTTTTAACTCGATGTAGGCTAAATCTAACTCGATATCATCGGTTCCGCTAACATCAGTAGTATCATCACCCCAAAGCCTTTCATTAAGTAAACGAATTACTGCTGATACGCCTTCAGTTAAATCAGCGTCAAATCTTAATCTTACCTGGGAAAAGAGAAAATCTTCGGAATCGATGGGGTTGTAGTCCTTTGAGTCTACTGGATCTGCAGCACCCTCGCCATCAGAATCCTGACCGCCAAGAGACAGGTCACGAGTGACTGCCTGGACATTGATGTCTCCGCTCACTTTGATATTCTCTACAGCAGCAAAGGCAGTGCCGACTAAAGCCACTGACATTATTGCTATAGCTACTAATAACTTTCTACTCATTTAAAATCCTCCTTTGGTTAATCTTATAAGAATCTATGCTACAAGGTTATCAACCCTTGTTATTTGCAAATCTATAGTTATATCATTCAACCTTTTGATAATCTCAAGGCTTACGCTATTATCCATCACCTCCTTTTTCGCCGAGACTAAGATTATCCGTGAATGGTATAACCTAACATATTGTCAATAAACAACCTATAGATTTTTTATCAAATAATCACTGTATTGTCAAGGCTTTTCTTGAAAAAATGGCTGCAATATAACTGCTTATATTGCAATTAGTTATGGATCTAATCTTTGAAATAAACTTCGATTCGCTCAAATCTGCCCTTTCTTACGGCTTCACTCAAAGGAAATGGTATAGTATTCGAAGAAATAACCATTTTCTCGCTTCCCGAATAAGCCACTATTCTTTCAACCTCGCAGCCGGGCTTAAAAGTATCCCGGCGTTTGGGGTTATGATAGCAAACCAGGGTCTGAGAAAAAAGCTGAAAGCAAAAACTGCCCCTGGCTAAAGCCAACGGCTTACCCTTAAACACCACTACCTCAGGCTTATCAGTAAAAAACTCACCCCTAAGTATCGGGTTAAACTGCAAACAAAGTTTTCCCTGCTGGTTGATAAAAAAAGGCTCCCTACCCAGACAAAGTAAAGCCCAAATATTTAAAACTTCGGCAGTGGCCCCGCTTAAACGAGCCACATATCCCCGGCCCCAGAGGCGTTTATCCGGGTAAGCACTGGAAACTATAAATGAAGAGTTCTCTACGATGCTTCTTCCGTATTTTTCAGGATCAAAAAAACAGACTCCGCAATTTTTAAAATCAGCAAAGAACTCCTGGTAGAAACCGTTCTTCAGTAACTCCAGAAGATATTTATATTCCATATGCAGCCAGATCGATTCATTCTCCAGCCACCCCGGAGCAAAAGCCCGGCTTCTTCCGATCTCCAAAGGTTCTGCGGCTAAAGACTCATTCAAGCGGTACATCTTCAAATTTCTATCAAAAAGTTTTGACTGTTTGGTTTTTTGATAAATATTTTTTGAAAAGCCAAGACGTAAAGCATGGACCACTCCTTCAAGAAATAACGGTAAAGCCTTTTGTCTAAAACTTAAAGCCTGGAAATGGTGTTTATTTTTTAACTTAAACTTAGTGACTTGATAGGTAAAATAGGTCCTGGGAAGGCCGCTTTTCTTATCCTTAGCTTTGGCTAAGCCACGGTCTAATTTTTTAAGCAGCCGGTTTAAAAAACCCTCTAAAACCCCCAGGCTTAAGCTGGATTCCCGGCCGGAAAGGCAAAAAAAAGTCTTTTGGCGAAAATCTTCCTTAAAGGAATTACTGCGGTCCCAAAACTTATAATCATAGTCGCTGATTTTAGGGTTTAGGCTTAATAAGCCGTTGGTCTGTTTTAGAAAGTTGGCTAACTCCTGAGGCAGGGCGAGCTTTTTTAAACCGCTGATTCTTAACTTCTTTAAGGCCTGGCCTAAAAGAAGCACTGCCCGCTTCAGCTCAAAAGTCTCGCAAACCGATGAACCGAAAAGAGCCGGAAGGCCGTTAAGCGAATCACACCAGCCGGGCTTATCGGCCTCCATCTCAATACCCACTCCATAAGGGTCAAGAGTAGTCGCCTTGTTTAAAATCAAGCTAAGCAGTTTAACTGCCAGGCTGGTTTTATAGATCTTGCCGTTTTTGGCCCGCAAAATGTTTTTATCGTCTTTACGGCCCTTGATGGCCTGTTTTTTTTCTTTTACTGCTTCCAGGCTTTCTCCCTGATAAGGTTTTCCCGACCGCAAAATATAACGCCGGCTTCGAGGCAAGATGCGGTGTTCGTCATCCCAGAAAGTAAACTCTTTCTTTAAAAACAACTCAGTTAATTTATCAGGATAAAAATAAAGAAAACTTTCGATCAAATCCAGGTTATAACGCCAATGGTCTATCCAATAACCTTCAGTATGTAAACCTTGAGGCTTGGCTTTAGCCGAGCTTAATAAATCGGAAATGAGGTCTCGCGGGCTTAAGAGTTTTATTTTTTCATCAACCAGTAAAGTAAACAGTTCGCCTAAGTAAAAGCCTTTGATCAAAAGATGTAATAGTTTGGAATCCTTAAGCGAAAACTTCTTTAACAGTTTTTTAGCGGCGATTTCATTCAAAGATAGCTTCTCGCCCTTGACCAACAAGGGATTGTAACCGTCAAGTTTAATAAAATTAAGAAAATAGATGATATTTTTATCTTCCAGGCCCGGCTGGAAAAACAGATCCAGGCGGCGATTTTGGTTTATATCCCGGTAGTTTCCTTCGCCTTCGGAAAACTGGGTCGGCGAAACTTGAAAATTATTATAATCCCTTTCCAGGTCTCCGTGCTTACGGGAATAGATATAGTAACTGTTTTGGCTGCCAACGGCTTTGGCCTTGTTTTCCGAATAAGGGTAGCCTCCGCGCAGGACATTATCCAGGTAACTGTTCTGAAGGTAATGGTCAAAATTCTTAAGGCCGGAAGCACAAAAAGCCTTGCTTTTTATCTCCTCGACTATCCTTCGGTTTTCCTTTTCTTTCTCCTTTAGGAATGACGCGCTTAAAAAAGGTATAAACTTCTTTACTGCTTCCAGGCTTTCCGAAGCTCCAAACAAGCTGTACAGGGTTTTTTCCTGGCCGGCTGAAAGCTTCCAGTTAAAACAGCTAAAAGCGCAAGGAGTCTTACCACGGGTCAACTCTTGATTAGCGGCTTTAAAACCACTGTCGATAAAATTCAAAGGTAAATTGTAGGAAGTCTCCTGGCCAAAGATATTTTCCGGGTCAACTACCAGCTGGGGATGGACTTTACGGCCGGCTTCCTCATAAAACGAACAGTTAAAATTAGCCCCTTCTATATATTTGGTGTGGCTGGTATCCCGGGGGTCGACGATCAAACGGAAAACCGCCAGATTGCGGTGAAGTTCAGCCTGCATCCAGGCTTGGAGAGTCCGGGACATCTCCTTTAGGAACCATTGAGTCGAACCAAAGGGAATTATCCGGCTCAAACCGTCGGCTATTTCTAAATTTAATTTGCGGCCGGAGATATTTTTTAAACTAAAGACTCTGACCAACCCGGGAACCGGAGTGTTAGGCAGGGTGAAATAACGCACTGTAACTTTAAGGCCGATTTTTTGATTTACTTCACCGATCTCTAAACAATCGCTTTTTACCAACAGCTGTTGATTTTTACTTTCAGCTGAAGAAGCCTTAAACGGCTCGTGGAAGTTTTTCCCGGATTTGATAAAGGTGCGAAAGCCGGTTTGAGAAACATAAGAGTAGGCTTTATCAGCCGGAAAAAATTCCGAGATCGAATGGTCTTTATCTTTTATCCCAAAGCTGGCTATGCCTTGAGCCCGGTTTACATAGAACACCCACAAAGGAATTCCCCAGGGGCCTGAGATTCCCGGTAAAAAGTTAGAAAAAGGATAAACCCGGTTATAGTCACGGATAAGAAAACTTCCGTCAGGGTTAAGCGAATAATTTTTACTCATTTCTAATTATACAGCTCTAAAATCTGTTTAAGGTTAGAAATCACTGTTTTACGGCGGTATTTTTTAACCTCGGCTAAACTGCTTGAGCCGCCGCGGATAAAAACCGCATCGACCTTAGCCCTGCGGGCTGCTTCTAAATCAACATCCATATCACCGACGTAAACTGTTGATCTTCTTTCGGCTTTAAAATATTTTAAAATAGTTTTAAGTATTTTGGGGTCAGGCTTAGCGGCCTTTACCTGGTCAGCACACCAGATGCCGTCAAAATATTTGGCGATCTTAAGGCCTTTGAGTAAAATATTAGTAAAATAAGACGGCCGGTTAGAAGCTACAGCCAGCCGTTTATTCTGTTTTTTAAGGCTAGAAAGGACTCTTTTAGCCTGGGGCCTTAAACGGGCATAATCGACTAAAGCTTTCTGGTGATGCCGGCGGTAAATCTTTAAAGCAGCCTGGCTGTTGACCTGAGGAAAAAAAGTATCAATAAACGAGCGGTCTCCGCGGCCAACGCTTTTCTTGACCCGCAAAAACCCCACCCGGGATAAACCCAGTTTTTTGCGGGTAAAATTAAGGCTCTGTTCTATGGCCCGGTAAGAATCAACCAGGGTTCCGTCAACATCAAAGATAAAAAGGCTTTTAGTAATCATTGGGGGTTAAGCAGGCCGCCGGAAACCACCAGCCGCAAAGCTTCCTCTACGCTGACATTTAAAAAGTTGACTTCTCTTTCTTCGACAATAATGGTAAACCCGGTTAACGGCGAAGGCGAAGAAGGAATAAAAACATTATAAAGCTTGCTCTTGCCACGGCCGGAAAATTCGATATTGTTTTCATTAGTTATAAATCCCAAAGAATAAAGGCCTTTACGGGGATACTCTACTAAAACCGCGCTTTTAAAATCTTTCTTGGGCGGGAAGAATAAAAAATCTACTATCCGCTTAACCGGAAAGTAGATCTTACTGACCAAAGGTATTTTTAAAAACAAATTGGCTGCCCAGTGGTAAGCCCAGCGGAAAAAACGCATCCGGGAAATCTGGATCAGCAACCCTAAAATAAAAATGATCAGGATGCCGATGACTATCCCCAAACCGGGAATGGTCTGGCCGAGGTATTTATAGACAAAAGCATTGATCGGTTTGCCTAAAAAACCGTCGGCAAAGTAAAACAGCCCGACGATTACGTAACCGGTAATGGTTAAAGCCACGGTTGCGGTCAGGCCGGTAATAAATATCCGCTTAATCATAAAATCAGTTCTCTTGTCTCAAAAGCCAGAAAGAAGCAATGGCGATCTTAAAGGCCTCGCCAATAACAAAAGGATACAATCCGGCGATCAAAGCCTGGGATAAAGAAAGATGATGCAGGCCAATAAGCCAGCTCAGGCCGAAAACATAGATCATTGAACCGGCAGCGCTAAAAAATAACAAGGCTTTAGTTAAAGAGATCTTTTTCGGTAAAAAATAAGGGAATAGCAAAGCTACGGCCAGAAAACCGATTAAGTAACCTCCGGTCGGGCCTAAGAGGTAAATAGCCCCGGCTCCTCCATTGGTGAATACCGAAAACCCGCCCAAGCCTAGCAACAAGTAAAAACTCTGGGAAAAAACCGCCCGCTTCTTTAACACCACCAGGCTCAAATAAACTACCAAAGTCTGCAAAGTCAATGGCACCGGGGTAAAAAAAAGCGGGATACGGATATAGGCCGACAAAACCATAAAAATGGAAAAGGCGGCGATCAAACTTAAATTACAAGCTAATGAATTTTTTTGGACCAGGCAAGCACTCTTCATAACTCCCCCTTTTTTAAAAATCACTGATTTTATAAAGTTATTAATTCTATCACAGACTGAAGACAAAATGAAGCAGAAAAAAAGCAGGCTTGGAGCCTGCCGGTTTCTATGAAAACTTAAAATATCCTTCAATTTTTAGCAATGATAATGGCCACTGCCCCAGCCATGATCAAAAACAAACCCACTGCTCCCTGGATCAAATTGATAAGGTCTTTCCACCAGTAGATCACTGCTGCCAACCCCAGAACCATCAAGGCTACTCCGATAGCCACTTTTAAGGCTTTTGCCGAAACTGGCTTGGTTTGTTTATCTTTGTTTTGCTCAGCCATAATTGATAATAATATATCGCGCTTAAAAAGCCATGTCAATCTAAACTTAATCTTTATGCAGGCTGAAACTGATATTTCTCTTGCCTGATTGGGGCGAATCGAAATTTAAACCGACTAAAATAATGCCACTATCCTTAGTGATGGTTATCCGGCCCCAGCTATAACTATAATTTTTAAAACTGTTTAAAAGAGTATCATAGGAAACCTGATCCAGATATGGTTTAAGGCCGGAAAGCGAACTGTCTTTTTTAAAGTTGATGTCGCCGGGGCCTACGCTGATAAAACTGCCCTCGAGTTTACCCGGGCCGGCCGAACCAACCCCCAGGATAAGCTGGCCTATAAACATTCCCTTAAAATCAGCCTCTTCGTCCTTCAGTGAAAAATCAATATTTTGCAAATTCAGCTTAAAAGAAAACTCACCCGGTTTGGTTTTTTTTAGTTTAGCTGATTTTTTTGATGATTGCTTAAGCTGGTCAAATTTATCTTTCACTCCCTTGAGGTCACTAACTACCAAGGAGGAATTTTTGACTACGATGTTTAATCCTTTGAGGAAAAAATAATCAGAGACTTGGAAACTGACATCCAGATGCGGTATCTCTAAAGTAAGGCCTTCGACCGAAATCTTTACTTTTTCTAAGCTTAAGCCCTTAAGCGAAATCCTGGCTTTACCGATCTCTGATCCCAAGCTTAGTTTTTTATTAAGAAAATTTTCCAGGGCTATTTTAGCTAAATAATCCTTAGTTAAAAAAATAACCAGGATCAATAAAATAAGACTGATGATTATTTTTTTAAACATTTTTGAAAAGGTAAATATTCCCAATTCACCAGTTGATCTTGCCGGTCAAAATAGATATAAACCTTGTCAGAGTCAAAGTAGTTGGTCGGATGCCGGTAAAGAAACCTTTTACCTAAAGAAGGGATGTCTTTAGAAACCACTGGCTCACCGTAAGAGCGTAAAAAACTTTCAACCGGGATCCCCAGTTTAAGCTTATCTTTTTTTATATCAGCGGTAAGTTTACGGAATAAGCGCTCCTGGGCTTTTATGCTGCGCTCAATGTATTTTTGGTTCTTACCCAGCTGTTTTAAAGTAAGCAGCCCTTCGATGTTCTCTTTAAACAGGCAACCGCTTAGATTAAAAACTAGTGCCGCTAAGATTAAAAATTTTATGACCATGAGCTTACAAGCCCAGGCAGGGTTTTAAAACACTTGTCTCAAAGGTGCAGATACCGTCCAAGACGGGCAGCCATACAGCTGGAAACGTAACTTATGAACCGGGTAGCATCGTTCTCTTCAACCGTAAAAAGCTTGACCCCTACCTCGTAAACCTTTTTATCTTTATTCTTTACCGCAGATACCCAGCGGATCTGGCCCCGAATATGCAATGGTGTTTCCTCGCCGGGAAGATAGATCTCCAAACGGACCCTTTTGCCGTTAGGAAAAGGCTTCTCGGAAAAAAAGCAGACTCCTTCCACGCTGATATTTTTGGTAAAAGCTGAGACCGTGGCTTTAGAAATCCTGATAAATTTACGATCAAGGTATACCTCGATCTTGTTTACTGTATCCAAACGAAGGTATTTACGGCGTTCGTCCAAGTTATTTTTCATAAGTTTAATCGATCTCCCCGGGTTCAAGATCTTCCCCGATAGATTCGATCTGCCGCTTCAAATCACTAGTCGAAAAAGGCCAATTTTTCCGGCTGTAAAGGGCTTGGGTAATCTCGCGGTAAGTCAAATCATTCATCCTGAAATCGGGATTTTTATTGTCGATTTCCAAATGATAACGCATAAGAATGATTTCTTTTTTAAGCATCTGGGGAAGAAGAAAATTCTCGGCTACATGCTTGCGGGCAGCCTGGCCAAAAGAGTCACGCAAACCTTTATCTTCAAGAAAAGTCTGCATTACCCGGGCTATTTGAGAATTTTCATAAGGCCCGACCAAGAAACCGTTAGCCCCATTTACAACCTGTTTAGGAATCCCGCCGACTTTACTGCCAATAACCGGAATCCCCTGCCACATGGCCTCAGCCACAACCAGGCCAAAACCTTCCTTGGTGGAAATATGAACAAAACAGTTGGCAATCGACATCAGCGAACCGACCACCTCATCATTGTTTTCTACATTCAGGAGAAGGTAGATATCTTTATCGTCTCCGGCGGCTTTTTTAACCTGTTCGTAGATTATATTACCCTCGGGGTCATCGGTCGCGCTATTACCCATGATAACCAATATCGGATTCATTCCTTTGGCCAGGCTCTGTTTCATCAACTTAAACGACTCAATAATTCCTTTCTGGTTCTTGTGGATATCATAACGTGAAACAGCAACCACCATCGGCCGCTGGGGGTCAAGGTTATACTTATTAAAAACCGGCTCTAAAACCTTTAGGGCCTCTTTTCGGCTACGCTGTTTATTCTTTGCCCGCAAAGGGTCTATCGAAGGGCTGATCTCATAAGTAGGAATTTTAAGGTTATCTTTGACAAATTCGGGAGCGGTAAAAATCGCTCCCTCGTACTGGTTGATATAAGGAAGCAGGAAACGCCAAATCCGGCGGCTGGCATTAGAAGTATCGATGTGGCAACGCCAAATAGTGTGGCCGTAAATATTTCCGTTCATCACCATGGCTGCCGGCTGGGGGTCATGGACTGTGATCATATCCCCGACAACCTTGACCTTACGGGTATTTACATCGATAATGTCAAGATAGGCATGGAAAATCTCCTGCAGGCTTATGGGCTGGTCAACACCCTGGAGAAGGTTATGAAACTTCTTGGTAACCGTGAAAAAGTCTTCACTCCCCTCAATCACAAACCAACGGGCATCAATACCCAAACCGCGGGCAAAAGGAATAACACTTTGAAGCATCTCAGCCACTCCTCCGCCGACAAAAGTAGAATTAACATTAGCCCAGATCTTATTTTGAAGCGGCTTGGCTAAATTCCAAATATCATCCAAAGCTTCTTTACCGACAAACGGCTCATAGCGGCTGATATCTACCGGAAGCAAAGGTACATACTGGTTTTTATATTTTCGGCTTCGATCGTCAAACATAGTTTAATATTTTAATATGTCTTATCATCCAACACAAGTTATTTTTGAATTCCGGCCGCAGAAACGATTATCTTTTCGCCCAATTCTATAGCCCTTAACTGGTCTTGTGAAGCGCTGGCCTTACCAACGATCACTACCGGAGAAGCCGGCACTGGCTCCTGGGTAACGCTATCCGGAGTAGGGCCAAAAAACACACAAAGACATTTACCTTGCGGCCAGTAAGCCACATCGCCTACGCTGACTTCCATAGTCGCTCCTTGGGCCGAAGCTTTAAAGCCGATATCAAAGTAAATCTCATCACCCCAAGTTGAAACTGTAGAGTTAAGCGGCAATTTGGCAAAAATCTCCCTGGCAGTAAGAGAATCATTAAACTCAACGCTGAAGCTGGCCTGTTCAGTTTTAAAAATAGCTTTCATTGTTACTTTATGCCCCAGGGGCATTCGATGATCGGACTGCTTTCAGAAAAGTCATAAGGCAGGAATTGATAATTCCTTGAAAATACCGGCTGGCCTTGGTTATCTTTAAGCCAATCAACAGGCACCCATCCGGAATAACCTCTTTGCAGGCCCTCGGCAATAATAACCTTGGCTTTAGCTTCAAATAATTTTACTTCCAGGACTAAAGCCGGGGTGTGATTCTCTATTCGTAAAATATCGGCTGACTCTAAAGCCTGCTTGAATTCCAGATCATCCTCTAGGGCCATTATGGCCATAAGCTTATCGCAAGCCTTCTGGCTTAGAGCAACCCCGATCAGATCATAATCTCGGGGGCCGTTGATATATATTGCTTTTGAGTCCAGGGAAGCGTACTGGCAGAATCCGGAATAGGAAACCATTGGCGAAAATAATAAAGCGATCAATAGCAGTCTAAACTTAAAAATCATTCGAAGCCTCCTTAAGCTTTGTCTAATAATACCACAAACTCAGGCTAAAATCCACCCTTTTGGCGGATAATCTCGTAGCAGAAAATCGCACAGGCCGCAGTTACATTAAAAGAAATATCAGCTCCGGGCATGGGAATATTCAAAGCAGTATCAATATGCTTGGATAAACCGTAACGCATACCCTTTCCTTCCGAACCTAAAATAAGACAAAGCGGGTAAGGAAGTTTGGACTTGGCAATGTCGCTGCCTCCCTGGACAACCGTACCAGCTGCCCAGTAACCGGCTTCTTTGGCTTTTAACAAAGCATTACTAAGGTTGGAAACCATGGCTACCGGAACAAAATTTTCTCCGCCGCAGGCTACATGAAGAACTGTTTCGGTGACTTCGCAAGCTTTATGTTTAGGAATGACCACCCCGAAAGAGCCAAAACAGGCGCAAATCCGGATGATCGCCCCTAAATTCTGAGGATCAAAGATCCGGTCAAGAAAAATAAGCGATAGTAATTCATTTTTTGGCTTTAGAATCAAATCCTCAAGGTAGGAATACTGAAAATTATCCACCTGGGCGATAATCCCTCCGCAGGAAACCGGCTTGATCCTCCAGAGCCTGTCCGGGCTAAGATGCTCTGTAGGGATTTTATTAAGCTTGATCAACTCTTCAACCTGAGGAAGCTTAAAATCGTTTTTAAGAAATATTTTTCGGATAGTTTGAGGGCTGTTCTTCAACCGTTCGAATACGGAGTTTTTACCATACAAAAATATCGGTTGTTTAGGCATCAGCTGTTTATTTTTTAGCTCGGCGGGCTAAGATGGCTTCAATCCGGGAATGGAGTTCGGGAAGCTCTACCGGTTTAACCAGATAATCTTCGTTATACAGTCTGGCAGCCATAGCCCTGGCTTCCTGGTCGTCTCTGCCGGTAAGCATGACTACTGGTATCGAAAGAGTATCTTTGTCAGCTTTGAGATTCTTTAAGACCTCAAAGCCATTGATCCCCGGCATCATCACATCAAGAAAGATGAGGTCAGGTTTTTTATGCTTAGCCAGCTCTAAACCTTTATGGCCGTCAGAAGCTTCCAAAACCTGATAAGAATGGCGTTCCAGATTTTTCTTGAGGAAAAAACTGAAATCCTCTTCATCGTCGATTACCAGGATCTTAACTGCTTTCTGAGCCATCTTTGGCCTGCTCCTCTTTTTTAACTTTAAGGAGCTCCTTAACATGTTTTTTGATTATTTTTTTGTCGACTTCCTTGACTTTAAAAAATTCAAAACCAGTGTCATAAAGCTTAACCCCCTCGAGATACTGGCTGATTCTTTCCCCAACCCAAGTGACCTTGCCTTTACAAATTATCGGCTCGGAACGCAAATAGATCTCCAAATCGACCGAAACCTCTAAGGGGATATTCTCTCTAACCGTGACCTTTATTCCCCCTTCGCTAACATCTTCGGTATAAGTAGAGATCGGCGGCCTATCCGGCAAATAAATATGCACGGTAAAAGGGTACTGCACCCTGACAAAACGCCTGCGATTAAGTCCATCCCACTGCATATTTTTATTATTCTAACGCTTCGAAAATTTTTTCAGCTATAAACTCTGAAAGATGATGATTAAGCGAAGAGATCTTTATCTCAGTTTTTTTCGGCTCGATCTCCCGGAAAAAAACGGCTACTTCGGTAGAACTGTTAGCTTGAGGAAAACTGACATTCAGGTTAGTAAATATGGCCAGGCCTTTTTGTCGGCTGCCCCGGTAAAAGCTGGCTTTTAATCCTCCGAAGATGCTAAACACAGCATCGTAAGTGGAAAAAAAATCCTGATTGATTACTTTAGTGAAGATTTTTCCCTTTTGTTTAAACGGCTTGGTCCCTGAACCAAAAAGCCTGACTACCTCCAGCGGCGAACAAGCCAGAAGAAAAAAGGAAAAAATAAAGATTAAAATCAATCCTTTGGTTTTCATGTCCGTTTTTCAATCGGCAGGTATTCTGCGTTAAACGAGCCTGAATACATAGCTCGCGGCCGAAAGATCCGGTTATGCTCAAGATATTCCATTACCCGGGAAACCCAGCCCGAAACCCGGCTGACAGCAAAGATCGGCGTAAACAGTTCGACTGGAATACCCAAAGAAGAATAGACAATCCCTGAATAAAAATCAACATTAGGAAATATCTTTTTTTCAACCCCTAAGGTAGCGATCACTTTTTTCTCCAAAGCCAAAGCAACATCAAAAAGCTGTTTAACTTCTGGGTCGTCATTTTCCTTAATTAAATATTCGGCTAAAGGCCCCAGGATCCTGGCCCGAGGATCATAAGCCTTATAAACCCGGTGCCCGAAGCCCATGATCTTTTCTTTTTTGGCCCGGGCATTCTCATACCAAGAATCTACCCTATCCGAGCCGCCGATATTTTTAAGCATATGTAAAACTTGCTCATTGGCCCCTCCGTGAAGCGGACCGTTTAAAGCGGCGATTCCTGAGCCAACAGCAAAATAAATATCCGAAAGCGTAGAAGCAACCACCAGAGTTGCGAAAGTGCTGGCATTAATGCCGTGGTCAGCATGTAAAATCAAAGCGATATCCATGATCCTCTCTTGAACCGCGGTTGGGTACTTGCCGGTAATCATATAAATAAGATTAGCAGCATGGCTTAAATTCGGATCGGAATCAATAGGCAAATTACCCTGCTTTAAACGAGCGACTGCTCCGGCTACAGAGGCAACTCCGGCGATCAAACGCAGGCTGGATTCATAATCAGCTCCCGGGTATAAACCTTCAGCCGACTCTTTGGTTTTATCCAGCCGGTTAAATTCATAAATAGCATGCTCCTCTCCCCGGGGACGAGTCTCCATGGGGATAGAATCTTCGTCAGCGCTGATCGTTCTTCCATTTTCAAATCTATAGTTATCCTGCTTCTGGGAAAAAAGTTCCTGCTTCATCAGGCTGGCTCCGAAACTAAGCGCTGACATAGTATTCATGGTCGCAACCGGAAAATTAGCTAAAAGGCGTATGGTCGAGGGAATACTGCGATACTTGACCATCTTCTCTTTAAAAGCTTTAAGCTGCGAATTTCCCGGAAGCTGCCCGTAAAGCAGCAAATAGGAAACTTCCTCAAAGGTAGAATAAGCGCAAAGATCAAACACGTCATAGCCCCGATAGACCAGCCAGCCTTTAGCTCCATTGACATAGCCGACTTTGCTTTCGCAAGCAATAGCTCCTTCCAGGCCCGGCCCGACTAAGCACTGAATCGGCCATTGAATAGGCTTGGGCATCTCCGGCGCCGGTTCATTTCCAGTTTCCTGGCGGGATTTCTCTCTGACCTTAAGGATTAAATCAGTAATCGCTTTTGTATTTTCATGCATAATCACCACCTCGCTTAAGTCATAATTATACCAGAAAGTTTTATTTTCTAAAGCCTTAAAATTTGGGCCCAATAGGCTTTGAGGGGATTTTCGAAAATCACCTGCCAACGGGAAACCAAAGGCAGTTTTATTAATTTGGCCGGTTTTAATAGCTTTTTTTGGCTAAAATCATGATATTCTGAAAGGCTGAGGCTTTGAATAAATACTTTATGCTTCTTTCCCTTTAAAACAAACCCTTGAGGGATGACTTTGAGTTCATACCCATTTACCTGTAAAAAGAAAGCTAAACTGTAGGTGTTGACTGAAAGTAAATAGTTTTCCGGAACTGCTTCTTTAAGGCCGACAATTACAAAATCTGATTCAGAGTTTGAAACTAGTTCAGCTAACCCTTGGGAAAAAGCCAAAGCATCCTGCCAATAAGGCTTTTGGTTGGAGCTGCTCACCTGCTGATAGCCCTTCCAGTAGGCGCCAAAAAATCTTGGGCCGTCATGAGTATGGGCATAAGCCGGGTTTCTGGTAATCCGTAGATAAGGAAACTTACCTTCCGGTTCAAGTGAAAAAAATTGAACTAAGATACTAAAAATAACCACAGCATAGGCCGATCTTTTAAAATTGAGTTTTAATCTTTTAGCTAACGGCCTCTGGCTAAAATCTAAAATCGCCGCCAACAAGACAAACGGCCCCAGGCAAATAGCGGCAAGCAAATGATGCCCGGATACCAGCCGGCCGAAAACCGGATAAAATAATATACCGGCTGGAATAATCACCAGCAGGCGCTTAAAGTCCTTTTTGGCTAAAGATTCTCCAAAGTAAACACAAGCGTATATACTTAAAAAAAACCAAACCGCTATGTTGGTGGCAGTAAACAAAATATTCAAAGAATTAATCTGGCTCTCAGCCAAAGACCCGTTCAGTAAAAGATGGGATTTGTAATATGCTAGAATTTGCAGTGGTTTAAAAATTCCCGAAAAAATCGCCGCGGCCAAAATAAAAAAACTTCCTAAAGAAAAAGCAATTATCGAACGCCGGGAACGAGCTTTAAAAATTATAATAAAAAAAAGGGCCGGGATACCCAGCAAAAAATCAAACCTGAAAAAACAGGCTAAAACAGCTAAGCTTCCGGCAAGGAAATATTTAGTATTCTTGCTGGAAACTATAGCTTGAGGTGAATTTTTCCAAAACAAAATTAGTACTGCCAAGGAAAAAATAACCATGCCAAAAACGCTGGAATTAGGGTAAAGCAAACGGAAGAAGATCTCAGGAAACAATAACAAAAAACAGAAACTAAAAAACAAATTTATTCTTCTGTTTGAGGCTTGATAAACCGAAAAGGTAAGCAAACATACTGCCAAGGCTCCCAATAAAGCCGGCAACAGATATAAAAAATACGGCAGGCCGCTAATCCGATAAACTAAATAGTTGACTTCGTAGGCCAGGGGCTGGTAATAGTAGCTATAAAGGAAAAACTCCCCAGCCTTGGCTTGAGCGAGATTGACTGAACCGGCCAAGATAGCTACCCCGTCAGGCTCATACCAGCCCCGGTCGCCAAAGGAAATCCCCCAAACTGCCAAAAGGCAATAAAGCAAGACCAACCCGATCAGGGGATTCTTGAAAATTTTTAAGATTTGAAAAAAATAATTACTTATTCTGATTGCTTATACACCCTGTCATTCTCATGAACCGGCTTGATCACCTTAATACCTATTTCAAGACCCTTCTTGGCAGTAGAAATAGATTCATGCTCATATTGCATAGATTGAATGCTTTGGCTAAAATCATCATGAGCACCTTTTATATGGATCTTGTCTCCAACTTTCAAGGCAGTTTTAACCTTGATTATCCCTACCTGGATCTTTCCGAAGTAGTGAGTAACAATACCAACTTCCCTCTCCTTGAGCTTAGCCGGAACAATCTTTACCGGCCGGGATTTCTTTTTTACTGATTTGATCTTTTTGCTAACTTTTTTGGCCGGCTTGGTTTTAGATTTTTTAACGGTTTTCTTTGCCGGTTTGGCCTTAGTTTTTTTAACCTTCGGCTTTTTAGAACTTTTACGATTTACTGACTTTTTCCAAAGCTTTACCAACGTCATTTTTCACCTCCCTTTTCCTTGGCATCATATCATAGAAAAAACAATGGGGTGGGTGACGAGATTTGAACTCGCGACCACTTGAGCCACAGTCAAGTGCTCTGCCAACTGAGCTACACCCACCAAAAAAAGTATTATTTAGGGTTATTCCTTATTTTTTGGTGGCACCGAGGCTGTAAAGCCGAGGTGCCTCTATTTATCAACTGAATCTTTTTATCTTTGCTCCAACCTTTGATCTCTGCTTCTCTTTTAAGAACCTCTGATTTAGATAAAAATTCCTCACTATATTTTAGCTCTACCGGCCTCCTAAATTTAGTAAACCGGCAACCTTGACCCCGATTGTGTTGTTTAATCCTGTTATCTAAATTATTAGTAATACCTGTATATAACTTTTGATCCTTACACTTGATTATATACAAGTACCACCTTTTGTCCATTTTCTAGATCCTTCGCCTTCGGCTCAGGATTAATTCAACTATGTACTTTTGCAAGTTCGAAAAACGCAGCAAAAGTACAAGTTTCATTAAGCTACACCCACCAAAAAAGCATTATCTATCTTAATTTTGCGATTCCGCAGGTTGTTGTTCTGATGTTTCTTTATTTTTTTTGGGGACAAAGATGCTTTTCAGGGTATCGACTATTTCTTCCCCGCTTTTCTTAAAAACATCAATGGTCTCATCTAGGGTGAGTTCCTTCCCCTCTTTAAGCTTGTCTCCAATATTTTCCTTAAGGTTATCGGCAACCCCCTGGACCATCAATGAACCAAAAGGAACAACTTCTTTAAGGCTATCCTTTATTGAAGTTAAGTTTAAATTAGGAGAATCCATTTTAGTCTTAATCACAAAATTAAACACCGGTTTGTCTCCGGGGCCTTTCAAGAAAGAAAGAATGGTCCGTAAAGTCTTAGTCCGGGAACTCTCCTCCTGACCCTCGGGAACTTCCAGATATTCTATATTTTCTAAAACTAAAGAACTTTCTATGGCCAGCTCATTTTCCTTAGAGTTAAAATTGCTGTTTAAAGAAAGGCTGGCCTGTTTAATCCCCCAACTCTCCGGCTTCCAAAATGCCGGCCAATAGGAACTAAAAGCATTGTATCTGATATCCTCCAGACTGACATCCAGATCCATATTTTTATGATAATAATCTACCCAGCCGTTGGCAGACATACTTTCTATAGCGCTGGTTTCTCCGACCGTAGCAAAACCTTTAGCTTTCAGATAAAATTTTTCCGGATCAGGAAAAGAAAAATTCGTCAACTTTATGTCGACATCTTTGATGATTATTGGTTTTGCTTCCCGGTTGGTTTTATCTTCAAACTCTATCCGGCTGTTGATCACCCGGATATCTTTTATGGTAACCGGGATTATCTTGACTATCTCGGGTTCACCAGCCTCTGCGGCTTTTTTGGAAACAAAATTAGTGGCCGGGCCAGAAGTTGGTTGATTCTCAGATAACTTTTCCTCTAAGCTTCCTTGAGGTTTTCCTTTTTCAAAAAAAGGCAAAACATGTAAACCTCTCCGGTCGTTTACGATGTTAATTTTCAGGCCGTCAACAATAAGTTTAGCTACAGCTAAACGCCTAAAAGGATTAAACAAATCTAAGTAAGCATTGGCTTTATCAAACGAGATATCAGCACACTCAAAACCTTTTAACTCTATAGCGAAAGGAAAACTTACCCGTAGCGATTCAATTTCTACTTCCTGGCCAAAATTTTTCTCTAAGTTAGCGATTATTATCTCTCTCCCCTTTAGGTTAAGAAAGATAAAAAGAGCTGCATGAAATAAAATTATTGCAACTACCAATAAACCCAGAGCAATCAATAATTTTTTCATTTCAGTATTTTTCTCCTTATTCTTCGTTTTTACGATTAAGATAAAACCACGTGCCCGGCAGGAATCGAACCTGCAACCCTCGGCTTAGAAGGCCGATGCTCTATCCAATTGAGCTACGGGCACAATTTGGTCGGGGCGACAGGATTCGAACCTGTGACATCTTGGTCCCAAACCAAGCGCTCTAACCGGACTGAGCCACGCCCCGAACACAAAGGTAAATTTATTATAACTGGTTTTCTTATAGTGTAAAGGCGGTTTTGCCTCTCTAAAGACAAGCCGAAACGATTTCGACTACCCTTTGGTGAATTTTTTTATTCGAAGCAATATAGCCTATATTTTTATAGGTTAAAGGCTTTCCTTTTAAATCAGTTAAGCTGCCGCCGGCTTCCTCGATCAGGCATACCCCTCCGGCAAAATCCCAGGGCCGGTCATGAAATTCAACTACAAAATCCAAAACCCCTTCAGCAACATAGGAAAGATGCCGGGCTGATGAGCCAAGCATCCGAACATTAAAAACTTCCCTGGCTAAATTTCCCAAAGCCGGCAGCATCTGTTCCGGTGAATAACGAATACTGGAATCAAAGGCGATCGAACAATCCTTTAAAACATCGTTGGCCGAAACAGAAATCTTTCTGCCGTTTTTATAAGCTCCCTGGCCTTTTTCAGCGCTATACAGCTCATCGTCTTTAGGCATATAGATTATTCCGGCAACAAAATCTTTCTGCTTATGCACCAGTCCGATAGAAACTCCAAAAATATCGATGTTACGGATAAAATTATGGGTACCGTCTAAAGGGTCAATAATCCAAATATATTCTTTATCTTGGCCACTTGAGCCGCTTTCTTCAGCGAGAATAGCATGATCGGGAAATCGGGCTTTGATTTTACTGATAATCATCGCTTCAGCTTCCCGGTCCAGATTAGTGGCGAAATCACGATCGCCTTTTTTCTTAATCTGGCTTACTTTGCCGAAATTATCCCAGAGAAATTTTCCAGCAACTCTGGCAGCTTCAATACCGACATCAAGAATTTTGCTCACCCTCACCTCCGTTTCTTATAAAATCTTTTTAAACTGCGTTCGGTCTCACGCTTGACAATGTCTTCTTTGATCTTTCTGCGTTTATCCTGAATCTGTTTTCCTTTGGCTAAAGCCAGTTCTATTTTAGCAATGCCCCGGTCGCTGAAATAGACCTTCAAAGGAACAAGTGTGCAGCCTTTTTGGACAGTCAGGCCGATCAAGCGCTTGATTTCTTTTTTATGCACCAGCAGCTTTCTTACTCTTTTGGGGTCACTTTTAAAATATGAGCTTTTGGCAAATTCAGGAATATGCATATTGTATAAAAAAAGTTCGTTGTTTTCAATCCGGCCAAAACTCTCATCAAGAGAACAATTCATGGTGCGTAAGGATTTGACTTCATTGCCTCTCAGGGCGATTCCGGCATCGATGGCCTCAAGGATGGTATAATCACGCCTGGCTTTTCTATTGGTAGCGACTATCTTCATAGCTATAAAAAACTAAATCCCAAAACCTGCATTAAACTTAAAAGAAGCGGGATAGTAATAATGCTTAACAGGTGAGTAAAAAATACCCCCTGGGAAACAAACTCGCTGTCAGCTCCCCGCAGGTTAGCGATGATCGGCAGAGACACTGCCGACGGCATTGCTGCCTCAAGGACAATAAACACCCCCAGAAGTGAAAACAGCTTAAAATAAACTAAGCCAACCATAAACAAAAGCGGCATCAGCAGCAGCTTTAAAAGCCCCAGTTCAAAGATCAGCATCAGCTGCTTGGTAAAACCTTCCAGCTTGATCTTAGCCAGCCAACAGCCCAAAATTATCAGCGAAAGGACAAAACTGGTATCGCCGACCATCTGCAAAGGGTCTAACAGGGTTTTGGGAATAAACCCAATAGTCTTAGTATAAATAAACAATAAAGCCAAAACTATGCCTAAAACCGGCGGCGTAAATAACGACTGAAAACGAAAAGCTTCTTTCTTCTTTCGAAAAATCAGAAAACTGCCCAGGGACCACATGATCACATTATACCCGAGAAGGTAGAGAAAAATATAGACTAAAAACTTTTCACGCAGGCCGCCGGCCGGAAAAAGAAAAAAAGCTATGCTTATCGGTAAGTATCCTCCATTCTGGAAACTTATCGCGCTGATAAACTCCTCTTTGAGTTTATGGCTTTTTCCCCAGGAAACGATTAAACCCAAAAAATAGCCGACTAAAAAAATAAGAATGGCGATAAGAATAAACACCCAAAGGGAGCTGGATAAAACTATCTGAGAACTGCCGATCAGGCGAGAAAAGATCAAAAAAGGAAAAGTAAAATTTATTACCAAAGCAGTTAAAACGCCTAAAGCCTGATCGGTAATGACCTTTCGCTTATAAAGGTAAAATCCAAAAAGGGCAATTAATAGAAGTTTAATAACTGTCAAGGATACTGATTGCATATTAAAATATTGGTTCTTGGCGGAGAGGGTGAGATTTGAACTCACGGTCCCGCCATTAAGCAGGACTTCCGATTTCGAATCGGACGCATTCAACCGGGCTCTGCCACCTCTCCAAAAATGCGGAAGGGGGGACTTGAACCCCCATAGTATTGCTACCACTAGGTCCTGAACCTAGCGCGTCTGCCATTCCGCCACTTCCGCTCTACTTCGCTCTATAACTTGTAATTTATGGTAGAGCTTCGTAGAAGCTTTACCTTTTCCAGTAATTATTTCTGCGTAGCCCTACCGGCGCTTAACTCCTAGAAGGGCGAAGCAGAACCGCCACTTCCGCGAATACAGGCTGCTTTAAAGCTGATTATACCAAAATAACTGCTTTTTAAGGAATTTTTTTCGTTAATAATTTATATAATCGTCGACGTCTAGGGGCAGGTGAAGCATTTCCTTGATCCGACGGATCCTCTGATCGGTATAAGGATGGGTCCTGAAATAGGAAAGCGGCCGGGTTTCTTTCTTATTTTCCTGATAAAGTTTCTCCTGGACTTCTATTCCGGCTTTAGGATCAAAGCCGGCCAGCTTACAATACTTGACTGCCAACTCATCGGCATTGAGCTCATCTTCCCGGGAATAGCCCATCAAGATCTGAGCCAAAGCAAACGAAAGGCCTTGAGTAAATTGGGCATCCTGGCGGGTTCCGGCCGAAGCAACTACTAAAAGATTATAACCCATCAACGCCTGCAGGCGTTTTATGCTGTGCCGGCTGACGATGTGGCTCATTTCATGGGAAAGGACAAAAGCTAATTCGTCATCGCTGAGCAGATCAAACAACTCCTTAAATATATAGATATAACCTCCCGGCAAAGCAAAGGCATTGACTTGGCTCTTATCCTGGTCATCTTTCTCAATAACATAAAAGTAATAACTTATTTCCGTGCGATCGGTAAATTCAACTAATTTAGAAGACACCTCATCCAGACGTTTGAGGTCATAAGGGTTTTTGGAAATCTCAAACTCCTGAGCGATCTTTTTGGCAATATTGCGGCCCATGGCTACTTCCCGTTCGGTTGAAAAAAGATAAATATCCTGAGTCTGAGTGCCGACATTATATTCGCTTGAAATACACCCGCATAAAAACAACAACCAGCAAGTAACCAGTAACGGAAAATTTATTATTCTAAAAGAAAGGCAGGTCATAAAAAGTCAGACTTCCTGAACAAAGAGACTAGGGGGCAATCCAGGCTGGCCAGATTTCGAGCGGCCCCTTCCTGGCGATCAACCACGGAGATGGCTTTAACTACTTTGATGTTTTCCTGCTTTAAAACCTCAATAGCTTTGATCAAAGATCCGCCGCTGGTAGCCACATCATCCACTACCACGACCTTCATACCTTTTTTAAGCTCCTGGCCTTCGATCAGCTTCTGACGGCCGTGTTTTTTGGGAGATTTACGGATCAAAAAACCTTTCAACTTCTTTTTATGTTTATAGGCAAGAAAACAGACTCCGCTGACTATCGGATCAGCTCCTAAAGTCGGGCCGCCGATAGCATCAATCTTCAAATCTTTGATCAGCTTAAAAACCTGGCGGGAGATCAGAAATACCCCTTGAGGGCTTAAGGATACTTTTCTTACATCAATATAGAAGTTACTGACTTTTCCCGAAGCCAGCAAGACTTTTTTCTTAAGAAAAGCTTCACGTTTAAGTAAAGATAGCAGCTGTTGTTTTTCGCTCATTGACAAGATTATACTCTAAAAATAAAAAGCTTGCAATGGTTCCTTTCTTTTGTATAATGCCTTTTCAAGATCATTTAAAGCTTTCATCTATCCAAAAATCGAATATAGTTCATGCTTCGGGAAAAGTTAAAAATACCGCTTAAGTTAATCCTCGTCCTCGGTTTCGTTTATTTATTTCTGGTAAGTATCGGTCTTATGGGGGAAGCCTTTAAGGGCTTTGGTAAAGACTTTGCCGAAAGCCTAATCTCAACTACCGCCAATCCCTTTATCGGACTGTTTATCGGAATTCTGGCTACCAGCATTGTTCAAAGCTCATCAACTACTACCTCAATTGTGGTCGGCATGGTTGCTTCGGGAGTCATGACTATCACCAACGCGATTCCGATAATTATGGGTGCTAATATCGGCACTACCGTGACTGCAATGCTGGTGGCAATCGGCCATATCGGCCGCAAAGAAGAATTCAAACGAGCGGTGGCCGGAACCGCCGTCCATGACTTTTTCAATCTTATCTGCGTATGTTTACTTTTTCCGCTTGAGCTAGCCTTTGGTTTTTTAAGCAAAACTGCCGGATTTATGGCTAAAATTTTTAGCAATGTCGGCGGAGTAAAATTTACTAGCCCGATTAAAGTTGCCACAGAACCTTTAATAGATCTTATTAAAAAAATAGTTGAAAAAATAAATGTTTCCGATCATGCCCACTACATATTGCTTTTAGTTATTTCCATTGTGTTTCTTTTCACAGCCCTCTATTTCATTGTAAAAATAATGCGTTCACTGGTAATACAAAGAGCCGAAATAGTACTTAGCAATATTTTGGGTAAGCACGCTGTCTTAACTATCATCGCTGGAGCTATTCTTACCGCTATCGTACAGAGCTCATCGATTACTACTTCTTTACTGGTTCCCCTGGTAGCAGCCGGAATATTAACTGTAGAAATGGCCTTCCCAATAACCATGGGAGCAAATATTGGAACCACAGTAACAGCTATGCTTGCCTCCTTTGCCACCGGAAATATATCAGCAATTACCGTTGCTTTTGCTCATCTTCTTTTTAATACCATCGGTGTTTTCGTGATTTATCCGATAAAGCGTATACGCGCCATTCCGATATTTTTAGCGAAAAAATTAGGCTGGTTAGCCTCGATAAAAAGACGTTACGTTATCTTTTACGTTTTAATTATGTTTTTTATTCTGCCGGGACTCTTAATTTTTATTTCCCGGTTATTAAAATAAGGAGGTAAAAGATGTTTAAAAATTTGCTTCAATTCTGGAAAGGGAAAGATTTCTTAAACGAAGTCCTCGAAGAATTTAAAAAGATGCTTGATGACAGCCAGGTGATGTTTGAGGCAGTCTATAAAAAACTTATCCTTAATCAGGATGAGCCGGGGTTAAAGGACCGGATCTACTCGATCGACAAAAAAGTAAACCAGCTTCAAAAAGACATCCGCAAAAGAATAATCGAACATCTCTCGATTCAGCCCTCGGTTGATGTGCCGACTTCCCTGCTTCTGATGAGCGTAGTCAAAGATGCTGAACGCCTGGGAGATTATGCCAAAAACCTTCTAGAAGTAAGCACTTTCCTGGAAAAACCGATCGACAAGCCTAATCATGACGAACTTTTTAATAATATCGAAGGGGAGTTGCTGGAGCTATTCCAACAGACTAAAAAAGCCTTTATGGAGTCGGACGAAAAAGAAGCAGCTAAAACTTGGGAATACCAAAAAGAAATCAAAAAACGCTGCGATGAGATAATCCGAAAATTAGCCAAAAGCAGTCTTTCGGTCAATGAAGCGGTATGCTTTACCCTGATCGCCCGTTACTATAAACGCATAGCCTCGCATTTGACTAATATCGCCACTTCAGTGATACTGCCCTTGACTGAACTTGATTATTTTGACGAAAGGCGAAAAGAAGACTAATCGGGGACAGGTCCCACTAGAATAGCCCTAATGTTTTCAAGTATTTTTAGGTCTTTTTTCAATTTTCTAAAATCTCCTAAGATTACCTTCTCATTTTCGATTTTCAGAAAAACCAGCAAATAATCCTTTATTTTATTGGGGTGATTTGACTGGGACCTGTCCCCAATAGGTCTTTGCTGAAGATATTATCCAGGCCCAAAAGGCATTGGGGATCAAAATACTTCTTCAAAGCTGCCATTTGGTTGATCTCATCCTGACTATACATAATCTCTAAATAAGCTTTTTTCAGCTTACCGATTCCGTGTTCAGCTGATACTGTCCCGCCTAAGGAAACTGCCAGGCGGCAAAGTTCCTTAAGATAGCTTTTAGCCAGCTGACTCTGAGAATTGGTTTGCGGTAAAAAATTAAAATGAAGGTGTGATTCACCGATATGGCCAAAATTAAGATAACTTAACTTTGCCTCTTGAGAAACTTTTCGGTAATACTGATGCATCTGCTTAAAATTACTTTCGGGAACAGCGATATCTGCAGCAGCCTTAACCTGTTTGGCCCGGCGTAAAAACTCATTGATCAGCTGGGGTAATTTATGCCTTATCTGATATACCTTCTCTCGTTCTTTAGCGGTTTCGGCGAAAATAGATTGATCAAGGAAAGCGCCGCTGGTTTCAATTAAACCCTGCCATTTATCGACTAGCGCGTCATACTCCTCTTTATTTTCTGCTTCCTGTTCAAAATAAACTGTGCCTCCGGCTTTTGGCATGAAAGAATATTCACGGCGCAAAAGATTTAATGAATTCTGATCTAGAAATTCTAGGGCAGCCGGATTCTGTAGGGGCGCAAAATTTTGCGCCCCTACTTTAATTCTTTCTGTAAATTGCAGGGCTTCTTCTTCCTGAGGGAAAAACAGCAAACCGTCAAAAACTCCAAAAGGGATATTTTGCAAAGCTAATTCCAGGGAGCTGATTATACCCAAAGTCCCTTCGGAACCGATAAAAAGATCGATTAAATCCATATTGTCCCTTACAAAATACCCGGCCTGGGATTTACAGGCCGGAAGATGATAATCAGGGAGTTTAAAATCAAACTGACGGCCGGCGATCTTAAAGTTAAAAACTCTTTTTTGGGAAAAAATCTCACCCCGCCGCAAATGAATTGCTTCTCCGGAAGAAAGGAAAATCTCAACTGCCCTGATGTAATTTCGTATCCCTCCCCAGCCAAAACCATGCACCCCTGAGGCAGCAGTTGAAGCTACGCCGCCGGCTAAAGCCAAAGGTTCGGTAGGTAAAGATCTTAGCGTTAACTTATGTTTTCTTGCTTCTTTTTCCAAATCTTGAAGCGAAACTCCAGCTTCTAGCTTAGCAGTTTTAGCCTCGGGATCGATCTGGATATTGTCCTTTAAGCCTTCTAAAGATATGATCGCCCCTTCCTGCGGAACACAACCTCCGGTAGTCCCGGTTCTTCCGCCCGAAGCAGTAAAAGGGATGTTTTTTTTAGAAAGCTCCCGGATTATCGCTAAAAGTTCTTCCTGATTTTGTGGTATATATAAAGCTGAAGCCGCCCCCTGACGATTAGAAGTATCCTCTAAGTAAGTAAGCAGATCTTTCTGGTTGGTTTTGGAGATCATCGATCGGGATCAAGGTTAAAAAGAAATATTAAAGCTTCCGGATAATGTCTGGCCGCTGACCAGCTCACCCTCAAAATTAACCCAGGTCCTGTCAGTTAAGGGTATATCTACGCCGAGGATCAGCCCTAAACCTTTGGTCAAATCAGACATGGTTCTTTTGCGGTCTTGCTCCAGCCAATGGATATAGTCAAGTCTTGACCACTTTGCTCCCAGGTAGGGAGTAAGCCTTAAAAAACTGTAGGAACCTGATAAACACACCTGCCAATCGTCAAGAATGGCTTTGTTCTCTATACCGTTAAGGTCTGTAGAATAAGGATGGACGCTGATATGCTGAAAACCAAAAACTAATTTTGCCTTTTTCTGGTCATAAAGTTTAAACCGCAGACCGTAACCGCCGGCAAAAGAAGAGTTATAGTCGACTTCGTCGCTGGATAAGGGATGTTGTTTTAAATTACCGACTCCGATCTTTAAGTCCAAAGCCAGCCAATCGAATAATCCGTAAGAGACCTGCAGGAAATGCTGGCTGGAGCGCAGGTCTCCTCTCTCCTGTTCAAGTTCACGCTCAAAGACAAGATGAGTTTGGATACCGGTAAAATATTTATTGGCCAGAGGCAGCTTTGTGCCGTAGGAAGGCGCCGGATAAACCGGGATTGCCGTTAAAAACAAAATCAGAACTAAAAAAAATCGGCCCATTAACAGCTATTATAGCAAAAGTTTTTAAAGCGGCAACTAGATAAAAAAAACACATCCGGTTTAAAAAACTTAAACCGGGTGTGTCTTGAATTTATCAACAGTGGCCGGAAACCTTATCTAAGGACAAGTCCCTTCAGCCGGTTCAGGATCTGCTGAACTGAGATGCCAAGCTTCTATGCTGCTGCCTTCGCCATGAGTTGCCTCGGCGCAGAAAGTCGCAGGAGTCACGCTGTTGTCGGCCTGAGGAACCGAATAAGCCCAATGATCGGCATCTGATAAATCAAGGCTTAACAGCTCGTTAGTATTTCCGGTATCAGTGGTGGTGGTATAATTACGTGCTTCGATGCGGTAATTCTTCTCAGCGGCGTAAATCAAACGAAGGTTGGCTTTAGCTCCTTGATCGCGAATTTTCTGCTTAACCCCGATATACCCCGGTACAGCTATGCCGGCCAAAATACTCAAAACCACAATGACTACCAGCAGCTCAATAAGAGTAAAACTCTTCAGCAAATATCTATTACTTGACATTAATAACCGAATTTTTTTATTTTAAAACTTAACTTCCGCCGCAATCCGGACCGCGTAAAGTATGATTCCCGGTACAGTTACCGTCCTGATTATAGATAACCGACTGGCCACCATGAGAGGAACTTGAATTTTTAGTAGCCGTAGCTGTGTAGTTATCCGTACCGCTAATAGTAACATTATAATCCCAGTCTTGGTCAAGATCGATCTGTTTAAGCTCTACATAATTACCAAGCACAGAGTCAACAGCCCCATCTGCTGCCGCTACATAGGTATCACGTTCGGCCCGGTACATCTTCTCAGCATGCGAAATCAAACCTAAAGCAGATTTGGCTTTAGCCACCCTGGCTTTCTCAACCGCGTTAAGAAACTGCGGTATGGCAATAGTAGCCAAAATTCCGATTACGATTACTACGATCAAAAGTTCCAAAAGCGTAAAACCCTTTCTCATTTGAAAACCTCCTTTTCTAAAACGCCCCGTGATTATTCATTATTATACCACTCAGCCTTTACCTGTCAAAGTTCTTTAAACCCGGTTAACCGCCCAAGCTGGAAAGCTTAAACAAAGGCATAAACAATGATATTACGATTCCGCCGATGACTATCCCCATAAAAATAATCATCAATGGCTCAAAAGCAGCGATTATCCGTTCAACCCGGGTAGTCAATTCCTTGCGGTAATGAACCGAGACTTTATTAAAAACTTCGGATATAGTTCCGGTTTCTTCGCCGATCTTAGTCATCTCGGAGATCAACAGCGGAAAAATATTTACCTTTCTTAACTCCTCAGACAGAGAAGCCCCTTCTTTAACCCTTTCCTGGACAAAGAGAACACTACTTTTTAAGAAACTATTGCCGACACTTTGAGCGGTAATCTCCAAAGCATAGACAACCGGAAGGCCGCTATCCAAAAGGATGTAAAGAGTCGAGGTGATCCGCTCAAGAAAAAAAGTAAGTATAACCCTGCCCAAAAGCGGTATTTTAAAACAATTACGGTCCCACCAATGGCGCACTGCCGGGCTGTTTTTAGCTAAAAAGGAAAGAAAAACCAAACCGGCTAGACCGATCATAACCATGAAAAAATGTTCAGAAAAAAACCGGCTGGCGGCAAACATAATCCTGGTCGGCAAAGGCAATTTTACGTTAAACTGATCAAAAATAGTTATAAACTTGGGAAGAATAAATTTTAAAAATACAATAACCGCTACAAAAGCGGCAAAAAATAAGATTACCGGATAGACCAGGGCGCTTTTTACTTTACGCTCAAACTCCATGCGCAATTCCAGATAATCGGAAAGCTTTTCTAAAACAAAGGGAAGGTTTCCCGAAGTCTCCCCGACGTGGACTATCCCCCTCCAGAGGACAGAAAAAATCCTGGGATATTTAGCAATGGCCTCGCTGAAAGAAAGGCCGCTTTTTATATGCTCACAGATCTTGCGTAAAACCTTTTCCAGCAGCAGACTTTCAGTCTGATAAGCTATGATTTCAAGGCTTCTTAAAAGAGTCACGCCGCTGGAAAGAGTAGTCGCCAAATTCCGGGCAAAGAGAGTAAGATCGAATAACTTCACCGAGGAACGTTTCCCGCGTATCCGGGATAAACCGCTGATCGGCGATTTTTGGCTGCCTTCTTTCTGGGTAGTTACTGAAACCACAAAAAGCCCTCTTGAACGCAAGCGAGAAACAACTTCCGATTGAGAAAGAGCATGGGTATTGCCCTTAACCGTCTTGGCTTCTTTAGTTTTAGCGATATAGTTAAATTTAGGCATTGGCTGTTAAAATAACTTAATAAACAACTGCCACTGAAAGGACTTCCTCCAAAGAAGTTATCCCTTCCTCCACTCTTTTTAAACCGCTCTCCAAAAGAGTGAGTGAACCGTTTTTCTTAGCAGTCTGTATGATCTCCTGAGGGCTTAAACCCCGGTATATTGCCATCCTCAGCTCTTCATTAACCAGGATGATTTCAGTAATCACTGACCTTCCTTTGTAGCCGATAAAATTGCATTTCTCACAGCCTTTGGCCCGGTAGATCACCGGAGAGCTGATATTTACACCTTCGGGAAGATTTTCCTTTTTTACTTCATAAGGCTCTTTGCAAGAACTACAAAGCTTACGCACTAACCGCTGGGCAACGATCAAACGGGTTGAAGCGGTAACCAAATAACTGGGAATACCGATATCCACTAAACGGGTAACTGTTGAAGCCGCATCATTGGTGTGAAGAGTCGAAAAAACCAAATGCCCGGTCAAAGCCGCCCGAATAGTCATTTCAGCAGTCTCTAAATCTCTGACTTCTCCTACCAGGATTATGTCCGGATCCTGCCGCAAAAAACAACGAAGAGTATTGGCGAAGGTCAGGCCGATCTCCGGCTTGATCTGGACCTGATTAATACCTTCTATCCGGTATTCCACCGGATCTTCTACGGTAAGAATATTTTTGGTTGAAGATTTGATCTCGTTTAGAGCCGCATAAAGAGTGGTTGATTTTCCTGAACCGGTCGGGCCGGTAAGAAAAACCAACCCGTAGGAAGAACTAATCCCTTTTCTGATCAGTTCAAGCTCCTGAGGAAGAAAACCCAATTTAGCCAGATCCAGAGGAACCCGGGTTTTATCCAAAATCCGCAATACCACCTTTTCGCCGTAAATAGTCGGCAAAGTGGAGACCCGCAGATCGATCAGGCGTTTAGCCACTTTTACCATAAAGCCGCCGTCCTGAGGCAGGCGTTTTTCGGCAATATCCATCTTGGAAAGAATTTTTATTCGTGAGACTATCGGAAGATACAGGGAAGCCGACGGTGAAGGCATATCAAATAAAACACCGTCAATACGGTAACGCAGGCTTAACTTGTCATAGTGAGGCTCAAGATGAATATCCGAAGCATTCTCCTCAATAGCCTGGCGGATCAAAAGATCCACTAGTTTAACCACCGGGGCCTCTTCAGCCTGAGCAATAAGCTTATCCAGGCTTAAGTCGGTCTCTTCGGAAATCTCTTTTATCGCCGCCCTTTCCTCTTCTCCGGCAACCTGAATAGCATCACGAAAAATCTTATCCCGGCCGTAAAAAGATTCCAAAGCCTTTAAAATATCGCTACGAGTTGAAACCACTACGTTGATCTCACAACCGGTTATTTTTTTTAAATTATCCAGAAGAATCAGATCCAGCGGATCAAACATCACCACAGTCAGGGAGTTAAGGCTGCGCGAAAGCGGAAGAACGATATTTTTAATGGCGAAATCCTGAGGAATAAGATCCTCCAGATTCTGGTCGGCGTTCGGTTTTAACTTTCCCGAAGCCAAAGAAACATAAGGAATCGAAAGCTGTTTGCTTAAAGCAATAACGATCTGCTCTTCATTTACATAGCCCAGGCGGATCAATACCTCACCAAGCTTGCCGCCTTCTTTTTCCTGCAAGGTTATAGCCTCTTTAAGCTGCTTTTCGGCTATAATCCCCTCGGAAATCAAGATATCTCCCAACTTTTTGTAACGCGCCATTAGCCTGACCTTTTAAATAAAAAACAGATGCCAGAACCCAGAGTGTGATTGTATACCCGTTGTCCCCTGCTTCCCGCCATCTGTCTTTGGTTATCTTACAAAACTATCTAAAGCTACTTTTACTGAGTCTCTCTTTACGGCGTCAACCTGCTCCCGGGAGAAAACTTGTATTTTTTTTGCGCTGATAGATACATTGTCTTCGATGATCCGCGGCGTTAAAAATAAAAGTAATTCTCGGTCCTGATTATCAGCGCCCGGGCGCTCAGTATAGCTAAAAACTTTACCGATAAAAGGAATATCGCCTAAAAGAGGGATCTTACGCTTGGTCTCTTTTTCCTCCTTACGGATTAAACCTCCGATATAAAGAGTTTCGCCGTCCTTCAAACGCAGGACACTTTTAGTGCCTCTTTCTTCAACGTTTTTCAGGGTGCTTGAGCCGGTCAAACCTTCAATACTTATACCACTGTCCGAAGATTCACGGTTAAAGACTTCGATCATCAAGGTGATTTCCTGAGTAATAGGATTAACTTGAGGGGTAACCCTTAGTTTAGTTCCGGTTTTTTCCCGTTCGACATTCTGGGTAACCGAACCGCCGCCTTCAGCACCACGAGTGGTAGTAACACCGATGGCTTCATTGGTAGTCAAATTAACTTCTGCAGTTTCGTTAGAAACCGTAAGTATTTTCGGCCGGGCAATAAACTTGGTCGAGGTGTCTTCGGTTACAAATTGCATCACTGAAGTAAAGCTGGTTAGATCAAGAATACTTAAGACCGGCGGGGCCAATCCTCCGACGGTGGATTGGGTAACCGGGGTCCCTTTTAAAAGACTGTTGCTAAAAGGCACTCTACTTGAACGGGCGCCGGCGGCAGCGCTGGCATAAAGGCCGTTAGCAAAGTTGAAACCTAATTTATCCAGATGAGTCTTGGAAACATCAAGCATTTCCACCTCGATCATCACCCGGGGAACCGAGATATCCAATTTACTGACCACTTCATCGATCATCGGGAACTGGACCGGAACATCTACCACAATCAAGGAATTAGTCAAAGGGTCTTCAGTAACCTTACCGACAGCACTTAAAACAGCCTGGACAGCTTTAGCAATGCCGCCGGTTTCTTTATTATCCGTACCAGTACCGCCACTTTGGCCTCCGGACTCAAGAATATCATCTATCTCTTCCTGCATCCGGCCGCTCTGGACCCGTACATATTTCAACGAATAAACCTTGCTCACTAATTCTAAGTTAGGCTTACCCATTTCTTTGACTACAAAAATGTTTGAATCGGGGTAATAGTTATAGGCCAGGTTATTGGCTTTGAATAAAACATCCATGGCTTCCCTTAAAGGAACCCCGTCCATATAAAGGGTTAGCTTTCTCTCGCGGACCGCCTCGGTAGATACAAAATTCAGCCCGGTCTGCTGGGAAAGCATTTTTAAAACATCTACCAGTTGAGCCCCTTCAAGGTCAAGAGACACGCGCTTTTCAGCGCTGCTAAGCAGGTATCCTCCATAAATATCATCTTGGGAAAACCCGTTACCTAAAAAGATGAACGAACCGGCTAAAATCAAAATAAAAATTTTTTTCATATTTCCTCCCTCTATTTTTTCTTAACAGTCATCTTATGGACCTTATCGCCTTGGACTATAAAGACTACGTTATCGGTAATTCGCAACAAAGAGGCATTCTCAATGCTTTTAAGTTTATCTCCGACTTTATAAACATCACCGTCAATGATCGCCTGGGGTATGGCACTACCCCAAAGAACCCCCTGAATAACCACATCCAAAGGCTTTGCTGCTTCCTGAGACGCAAGCTCAGATACTTTAGCTTCCTCCTTAGGCAATAAAGATTCAAAGGGGTTGCGATAGCTCTCAGCCGAATAAAGCAAGATCGGTAAAAGTAAAAACAACAAAAGGAAAACTATCTTTACGATCTTCATTTAACAACAACCCCCTTCAGCTCGGCATTAACCGAGAGACTATCTTGGCTGCCGCTTAATCTGGCGCTAGTCACTTCAATATTTTTTGCCGCTAAAGAATCTACGAATTTTATGAAATCGCTGTAAGTACAGGTTGCCTGAAACTGCGCTAAGGCTTCCCAATAAGCGTCCCGGTCAAACCGGGAAAGCCTTAATGAAACTAACTCAATATTAAAAAACTTGGCTTTTTCTTCAATGAATTTTTTAACCAACAGGCTGTCTTCCTTGAATAAATTACTTTTAAGCGTGTTGGATTGGCTATTAAGGCTTTCCCACTGATGCATAACTATCTGAGCCTCTTCGATCTCTTTATCTTCCCTGGCCAGATTAGCAAGCTTGGATGAATAATGAGAGTGAAGGCTTCTTATAAGAAAAAGGCTGACCAGGACAACTCCGATTGCCAGGATAATATTTTTATAACGGGCTAATTCCTTCATTATTTTAAATTTATTGAAAAATAAGTGACTAAAAACTCTTTTTGCGGCTGCCGCCGGGAAGATTCAATCTCGACGGTCGAAAAAAGAGCCTGCAAAGAACTGTCATTTTTAAGCTTAGTCACGAAATCGTCTAAAGTCAAGCGTTCCTTGTAATCGTCATCGCGAAAAACATAACCGCTTATCTTGGCCTGATAACCTTTGTCCTGACGGTTAAGCTGAAAATTTTCCAACCAAAGGCCATCCGGAAGGGTCCGGCGGCTGGAGAGAGAAGTAAAAACCCCCGAAAGATTATTAAACGAATCCAAAGCGCTTTTAAGCTTGTTCAATTCTGACTCTAAATCATCAACGGCTTTTTTATGCTGGCTCCAAGGCAGGCTTTCAAGGCCCTGGGGCACAAAAACCGCATCTCTTTTCTTTCTTAATTCGACCTCTTTTAAGGAAACTTCGTTACCCATGATCACTGCGATAAAAAGCGCGATAGCCAATCCGGCCCCCAAGATAAGCGACATAACTCCTAACCTTAAAGGCGGGATCTCGGTCACCACCTCGGCCACTTCTAACTCTTGAGAATCTTTAGTTTTTTGAAAGCGTGGCCTGAAAGCTGCCGGGTATTGATCGGCAACTGCTGCCCCGAAAGCCTTGCTGCTTTCGACGCTGGCATTATTGCGGCGGGTTATATCGAAAGGCGAAGTTGCCTCAACAGCAACCTGCAGGCTTTCTTCCAAAACTTTAGTCAACTCTTTACTTTCGATATCGCTGACCACTACGAATTTATCTATTTTATAGGAACGAAACTCCCGCTTAAAATACTGGTAAGAAAAATCTACCGATTCAGAAAACTTGACGGTATCAAAAACATCTTCTTTTTTAGGGATAGTCAAGTAACGATTGAACACCGGCAGGTCGTTTTGGAAAAAAGTAAGGTGGGATTCTGCTTCAGTTAAGTCCAAAAGGGCAAAATCCCGCAATTTTGAAAACTTTTTTAAAGATTTAAGTGCCCGGACTAACGATAAGGAAGACGGCTCAATAGAAACTGCTCTTGCTCCCAAACGGTTTAAAATCTCCCTTACCCGCTGAAGGTTTCCTTCACGAATACCGATAAAAGAAACACTCATCTTCTTGTCTTTAGGAAAACGGGTAGTTTCGTATGCCCACTCAAGCTCGCCTATCTTAAAAGGTATATACTTTTCAACTTCATAGGCTAATGAAGATTCGATCTCTGCTTTGCGCATCAATGGCATTTCCAGGGAACGAAAGATGAAATCCCGATCAGCCAAAGAAAGACAGATATCAGCTCCGTCGGCATTAGCATCCCTTAAAGCTTTATTGATTAAAGCTTCCAAACGGACATCTTTGTCAACAATTTCGGCTTTTGCTTCACCAAGCTCAGAAATATTGAAATTGCTCAAAGTCATGACTTCCCGGCCGGAAACTACTGCCACGCCTAAAGAACTGACTCCTAAATATAATCCAACAGTTTTAGCCATATTTTAACCCCGACTGCACTCCTTGATCCAACCGTCAATATACCTGCGGTCAAAACGCCAGACTTTACCGATCTTCATCCCGGTAATCTTCTTTGAATGCAGCCAATTATAGATCGTCTGCTTCTGCAAGCCAAGATAATCGGCCAATTCATCAACACTCATCAAACGAGGGACTGTCTTTCTTTTCATCATTTGTTATAAAATGGTTACATTTCTATTAAATTATTTTTGTTTGCTTCTGTCAAGAATAATTTCCTACAATTTAACCCTGTTTTCAACATATTGTAGTGGTTTGGCCATACCACTAGATATTGTGCTTTCCTTTTAAACCTTACCACCTACGAGGTGGAATATAGGTATATTAAATTATATTAGTAAATAAAGGGGTTTTAGGGGCTGATTTATACCACCTACGAGGTGGTACTGGTTGGAACCAAAAGATGGGCTAAATAGGAGGAACGGACATAGGGGCCACTGGCCACTGCTTTAAAACCCAGAGTTAAAGCGTAGGTTTTTAGCTCTGAAAAAACTTCTGGATGAATATAGGCTTTTAAAGGGTAGTGGCTTAAGGAAGGTGGCAAATACTGGCCTAAAGTTAAAAAATCACAATCCACAAAACGTAAATCTTTTAAAACCCGCTTTAGCTGCTTCTTTTTTTCGCCTAAACCGAGCATTAAACCGGATTTAGTGTAAACTTTCGAGTTTATTTGCTTAATAGCGGCTAAAACTCCCAAGGAACGCTGGTAATCAGCGCCCGGCCTTACTTGCCGGTACAGGCCGGGAACAGTTTCCAGATTATGAGCTATGGTTTCAGCTCCGGATAAAGCTACTTCCCTAAAGGAATCTTTTCGGCCTAAAAAATCAGGTATGAGAATTTCTATTCTTTTCCCGGGGCTTAAATTTAAAATTTCCCTGACCGTCTGGGAAAAATACCCGGCTCCCCCATCGATCAGGTCGTCACGGGCAGGTGAAGTGATTACCAGATAATCCAAGCTTAAAAAACTCACTGCCTGGGCTATCCGGCGGGGTTCATCGGGATCAGGGTCTTGGGGCTTGATCTTACTCAACCCGCAAAAACTACAGCTGCGAGTGCAAGTTTGGCCTAAAATTAAAAAAGTAGCCACTCCTTTAGAAAAACATTCAGAGATATTAGGGCAGCCTGATTCATGACAAACCGTATTCAGCTTAAACTTGCGCAAAGCTAATTTCAGGCTGCGGCAGGAGTTTAAAGCAAGGTTTTTTTTAAGCCAGGCTGGCCGGGACAAATTAGGGGAAAGGCGCATATTCATGACCAACATCAACAGAAATAGATGTATTATTCACCGTAACCGTAAGATTTGTCCTATCTTTAAGTACGTAAGTTGCACTGTCGGCATCCGGGCCAATACCGTCATTACGTACACCTAAAAGTTCATTGCTAACGTTAGAGTAAATACTGGGATTAGCCCGGCTGATAAGCTGTCCTTTCTTCAAGCCATAGTTGGCAGAATTTTCTAAAACTTTACGGAGATAATCTCTTTCTACTAAGGACTTAAAATTCGGATTAAAACCGACAAAAGCCGACAAAAGCAAAGAAACCATGATTGTGATTGAAACTATTATTGCTATCATTGTATTACATCAATAAACCAAAAACTTATCCCCTCTTCCCGGGAAACATCAAGGCTGCCTAACACCTGATTAGCGGTAATGTTGGCAGTAATAAAATTAGGTTCATCATAGATGATATTGCCTAAACTGTCCACCCCGATCTCCCTGTGTTCCAGGTGCATCGACGGACTGTACCTTCCATCGATTAAAATCTCTCGGGTGCTAGTGGTAACCGCAGGAACAACCGTATTGTCAGTAATAGTTATCTCTAAGGCTAGACTTCCGGGATTATCGGGATCATCACTCGGTAATATTTTATAAGTGTAAATCGCGTTATCATCAGTTTCATCAGGAGTTATATGATAGATATCTTTCTCGCCCTGAAAAGTAAAAAAAGTCGTATCGCTGATAGTTATATTTCCTCCGCTGGCGGTAATCGGCGTGATTATTTCAATAGCCCCGACACAACGTATCCGCATATCATCAAGGCTGTAATTTATCTGGCTCCAGGCATTATAGCGTTCAGTGCTGATATTTACCTGTCGGATAAAAAATATCGAAAAAGCGACTAAAGCCAAAATTATAAAGCCGATCAAACCGGAAACTACAATGATCTCTATTAAAGTAAAGGCCTTTTTCTTCATAACTTATTTTTAGCTAATTCTGAGTCTCAAATGCCAGCATCATCAGATTAGCCCGAGTAATACTTATAACGCCGGAAGTTGTATCTTTATACCAGCGGACTTGGAGAGTGTGAGCACCAGCGGCTACGTTAGGAATAACCGTATTGTTACTAATCAAAGGCTGCGAAAGAATCGGTGTACCGGTTTTCTGTCCTTGCTGAGCACCGTCTAAAAAACATTTAGTAACTATATTCTCGGTACCGGCAAGGCCAGCGGGATTAGTAATATTAACAGCGATATTATAAAAAACATTCAAATCCTTTACTACCGGATAATTAAAAGTAATAGTCAGGTCGCCTACCAACTGGAAACTGCTAGGTGGTACTGTGCAGGAAGAAGTAGCACAGCTACTGTCCATTACCCTTCTTTCAAGATGGACAAAAGGATAAGGTATTAGATTGCGCAGGGTAAGTTTTTTCCATTTATTGGCGATATTTCCGGAAGCGCCTTCATCGGGATAGGTAACAGTCACATCGATCTGCTTATAAGGTATGTTCTTGGAAGTACCTGCCCAGAAAAGTTCCTGGACTTCAGTTTCCCAATGAAAAATATCCTCATTACCCTGTTCAATGCCTAAAAGGACATTCTCATAGGAATGGGCCAGGAGGCTTTCTTTATGGGCCAGGGCAATACTGGTTGCCCTGGCCTCATTTCTTGATCTTCTCAACAGATAATTGCCGGAACTCAACACCGCAGAAACTGCCCCGGCTCCTATGGCTATCAAAACAATAGCCACCAAAAGCTCAATAAGGGTGATACCCTTACGCTGATAATCTTTATGCCTCATGCTGTACATCTACACTTGCTAATCTTTACCTAACTCTCAGCCTTCTTAAAGCGTCGGTATAATCGTAATAATCAAGTTGCGATCATAAGCTGTCAAATCCATAGCAGTATCATTATACCACTTGACTTCGACATTTAACTCCTCAGGAAACTCACCATTAAACATATCCGGCGTAAGGACTACACTGCCGGTGATGTTGGGGTCAACCGCTTTAAAACCAGTAACTGCTTCTCCGGCACTGGGAACAGTCATGGTTGCCAGAGAACCTCTTGCTACACCCTCAACAAACAGCCGGGTATAAGCATTGCCTTCCGGAAAACGCTGGTAAGATTTACCTGTCCAGCCCGGGCAATACCAAGGGTCATGTTTTCTCCATAATTCCTCAGGGTGAACACTGCCTTCAATCCTTACAGTCCAGTTAATTGTGATCTTGGCTGTTTTTTTGTACTGGCTAAGGCCTAAAATTTCAAAATTAATGGCAGTAGATAAACCGCTCATCGAAACATACTCTCCGTCACCAGGGATACGGGTAAACACTTCATTGCCCGACGCATCAAGGTCTACATAATAGCCGAAATAGCCAGCATCAGGCGTCCCGAGCGGCGCGCGTCTGCGTAAGCTATAATGATCATCGACATATCGGCCGCAAGCAGCATTCCCGGGTTCCCAGGAATAAAAATCTGGGTAGCGGGTGGCCGCACAACTGGTCGAGTTCTGCGGAGCAACCGGAAGCAGCAAAGGAGCTACAGCACTCTGGGCGCTGCTATCGCCAGTTTCAGCATAGACACAAGGCAGAATCAAAAGCCCTAACAACAAGCCAATCAACACACTCTTCATTCTACACCTCCTTTTATCGCCTAAAATAAGCTTTACCTACTCTCTAACCATAACCGCAGTCAATAACATGGATTTCACAGTCACCTCCAGATCCGCGCCATTGACTTCGGGTATATAATAATGAATTCTTGCGCTATACTTTTTGCCCTGATGAAGCACTCCTAACCCTGTCATTGGATCGAAGGCTTCTATGGCTGCGGCATTGAAGATAGAGAAATCTGCGGTAAGGCTCTTTTGATGGATAATGCTTTCAAAAACCGGATCAGCCAGCCCCTCTTGGTAGATTTTTATCATCGTAAAAAAATAGACGTCATTGATTGCTGGAAAATTTTTGATATTGCTAATAGTATCCAGCTGCCATTCTATGATCATTGACTGGCCGCTGCGGGCCACAAAGTCAAGCCGGAAACCCGGATGGGGATTTAAAGGGTCGATAATGGGCGGGTCGATTTCATGAAAACACTGGGCACAACCACCAATACTCTTATCATAAACACAATCCTGGATAGTTTGTTCTATCTGCAAACAATCATCGGCAATAATTGTATTGCAAGTTTTGGCAGTGACAGCATCGGCTAAAACCACCGGATCATTCCAATGGGTAAAAAGCTTAATACAAGCGCCTCCTTCATCTCCCGGTATCAAAGGATTAGGCTGGGCATAGTCGCAGTCTGCGATCGTTCCAGTTGGTCCAGTTCCACAAGATTCGTGCTTGCAACAATATTCGTGTTTACTACAAATTTCAGCAGTATCGGTGTAGGTGCGGCAAGCGTTAATATAGCTACCGTAAACAGGATCAATATCATACTTATAGCAAGGTGTTGTATTGCTTACCCCTAAAGCAGAATCCTCAGGACAAGGCGTGAGAGCCGGGCCTAAATCATAATAAATATCCTGGGAAGCAGTACTGGGAGTATAGTTAGTTAAAACCGGCGTCCCCATAGAGTCAGGGATATCGATCTCAGGCCTGCATCCTCTAACAGTGATATTATCAACCGGCATAAGGTCATTCTCAAGACAATACCAGCCGCTGCCGCCTAAAGAATCCGGCACACAATCAGGACTTTGAGGAGTTAAATCCGGGGTAGCATCCGGACAACCTTTTCTTTGACAAGATGGTATATTATTAATTTGCCCGGGGTTACAGTTTGTCGATAATGGATCATGAACGCAGACGTCGTCAGGATCTGTAAGACTTGGGCTACAACAATCAACCTCATTGCAAGTACCACTACTAAAAGCATATTGACCACAATTAAACCCCGCACACTGTGCCTGCGGTGAACCGCTGGTCATATCTACACAACAAGCAGGACATTTTGTGTTATATCCGAGACAGTTCTCGCAATCGATTAAACTATTGAATAAGAGGGCATTGGCGATAGGACATACAACTTCGTCCAATACTTTAGGATAACCAGCCAGGGGATCGTCCGGATCATTAGTGGTAATACTGGCTATCTTCTCATTAGCCGGAAAGTATTTAAGGTAGGGATTTGGCTCCTCGGCAAAAGCTAGAAAACCCACCAAAAGAATACAGATTATCAATACTGCTTCCGGCAGTTCTGACTTTCGGTTTTTATTTCTTAGAAAAGACTTTTTTACCATACTTCGCACTCCTTGTTCACCTGGCTTCCTTTCTCGATAACACTCATATTCATTCCGCCGCAAATCCCCTCGCCTCTACGGGTTGCCGTGGCATTAAAACTGCTGCTGGTATTGGTAATCGAGTAATTAAAATATGAATCGCTGATGTACACTCCTAAGTTACTTTGATTCTCAAGTTCGTCGGCTGTGCAGACAGCTGCTGCACAAGCATAGTAATGATTATGGTCGAGTTTATAACGCTTCTGGGAATTATAAATACTGATAAGGGTGTATTCAGCATTTTTGGCTTTGCTTTTTTCGATCGAACTCTGATAAGAAGGAATAGCCAGAGAAAAAAAGATCCCGATAATGATCAAAGCTACTAAAAGCTCGACCAAAGTAAAAGCTGCCGGTTTATTTTTATTATGCCCCCCCATAACTGACCCCAATCTACTTAATTTATACCATATTTATACCTAATATTCAATATCCGCCGGAAAGGAAAAAATTTTTTGAAAGCGTTTTCATTGAAAGATAATCTAAAAAACGCAAGCCTGTTCTTTGTCTTTTAAAATTACCTTGGTAGTTTGAGTTTCTTGAGGCGAAAGCAGCCCACGGTAAAGCCCGAGATTAAAAGTTTTTTTAAAACTCTCGGCCAGCAAGGAACTTAGAAAAGCAAATCTGGTAGGATGGCCAAGCAAATCATCAAGACAGCCGGCTTTTTGACTGGCACCAAAGACATGTTTTATAGATCGGTTAATCTGTGAAAAATCTAACTGTTGGGGTATGGTTCCCTGCTGGAAAATCAGGTTGCGCTTACGCCTCTGGGCATTACCGCCGATTTTTTTTCCGGCGATCACCAGGTCAAATTCCTCCCAGTTGGAAAAACAGAAAGCAGCCGGGCGCCTAAGATCAGCCTGTTGGCTGTCTTTGGCAAAACTGGCAAAAAGGCCGAGTGAGCGGTAAAAATCAAACAGAAACCCGCAAAGCATCCGGTAGGATTCTTTGACTCCAGCCGGCAGGCCTAAATCCTCCAAAGCGCAAACAATACTGTAAGTGACTTCCTTGTGGTGTAAAATACAGCCTCCACCGGTAATCCTGCGGACAAAGGGAAAGGCATTATCCGGCCTCAAGACTTCCTCTGGCTCCTGACTGTAGCCAAGGCTGATATACGGCTCCTGCCAGCCATAAATCCTTAAAGTAGGTATCCTCTGGTTGGAATAATTAGCCAGGATCGCCTCATCAACAGCCATATTCCAAGCCCCGTCAGATCTTTTATCCAGAATTAAGCGCCATTTTTTAATCATTGAGCACCTCAATTTATCTATTCAGCGAAATCCCGGCTACTGCCGGGATATTCTAACCCCTCCATCTTAAATCGGGAAACCGGGCAGCCCTGACCTCATCTACCCGTTTAACCGGAGCAGACTGGGGTGAGTTTTTAACCCTTTCTAAATCCAGCTCGATTTCCCGGTTGATCTCTAACATCACTTCAATAAACTTATCTAAAGTTTCTTTACTTTCAGTTTCAGTAGGCTCGATCATTAGGGCTTCTTTAACGATCAAAGGAAAATATATGGTCGGCGGATGGATTCGGTAATCAATAAGCCGCTTAGCAATATCTAAAGCTGAAGCCCCTTTTTCTTTTTGGCTCTCGGCCGAGAATACCACTTCATGCATGCAGGCCTTAGGGTAAGGCAAACAATAATAATTTCTTAACTTTTCCTTGAGGTAATTTGCGTTGACTACCGAATTCTTGGCAACCCGTAAAAGGCCTTCTTGGCCTAAACGCAAGATGTAAGCATAGGCTCTGATCAAAACTGAAAAATTTCCGTAGAAAGCTCTCAAGCGGCCGATCGAATTCTTTAAGCAATAATCAAAATAATAATTATCCTCTCTTTTAACCACCAAGGGAACCGGTAAAAAATCTATTAATTTATCACCAACGCCCACAGCACCCAGGCCCGGGCCGCCAGAACCATGGGGAGTGGAAAAAGTCTTATGTAGATTAAGGTGGACCAAATCAAAACCCATTTTAGCCGGATTGGTTATTCCTAACAGCGGGTTAAAATTTGCGCCGTCATAATAAAGAAAACCGCCTTTCTGATGCACAATATCGGCTATCTCCAAAATATTTTCTTCAAACAGGCCTAAAGTGTTAGGGTTAGTAAGCATTATTGCTGCTGTCTCCTCATCTACCGCTAACCTTAGTTTCTCCATATCCACCAGGCCGGATGCATCACTTTCTACCACCACTACTTTATAGCCGCACATAGCTGCTGTGGCCGGATTGGTTCCGTGAGCTGAATCAGGGATGATCACTTTGGTCTTGCGGTTTCCGGCTGACTGGTGAAATTTATGAATCATCAAAAGCCCGGTAAGCTCTCCCTGGGCCCCGCTGGAAGCCTGAAAACTAAATTGCTTCATCCCGGTTATTTCACATAAAAGCACGTTTAACTGATAGATAAGTTCCAGGGCTCCCTGGACAGCCTGAGGCTCTTGGTAAGGATGGATCTCTGAAAAACCCTCTAAGGCGGCTAAAGCCTCGTTAATTTTAGGGTTGTATTTCATAGTGCAGGAACCCAAAGGATAAAAATTAGTATCTACTGAAAAATTAAGTTTTGCTAAATTAAGATAATGCCTGACCACTGAAAGTTCTCCCAGCTGGGGCAAACTCAAACCTTTACGCAAAAGCTTAGGCCCGAGAATATCTTCGGGGTCAACTAAAGGCACCTGGGTCTTACCGATGTAACCGGGATCATTGGAGCCGCTTTTTTTCTGAAAAATAACTTTCCTATCCATGGAGTATCTCGGCTAAATAATAGATAAACTGATCAATATCATCTTTAGTCTTTTTCTCAGTACAAGAACTTAGGATTCCATTTTTATGCTTGGGGAACAGGTCACCGACCAAGTAACCGGGGATTATTTTCTTCCGGTAAAGTTTATCGACTATGGCTTTAGCATCCTCGACTTCCCAGATAAATTCGTTGAATACTTGCGGCGGGTAAGGAAGTTTTACACCTCTGACTTCTTTGAGACGCCGGTAAAGATACTGGGTATTACTAAAAGAATACCTAGCGGCATTACTAAAACCTTCCCGGCCGAGCAGCGAAAGATAAACTGCCGCGGCTATAGCATTTAAAGAATGGTTTGAGCAAATGTTACTGGTAGCTTTTTCCCTACGGATATGCTGTTCACGAGCCTGCAAAGTAAGGCAAAAAGCAATTTTACCCTCCAGGTCTTGGGTCTTACCGACTATTCTTCCGGGGATCTGACGCAGGTATTCGTCTTTAGCCGCTAAAAATCCAAAAGCCGGGCCGCCAAAGTTAAGGCTGCCGCCCAGAGGTTGCCCGTCACCGCAAACAATATCTACACCTAAAGCTTTTGGTTCTTTAAGGATGGCCAGAGAAAAAGGATTAGTGACCATTACGGTTTTTACCCCTCTTTCTTTAGCTAAAGCTGATAGATCAGCAACATCTTCTACTAAACCAAAAAAATTGGGGCTCTGAATAACTAAGCACCCGGTATCAACATCGATTTGGCGTTCTAACGATTGCTTATCGATCAGCCCGTTATCGTTAAAATCCAATTCTTTGATCTGGAAATCCAAAGCACTTAAGTAGGTGCGCAGGGTTTGGAAATATTCCCGGTTTAAGTTTGCCGGAACAATGACTTTATTGGCTTTAGTCACCCTTAAAACCATCAGCACTGCCTCGGCTAAGCTTGAAGCACCGTCAAGCAAAGAGGCATTGGAAACATCCATTCCGGTCAAAAGACAGATATAGCTCTGATATTCATAGATCGCCTGAAGCAGGCCTTGCGAACATTCGGCCTGATAAGGCGTATAGGCAGTCAAAAACTCTGACTGGGAAATTATAAAATCTAAAGCTGCCGGCCGGTAATGATCGTAGCAACCGGCACCTAAAAAGGAGTTGAAGTTATTTAAAGAGATATTTTTTTTAGCCAGGCCTTCCACTGCCTTTTTAGTATCCAGCTCGCTTAAACCAGAAGGAATATTCAAGGGGCCTTTAAGTTTTACCTGGGCCGGAACCTGCCGATAAAGCTCATCTAGAGAGCCTACCCCGATAACTTTCAGCATCTCTTCAATTTGTTCCTGGGTATTTAAGATGTAAGGCATAAATTACAAATGTCGTTGTAGGGGCGGGTTTGAAACCCGCCCCTACGTTAACGGGTTATTCCTGTTCAACAAATTCTTTATACGTCATCTCGTCCATTAAATTATCTAATTCAGCGGGATTAGTAACTTTGACTTTTATCATCCAGCCTAAATTTTCCGGCGACTGGTTGACCAACTGGGGGTTGGAGACTACACTGCCATTGGTCTCGACTACTACTCCGCTGAGCGGCGAATAAAGCTCACTGGCAGCCTTAGTTGACTCAATAGTACCGAATTGGGCCGACTGCTTAATGGCGTCACCGACTTTAGGCAACTCCACAAAAACAACATCGCCTAAATGGCTCTGGGCATAATCACTGATGCCAATAGTCGCTGTTTCAGCCTGGACTGCTACCCACTCATGAGACTTGGCAAATTTTAAACCGGTCATTTCATACCCCCTTACTGGCTAACTTTTTTGTTTTTGGTATTATAAACGGAAATTTAGAAACCACTGCCCGATAAAATTTCTCGCGTATTTTTATCATAATCTCAGTACCAACCTGAGATTGTTTTCGGTCTAGATAAGCCATACCGATAAATTGATCCAGATTGGGAGAAAATGTCCCGCTGGTCACCTCCCCCACCGGTTTATCTTCAAAGTAAACCGGATATCCCTGACGGGGAACGCTGCGTTGTTTCATTATAAAGCCTACCCGTTTTTTGTCTAACCCTTGCTCCTGGCCGACGATTATTTTTTCCTTGCCGATAAAATCTTTACTATCCTTTACTGCCCAGGATAAAGCTGCCCGATGAGGATTGATATCTTCACCAAGCTCGTGGCCGTACAAAGGATAACCGGCTTCGATCCTTAAAATATCGCGGGACCCTAATCCACAAGGAGTAATCCCGAATTTTTCACCCTTTAGGAAAAACTCATCCCACCAGAAACCAGCCTCATCCCAGGGAAGATAAAGTTCGAAACCGTCTTCGCCGGTATAGCCGCTGCGCGAGATAAGATAGGCCCGGCCTTGAGATTGGCCTTGGAGAAAATGCATATAGTCTAGGTTTGCAGCTCCTGAACCCAAACAATCAAAGATTATCTGCGAAGCCTTTGGGCCCTGAAGAGAGATCAAAGCCAATTCACTACTTTTGTCGATGATTTTAACTCCTTCCTGATTGTTTTTGTTAAACCAGGAGAAAACTTTATCTTTGTTTAAAGCATTGACTACGCATAAAAACTTATCAGCAAAACAGTAAACCATACAATCATCGACTACTCCACCCTGAGAATTGGTGATCAAATTATACTGCATTTGTCCGGGGCTGATCAGAGAAAGGTCATTGCTTAAAAGCCGCTGGAGAAAATTTAAAGCTTTGACTCCCAATACTTCTATCTCACCCATATGTGAGGCATCAAAGATTCCGCAAGCATTACGGGTTGCTTTGGCTTCCAGTAAAATACTTTTATACTCTAAAGGCAAAGCCCAGCCTGAAAAATCAACTATCCGGCCGTTTAAATTTATGTGTTGTTGGTAAAGAGGTGTTTTCTTCATTTATGTCGTTGTAGGGGCGACCCGGCGGGTCGCCCCTACGGCGATAGGTTTATCTATTAAAATATTTACGTATTGTATCATATTTTCAGGATAAAAGAAAGAGTCCTTGAGCTGGTTTGGTTGCGACGGAAGGAAAAAAAATCATCGGGTAAACAAAAGCTGCAAAGCCCTGAATCAAGGAAGTTCTCCGGCTTTAAACCTTTACCGAAAAGCTGATATTTAGCAAAACTAATCGGGTCAAAATAAGATCCTTTTGGCTCACTTTTTATAAAATCCTTAAATGGAGGGTGAGTTAAAAACTCATCCCCCACCTGATAACAGCAACTTCTTAAACCCGGGCCGGCAACTACTTTAAAAGACTCTAGACAATAGTCGATATTATCCAGGATCCCCGCTTTGGCCGAACGCCAGCCCATATGGACAACACCGATTACTCCTAATTTTTCACTGGCAAAAATAAGCGGCAGGCAGTCAGCAGTCCGAACGATTAAAACCAAGCCTTTCTCTTTGGTAAACAAAGCATCCCCTTCATGGATACCTTCCTTAGCTAGAAGTATCACTTTTGAAGAATGGACCTGGTTTAGATAGCTTGATTTAAACTTTTGATCAAGAAAAGATAAAGCGGTGTATATATCCTGAGGTAGATCTCCCGGTAAGTTATTTTTGCTAAATCCGGCAGTTACGAATGAAGGAAAACATTCTTTGAATAAACTACAATATTTATGACTGGTTAGTTTCACCGATTTGGACTAGTTTTTCTCGTTGCTTCTGACCCTTGATGATCGTAATCTGATATTTTTTAACCTGGTAATGTTGGGCTAAAAGCTCAATCAGTTTTTGGTTAGCCCGGCCATGGATGGCCGGCTCATTGAGGTATACTTTGAGAATGTCTTTCTCTTGAATGATCCGGGTTTTTCTGGCCCGGGGGATCACTTTCACCTTTATGGTCATCAGAATCTCCGCCGATCGAATTAAGCTTTGAAGAAATATTATCGGCTCTCTTGGCTACATCATCATATTTGGAAGCGGCACTGCGCAGATGGGTCCCTAAAACGCCGTATTCACGTATAAAAGTATTAACATCTTTTTCCAAACGCTGTAAATCAGCATAGATCTTTTTGGCCCTTTTTTCTATTTTCATCGCCTGAAACCCGATAAAAATAGTCTTTAAGTAAGCGTAAAGAGTGCTTGGACCGACTATGAAGACTTTTTTCTGGTGGGCAAATTCTAAAAGTGAAGTCTCGGTAATAATAAAGTAATAGACTGCTTCCGAAGGCACATACATCAGGCAAAAATCACTGGTTGCCTCATCAGGGTAGATATAGGCTGAGGCTTCCTGGATGCGCTTTTTTATACTTTCAATACAGGCTTTACGCTTAGAAACCTTTTCCTCTTCGGAAGCATTGAAATAACTTTGAAAAACTTCCAGGGAAAACTTAGCGTCAATCGGAACCAGGCCTTGAGGAAGTTTGATCACAAAATCAACTTTCTTGCCGTCTTTAAATCCATATTGAGCGATTACCGTCTCCTCGGGAAGGACATCCCTGAGCAAGTTTTCTAAAATACTCTCACCCAGTTCTCCCCGGGCTTTGGTCGGCTTTAAAATATCATGAAAAGATTTAGTAAGTTGAAGGATCTGGCGGCTCTCCCGGTCCAGGCCGCCGATTTTTTCATAAAGCTTGGTCAGCTCTTCAGAAACAACCCGCGAAGAATCTAAAGCCTTGCCTTGGGCCTGAATAATATTTTTGCTGAACTGTTCTCTTAAGGAAAGAAGAATAACCAGTACTACTACTGCTACTGCTAAAATAGTGAAAGCTAAATAGGTTAACATATTTTTTTATAAATTTCTTTTACTTCCGGAAGGCGGCCTTCTCCGTAGGCACCGCAGGCTAGCTCGCCTTTTTCCGGAGAAAGAACATTGTATTTATTTAAAGCCTTAAGCTTTTTAACATTTTCCTGGATAATCGGGTTCTTCCACATATTTTCATTCATTGCCGGGCAAAGCAAAACTTTAGTTTTAGTATCAAATGCACAGATGACCGTGGTCAGAAGATTATCACAAATTCCTCCGGCAATCTTAGAAAGGGTATTGGCTGAAAGCGGAGCCACTACACAAAAATCAGCCCACTGGGCCAGGCTGATATGTTTTACTCTTTCCTCTTTTAGCGGGGTAAACATATCAAGATAAACCGGATTACCGGAAAGTTCCTGAAAGGTAAGCGGGGTAACGAATTTAGTCGCTGATTCAGTCATCATCACTTTAACTGAAAATCCGCCTTTAATCAGCAACCGCACTAATTCGCAGGTTTTATAAGCAGCAATCCCCCCGCAGATACCGACTAAAATGTTCTTTTTGCTTTTCATGGTTATTTTATTATAAGCCTATTCAAGGTATCAGCAAGGGCTTTTTTAGAGCTGATTTTAGTAATTTTTTTCTTAGGATCAATGAGAAAAGCCTTGTAGCCCAAACGCATATCCTCTAAGCTGTTAGCAACCACAAAGTCGCTTTTACTCTTTCTAAGGCTCTGATAAGCCTTATCAATCAGCTGCTTTCGGCTAGCCTCGAGTTTAAATTGAATCAAGGTTGATTTCGGAGCTAACTTTCTGATCTTAACGATGATTTTTTCTGCCGGGATAAGTTTTAAATCCAGGCTCTTTCTCCCTGAAGCAATCTTTCCCGGCCAAGATGCCTTTAATTTATAGTCACTTACTGCGGCCATATGGATTATGAAATCAAAGCCTTTAGTTTTAACTAATCTAATGACCTTATCCTTAAATTCCTCAAAATAACGGTAATAAACCGCAGAAACCCCTTTGATCTTTCCAGTACAATGAGGGTTTATCAAAAGAGTTACTGAATGGCCTTTTCTTTTTAACTCTTTGGCTAAATAAAGGCCACTTTTACCGCTAAACCGGTTAGTCAAAATCCTTACTGAATCGATCTTTATCCAGGTGGCCCCGGCAGTGATTAGTATCTTCATATGTCCCGCTTGCGAGTAGAAGACAAGACCAGCATCCGCAAAGATTCATCATCCCGCATCCGCATCCAGTTTTTATAAAAATTATGTTCGCGGACGATCTGGGCGATAGCCATCAAAGAACGCAGGTGAAAATTCCGCTCATTGCGCGAACCAGCTAAAACAAAAACAATATGGACCGGCGGCTTATCCGGGAAAAAGATTATCCCGGCTTTGGAACGGACAATAAGTATTTCAAAACGGTTATCTTCCTTGACTACGATATGCGGAAGAGCCAGGCCTTCTTCGATCACCGTGGTTGACTGTTGTTCTCTTTCAATAAGCAAGTCTTTGATTTCTTTCTGGTCGACATTAAGGCGCAGGCTAAGGATCTCCGAAGCTACTGAGAAAAAATCATCGCGGGAAATACTGCCGGTCAGGTCTAGGACCGGACATTTCTCGATTAAATGGTCAAAACGGTCTTTAATCACATTGTCACGCTTATGCAGGATCTCTTTTAACTCATCTTCCAGGGAATTATCCACAAACTCCTTGGCAGTCACCCGCTCAACAATATGCATCAGGGCTGACTGGCGTTTGATGGTCCGGGCTGAAAAAACAAACCAGACTAGGCTCACGCCGATAAAAGAAAAACTTATCAACAGCGGAACTTTGCCCATCTCAAAAATCAAAAAACTGTAGGCAATGATCGCGACTATCTGAATCCAGGGATAAAGCGGCGATTTAAAAGTCGGCCGATAATTTATGATCCGGCTCTCGCGCATAATGATCAGGGAAAGGTTGACAAAAATAAACAGCATCAGCATCAAAGTCGATGCGGTTTTGACTAAAGTCTTTAAGTCCAAAAATAAAATTAAAAATACCATAAACAGGCCGGTAAAAAAAATCGAAACATAAGGGATATTGTGCCTTTTAGAGACTAGCGAAAAAACCTTAGGCAAAAAACCGTCTTTAGCCATGGCCAAAGGAATCCGCGAAGAAGAAAGTACCCCAGCATTAGCAGTGGTAAAAAAAGCGATCATTGCTGCCAGCGATAGAAATATTGCCAAAGGTATCCCGCCTAATTTTAAAGCCCCGTGAGTCAAAGGGGTAAGTGTTGAGCCAAAGCTTTGAGCTGGAAGAATACTTATGGTAACTGCTACTGACAAGACATAGATTATCTGGACCACGAAAAACGACAAAAACATCCCTAAAGGAATAGTTTTTGAAGGATTTTTTGTGTCTTCGGCTATTGAGGCTACTTTAGTCAAACCACCGAAAGAGATAAAAACCATGCCGGCTACTGAAAAAAACGGCCCGATTTCTACCGGCAAGAATGATTGGATATTTTGCAGAGAAACTTTATTAATCCCTAAAACTATATACAGGCCGCAGGCCAGAAGAAGAATAATCACCATGATATTTTGGAGACCGGCGCTTAGCTTTACGCTGGAAAGATTAACTAGTACAAAAATAAGGCAAAAAAATACTGCGGCCAGCTTTACATAGAAATAAAACTGAGGGTCGGCTATCGAACTTTGGGGAAGTAAATATTCCAGAAAGGCACCGATTCCCACCAAAGCAAAAGCACTCTTTAAACTGATTGAAAACCAGTTAGCCAGGCCGCCGAAGATACCCAGGAAAGGGCCGAAGCTTCTTTCGATATAAAAATAGTCGCCGCCGGATTTGGGCATGGCGCTAAGCAGTTCAGATTTACTCATTATCGAGGGGATCATCAAGATCCCGGCAAAAAAATAGGCTGAAACAATCGAAGAGCCGCCATAACGGTAGGCGATAGCCGGAAGGACAAACAGGCCGGAAGAGATCATTGCTCCAGTAGCAATGCAGAAAATATCCCATAAATTAAGCTTTTGACCGCTACTCATAACCAGAAAATCATATCATAATTAGGCCTAAGAATAAAGACCCATTTAATCGGGACACATCCCATTTAAATACTCCCCGATTCCATTAAGCTAGCTAGCCCCGATTACCTAAGCAAGACAAGGGCTTTTTAAATGGGATGTGTCCCGATTTTTTCGCCAATTTTTTTATTTGAAAAATTCAAGAAATATGGTATAACAATGAAACCAATTAGAATCAAGGAGGAATCAATGGCTGAAGTAAAAATTAGCAAAAATGAAGATTTTGAACGGGCTTTAAGAGGCTTCCGGGCTCAATGCAAGAAAGAAGGGATCGTTAAAAAATTCAGAGAACGCCAGTACTTTATCAAACCCTCTGAGCGCCGCCGGACCAAGAAGAAAAAATAGTTAAAACTCCTCTCTAAAAGCAAAAACCCTTAAACGGGCAATTTTGGCATTTACGCTCTTCTCTTTCCGGTAAAAACGGTATACCGGAATCAAACAACTCATCAATAATAACCTCTAAACTTTCTAAACAGATTTTAATCAACTTCTCTCTCTGGGAATAATCCAAATCAGAGATAAACTGATTATGCTCAAGAGTCCTTAGATTATACAATTCGGCATTCAAACTTTTTTCGGGAAATTCCCGGGAAATAAAATGATAGTAAAGCGGCAGCTGAAATGATTTTATATTCTCTTTTATCGACTCCCGCTCCAACGGCATATTTTTCAGGCTGTTAAAACTCTTAGGCATGATGTCTGAACCGCCGGTCTTATAGTCAATGATCAAAAGGCTTGAATCTTCCAATTCATCGATACGGTCAAGAGTATAGTTAAAGTTTAAACTATAGCCGCTGAAATCCAATGAACTGCTGCGCTTTTCTTCAAGGCCGACCAGGCGCTTTACCGGGCGTTCTTTTTCCTGGTCTAAAAAACTCTCCAGGCGTTTTCGGATAATCCGTTTTAGAAGAAAGGAATCGGACCTCATCCGGGCAGCCAGCTGTTGGTCAAATTTCTTATCCATCCTGGCAAAAAAGTGTTTAACAAATTTATCGTCGATTGAAGGCTTGCGGCCTTTAAAATCGGAAAAAGTCTCCTCGAGGATCTCGTGGATAAAATTCCCGATATGCCAGCTTTGCGGCTCATCCAAAAGGTCATCTTTGGCTTTTAAACCCAAAACATACTGATAATAAAATTTTAACGGGCACTGTAAATAAGTGTTTATCCGGCTGGCTGAATAAACTTGAGCCTTTAAAGATTCGATCACCTGGGGCGTCTTGGGAATCTGATATTTACGCAGGCTGGCAATCAGGGAAAACGAACTTAAGGGAATCTCCGGGGTCAGATACTGGGATTTTTCTCTCTGGATCTTCCAGAAGATCTCTTCGATAAAACGGCTCCTCTCTTTAGCCGGGTTTTTCTCATAAATCAGATAGGCCCGGCGGCTGGAAGCGACCAAAGAGTTGAATTGATACCTTTGGATCTCCTCCTCTTTCTCCAAGCGGTTTAATCCCAAATTAAGCATCACTTCACGGGGGACCAAAGGTTCATAGATCTTTAATTTAGGCAAAACCCCTTCATTCATCCCGGTAATAATAACGTTCTCAAAGCTTAGCGAACGGGTTTCAAACAAACCCAGGATCTGGGTTCCCTTTAACGGCGAACCGGAAAAAGCGATTTTTTCATAACTTAGTTTCTGCTCAAAAATATCCCAAATCTGACTGAGGCTAAACGGTTCGTCACTGAAAGTCAGATTCCCCAACTCTTCAGCCAGCGTCATTAACTTTTCAATGACTTTTAAATTAAAGGGAAATTTGTCCAGGCTGCTGTTTTCAATCAAAAAAAGCAAAAATTCAGTCAAACTTTTACTGAATTTAGAAAAACTATCGGCCTCTTGCCAATTCAAGAATAAAAGCTGATGAAGTTTACGCAGAAGCTTACGGCATTGGCTTTGCGAAAAATCAATACCCATGCTTTCCAAAGTCTCTGTCGCCAGGGAATAGATCTTGTCTTCGCTCTCGATCTGAGAAAGCTCTAAAAATAAACTGCCGCTGATTGTGCTGGGCTGGCTTGCCGAAATCAACTCCTCCAACTTATGGACAATAACTCTGGTTGCGGCAGGATCCTGAATGATCTTGAGGTTTTTAACCATCGGGTGCCGGATGAGGTTTAAATAGTCGCGGGTATAAACCTTCTGGCCGCGCCGGCTTTCCTGGGCGCGGCGCAAAACAACAAACAAAGCATAAAGAGAACTTCTGGCTAAAGGATAACCCATGGAAATATTACATTCATCAACTGCCGGAGAGATTTCGCTAAGCACGGCTATCAAATTGTCGGCTTGAGGAAGAACGATCACCGTATCTTGCTTATTCTCGATTTTCTTAAAGATCTCCCCGACCAAAGCCGCTTCCGACTGTTTATCAAACGCCTGGTAAAATTTTAACTCCGGGCTGGCTGCTTTATTGACTGGCGGCTCAAACCGACTATCAAACTCCCGGAAGTTTTTTTCAAGCACTGACCAATCCTGGCCTGAACCCTGAAATAAATACAAACCTTTGCCTTTAGCCTTGATCTCTTTCATGATCCGGGATTCGGTTTTCTGCAGATAAAAAAAGTTACAGAAGATAATCGACTCAAATTCCTTAAAATCCTTGTCTTTGATTTTTTGGGAAGCTTGCCGATAGAGGCGACCGCGGGTATATAAATCCTTTTTGCTTAAGTTTTCCTGATAGGCCCGGCGGATAGCCACGATCCGCTCAAGAAGAGCATTGATGCTTTCAGGGATCTCATAGCCGATCTTAGCGCTTTTCTCGATATCTTTAAGGCTGGAATCACTGATATCTTCCAGGTCAAGCTGTTCGATAAATGAACTGATCTCTCTGGCCCAGGGTAAAAATTCGCTGAAAGTTTCTCTTTTGTTAAGCAAACCCGGAGCGATCTCGGCGGCGATCTTATAGATAGAATAAGCCGCCTCCAGGTCGCTGATCAACTTCAGCTTCGGTTCGGCGACAATGTATTCGACAAACTCATCGATAGTAAAAACTTTAGGCGGGTAAAAAGGTTTTTTTATTTTTTCGCTTAAAGATTTGCGCAGGAACAACCCCGGCCGGCGGCCGCCGAAAACACAAGCCAGATTGCTGAAATCAACCCTTCGACTACGCTTAGGGTTGATACTGAGCGAAGTCGAAGTATCAAAATCCGGCCGCTTAAACTCCTCGAGGATAAATCCCGACAGGTTATCAATAAAATTATCGCCTAAATCCCAGGTTATTACTTTTGACATAAGCTATTCAAAGTCAACTATAGCGCGACTTCTTCCAACGAAAAATCATCTAAATAAACCAAAAAACCCTTTAAAGATTTTTCAGGATAGATAGCTGAAAATATCTGCAGGTATTCTTTGATCTGACGGCGGTGTTCGGCTTCATTTTTAGCCGCAGCCTTATAATCGACTATCACCGCTTCTTTATCCTTAATTATCAGCCGATCGACTCTTTTTAAATTGCCGTAGCGATCAACTACCTCTTTCTCGCAAAATACTTTACCCTCAAAAAGATAAAAAATATCTTTAAACTCATCCCGCGACAAAAACTCCTCCAGCTTCTCAAGATAAGGAGAAAAATCCTTAACCAAAGGGTAAAACCCTTTCAGGCCAGAGATCGCTGCTTGAGCTATCAGTTTCGGATCTTTCTTGAAACAATTACCGATTCGGCTGAGCAAAGCATGGATCAAGTTTCCCTCGATGATCTTTTCCCGGTTGATCAATTCCTGCCGGTTGGCCTCTTCCTGCTTGAGCAAGCTTATCCAATCACTGTAGGTTTGCGGCCGGATTTGGATCATCGGCTGGCTCAAATCAGGCTCAAGGCCCGGGTAATGGCGCTGACTACCTGATTCAGTCAACTTTTCAGGAATAAAAAAAGCCGCCTTATTTAAGCTTGCCCCGCTTTTTTTAGGGATAAAAATATAAAGTTCGTATTGCGGCCGGGTCAAAGCCACATAGATATTGTTCAATTCGTCAACGCAGGCTTTTTTGTAACTATCCAGGTATATGGCCTTAAGTTTTTTTGAAAAAAGACGATGATTCTTGGTGATCCTGACTAAACCCAGGTTATCCATACCCTGCGGACAAACATAAGAGTTTGTCCCTTTGGTTCCGGTCTCCGACTTTATATCGATCTTGAAAAAAGGAATGATCACTACCGGAAATTCCAACCCCTTGGACTTATGAATAGTCAAAACCTTGACTGAGCTGCTATGGGTAATGTTAACGTAAAGATCCTCGCTAGAAGCATTCTCCAGGTACTGGAAAAAATCCTCCATCCCAACGCATTCATCTTCGCTCTTTTTTATCAACTCTAAAAATTTCATCAGAAAAGCCTGCTGGCCGGAAAATCTTTTTAAAAGGTCAAAACGGCTGTAAATACTCAAAACCAGCTCATAGACCGAAATAAATCCGACATTCTGGTAAAAATCCTGTATATACTCTTGCCAAACCCCGGGGTATTGCTGGCTAAATTTACGGTAAAGGTAAGTCGAATCCTGGGAGCGGTTTTTAGGATTGACCTCAAAGATAAATTCACGGATTTCTTCAACTGAAGAACCGCTTAATCGGCTAAAAATCTCCCCTAAAATAAAACCGGCAAAATTTAGATCGTCAATCGGTGAATGCAGGAATTTTAAAAAGCAGATTATCTCCTTGATAAAGGAGTTCTCAATGACGTTAAGGGTCTTTTCCGACTCAACCGGTATCCCTTCGGAAAGCAGCCAGGAACTTAACAGCTCGACTTCCGAATTATCCCGAGCCAGCAAGGCAATATCTTCAGCTTGAAAACGCTGGCGCAGGCTATTGATCAAGGCAATGAGTTTCGGCTGGATGATCTGGTTGCGCTCCTGCTGGTTTTTCTCATCAAGCCGCTCTACGGCTACATAACCCCAAAGATTTTCCGGGCGGCCCTTTTGCTCGGCATCTCTAAAAATATCAATAACCTCGTTTATATCTCCGGATAGCTCATCGCTTATCCCTGAACAATCAAGAGCCAACTTAAGGTTATCGTTTGAAAATACCTGGTTGTTGAACTCGATGATCTCTTTTTGGCTGCGCCAGTTATTGGTAAGTTGCGCCGGTATAACGTTATAACGGGAAAATTCGGCCTTGATCTGATCAAACAAGCGCACTTCTCCGCCGCGGAAACGGTAAATCGCCTGTTTTTTATCGCCGACATAAAACAACGAGCCGCCGGTGGAAAGGGCATCTTCGATCATCGGTTCCAGATTTCGCCACTGCAAAACACTGGTATCCTGAAACTCATCGATCAAGTAATGTTTAAAATGAGCGGCTAAGCGATAGTAGGCCTCGGCAACGGTGAAGCCTTGATTGTCAAAAAGTAAACGGGCTTTCCAGTTAAGTTCTTCCAAAAACAAAAGGTCTTCTTTTTTAGATACAACCTGAAAAAAACCCAGCAGTTTACCAAAAAGATCAATGTAAGGGTTATAAGCCACCATAGCATCAAGCTCACTCAAAGATACCAGTTGTTTATGGACTTTCTGCCAAATTTTGGAAAAATCTCCGGAATAGTCAGAACCTTTATTCATCAACGGGCCGGGTTTACTAAAACCCTGGGGTAACTGGGCCAGATCAAAAATGTCTTGGTTTTTATCGAGAAACTTAAGGATCCCCCGGCGGGTATTGGCATTCATCCCTTCGGGAAGCTGGCTGGACAACTCTTCGATCAGTGAATAGACCTTTTTCTTGGCTTTTATGATATCAGAACTTTTACCGGGGTAACCCTTAAACAGCCCCCCGAACTTATTGCTTAAGGTAAACAAAGAATGCATTAACCCCAGGATATCCTCTTTGGGAAACCAGCCTTTGCGATTTTCGACAAATAAGTAATGGTCGAGAAAGTCTTCAAAAAGCTTTAAAGTCTCCTTATCACTGGACGCCTGGTCGATCAGTAAATCCAGGCAATAAGTCAAGTAGCTTTGATAATCACGCTTTATTTTAAAACTGGCTGAACGCTCGATGTTTAAAGCCGAACCTAAAAGAAGGGCATTGATAAAACTATCAATAGTCTGGACTTGGAAAAAATTATAGTGCCGGATTATTTGTTCAACGATATCCCGGGCGGCTGTCTTGGCCTGTTCCTGGCTCAATCCCAGCAACTCCAGGATATCCTGTTTTTCTTTAGGCGAAGAGAAACTGTCGAGAGCGATCCTTTTAAGCAACTCTAAGATCCGCTCCTTCATCTCAAAGGTAGCTTTATTGGTAAAAGTAATGGCCAGAATCGAAGCTAAAGGTATTTTTCCCTGGCCAAGGCGGGGATCGATCAACAGCTTAAGGTATCGTTTAGCCAGGGCAAAGGTTTTTCCTGAACCGGCAGAAGCCTCGACTACCAGGACTTGAGGAAATTTAAGAAGGTTGGGATCGTTGTTGGCGCCCATCAATCACAAATTGTTTTTAACCGGAGAGGATGGCAAAGATTACGTTGGAAACCGTTCCTGTAACTTTTTAAAATAATAGGCGGAAAATAACGATTCTTTTGAAGGCTCAACATCCAGCATCTCGCCGCCGCAAAAATATCCCTGTTCAGGGCCGACAAATTCTGACCAAGCTACCACCAGCTTAAACTGGATCGACTCAAGCTCTTCAGGAATAAAATATTCGATAAACAGAACCTGGCCCTTTTTCCACTCGGTATCACTGGAAAAACAGATGCCCATCAGTGAGATATCTTTGGCTTTACCCTTGTAGATTTTCCCGACTTCGTTTAAGGGGCGAACCTCAACAAAGTCCCCCACGTTTAACCTTATCAGGCGGCGCCGATTATCCATAATAAATTATTATATCAAAAAAAAGCAAATAAAAAAGGTCGACCTTTTTGGGGACAGGTCCCACTTTATAAACCTAATGTTTTCAATGCTTTTCTGACCATTTTTTCAAATTCCTGAAATCTTTCTTTTTCCTCTAAGCATTTTTGATTTTTAAAAAATACAGCAAATAGCGTTTGATTTTACTGGGCTAATTTGACCGGGACCTGTCCCCGATTAAAAATAGGTGGATTTTTTGGCCTGCTTTAAGATGGCCCGGCGGGTCCTGGTTTCCAGGTTGATTCCTTTACGATGGGCAATATTAGCTAAATCAATAACTATACCGCACAATAATTTCTCACTATTTTTACTTTTTTCCAAAGCTTTGACTTTAGCCTTTAAATCAACATAGGGTTTCTGACAGCTGGTTTTTTTAAAGTTTTCACCCTGCAAATAAGAAAGCTCTTTAAAAAAAATATCGGCTAAAAGTAAAGACGGTGCGGCTTGAGCCAAACGGTCTTTGATCGAACGGCGTTTTTTCTGCTTGGCTTTACTGTTGACCCAATGCTTTAAAACTTCCTCTTTGTTGTTAAGCTTTTTTTTGCCAAAAACATGGGGATGGCGAGAGATCAACTTATGGTTTATGGTTTTAAATACTTCTTTAAGATCAAAGTTTCCTTTCTGGCGAAACATCTCGGTAATAACCACCAGAATCAAAAAAATATCGCCCAGCTCCTCCTTGACTGACTTTAGCTGTTTCTTATCAATGGCATCGATAAGCTCATAGACTTCTTCCAGGAGGAAATTCTCCATGTTTTTAATCTTCTGGGCCCGGTCCCAGGGGCATCCCTTCGGCGAACGCAAAACTCTTACGGTTTTTAGAAGCTGGTTAAATTCTTTCATTTTTAGCAAAGGTCCGGCTGATTAGTTTGTTTTATTGCCTCTAACAGCCATGATTAATTAGGTAGACAAAGACATCTGAGTCGTAACGAAAAAGGCCTTTGTTTTCCCCGGCAGGATCATTACCGTCTATGATTTTGTCTATTTTCTCTCCTAATGCTTGAAACGCAGTCGTACCCATATCCGTATCGGTTATCCGGAAAACTACGTTGACTCCGGTTTCTATATCACCACCATCAATAAAGCAATCGCCCTCATTGTCGTATCCGTAGGGTGCACCCCAAGGATTAGGAATCGCGGCTTCAATATAAGGTCCATCCCATCCAGGTAAGTTAAGTACATTTTGTGCTACATCGGTATTCTCTATAGTCATAAGATTAGATCCGTAATCAGGGTTAGGCGCAGCGCCCTCTGTTGGAAACTTACCCACATCAGTATAAAGAGAGAGAAAGGCAGTTCTAATAGTTTTGAAATCGCTCACTATCCGCGAAACCTTCGCCTTTTCAATAGCCTTAAAGGCATTGGGGGCGATGATAGCGGCAAGAATGGCGATGATAGCGATGACTACGATCAATTCGATTAAAGTAAATGTTTTTTTCATATTAATTATTTTACCACATCTAACGTCGTGCATAAGTGGCCAAGCGAAAGAGAGGTCCAAGCCGCGAACTCGATGCGCTTGTTAGCCTGTTGCTATGGCTCAAGCTCAACTGTTTCGCCTTCGATAAATTTCTTTCGGTCATCACCATTTTCTAAATAAAAACAGAATATATCTAAATCAGGGCTACCATCTTTCTTCAATGCCCTTGGTTGCGAAATAGACCTTTTTATCGGGCACCCCCCGAGAGTCGGGGAATTCCCAAGCTCAATATTATATTCTTCAAGTTGCCTTACAAATATCCCAGTAGGCTTGCCTTCCAATACATATTCGACTGTAAATTTGTATTTCATTTTTTTTATTAAGCTAACACAAAAATCAGCTGTCAGCCGAGCCAGCTATATTCGACAGCGAGGATGGTCGGCTGGATGGAGTTGCTTTTCTCATTCGTTCAATGCCCAATAGTTAAATTTTCTCACTCAAGAATCAACAGAATCACTTAGTTGAAGAAATAAACTCAAGAGTTTCAAAACTCTTTTCAACCAAAGGGAGAAGCTGCGCAAATTCTTCTTTACCAGCTGAAAAGGTTACAACGATTTGCTTATTGTTTTTGAAAAATTGTATTTGCATATCCTTTCCATGCAAATTAGACGATGTAGACTTTATTGCCTCGAATCCGTTAAAATTAATGATTTCTACGGTGAGATATCCTGGCTGTCGCTTCATCGTTTCAACCATGTCTTTGAGGACGTCTATTTCCTTGCGGCTTGAAAAAATGATATCGTAACCCCCCGTTAAAAATACAAACCCTAAGAATGCTGATGAATCAATATTCTCGGGTGAGAAATTAAGAATCGTATCGTGATCAAAATCTATGGTCTTCCATCCCTGCGGTGGAATAAATTTTATAGTTTCCGTGCCCATTAGGTAAATCCCATCAACAGCGGGTTCTTGCATGCTTTGTGCAAAACAAAAAGTACAAACTATTAAAGACATGAATAGAAAAGTAAAGCTTTTCTTCATTAAGCCTCCTTTTTTTATTTTTTCATCTAACACAAAAATCAGTCGACCGACCAAACGAGAAAGTGCGCTAGGAGTATCAAGTGGATTACTTTATTATAAGTTTTTTTATTCTTAGAAGGTAAATAAATAATCCCAGCGCCACAATATTTACGCCGATTGACCACGGATTTTTAGAAAGAATAAAAAAAGAAAATTCAGCCCCTAATTTAAAAAATATGCTGATGCGATTAAATGCTATCTCGGGAGTTAGATGAAAACCAGAAACAAAAAAATAAGTTACAATTGGCGATGATAACTTTACAATTTGAATTCCTTGATAAACAATGGACAGTTTAATCCCGGTTTTTTGATCTTCAATAAGGCACAGTCCAGAGAAAACCCCGAATAAAAAAAACAATGCGAACAATATAGAAACGAGAATATAAATAAGCTGCATTTGAGAGGAAAATAAAGCTGAAAGTATAATTACAAACCCTGTAAAACCTCCGCCAATCTCAAAAACAATCAATAATCTTTTTATCCATTTATTCATTTATTCCTCCTTATTTTTATTCTATTACTTATAGCAATTAGTAGACGACAGCTATGCTTTCTGTGATTTATAAAGTTTATAGGTAAATTATACCACTTTTTTAAGGTTTTTCATGTTGATTGCTTTATTTAAAATGTAATATGTCTTTAAGCGGCCTTTTGGGAACGTGCAGACGGCCTTTTTTGTCCAGCCAATACTTAACCTTTTTGGAATCAGTTTCCAACTTGGGTTTTTCGTCCGAATAGCCGCAGGCGATCAATGAATCAATCAAATAAATTTTAGGGATCTTGAAAATCTTTCTTAAGGCCTCTTTGTCAATACTGGCAATCCAGCAGGAGCCAATGCCTTCAGCCAATAATGACAAGATGATGTTTTCAGCAGCTGCTCCCACATCACGCAAGTCAGGATTCGGGGATTTTTTCTGGTTAGCTAAAATAATGATGTAAGCTGTGGGTCGTTTTCCCAGCGGCGGCATCCGCTTAGGATACAAATATCCGGCCCAGCGAGTCAAAGGAAATATCTTTTGGCATGGCTTTGGTTTATTTACTGCCAGGTATTCGATGAATTGCAAGTTTGCCGCTGAAGGCGCCAGGCGTCCGGCATTCACCGCCCGCTTTATCGCTGCTAAGGAAACTGGTCTTTGTTTAAACAGCCTGATCGAGCGGCGGGTGGTTATTAGTTTTTGTAGTTGGTTTTGCATGGATGGCGCTTGTTACTCCAACCGGCTGCGCCACCTACGAGGAGTCCGCTGACTCGTATCTTATGGCGGACACCTCGTAGGTGTAGACGGTTATTTGGGATAACCTGAGATTAAAATATCGTCTTTGATTCTTTCTATCTCGATATCGTTTAAAACTAAAGCCTTGTTCAAAAAAGCAATGCCCTCGGCGCCGATAGAGGTTAAGGCGGTTTTACCGCCGATTATTTTAGGAGCGATGAACAAAAAAACTTTATCCACAGCTTTAGCGTCAACAAATCTGCCGATAGTCTCTGCACCACCTTCGACGAAAACCGACATGATTCCACATTTGTAGAGTGCTTTTAAGATTGCTCTTACGGAGAGCTTTCCGGATTTATCTTTTTTTAGATAGACCAGCCTCACTGCTTTGGGTATTTTTCTGGCTTTTGGCTTACTGCTTAAGGCAGTCACGATTATTAACTTCTCCGGGTGATGGTTTACAATGAAAGCCTTTTGAGGAATCCTTAAATCCGGGTCGATTACCACCTTAAAAGGAATTCTTTTTAAACCTTTTAAGCCGGGGTTATCTTTAACTACAGTGTTTACACCGACTAAAACCGCATCGTATTTATCACGTAAAATCTTGGCTCTCCGGCGGGACTTTTCATTAGTAATCCATTGGGATTGGCCGCTGGCAGTTACCGTCTTTCCGTCTAAGCTTTGGGCCACTTTTACCACCACAAAAGGCAAAGCCTGTTTGATGTTTTTAAAAAACACTTCATTAAGCTTTACAGCTTGTTTTTGACCCAAACCTAAGCTGACTTGAATACCGGCTTTCTTAAGTTTAGCTATGGATTTACCATTTACTTTCGGGTTAGGATCTTTAACCGCAATAACCACTTTTTTAAACTTTCTCTTGAGCAGTTCATCCAAACAAGGCGGAGTTTTTCCGAAATGACAACAAGGCTCTAAATTGATATAAACAGTTGACCCTTTTAAATCTTTAAGTTTAGCTTTTCTGATGGCTTCGATTTCAGCATGAGGAAAACCGGATTTTTTATGATAGCCTTCGGCAATAATTCTTTTACCCTTTACAATCACCGCACCGACTAAAGGATTGGGCGAAACAAAACCTTCTCCCTTTTTAGCTAAAAAAAGAGCACGCTGGATAAAATAATTTTCCGGCATAATCTATGAGTATTTCAGAACCTGGCGGCGGGACTTCATCTCCTCAACCCACTGATAAGGAACCGTGACTTTACCGATCTTGGTAAACTCTTTATAGCTGCCATGGGCATCAGAACCGCCGCTTTTAAGCAAGCTGTGTTTTTTTACCATATCACTGTAGAGCAATTTTTTAGCCTGAGACATACTGGAGTAAGCCAGTTCTAAACCATCTATTCCCGAAGAAATAAACTCCTCTATCCATTGCTGGTTGGGGATTATGTGCGGATGGGCCAGAAATGAAAGCCCCTGATATTGCCTGATCAAAGCAGCGGCCTCTCCTACCGAATATTTGAAGCGGGCCCGGTAAGCCGGTTTACCCGGTGAAAGGTATTTACGAAAAGCCTCATAAAGCGAAGTAACTATTCCTTTATTCAAAAGATATAGGGCTAAGTGCAGACGAGTGGGTATGGTGTCACCGACTTTAGCCATCAACTCCTGGCTGTCTACGTTTAAGCCCAGGGACGCTAAAATATCAGCCATCTCGATCAAGCGGCTGCGGCGCAGCAACTTGATCTTTTCTAATTCCTGGCTTAGCTGGGGGTTATCCGAATCAATAAAATACCCTAAAACATGGACTTCCACATCTTGATGCTGAGCACTCAATTCAATCGCTTCAATCAATTCAACGCCGTATTCCCGACTGCAGATACGCGCCTGGTTTACTCCGCCGACAGTGTCATGGTCAGTCAAAGCAATACAGCGCAAACTTTTTTCTTTAGCTTGCTTAAAAATATTCTCAACCGTAAGGTCACTGTCGGAAAACTTAGAATGGATATGTAAATCGCAAAGGTTATCGGTGATCTCACTCATTTTTAAGCTTATCCTCGGCTTTATATATTTTATCTAACACACCGTTAACAAAACGCGGCGAATCCATATCGCCAAAGCGCTTAGCCAGCTCGATTGCCTCGTTGATCGAAACTTTGGGAGGAATATCATCAAGAAAGGTCAATTCAAAACAGGCTATCCTCAAAATATTACGGTCAATAACCGCCATCCGGTCGATGCCCCAGTTTTTTACGTATTTTTTTATCAACGAATCGATCTGGACTGAATTCTTAAGCACGCCGTCTAATAAAATCCAGGAAAAATCAATTACTTCCTGTTTCTGGGGGTATTGTTGTAGATAACCGTCTCGGGCTTGGGCAGGATCAGCTTTAGACAACTCTATTTGATAAAGAAGGCATAAGGCGATCTCTCTTGATTTTGTTCTTAAACGCATTAAAGTTGCGAATAAATGTCAGCCATTTCTAAGGCTGAGAGAGCAGCATCGCGGCCTTTATTGCCCTGTTTGGTTCCTGAACGCTCCACAGCCTGTTCAACTGTGTCAGCAGTAATCACGCCAAAAACTACCGGAACCTTTTTATCCTGGGCAAACCGGGCAACGCCTTTAGAAACTTCCGAAGCGATATAGTCAAAATGCGGGGTCTCACCGCGGATAACCGCGCCCAAAGCAATAACCGCATCAAACTTTTTAGTATCCAATTTGCTTAACACTTGGGGTATCTCGAAAGCACCCGGCGTCCAGATAACCGAAATATTATCATCGCCTACCCCTGATTTCTTTAAAGCATCAAGGCATCCCGAAAGCAGCTGATTTGAGATAAATTCATTAAACCGGGAAACAACGATCGCTATCTTCTTTCCTTTACCCGAAAAATTTCCTCTTATCTCTTTCATTTTTTAACCTCCCTCTCTATAAAATATGGTCAAGTTTTTCTTTTTTAGTTTTAAGATAACGCTGGTTATCACAATGAGCCGGGCTTTTTATCGGTATCCGCTCGACGATCTCCAAACCATAACCTTCCAGGCCGATTATTTTCTTAGGGTTATTGGTCAAAAGCCTAATCTTAGTCACTCCCAAATCAACTAAGATCTGGGCTCCGATGCCATAATCGCGCAAATCAGAAGCAAAACCTAAACTTTGATTCGCCTCAACAGTATCATGGCCCTGTTCCTGTAAAGAGTAAGCTTTCATCTTGGCTTTTAGACCAATGCCTCGTCCTTCCTGACGCATGTAAAGCAGCACGCCCCCAGAGGACCCGATCATCTCTAATGACTGATCGAGTTGGCGGCCGCAATCGCAACGCCGCGAAGTAAAAATATCTCCGGTAAGGCACTCTGAATGCACGCGCACAGTTACCGGATCTTTTCCGATATCGCCTTTGACCAAAGCCAGATGTTCGGAACAATCCAGAAGAGATTCATAAAGAAAAAGCTTAAAATCTCCGTAGTCAGTGGGTAAATTTACTTGAGTAACCAGCTTTACCAATTTTTCACTTTTCCGACGATGTTCGATCAAAGAAGCAATAGTGCATATTTTCAAATTATGTTTTTTGGCAAACTCGATTAGATCAGGAAGACGGGCCATTGAACCGTCAGGATTGATGATCTCACAGATCACTCCTGCCGGATAGACTCCGGCCAGTTTAGCTAAATCTACGGCGGCTTCAGTATGACCGGCTCTAATCAACACTCCTCCTTCACGGGCCTCCAAAGGAAAAATATGGCCGGGTTTTACTAAATCACTGTTTTTTGATTTTGAATCGATTAAAACCGAGATAGTCCTTGAACGATCAAATGCAGAAATCCCGGTGGTGACACCGGTCTTAGCATCAACCGACACCCGCCAGGCGGTCTTAAAAGGGTCACCAGGAAGCTCCCGGTGCATCGGCTCTAAGGCCAACTCCTCGATCCGGCTGTGTTCCAGAGGCACACAAACCAGGCCTCTTGCCTCTTTAATCATAAAGTTGATGATTTCCGGCCGGGCAAATTGAGCACAAACCACTAAATCGCCCTCGTTTTCCCTACCTTCATCATCCACCACAATGACCATCCGGCCCTGCCGTAGATCCTCTAAAATAGCGTTTATCGGGCTGAACATAGTAAAATACATTAACTCATACCGCTAAAATTGTCAAGGCATTTTAGGCTTTGAGCAAACAAACCTAAGCCAATAACTTATTTGGAGTTAAAGAGTTAAAAAACGAGGGATGATTAACGTTTGGTCCACTGGAATCTTCGACGAGCGCCTTTACGACCGTATTTTTTACGCTCTTTAGCACGGGGATCGCGGGTAAGCAGGTCTTCCCGGCGCAAGGTGCTGCGCAGCTGAGGGTCTAATTTAACCAAGCAGCGAGATATGCCTAAACTCACTGCTCCGGCCTGGCCGCTAAGCCCACCGCCCCTGACCCTGGCTAAAACATCCATCTTGTCAATGGCTTCGATCACTAAAAGGGCTTTTTTGACTTGAGCCTGGTTGTCAACAGTAGCAAAATAACTGTTCAGTTGTTTGCCGTTGATGACGATTTTTCCCTTGCCTTGGGGAATAAGACGCACACAAGCTACAGCCTCTTTTCTGCGGCCGGTAGCGGAAAATATTTCTTTGGGTTTTTCTTTCATAGTCATAAGTTGATTACTTGCGGCTTTTGAGCTTGTTGATCGTGATCACCTTCAGCATAAACCTTTAATGATTTAATCATTACCCGACCTAGATTATTCCTGGGAAGCATGCCCTTGATTGCCGTGTAAACCACCTTGGTGGGATTCTTCTTCATCAAGTCTCTCAAACTCATATTCTTTAAACCGCCGGGATAACCGGAATAACGGTCGTAAATTTTAGTATTATACTTATTGGCCGTAAGCTTTACATGGCGGGCATTGATTACTATAACTCTATCTCCGCAAATAGCATTAGGTGTATATATCGGCTTATGCTTACCTTGCAAAACCCTGGCTATTCTGGTAGCCAGCCGGCCTAAAACTTTATCTTTGGCATCGACTACTACCCATTTTTCCTGGCAAGAGCTGAAAAATTTAGTCTTTTTCATAGGGGAAAATATACCATGTTTTGAAAGATTGTCAACAGATAAAAACAAATAGGTCAACTGGTTAAAGCAGGGCTTTAGCTTGAGGAATGGTAAATTTCTCTTCGTAAAGGGCTTTTCCGGCAATAACCCCCCAAAGAAAAGGAGCTGATTTTTTTAGCTGTTTTAAGTCCTCTAAGGAAGCTACTCCTCCGGAAGCAATAAAATTCATCTGGCTAAATGTGGACAACCCCGATATCTGTTGGTAATTCATGCCCTTTAAAGTGCCGTCCCGGGAAATGTCAGTATAGATTACCCAGGTTATTCCTTTCAATTGAAGATAAGCAATAAAATCCAAGCCGCTGAAATCAGTCTTTTCCTTCCAGCCGTTTATGGCCAAACAGGAATCCAAAACATCTACGCCAATAGCGATTCTTTCCTTATCAATTGATCCCAAAAGCTGATTAAGAAAATCTTCATCTAAAGCTTTAGTGCCGATGATGATTCGTTTAGCCCCTAAAGACAAAAGTTTTTTGGCTTTCTTAATGTCGCGTATGCCTCCGCCGACCTGAATCTCAATATCCAGCTGGTCGATAATATTTTTTATTATCTCTGAATTATCGCCCTGGCCTAAAGCCGCTGAAAGATCGACCAGATGAAGAAGTTCTGCCCCTTGGTCTTGCCATTTCCTGGCTATTGATAAAGGGTCGTCACTGTAAGTCTTAGAACGATTGGGATCTCCTTTAGTCAAGCGGACGACTTTTTCCTGGTATAGATCAATGGCCGGAATTATCTTCATAACTTTAAAAAATTATCCAAAAGGCGAAGGCCCTGGCTCTGGCTTTTTTCGAGGTGAAACTGCACTGCCCAAACATTTTCTTTATTAATACTTGAGGCAAATTCAACCCCGTAATCAGTAGTGGTGGCAATTATGCTTTTATCTTTAGGCTGACAATAATAGGAGTGTACGAAATAAAAAAAACTTTTATCCTTAATCCCTTTAAATAAATTATCTTGCTTCTCTGTCTCTTTGCTTCTTTGTTTCTTAATTTGATTCCATCCCATATGCGGCACAGCTAAAGACTTGCTGCTGAATCTTTTAACTTTACCCTTAAACAAAGCCAAACCTTTTATTCCCGGCGCCTCTGAACTCTCTTCAAACAATATCTGCATACCCAGGCAAATACCTAAAAAAGGAACACCAGCCTTAGCTTTTTCCTGAAGCAGCGAAAAAAGTTTTCTTTTTTTCAGTTCTTTTACTGCCCGGCCAAAGTGGCCGACCCCGGGAAAAATAATCTTAGTGGCTTTCTCTAATACCTTAGGACTGTCGCTGACTTTAGCAGTTTTCCCCAAAAGCTTACAGGCATTAACCACGCTCTTTAAATTCCCCATCCCGTAATCAACCACTACTATCATCGTTAATCGATTATGCCTTTAGTCGAAGGTATGCCTTTTCGGCGAGGGTCGATTTGAGTAGCCTGATCTAAAGCTTTACCCATAGCCTTAAAAAGCGCTTCTAGTAAATGATGCAGGTCTCCCTTACTGGACTTTATAATATAAACCAGACTTATCCCAGCATGCTGGGTAAAACTTTCTAAAAATTCTTTAGCATCCTTAAAAGTGAAATTGGTATCGTCAAAAGTCCCTACTGGTATATCTTCACCCTCCAAAGACGGCCGGCCGGAGATATCGACATTAGCTTCGACCACCACTTTATCCATGGTCGCTGAAAAAGACCCGTAGCGGTTGATGCCGGATTTATCGCCTAAAGCTTGTTTAAAAGCTTTGCCTAAAGCTATACCGATATCTTCGATTATGTGATGCTGTAAATCTCCGCTGGCATTAAGCTCCAAATCAAATAAACCGTGAAAGGCAAACAAAGTAAGCAGGTGGTTTAAAGGCTCAAAACCTGTGCTTACCTTAGCCTGGCCTTCTCCGTCGATAACCAGAGTTCCATTAATATCAACCTCATTGGTCTTTCTGGCAAGTGGCGCTTTTCTCATGGTTCTCCCTTTTTAACTAGACAATCTTTTCTTTACGCTTTCAATGTGTTTATTCATCCCTTCCAGGCCGGCTATTTTTTCCAAAACCGCCACTTCATCCAGGAGAGCTTTTTTAGTATAGCTGATCACGTGCACCTCTTTTAAAAACTCCCGCACTGAAAGGCAGGAAAAAAAACGGGCGGTCCCGGCAGTCGGCAAAACATGGCTTGGCCCGGCAGTATAATCACCCAAAGAAACCGGGCTGCTCTCACCCAAAAATATCGCTCCGGCATTTCTTATTTTTTTCACCAGGGCTGACGGTTTTCTGGTCAAAATCTCCAAGTGTTCGGGGGCAATCCGGTTTACTGCTTCACAGCCGGCGTCTAAATTCTTAACCAGCAAAATAAAACCTGGAGTTTTACGCCCGCGCATTTCCATAACTATTTTTTTGGAATTAGTAACCAGAATGCCCAAACCGCTGCGGTGTTCGATCTGGGCCTCTAAATCAGCCGCTATATAATCGGGATTGGCATCCTTGGAAGCTAAAATCACGATTTCTGAAGGCCCGGCTAACATATCAATATCAACTTCGCCGAAAACCTGCCTCTTAGCTTCAGTGACAAATTCATTGCCCGGCCCGATTATCTTATCTACCCTTTTGATCGTCTTGGTACCAAAAGCAAAAGCAGCTATAGCCTGAGCTCCTCCTACGCGGTAGATCTCCTTGATCTTAAGCAGGGAAGCCATAGCCAGGATAAAAGGGTCTAAATTCTTATCTTTGCCCGGAGGCGAAGCCAAGACTATTTCTTTAGTCCCGGCCACTATCGCCGGGATTACTGCCATATAGACCGAAGACACTAAAGGCGCTGTTCCGGCCGGAACATAGACCCCGACTCGTTCCAGCGGCACATAACGACTAAGCAAGGTTTTACCGTTTGAGTCTTTTACCCTGGTAGCTTTAGGGATTTGACGGCGGTAAAACTTAGTAACATTATCAATAGCTAATTTAAAAGCCGAAATGATCGAAGAGTCCAACTCGTTAAAGGCTGCGCTGATCTCGGTTTCGCTGATCCTTAAGTCTTTTTGGGATATCTTTACCTTATCGAACTTGCGGGTATATTCCAAAAGAGCGCTATCGCCGCTATCGCGGACATTCCTGATGATTTTTGCCACCCGCTCATTGACCTTATCTTTACGCAGGCGTTTTTTTCCCAGCAACTTTTCCAAACTGTCTAGATTTCTTACTACTCTCATAATTTTATAAATTGGTTAAGGGCTTCTTTTAATTGTTTCAAAAAGCCGTCGCCCCGATTATCTATCGACCCTTGAACTATTTTATCACTTCCTCCACCTCTTAGGGATAATTTTTCTCCAAACTCAAAAATTAGCTTGCGGCAACTAAAACCCTTGTTGACCAAATCATCTCCGGCTGAGCAAATAAAAATATCTTTACCCTCAACCTTTCTGACCAAAAAGATAACTGCCAATTTTATTTTTTGCTTCAGGCTATCTGACAATTTAAGCATAATTTCTTTCTCTTCTTTAATCGAAGACGAACTAACTTCAGTGAAAAGATATAAAAAATTAACCCCCTTTATGGCTTCCGGCGCCTTGGATAAAAGCTTCTCTTTCTCTTGATTAACCACCTGGCTGATTTTTGTTTTGTCAGGCTTCTTAGACTCTTTCGAGCGCTCTTTCAGCTCCTCTTCCCGGCTCCTGCGAATCTCCCTAACTGCTTGCGCCTTCTTAGCTACCGAGGCTTTAATCCTTCTAATCCCGCTACTTATCGAAGACTCTGATTCGATCTCAAAATCTTCTATTTCGGCGGTATTGTCAATATGTGTGCCGCCGCATAACTCTTTACTATAGTCAGAAACCGACACTACTCTTACCCTATCCTGATACTTATCTTTAAAAAAAGCTAAGGCTCCTTCTTTTTTGGCTTGTTGAAGCTTAAGTTCTTTTTTCTCAACCTTATCGCCGGCTTTAATAAATTTCCTGACTAAATCTCCTATTTTTTTTCTTTGCTCATCGGTTAATCGGTTAAAGTGTGTAAAATCAAAACGAAAGTTATCTTCATCAACCAATGAACCCTGTTGAACAACGTGATCACCTAAAACCTGGCGTAAGGCAGCCTGCAAGAGATGAGTTGCGGTATGTGCCCGTGCTAAAGCCTTTCGTCTTTTGACGTCGACAATAGCCAAAGCAGCACCTTCTTCTATTTTCCCCTTAGTTACCTTACCTTTATGGACAGTAGCTTGGTTAACTTTAAAAACTCCTTCAACCTGAAATTCGCCCTGGCTTGATTTAATAATACCCTTATCTGAAAGCTGACCTCCGGCCTCAGGATAGAAGGGAGTCTTATCTAGAACAACCAAGGTTTCCTCGCCTGAAAAAACACGCTCTATAGTAACTGAAGCTTCTGTGAACTGGTAACCGAGGAATTCGGTTTCTTCGGTTAAATTTAATTCTCCTTTCTTAAATATGTTTTCATCAAACATGCTTTTCTTGCGGGAACGCTCCTGTTGCTGCTCAAGCAAAAGGTTAAAACCATTTTCATCTATTTTTAAATCCGAGGCTTTAGCCATTTCTTTAGTAAGCTCAAGCGGCAATCCGTAGGTATCATAAAAACGAAATAAATCTTCGGCGGCTACTGTGTTTTTATCTTTCGCTTTTAGGCGTTCGGATATTGAAAAAAATTGACGTTTACCCTCTTCTAAGGTCGAAAGAAACTTACCCTCTTCGGCTCGGATAACCTTAGCAATGGTATCGCTTTTAGCTATAAGCTCTGGGTAAGCATCTTTCATAGCTTCAATAACGCTAGTAGATAAATTATAAAGAAAAGCCTCTTTCTTCCCTAAAAGATTAGCACTCCAGAGAGCTTTGCGAATAATCTTCCTAATCACATAGCCTCTATCTTCATTTGAAGGATAGACACCGTCAGCAATTGCAAAAGTCGCTGCCCGAACGTGATCAACAATGGCACAGATTAAACTCATTGTTCTTTGATCTTGGTTATCGATATTGATAAGCTTTCCTGCAGCTTTGACTATCGGCGCTAAAATATCAATTTCGAAATTAGAATTTTTGCCTTGCAAGACGCAAGCCATCCTCTCAAGACCCATACCAGTATCAATATTATTTTGAGGTAAAGGCTCTAATTCATTCTTCCCGATTCGATTGAACTGAGTAAAAACCAAATTCCAGACTTCAACAAATCGGCCGCAGCTGCAATCAGGATTACAACTCCTCTTGCGGCAGCCGATATCCTTACCCCGATCAAAGAATATCTCTGAACAAGGACCGCAAGGCCCGTTAGGGCCTTCTAAAGGAGCATTAGCCGGCCAAAAATTACTCTTCTCCCCCAACTTAACGATTTTATTTTTATCCAGGCCGATATCTTTCTCCCAGATCTGGTAAGCTTCGCAATCTTTGCGGTACACTGAAACCCATAGATCCTTTTCGGACAGCTTTAACTCTTGAGTCAGAAATTCCCAGGCAAATTCGATCGTCTCTTTTTTAAAATAATCGCCGAAGGAAAAATTGCCAAGCATCTCAAAAAAAGTATGGTGATAAGGAGTTTTACCTACATTCTCTAAATCACCGGTGCGCAAACACTTCTGACAACTGGTTGCCCGAGCTACTTCTTTTTTTTCACCTAAAAAGTAAGGTTTAAACTGGTTCATTCCGGCCGAAGTAAAAAGAACCGAAGGATCATCAGGGACTAAGCTATCCGAAGGAAAAACTTTGTGGGCTTTAGCCTTAAAAAAATCCAGGTATATTTTTCGTAATTGATCGGTCTTAGCTTCTAACATGACTCTGATCGGGCTTTATTCAATCGTTTAAAAAAATCACCTTTGGCCAGGCCGGTTTTTTGCAAAACCAAAATAATATCCTGGTACTGAAAACCCCGGGAAGTCAAAAATCTTAACAGCTTTTGATAGCCGCGCGGCCCCGGACATTTACTTATCTTCTGATTGATCAATGCCTCCAGCTTATCTTTAAACGGCCCTTTATTCTCCAGGGCCTCTTGGATAAACTCCGCAGCTACTCCCAGATTTTTAAGCGAGAAATCAACCCTTTGCGGGCCCCAGCCTTTAGTCAAAGCGGCAGCAGTAAACGAAACCGCAAACTCCCGATCGTTAAGGAATTTATTTTCTTCTAAATACTGAATAATCCTCTTGATTACCGACGGGCTGTATTTTTTTCGCTTAAGGCGCTGTTCGATCTCATACTTTGAACGCGCCCGGTATTTAAGCAGCAGGAAAGAATAACTAAGAGCTTTATTGAAATCCTTCACTATTTTTCTTTAAGGACAAAATAGCCTCGGTTAGTCTTTACCAGACAGCTACCCTTTATCTGGGCAACTACCGACTGGAAATCTTGCTTGTTGTTTATTTTTTTATTCTCGATCTTACTGACAACATCACCGACTGCAAGGCCGCTTTCTTCGGCTGGTGAATTATCTTCAATAGCCACTACCACCACACCCTCATTTCCGCTTATCCTGAATCGGTTTTTAAGACTGGTGTCAATATTTTCAACACTCATGCCCCGAAAACTTACTCCGTTGCTGCTCTCGAAAACTTCCAGCGGCTCGGTATCTTTAGGCATAGTGCCGATTTTTACGGTTGTCGAGATCCTTTTTCCGGAACGCAGTATCTTAAGCGGCACCTGTTTTCCCACCTCAGCCGAAGAAACCATTCTGGCCAGGTCGCGGCTGGTGGCAACCGGTTTTCCTTCAAATTCAAGGATCAAATCGCCTTCTTTAATATCGCTTTTTTCAGCCGGAGAATCTTTATAGACTTTAAGGACGATTACTCCTTCTTTTTCTTTGATCTCAAAATAGTTACGCAAATCATCATTTAAATTCTGGATGCTAACACCCAACCAGCCATAGAGGATACTTTCGCCCTTAAGCAGCTTGTCTAAAATCTTTTTAGCTTTATTGATCGGGATGGCAAAACCTAAGCCTTGGTAGCCTCCGGAAGTGGTGATGATCGCCGTGTTTATACCGATGACTTCTCCTTTTAAATTTACCAGAGGGCCGCCGCTGTTACCGGGGTTGATCGCGGCATCAGTTTGGATCAAATCGTCATGGCTCTGCTGGCGCTGGTCAAAAGCCGGTAAATACCGATGCAAAGCGCTGACTACTCCTACGGTAACCGTAGGCTCAGGGTTCTCGATAGCAAAACCAAAAGGATTTCCGATAGCTAAGACCCAGTTGCCTATTTTAAGCTCATCAGAGTTTCCCAACTTTGCTACCGGAAGGCCTTTAGCTTTTATTTTCACCACTGCTAAATCGCTTTTTTCATCTGCGCCTTTGACTTCAGCGTCAAATTCTCTACCGTCGTAAAGTTTGACTTTTACCTTGCTGGCTCCGGAGATCACATGTTCATTAGTAAGGATGTAACCGGCTTGGTCAATAATCACCCCGCTGCCCAAACCGATCCGCTTTGACTCACGCTCAGGAAACCCACCGAAAAAATCCTCAAAAAAACGCCCAAAAGGATCGCCTTCGGATTCACCGAAAGGTGAACCAAAGTAGATCTTCTTGTTGCTGTTTTCTTTTACTTCACTGCTTATAGAAACTACTGATTTGCCAGAGCCTGAGGCTACATCAATGGTCAGTTTTTCTAAAAGCGATAGATCTTGAGCTGAAAGCTGAACTGACAAAATAAAACTAGCCAATACCAAAAGTATGATCTTTTTCATTGCCGCCTCCTTTTAAAATCAACCGGCTTAAAAACTAATCAACTGACAGCTGTGTTTCCCAAAGCTGTTTCAAGATCCTTGCGCAGGGCCTCGTCTTCCTTCAATAAGGCTCGCAACTGCTCTTTACCCTGGGCTAAGTTTTTATCTTTGTAGGAAAGCCAGCTTCCGGATTTTTTGATCAATCCGCCATCAATAGCTGCATCGATCAAAGCCCCAATTTTAGAAACTCCTTCGGTATACATAATCTCAAAAATCGCCTCCTTAAATGGCGCGGCAACTTTATTTTTAACTATTTTAGCCCTGACCCTTATACCGACATTACCTGAATCCGTAGTGATAGTGGCAATCCTTCGCAAATCAATACGCATCGAAGAGTAAAATTTTAAAGCCCTTCCTCCGGGAGTGACTTCCGGGGAACCAAACATCACCCCGATCTTCTCGCGCAGCTGGTTGATAAACACCACGCAGGATTTAGACTTGCTTATCGCTGCCGTCAGCTTACGCAAAGCCTGGCTCATCAAACGAGCCTGGAGGGCGACTTGTGACTGGCCCATCTCACCTTCTATTTCAGCTTTAGGCACCAAAGCTGCTACTGAATCGACTACTATCAAATCTACGGCATTCGACCGCACCAAAGCTTCAACGATTTCCAAAGCCTGTTCACCGGTATCCGGCTGAGAAATCAAAAGTTCCTCTAACTTTACTCCGATCAAGCGGGCATAATTAGGGTCAAAAGCATGTTCAGCATCAATAAAGGCAGCTACCCCGCCGCTAAGCTGGCCTTGGGCGATAATGCTTAAGGTCAAGGTCGTCTTTCCCGAAGATTCCGGGCCGAATATTTCAATCACCCGGCCGCGGGGAAGCCCACCGACTCCTAAAGCCCGGTCTAAAGAAATTATCCCTGTAGGGATTGATTCTATGTCGAGATGAATGCTTTCACCCAAACGCATAATCGCACCTTTACCAAATTGTTTTTCAATTTGAGCCAGAGCTAATTCTAAAGCTTTCTGTTTATTCGCCGACTCGATTTTTTCCTTTGCCATATCTTACCTCCTCTGTTAATTAACCGATTATACCTTTAGCCACTTTTGCTGTCAAACCGATTCAAAACCGCAGCTCTTTTTTTCCCAATATATTCTTTATGTTCTTCTTGTGCCGCAAAACAATAAATAAAAAAAGGGCTAATGACAAAATAATGAACTCCCAGGAAAGCCCGGATTTAAAATAAGCGATAAAAGAAAATATTAAAAACGAAAAAGCGCTGATCAAAGATGCCAGGGAAACCATTTTGGAAATAAAAAATACCAGCACCCAGATAACGATTGCGCCGATCAAAACCGGAAACAAAGCCGGAAACTTTAACCCTAATCCGCAAATCGCCCCAATACTGGTAGCAACTCCTTTTCCGCCTTTAAACTTTAAAAAACAAGTCCAATTATGGCCGATGACCGTGAACAAAGCCGCTAAAATAAAGAGAGAGGCTCCGGGACTTTTAACTAAAAGCGAAACCATCAGGGGAGCGATAAAACCTTTGAAAAAATCCAGGCTGAATACGAAAATCCCCCAGTTTTTTCCCAAAACCCGGGTTACGTTAGTAGCGCCGATATTACCGGAACCAAAAGTCCGGATGTCTTTCTTTTTAACCAGGTAAACGGTTATAAACCCAAAGGGGATACTTCCTAAAATGTAACTAACGACCAGAGGAATTATTTTTAACATTTACCGCCTTCACCCCTCTTAAAAAATAATCGATACCGGAAACCAGCGTAAAGATCACCGCCACCAAGGATATAGAAAAAGAATGAGGCCACCTCAGTAAAATCCAAAGGATGGTAAACATCTGGGAAAAGGTAGTCAATTTACCGAAAATAGAAGGGGTGATCGCGACCTCGGCTTTAAGCCGGTTTAAAATTATAACCCCAAAAAAAATAATCAAATCCCGGCTGACCACCACCAAAACAACCCAAAGATAAATATTAAAATGTAAAAGATACAGGCTGATAAAGGCCGACAAAAGAAGAAGCTTATCAGCCAAGGGATCGATGATCTGGCCCAGTTCTGACTTCTCTTTTTTAATCCTGGCGACTAGACCGTCAAAAAAATCGCTTAACACCGCCAAGATAAAAACTCCTACTGCAAAGTATCTTAAAACCGGATGGTAACGGGAATATATCAACAAAGAAATAAAAACCGGGATCAGGACTATCCTAACACTTGATATTTTATCAGCTAAACTCATAACTGGCGAAAGCCTCTATTTATCAATCGTCTTTAAAGTAGCTCCGTCATAAGGGCAATACTGGACCGAACCGGCAAACCTTCTGCCACAAGTAGGACAAAACTTATTGTCTAATTGTTCTCCAACTATAGCCCCGCCAATACCCCCAACTGCCGCCCCAACTGCTGCGCCAGTGCCAGTTTTGCCAGACTGATGACCAATTATCGCCCCTAGACCTCCACCGACGACTGCTCCGGTAGCTGCGCCTTTTTGGACTGTCGTGCAACCGGTTAAAACTAAACTAACCAACAATAATACCAGAAAAAACTTAGCACCCATACCACACCTCCTCTTTTTCACTCGATCATAACTATCCGTTTAGGCGGCCACCAGATAAAAATTGCCTTACCGACTATGTCTTTCTCCTCTACGAATCCCCAGTAACGGCTATCCAAAGAAGAAATACTGTTATCGCCAAGAAAAAAATATCGCCCCTCAGGAATAACTATAATCTTGCCTTCTTTGGCATAATCACCCTGATTGTAATAATAATGGGTTAGTCTCGGGTCAACCAGCATTTCGCCATTTACGTAGATGTTGCCTTCTTTAATTAAGACCTTGTCCCCGGGTAGACCGATAAGCCTTTTGATGTAGGCTTTTTTCCGGTCATGAGGCGGCACAAAAACCACAACCTGGCCTCTTTGAGGCCGAGAAAATCCCCTTATCCGTAATTTAGTAAAGGGAATCTTAGGGCCATAGCTTAATTTACTCACAAAGATCTTGTCTCCGGGCATGAGAGTCGGGACCATCGAAGTCGTAGGAATTTTATAGATTTGAAAGAAAAAAGTCCTGGCGAATATGGCTATCACCCCGGCAACCACTAAAGCTTCGATCCATTCTCTTAGTTGGCTTTTCTTATTCATAATTACATCTTTAAAACTTCCAAAAATGCATCCGGAGGAAAAGTGACATTGCCCAACTGCTTCATTTTTTTCTTACCTTTTTTCTGTTTCTCCCAAAGCTTGCGTTTACGGGTGATGTCTCCGCCATAGCATTTTGCAGTAACATTCTTTTTTAAAGCCGAAATCCGGCTGGAAGCTATAATCCTTGAGCCGGTAGCCACCTGGACTTTTACCTCATACATCTGGCGGGGAATCAACTCTCCCAGCCGGTCAGCCACCGTACGGGCTTTACCTTCAGCTTTTTCCTTGTGAACCAGTATCGAAAAAGCTTCGGCTTTTTTTAGATTAAATAAAACATCTAGCTTTACGATCTCGGTTTTGCGGTAACCGGTAAATTCATAGTCCAGTGAAGCATAACCTTTAGACAAAGACTTTATATTATCATAAAAATCGACTACGATCTCTCCTAACGGTAAATCAAAAATAAGGCTGATCCGGTCATTACCTAGATAATCCATTTTAATAAATACGCCGCGGCGGGATTTTGCCAATTCACACAAAGCATCCATATTCTCAGGAAGCGAAATAATCGTGGCTCTTACAAAAGGCTCTTGGACCTCTTCAATCACACCCGGGTCGGGAAACTGGTGAGGAATATCCACATCTTGGAAATCCGGCTTGCCTCTTAACCTTACCCGGTAACGCACATTAGGAGAAGTAAGGATCAAGTCTAGATTATACTCTCTTTCCAGGCGCTCCTGGACTATTTCCATATGCAAAAGGCCTAAAAAACCGCATCTAAAGCCATGGCCAAGAGTTCCCAGATTATCCGGCTCATAAGTAACCGAGGGGTCGGAAAGCTTTAACTTTTCCATTGCTTGACGAAGGGCCGGATAATCCTTAGGCGAAGAAGGAAAAACCCCTGAAAAAACCATTGGCGGCATCTTTTTGTATCCGGGAAAAGCTTTCTCGGCCGGAGTCAAAGTACTGGTTACTGTATCGCCGACATCGATCTCTTCAGGATTCCTGATATTACAACAAATATAACCTACCTCACCGCAGGAAAGGCTTTCTCTCTTTTCAGCTTCCGGCAGAAACACCCCCACTTCCTCTACCTTATAATTACGGTTCTGATGCATAAGGATTATTGAATCGCCGCGTTTTATTTTTCCGTCAAAAATCCTTAAAAAAAGAATAACCCCTTTATAAGGATCATAAGCCGAATCAAAAAGAAGGGCTTTCAAAGGTTTTTCCAGACTGCCGGAAGGATGCGGTATCTCTTGAATGATCTTGGCCAAAAGCTCTTCTAGGCCGGTTCCCTCCTTAGCTGAAACTAAAACTACTTCCTCATTCTTAAACCCAAAAATATCAGAAAGCTGATTCAGACAGCGCTTGACGTCAGCGCTAGGTAAATCCAGTTTATTAAGTGCCGGGATGATTTTTAAATCACTTTCCAAAGCTAAATGAAAATTAGCCACAGTTTGAGCTTCGACTCCCTGTGAAGCATCAACCAACATGATCGCCCCTTCGCAACCCTTTAAGGATTTAGCCACTTCGTAAGTAAAATCGACATGCCCGGGGGTATCAATAAGGTTTAGAGTATACTGCCGGCCATTAAACGGCACATTCAGCCTGACGGCTTTAGCCTTAATGGTGATGCCCCGTTCACGCTCAAGGTCCATACTATCAAGCATCTGCTCTTTAGTCTTACCTCTCTTGACTGCACCGGCTAAATCCAGAAAACGGTCAGCCAAGGTTGATTTCCCGTGGTCAATATGGGCGATTATGCAAAAATTTCTGATCTCTTCTCTGTTGTCCATTTAGATTAAAAAATTATTTAGCCGCGGGGAATAATATAGTCAGCGACCTTTTCCACTGACTGCTCGATGGTCAAACCGGTCGTATCAATAAGAATAGACTCCTGAGACTTCTTAAGAGCTCCCACGGACCTGTTTTTATCGGAATAGTCCCTTTTCTCTAAATCCTGTTTAACCTCATCAAAATTGATATTCACGCCTTTTTCCTGTAACTCTTTAGCCCGCCGCTCGGCCCGAACCTGGGGGTCAGCATCAAGATAAAACTTGTATTTACTGTCAGGAAAAACAACCGTAGTTATATCTCTACCTTCTACCACCGCATCTCTTCCTTGGGTGAGTTTACGCTGCAACTCTACAATAACCTGACGGACCTGGGAGTAAGATACAATTTTAGATATGGCTTTATCGATACGGGGATGCCTGATCTGTTGGCTGATATCCTCCTGGTCAAGGTAGACCCTGCTGCCCTCGACAGTAAATTTAAGGCTTCGAGCCAAATCTCCCAGGGCTTGCGGATCATCAGCGTCAACTTTTCGCTCTAAAGCGGCATAAGTCAAAGCCCGGTAGGTAGCCCCGGTATCCAGATAAAATATTTTTAATTTTTCGGCAAGCAAGCGGGCTACTGTGGTCTTGCCTGAACCAGCCGGCCCGTCAATGGCGATAATCATCTGACTCTTTTTTGTTTAAGGTTTGCTTTATCGATTAACTTTATAATTGCTGTTTTATCGGAATGTTTTAACTTTTCTCGGTATTGCTTCAAAAGTTTAAGGTATTTTTCTAAATCCTTAAGTATATTCTTGCGATTCGCCAGAAAAATATCCGCCCAGACCGAAGCCGGAGAGTTAGCGATTCTGGTTAAATCTTTAAAACTGGGAGTGGCAAATTCCAAATAATTTTTAGGGACAAAATCAGCCAGGGAAAAAGACAAAAGATGCGGCAAATGGGATATCGCCGAAAGGATCCGATCGTGGCTGTTCGGATCGATAAAGATGACCCGGCAACCCAGGCTTTCCCAAAGGCTTTTAACTGTCCGGGTAGTTTTACTCTTGGCTGAAGTTATAAAACAAATCGACCCAGCATAAAGGGTGCTCAAACTGTGTTCAGCGCCGCTTTTTTCACTGCCGGCTAACGGATGACAGCCAACAAAAACAGTTTCCGAAGGTAAAACTTTTTTGGCTTGAGACTGAATCAAGCTCTTAGTGCTTCCTAAATCAAAGATAACCGTTCCTTTTTTTAAAAAAGGCGATATTTTTTTAAGATAAACAGAGATAGCCTCAACCGGCAAACCGAAGACTATCAGCTCTGAATCGCTGACCAATTTAGCTAGATCGGTTTCAACCTTGTCTAAGAAACCCAGCCGCTTAAGTTTACGGTAGGAAGCCTGGCTGCGGGCAAAACCCCAAACAGTCAACTTAGGGAATTTTTTCTTTAAAGCCAAAGCTAAAGACCCACCCATCAGACCAACGCCAATTATCGCTATTTTTTTAACTTTGGCTAAATCCATTATATTTGCCTGCCGACTGCTTGAGCCACTCTGGAAAGTTCTTTCATCAAACTGGAAAAATTTTCCGGTAACAACTGCTGCGGACCATCGCTTAATGCTTCCTGAGGGTTAGGATGGACTTCGATCAAAAGGCCATCGCAGCCAGCTGAAACCGCTGCTTTGCTTAAAGGATTGACCAAGCCCCACTTTCCGGCAGCATGCGAAGGATCAACCACGATCGGCAGATGAGACAACATCTTTATTACCGGAACTGCACTGATATCTAAAGTGTTACGGGTGTAATCTTCAAAAGTACGTATGCCCCGCTCACAAAGAATCACATTGAAATTTCCTTCACTCAATATGTACTCAGCGCTCATCAACAACTCTTTTATGGTGGCGCTTAAACCCCGCTTTAGAATAACCGGCTTTTTAGTCTGGCCTACTTCCCGCAAAAGATTAAAATTCTGCATGTTCCGGGCTCCGATCTGCAAAATATCGGCATATTTGGCTACCAACTCGACATCCCTGGGATCCATTACTTCGGTAACCGTAACCATAGAAAACTTATCTGAAGCAGCTTTTAGCAACTTCAGACCTCCTTCTCCTAAACCTTGAAAATTATAAGGAGAGGTGCGAGGCTTAAAAGCTCCTCCTCTTAAAATAGAAGCACCGGCCTCTTTGACTGCTTTAGCAACTACATTGAGTTGGTCTTCGCTTTCTATCGAGCAGGGCCCAGCAATAACAGCGATCTTTCGGGAACCGACCTTGACCCCTTTACCTACATCGATCACACTATCTTCTTTTTTAAATTCCCGGGAAACCAGTTTGTAAGGTGAAAGTACCTGTATGGCCTTTTCCACTCCGGGAAATACTTCTAAAGGCTGCAGTCGGATCACATCTTCTGGGCCGATAACCCCGACGATAGTCCGCTCAGCCCCCTTGGAAATCATAGCCTTTAAGCCTAATTGCTCAATACGCTTTATAAGATTTCCTACTTCCTGCTCAGTGGCGCCTTTTTTAAATACTATAATCATTGCCGACTCCTTCCAATATATTCTTTTAAATGTTTAATGAATTTTTTATTTTCTTTTTTTAATCCTATAGTTACTCGAAAATAGCTAGGTAAACCCCAACCGGAAAGCTCACGGATAATAACTCCTTTAGATAATAAATACGTATTCAAACTCTCGGTATTTTTCTTGAAATTAACTACTACAAAATTAGTCGCACTGGCAATAAACGAAAGATCGCACTTTGCCAATTCCCGGTAAAGGTATTTTTTTTCCTGATTTACATAGCTAACTGTTTTTCGTACAAAACTTTGGTTATTTAAAAGTTCCCAAGCTGCTACCTGGGCGAAACGGTTGATATTAAAAGGTTCCCGGATCTTATTTAAAACTGCAGCGATTTCTTTAGTAGTTACTCCGTAACCAATACGCAGGCCGGCTAACCCATAAGCTTTGGAAAAGGTCCGAGAGACCAGCAGATTGGGATGTGCGGCCAGGAAATTCAGCCCATCCGGCAGTTCG
>JAHKAJ010000026.1 GCA_018826075.1 Candidatus Omnitrophota bacterium
CACGCCGATTTTGTACATCTTCACGTCCACACTCAATATAGCCTCTTAGATGGGGCCTGTCATCTGGACCGGTTGGTGGATAAGGCGGTGGCCCTGAAGCTGCCGGCTTTGGCCATTACTGACCACGGTAACATCTTCGGAGCGATAAAATTTTACAGCCTCTGTATGAAAAAAGGCATTAAGCCGATTATCGGCTGCGAAGTCTATTTAGCTTCTGGCTCGCGTTTCGATAAAGAGCATAAGCCTGGTTTAGACAGCAATCATCACCTGATTTTACTGGCTAAAGACGAACAGGGTTATTCTAACCTTATCCGCTTGGTCAGTTTGGCCCACTTGGAAGGCTTCTATTACAAACCCCGATTGGATAAAGAGCTGCTTAATAAGTATCACCAGGGCTTGATCGCTTCCAGCGCCTGCCTTAAAGGCGAAGTCGCTTCCCGGATCCTTGCCGATGATTTTCCGGGTGCCTGTAAAACTGCCGATGAATATTTAAATATTTTCGGCCGGGGGAATTTCTATCTTGAGATCATGGAAAACGGGCTTCCCGAACAAAAAAAAGTTAACCAGGGGCTGATCAAGATCGGCCGGGATTTAGACATTCCTTTAGTAGCTACCAATGATATCCATTATTTGGAAAAGCAAGAAGCTTTTGCTCATGAAGCTCTTTTGGCCATACAGACTCAAGGTATGCTGTCTGACCCCAACCGGTTTAAATTTAACAGCGATACTTTTTATTTTCGTTCGCCTCAGGAGATGAAGGATATTTTTAAAGAGACCCCCGAGGCTATAAAAAACACCTTAGAGATCACTCAGAAATGTAATTTGACTATGGATTTTTCTAAAATTCATCTGCCGCATTTTCCTATTCCCGGCGGGGACACCGAGGAAGAATGCCTTAGAAAGATTTGTAACCAAAATTTAGAAGAACGTTATCCTTCAGCTAAACCAGAAGTAAAAGAACGCCTGGAATATGAGTTGGGTGTGATCAAAAAAACCGGTTTTGCCAGTTATTTTTTGATCATCTGGGATCTGGTCAAATTTGCCAAGGAAAATCATATCCCGGTCGGCCCGGGCCGCGGTTCAGCTGCCGGAAGCATTGTCAGTTATCTTCTGAAAATAACCGATGTCGATCCTTTAGCTTATGAACTTCTTTTTGAGCGTTTTTTAAACCCGGCCAGGATTTCGATGCCTGATATTGATATTGATTTTTGTTATGAAAAACGGGCTCAAGTGCTTGAATACGTGGCTAAAAAATACGGAAAAGATAGCGTCGCCCAGATCATTACCTTTGGAACTATGTTAGCTAGGGCTGTGGTCAGGGATGTGGGAAGAGTTATGGGGATAAGCTATGCTGAAGTCGACCGGATTGCCAAGATGATTCCTTATACTGTCGGCCAAAACACCAATCTTAAGGCGGCTTTGAATTTAAGCCCTGAACTGCAACAGGTTTATGATGCTGATATTCAGATAAAACGTTTAATCGATGTAGCTATGCAGCTTGAGGGGCTTTCCCGTCATGCTTCCACTCATGCCGCCGGAGTAGTGATTTCTGACCGGCCGTTGATTGAAAGAGTGCCTTTGATAAAAGGATCCGATGGTGAGACAGTCACTGGATTTGATATGGGTTCTTTGGAGAAAACCGGGCTGCTGAAGATGGATTTTTTAGGTTTGAAGACTTTGACCGTGATTGAAGAGACGCTAAAAATAGTTAAGTGTACCAAAAATAAAGATTTGGATATCGGCAACTTACCTTTGGATGATAAAAAAACCTTTTCGCTTTTATCCCAGAGCGACACAGTCGGGGTGTTCCAACTTGAAAGCCGGGGGATGCGGGAGATTCTGACTAAAATTCATCCTTCCAAATTCGAAGATTTAATTGCAGTATTAGCTCTTTACCGCCCAGGGCCTTTAGGCAGCGGCATGGTCGATGATTTCATTAACCGCAAACAAGGTAAGAGGCAGATTACCTATATTCATCCGGCCCTGGAGCCGATTCTAAATAAAACTTACGGAATAATTCTTTACCAGGAACAGATCATGCAGATAGTTTCAAAATTAGCTGGCTTTGGTATGGCCAGGGCTGATCTTTTGAGAAAGGCCATCGGTAAGAAAATTCCTGAGATTATGGATGAACAGCGGCACTTATTTATGGAGGGTTGCAGTAAAAATAAAATTCCGGCTGCTGTAGCCAGCCAGATATTTGACTTAATAGATTATTTTTCCGGTTATGGATTCAATAAGAGCCATTCAACTGCCTATGCACTTATTTCCTATCGCACCGCTTACCTGAAAGCCCATTATCCGGTTGAATTTATGGCTGCCCTTTTAACCAGCGAGCGTAATAATACCGATAAGGTGGTTGAATACGTTAATGAAGCGGCTAAAATGAAAATTAAGGTTTTACCTCCGGATATCAATACCAGCTTTACCAATTTTACGGTGACCGAGGATAATAATATTCGTTTCGGGCTTTTAGCGATTAAAAACGTAGGCCATGCGGCTTTAGAAAGCATTGTCGCTATCAGGAAGGAAGATAAGTTTAAAAATATTTTTGATTTTTGCCAACGGGTAGATTCACGGGTAGTTAATAAAAAAGTTATGGAAAGCCTGATCAAAACAGGGGCTATGGATTCTTTTGGGCTGCGGCGGGCCCAGATGATGGCGCTGCTTGACCGGCTATTGGATAAAAGCGGCAGGAAAAAAGATACTGCTCAGCTGACCCTTTTTGAGATGCCCCGCGATGAAACTGTTCCTGACGTAGAGGAGTGGCCTTTAGCCCAGATTTTAAACTTTGAAAAGACTCTTTTAGGTATCTATCTTACCGGCCACCCCTTACATTCTTTTTCCGACGTGGTTAATTATGTCCGGCGTGAAAGGATTTCGACACTTTCTGAACATCCCGGCCGCCAGGAAGTAACTATCTGCGGGGTAATCGAGAAGGCAAAAATTATCACTACCCGTAAAAAAGGCCAGCGGATGGCTATTCTAAAAATAGAAGACGAAACCGCAAGCATCGAGGTTTTTGTTTTTCCCCGTCTTTATGAAGAAGCAGCCTTGTCTTTACGGGAGAAGGCGGTTATTACTTTAAAGGGCCAGGTTGAGACTAAAGAAAGGGTGCCTAAGATCCTGGCTTCTAAGATCATACCGTTGGAAAAACTCATTGAAAGCATAAAACAGATGAATATTTTCATTGAAGGCAACAACCTTCCCCTGGAGAAGCTAAAGGCGGTTTTTACCAGTAATAAAGGCAATATTCCTATTTTGTTTTCCTTCAAAAACCCTAAATTCGGAGGGGTAAAAATCAAGACTGCCGATAGTTTTTCGATTAATGTCAGCGAACAATCCCTGCACCAGGTGGGCGAATTAGTGGGAGAGGGTAATTTAACCCTAGTCATCTAATCGGGACACATCCCATTTAAATAGGCCTTGATTTTATTGACATATTAAGTGTAAGGTAGGAAATAGTTTTTAAATGGGATGTGTCCCGATAAAATACTTGACACTAAGGCTTGCGGTTGATAGACTTAGAGTATGAGAAAACGTGATTTAGTTCTTAAAATCAGCCAGGACACCGAGGTAAAACAAGTTATAGTCAAAGAAGTGGTCCAGAGGACTCTTGATGAGATTTTCCAAGCCCTCAAGGCTGGAAAAAGGATTGAGCTGCGTAATTTCGGGGTATTCCAGGTCAAAAAAAGAAAGAAAAGGATCGGCAGAAATCCCAAGACCGGAGAAGTCGTGCCGGTTCCTGAAAGGCGGACTGTGGTGTTTAAGCCCGGCCTGGAAATGAAGAAACACATAAAGTAGAGGCGCAAAATTTTGCGCCCCCTACAGAGCAGCGCCAATGAGCCTCAATAATTTCCCCTTCCAAGGTTATCTTTCCGCAAAGTCTACAGGAGGAAACAGGATTGAAAAAAACGTATAACAACATACGCGGGACTTTGGATTTTAACCCGGCCGAAGCTTTTAGTTTCCAAAAGGTGATTTCTGCCGCCGAAAAAATATTTCAGCGGTTTGGGTATCAGGAAATAATTTTGCCTTTGCTTGAGGAGAGAGAGCTATTTATAAAAGGCGTGGGCACCGGAACCGATATTGTAGACCGCCAGATGTTTAAAATAGAAGGCAAGGATATTGTGCTACGCCCGGAAGGCACCGCCCAGGTGGTCAGGTATTACCTTCAAAATTCTTTACAAAAACGGGGAGATTTTCATAAGTTTTTTTATACCGGAGCGATGTTTCGCGGAGAACGGCCTCAGAAAGGAAGGCTGCGCCAGTTCCATCACCTGGGAGCTGAAGCCATCGGTTCAGACAGTTTCTATGTTGATGCTGAGATGATCGATCTAAGTTTAAAAATCCTGGAGGCAGTGGGAGTAAAAGAAAAAGAATTGGTTTTAAATTCTCTGGGCTGTAAAGACGATAAAGATAATTTTAGCCGCAGGCTTAAGGCCGATCTGACTAAACATAAAAATAAACTTTGCGATGATTGCCGCAATAGGCTAGAAAAAAATCCTTTAAGAGTTTTGGACTGTAAAAAAGGCTGCCGTAGTGATTATATAAAGCAAGCTGGCGGCCATTTCATAGATCTCTGTCTGAAATGTAAACAGGATTTTAAGAATTTAACAGCTTTACTCGGCGATCTAGGAATAAAGCCTAAAACCGATTTTTGCCTGGTCCGGGGGCTGGATTATTATACTAAGACGGTTTTTGAGATCACCTCTTCTCAATTAGGGGCTCAGGATGCTATTGGTGCCGGCGGCCGCTATGATAATCTAATAGAGGATTTAGGCGGGCCCCGGGTTCCGGCAGTAGGATTTGCCTTAGGTATTGAGAGGATTCTTTTAGTTTTAGGAAAAGCCCTGGAAACTAAAAAAATAGACGTATTCGTGGCTGTCGGTGAAGAAGAGTTGTTTGAGGCCGGATTTAAAATCTTAACTGATTTGCGTAAAAAAACTTTTAGCGCAGATTGTGATTATAACCAGAAATCTTTAAAGTCTCAATTGCGTACCGCTCAGCGCCTGGGTGCCCGGTTTACGGTTATCGTGGCTTCCGATGAATACCAAAGGGGTTGCGTGGCCTTAAAAGACATGGACAAGTCAACTCAACAAGAGGTTAAGATAGAGGATTTAGCGTCTCAGATAATAGATTTAAAGTAAAGGAGTAAGCAAAATGTTGCGGACACACACTTGCGGCGAGTTGGCTAAGGAAGATGTAAATAAAGAAGCGGTGCTTTGCGGCTGGGTAGCGGCCCGGCGCGACCATGGTAAGATCATTTTCGTTGACTTAAGGGACCGTTACGGAATTACCCAGATAGTCTTTCTTCCTAAGCCGGATAAAGAGACTTATGAAAAGGCAAAAAAAATCCGCAATGAAGATGTGCTTAAGATCAAAGGTGCGGTAGGCTTACGGCCTAAGAATACTGAAAATCCCAATATTGCTACCGGCTTAGTGGAAGTTTGTGCTAAAGATTTAGAGGTGATCAGCAGTGCCTGTGATCTGCCTTTTAGCGTTGACGATTCAACCGAAGCCAGTGAAGAAGTCCGTTTTACTCACCGTTATCTTGATCTACGTCGCGACAAGATCCGTAACAATTTTATTTTAAGGCATAAATTAAATCAGGAGTTTAGAAACTTCTTGAATCAAGAAGGCTTTTTAGAGATCGAGACCCCTTTTCTTACTAAATCTACTCCTGAAGGTGCCCGGGATTATCTGGTTCCTTCGCGTCTTTCCCCCAATAAGTTTTATGCGCTTCCCCAATCGCCCCAGCTTTTTAAACAGATTCTAATGGTCGGCGGGATGGATAAGTATTATCAGATCGCCCGCTGTTTTCGTGACGAAGACCTGCGTAAAGACCGCCAGCCGGAATTTACCCAGCTGGATATGGAGATGTCTTTTATCGACCAGGAAGATATTATTTCCTTGATCGAACGGATGATGGCTGGAGTTTTTTCCAAGGCCTTAGGAGTTGAGATTAAAACTCCTTTTGAGCGGATTTCGCATAAACAGGCTATCGAAAAATACAACAGTGATAAACCTGACATCGGTTCTGGCCAATACCGTTTTGCCTGGGTATTGGATTTTCCGTTGTTTGAATTTAATCCTGAAGAAAAAAGCTGGCAGATGTGCCATCACCCTTTTACATCGCCGCATCCTGAAGATATGCAGTTTCTGGATAGCGATTTATCCAAAGTAAGGGCTAAGGCTTATGACTTGGTCTTAAACGGCCAGGAGCTGGGTTCTGGCTCAATAAGGATACATGATATTGGGCTGCAGCAGAAGATCTTCAGTATTCTAGGGATTTCGGAAACTGAAGCTGAAACTAAGTTTGGTTTTCTCCTGCGGGCTTTTAAACACGGAGCTCCGGTCCATGGAGGTATTGCTTTTGGCCTTGACCGGCTCTATGCTATAATAAGTGGTTCGGAAAGCATCAGGGAAGTCATTGCTTTTCCCAAGACTCAGAGGGGGGTTTGTCCTTTGTCTGACGCTCCTTCTTATGTTTCGGAAAAACAGCTCAAAGAGCTTAATTTGAAGTTATCAGAACCCGAACAAACAGGAAAATAATTTTAAGGAGGGTCTATCGATGAAGAAAATATGGTTATTGGTCAGTTTGATTTTTGCAGTTGGCTGCATGACTGTTCGGACTTACGAAGTGGAGAAACCCCGTATTGATACTACCGTAGAAGGAAATCAGGGTTTTTTATCGGGAACGCCCAAGGTAGAGCCTAAAAAAAGTAATCTCAGCTCAAACCGTAAGATATCGGTCGTGGAGATAGAGTTTGGTTCTTCCCAGGCTGAAGCCAGCCCTAAAAAATCATCATCTCAGGTAGCCACATTAGAGGAAGATTTTGATCAGGAAGTGGAAATCTTAGGCCAAGGTTTTGATTCGGAAAATTACACTCTCTACACAGTAACTAAAGATGACACTCTCCAGAAGATATCCTATAAATTTTACGGAACTACCAGAAAATGGAAAGTGATCTATGATAATAATGTCGAAGCGATTAAAAATCCCGATAGGTTATATCCGGGAACTAAGATTAAAATACCGGCTTTGGAGTAGGTTTTGGCTTTAATGCAGAAGATAATAGCGATTGATGATCCGGCTTGTTTGATTTCGGTTTTCGGGCCGCAAGATAAGAATATCAGGTTTCTTGAGCATGAGCTGGGTGTCAGCGTGGCCATGAGTTCAGGCGGCCTTCTGCTTAAAGGCAACAAAGACCCCCTGGAGCGGGCAGCCAAGGTCATCGAAAAAATGATCGAGTTGGCCAAAGAAGGCGTTGATCTCAGTGAAGCCGAATTAATCCAATATTTGAACAGTTGTTCTTTGAGCAAAGGTGATTTTTCCAGCGAGGCTATGGTTACTGATGAGCATCTAGGCATCCGGGTCCCTTCAGTCCGCCGCCGCCTGGTTTTTCCCAAAACCGAAGGCCAGACCAGTTATATCCAGGCGATGCGTGATTTTGATATTGTTTTTGCAACCGGGCCGGCTGGAACCGGAAAGACCTATCTGGCTATGGCCATGGCGGTTAATTTTTTGTTAGAGAAAAAGGTCCGCCGGATAATCCTGGCCCGTCCGGCCATTGAGGCTGGTGAATCGTTGGGCTTTTTACCCGGTGACATGCATGAGAAGTTGGGTCCGTATTTGCGGCCGCTTTATGATGCTCTATATGATATGATGGAGGTAGAAGTAATAGAGGAGTATTTGGAAACCGGCATTATTGAAATCGCACCCTTGGCTTATATGCGCGGCCGGACCCTTAATAATGCTTTTGTTATTCTAGACGAAGCCCAAAATTGCACTAGTGAACAGTTAAGGATGTTTCTTACCCGTTTAGGGTTTGATTCAAAAACTGTGGTTACCGGCGACATCACCCAGAGTGACCTTCCTGAGGGAAAACCGGCTGGACTGCTTGAGGCTTTGCATTTACTTGAACCGATCGAGGGGATCAAGCGGGTCAGCCTGGGAAAAAAAGATGTAGTCAGGCACCCATTGATCCAGAAAATAATCCAAGCTTATGAAACTTTCTATAGCCAAAAAAGAAATTAGCCTCGACAGCCTGATTATCGGAATTACTTTTTTCGGTATTGTCGGGTTTGTTTTTTTTATTTACTCTATTGATTTTGCCCTGCTGGGTTTGATCCTGATCCTTTTTGTCTATGCCCGGTTTATAAGAAAGATCGACAACCTTCCCAATTATCTGGATTTATCGATTCTGGCTGCGATCGGCCTGTTGATACCGCTTTTAACTATAGTTACTTTTCGGATCTCCGGCTACGGTATTATGGCTATCGGTTTTGCCATGCTGGTCACTCTGCTGTTTAATAATTTAGAGCTTTCCTTAATTTTTATAATTTTTATTACTTCTTTGAGTTCGGCTATCGACGGCGGTAACTTTAATTTAAGAATAGCCTTATTTATCGGCGCTTTAACCGCGGCGATGTTTACTTTTCGGGCCCGGCGGCGTTTTCAGATCATTCGGGCCGGGTTAATCGCCGGAGTTATCCAGTTTGCAGTTGCCTTTCTTATGGAGCGGCAGCAAAGTTTTTTTGTTTTATCGGGAATAGATTTAAACCTTTTAAAGCTTTGCCTGCTTAACGGAGTTATTTCTTCAGGGGTGGTTTTAGGGTTTTTACCGGTGTTTGAATATATTTTTAAGGTGGTGACTAACGTTTCTTTGCTGGAGTTGTCTGATTTTAACCACCCTTTGCTGCGAAGGCTGATTTTAGAAGCTCCCGGGACCTACCAGCACTCTTTAGTAGTTGCCAATTTAAGCGAGGCAGCTGCTGAAGCCATTGGAGCTAACCCGCTCCTGGCCCGGGTCGGTTCCTATTACCATGATGTCGGTAAGATGCTCAAGCCCGATTACTTTGTTGAGAACCTGGTCAGTTACCGCGATGTCCATAAAAATTTAAAGCCTTCGATGAGTAAGCTGATTATTTTTAACCACGTAAAGGATGGGGTTGATTTAGCCAATAAATACCGCCTTAATCCCAAAATAATTGATTTTATCAGCCAACATCACGGCCGGACCCTGGTTTATTATTTTTATCAGCGGGCCAAAGAGCTTGAACCAGAAGGAATGCATGAAGAGGAGTATCGCTATCCCGGCCCCAAGCCTCAAATAAAGGAAACTGCCATAGTCGCCCTGGCTGACACCATCGAGGCGCTTTCGCGGACTCTGGAAGAACCCACTCCTTCGCGGATCGAGGAAATGGTCCGGGAAGTGGTCAGGAAACGCTTTATGGAAGGTGAGCTTGATGAGTGTAACCTTACTCTAAAAGACATTGAAAAAATTATCCAAAGTTTTACCCGTATGTTAAACGCTATCTTCCACACCCGAATAAACTATCCTAAGGATGAAAATCGAAATAACAAACCGCCAAAAAATAAAGAGAGTAAACCTTAAACAGCTTCGCCGGTATTTAACTAAAACCGCCCGCTTGCTTTCGATTTCTGGTAAAAAAATATCTTTGCTCCTCTGCGATAATAAACTTATCACTGATTTGAACCAACGCTATTTCAAGAAGGCTCGACCTACTGATGTCATCGCTTTTAACCTTTCTGATTGTTTTGACCCGGATTATTTAGGAGAAGTAGTGGTTTCGGTAGAGGAGGCAGTTAAGGTTTCCGGGCAGCTAGATTTACCCTGGCAGGAAGAACTACTGCTTTATTGCGTTCACGGGGTTTTACACCTTCTTGGTTATGACGACCGTAGTAAAATAAAGCGTGCGGCAATGGAGAAAAAGCAGCTTCAGATAATGAGGGTTATAAAATAATGGTTCAAAAGGATTTAGGTTTTGTTTTAAAACGCTATAATTTCCGGGAAACCAGCCTGATCGCCAGCATCTATACTGAAAAGTTTGGCAAGATCCGCGGTATCTTAAAGGGGTTCTATACCAATAAACGTGAGTTTTCCTCGCCGATAGATATTTTCAGCCTTAATGAATTTGTTTTTTACCCTAAAAAGAGCGAGATCTGGCTAATCGCCCACGCTGATATTATTTCCGATTATGATTTTTTACGTTCGGATTTAGCCAAGGCCAAAGTAGCCGGCAGAATCTTTAATTTTATTGAACGGACGATCGAGATCTGGGATTCAAATCCCTATATTTTTAATTTGATAAAGAATTGTCTGGATTTATTGGGTAAAGATATTACCGTAGGGGCGACCCGGCGGGTCGCCCCTACATTGACCCTTTGTATCTTTTTGATTAAATTTCTCACTCTTTCCGGGTTTAAGCCCGAACTTAACCATTGTATCAGCTGTCAGGCCCTGCTTAAGCAGGAAAACGCCTTTAGCGTTGCCCGGGGCGGTTTTGTCTGCCCGCAGTGCCGCAATAAATTAAGCGATATCCGGGTTTTAAGCCAGCAGGCCTCACGCTGCATCAATTATATCCAGAACAGCGACTTTGATTTGATCAACCGTTTGCAGATCCCGGCTAAATGCCAGGAAGAAGTCTCGGCGGTCTTACGAAGCTTCACCGCTTACCACTTCGAAGCCGACTATTTGTCTTAAACAAAAAGGTCGCACCTATTTATGAGCGAGCAGAAACTGATCAGACGTTGCCTTAAAGAAGATAAAAAAGCTTGGGGTATATTTATCGATAAATACTCTAAGTTAGTCTACTGGGCTATACAAAGATGTTTAGGCTTAAGTAATTTTAAATCTAACCAGGCTGATATTGACGATATATTTCAGGAAGTTTTTTTATCTATTCTTAAAGACCGAAAATTGACTCAAGTGAAAGATCCGAAAAGCCTTTCCGGTTGGGTAGCCAGGGTAGCTTCCAGCCGGAGCATTGATTTTATCCGTCAGAAAATCAACTGCCGAGAAGATCTGGTTTTGGATAAAATAGTATTTAGAAATGATACTTTAGAACCAGATTTTTTTATCCGGGATAGCGCTGATCTGGTAAAAGAGATTATTGATAGCCTGCCGGATAAGGAGAGAAAAATTATTTCTCTGAATTTGCTTGAAGGAAAGACTCATAAAGAGATCGCCGCAGATTTAGCTATACCGTTGAATACGGTTTCTACGATAATCTCGCGGACTAAAGAAAAAGTCAAACAGGCGTTACAAAATAGAGGGATCGATGAAAATTTTTGAAATAATTGAAAGAAACTGTCAAGTTGTTGCGTCTATATAAGTAGAGGAGGAATATGGACAGAATTGAAGAACTGATTAAGAATTATCTGGTTGCTTCTGAATCCAGGAAAGCCAAACTTAAGCCAGTGCCCAAAGAATTAATCGATAAAACTAAAACCCGGCTGGGTATACCTAAAACTAAGTCAAAGGTCGGCAGCTATGCTTTAATTGCCGCGGCCATTGCTTTTGTTTTTTCCTTTATTTTTCCTAAATACTTTATGCAATGTTTAGTAGTTACGCTTATCTTCGGTATCCGCTGGGCTTTAAACTCAGAAGGCGGCCGTACCCTGATCATGGTGCTTGATTCTTGGCGTCACCACTCCCAGGAAAAAGATGAAGAAATCTCCCACCGCCTCAAAAGATAACCAATCCTTCCGACCCCGGCTCGGAAAGATTTGTCCGACCCCGGCTCGGAAAAATAGGTCAACCGCTCCTTTATTTTCAAGCCTTTTTCTCTTTTCATAAAAAAAGTTAAAATTTTTGAAAGAATTTAGCCTCCTCAAGCGTCTATATATATGAAGGGTTTGTCCGACCCCGGCTCGGAAAGATTTGTCCGACCCCGGCTCGGAAAAAAAGGAGGGGTAAATGCCAGTGAGAAAAATTCCTTTGGCGATAGGTGAAACTTATCATATTTTGTCTAAGAGTATAGCCGGCTATACGATTTTTCGGGATGATAAAGAGTGCGAAAGGATGAGAGCTTTATTTAAATATTACCAAGTGGAAAATCCAGCTTTTAAATTTTCTGTTTTTTTCAATGCGAAAAATCAACAGAAATTTAATCAAAAATATTCAGTTTCTAAAGAAAAATTAGTGGAAGTAATTTGTTACTGCATTATGCCTACCCATATCCATTTAGTTTTGCAACAATTAAGGAAAGATGGTGTTGTCCAATATATGAATAATATTTTAAATAGTTATTCCCACTATTTTAATATTAAAACCGGAAGAAAAGGTCCCTTGTGGGAGTCTAGGTTTAGCAATGTGCTGGTAGAGACTGATGAGCAGCTAGCGCATCTAACGAGATATATTCATTTAAATCCAACAACGGCTTATTTGGTTAGTAAACCTCAAAATTGGTCATTTTCTTCTTATCAGGAATTCTTAGGCCTGATAAAGGAAGGTCAGGGATTATGTAATTATTCTGAATTAATGCATGTTGTGCCTGAAAGTTACCCGGAATTCGTAAATTCACAGATAGATTATCAGCGCGAGTTAGCCGACATCAAAAGGCTATTTTTAGAATAATTTCCTTCCGACCCCGGCTCGGAAAGATTTGTCCGACCCCGGCTCGGAAAAATAGGTCAACCGTTCCTTTATTTTCAAGCCTTTTTCTCTTTTCATAAAAAAAGTTAAAATTTTTGAAAGAATTTAGCCTTCTTATACGTCTATATAGATGAGAGGAGTTAAAAGGTATTATAAAATGTAATTTGAAAAAAATAGGGTTTTGTGGGTAAAAAAGGAGGTGGTTTATGGTTTTAGAGTTTAAGGTTGCCAGGCTTCACAAGCTTGAGGGGGATGGTCCAACTAAAGCTTTTTGTGATCTGGCTATCTCGGATGAGTTTCTGGTAAAGGGGTTTAGGGTAGTCGAAGGTAAGAATGGTTTGTTTGTGGGTTTGCCTCGCCAAGCTACCAAAAACGGAAAGTGGTTTGACCAGGTTTTGCCTTTGACTGATGCAGCTCGGGAGTCTATCAACGAAGCTGTTTTAGCAGCCTATGAAGATAGTAACAATCAATAGTTCAAAGTATCCCTGCTTGCTTAAAGGTATTCACCAGCCGCCAGAGTCGCTTTATTATAAAGGTAGATGGCGCGAAGGTATTTTTAAGTGCTGCTTAGCTGTGGTCGGCGCAAGAGCGATGACCAGCTATGGCCGTAGAGTCACCGATGAATTAGTGTCTAAAGTGGCAGAAGCAGGGGTGACTATTGTTTCAGGGTTTATGTATGGGGTCGATGCCCAAGCCCATCGGGCAGCTCTTTCGGTAGACGGAAAGACCATTGCCGTGATGCCTTGCGGCATTGACCTCATCCATCCTGAATATCAGGACGAGCTTTACCGGCAGATTTTAACTAAAAACGGCCTTATCATTTCAGAGATCGAAGGTAGTTCTCCTCCCGGACTTTGGACTTACCCACGGAGAAACCGGATCGTAGCTGGATTGTCTCAGGCAACTTTAGTGGTTGAGGCTGGTTTAAAGAGTGGCTCTTTGATTACGGCTGATTTAACCAAAAGATTTGGCCGTAAACTTTTTGTCGTTCCCGGCCCGCTGACCAGTTCAGTTTCTCAAGGCACTTTGCAGTTGATTAAGGAAGGGGCTAGTATGGTAACCAGCGCAGATGATATTTTAGAGGTTTATGGATTAAAATCCACAGGAGCATACGGTGCTGGGCCGCGGCAAAAAAATTTAAATTTCCTAGAGCGGAAAATTATTGAAAAATTAGCCCAGGAGCCAAGAGAAATCGACGTTTTGTCTCGCCTGGTACATACTGCATCCGCTAATTTGGGAGCCACGCTTTCGCTTATGCAGTTACGCGGTTTAGTCAATGAAGAAGAAGGTAAATATTATGTTAGTTAAAGTTCCTTCGGCTTTGAATTTGGGGTTAGAGACTTTGGCTATGGAGGTAGAAGTAAATGTGGCCAGTAGAGGATTACCGGCTTTCGAGATTGTGGGTTTACCTACCAAGACTGTGGCTGAGAGTAAAGAGAGAGTCAAGACTGCAATTGTAAATTCGAATATTGAATTTCCTTCCCGAAGGATCGTGGTTAATTTAGCTCCGGCTGATGTGCCTAAACAGGGTTCTTTTTATGATTTACCGATAGCGGTAGGCATTTTAACCGCAGTTACCGGTTGTCCACTGCCTAAAAAAAGCCTATTTTTTGGTGAGCTTTCTTTGGACGGGACTTTGCGTCACACCAGAGGCGCTTTATTGCTAGCATTATTTGCCAAAGAGAGAGGAATTAAAAATATTTTTATCCCCAAGCTTTCAGCAAACGAAGCAGCTATTATCAAGGGAGTTAATATCTATCCGATAGATAGCCTTAATCAACTATTGCTTTTTCTTTGCGGGCAAATCGATATTAAGCCGGCAACGCATTGTTTAGGCCAGCAACCTTGTATTTCAGCAGAATTTGATATGTCCGAAATTTTAGGCCAGGAACGGGCCAAGCGGGCAATAGAAATCGCCGCCGCCGGAGGACATAACCTTTTTATGGTTGGCAGCCCCGGTTCGGGCAAAACCATGTTGGCTCGAGCCTTTTCGGGAATACTGCCTTTATTGAATGATAAAGAAACTTTGGAAGTGACTAAGATTTATTCTGCTTCCGGGCTGATCCCACCATTAGGCTCAGTGATCAGAACCCGTCCTTTCCGTTCTCCACACCATACCATTTCCGACGCCGGGCTTATTGGCGGAGGAAGCCATATCAGGCCTGGCGAAATCAGCTTAGCCCATCGAGGTGTGTTATTTCTTGATGAGTTTAATGAATTTTCGCGAATGGCCCTAGAGACCTTAAGACAACCTTTGGAAGACGGCCGGATAACTATTTGCCGCAGCCGGGAGAAAAGCACTTTTCCCTGTCAGTTCATTCTTTTAGCTTCAGCCAATCCTTGTCCTTGCGGGTATTTGTATCATCCTAAAAAAGTCTGCATTTGCCGGCCGCGGGAAATAGAAAGGTATCGAAAAAAGATTTCCGGCCCGATTTTAGACCGTATAGACCTTTGCCTTGAAGTACCGGTAGTAAACGTTAAAGAGCTTTCCGGCGATGAAACAGTGAGAAAAACGTTGGAGCCTTCAGAACTAATAGCTCAAAGGGTAATCAGGGCCAGAGAAGTTCAAGCTAAAAGATTTATTAAAGAAGGTATTTACACTAACGCTGAAATGCGCAATAGGCAGATTAAAAAATATTGCCGGCTTTGTGATGTGGTGACTGAAATTTTAATTAAGGCTGGCATGAATTTTAATCTTTCAGCCCGTTCTTTTTTTAAAATGATCCGAGTGGCCCGGACTATCGCCGATTTAGAAGACAGCCAGGAAATAGAGGTTTCTCATATGGCCGAAGCTTTGCAGTACCGTCTACGTGAAAATAAAAATGGATAACCTTAAAATCGGTTATTTAGGAGAACAAATTGCCAGAGGTTATTTGCAGAAAAGAGGCTATAAGATCATCGAGCAGAACCATCGGACCAGATATTGCGAAATTGACCTGATTGTCCGGGATAAAAAAACTTTGATTTTTGTTGAGGTAAAGACCAAAGCTGGAGAGGAGTTCGGTTCGCCGGAAGAAGCAATCACTACCCGTAAAATAAAGCGGCTTTGCCGCGGCGCCTTGGCTTACGCTATTAGCAAGGGATATCTAGGCGCTTACAGGCTAGATGCGGTTTGTATTGTTTTGGATCAGGCCGGCGATCCTCAACGCATCAAACACTACAAAAATATCACTATTTGAATAATCCTTTCCGGGTGTTATAATTTAACCATGAAGAGAGGATTTACTCTCATCGAGCTGATTGTAGTTATTGCCATTATTGCTATTCTTGCCGCCATTATCGCCCCCAATGCCTTTCGAGCTATTGAAAAGGCCAAAATTGCCCGAACCTTAGCTGAGCTTAAAATTATTAAGAAATCTTTCCTGACCTTTCGGGTTGATACTGGCAAATGGCCATTTGCCTCCTTATTTGGCCTAGGTTGCTTGCCTAATTATATTCAAAACAGCACAAATCCGCTATTAAGTGATCCGGGTGCAACAGGTTGGGATGGGCCTTATTTAAACGGCCCAGCAACAAGTTCTTTAATGATCGTTCGTCTTGGTACTGGTGGCCAGCCTTACACCGGCATATACTATATAGCAGAGGGAAGCTTATCGTCTCCCTGTTGCGACAACCAATGGTGTATAGATTTTTATTCAACTTTTGATTTAGATAGCGATGGGGTGAAGGATACTACAGATGCGGTATGTGTTGCTATCAATGGGTTTGCTAATGAACGTCAAGTGATTACTTTAGACTCAATGATAGACCCTGAAGGAAAAAACGCTTATGAAGGCATGATGAATACTTATTGGTATACAGACGGTTCAGCGGCTTTATACGTTGGTGAACCAAAGCCGTATTAGAAATATCTAGCAACTTAATTTCCTTAAAGAGAGCAAAGTGAAAAAGTCATTCACCCTTATCGAACTAATCGTAGTCATCGCCATCATCGCTATTCTTGCTGCGATTATCGCTCCTAATGCCTTTAAGGTTATTGAGAAGGCGAATCGTTCGGCTACTATCGCTGATTTTCGCACCATTAAGACCGCTTCGATGGCTTTTTATGCTGATACTGGTAATTGGCCGGTTGATGATTGCGAAGAAGCCCTTTTAAAAAATCAGAATAACACTACTGTTTGTGCTGATATTAATGGGGGAGGCATTTCTGGTTGGGATGGCCCTTATATTGAAATGTGGCCGGCTAAGACCCGTTGGGGAGGTGTTTACAACTTAACTAATGATGTTGGAGTCAACTGGTCGATTATGGATGCTACCGGTAGCTTTAATCCTCCCAGCTCAAGGTATATCACCATAAACAGTACGCCGCTAGAGACAATTAAGAAGTTGGATATCCAGATTGACGGTGAGTCTTCGAATGCGACATGTGTTGCTGATGGCCCGGGCCGGGCTTGCGGCCAGCATCGTTGGAATGCTACTTCATATTCGCAATACATGTTGATTTCTACCGAGTCCTCGGTTTTTAATTAAATCAGCTCAGTTATTTTTTATTTCTCCGGCCGGAGAAAGTTTGGTATAATAGGGCCTTATGATTTACCAGCAACGACCCCAAGATCCGGCTGAAAAAAAGGCTAAAAAGACTGCCGGGAAACCTTGTCTGCCTCAAGAAATCGACACCACTATTCTTGAGACTATTGACTATGAATACCCTAAGCGTAAAATCAACGTTGAATCAACCACTGATGAGTTTACCTGTATTTGCCCTTATTCCGGCCTGCCTGACTTTGCTAATTTGACTATCCGCTACATACCGCGTAAAAAGCTGATCGAGCTTAAATCCTTAAAATATTACCTTTATGCCTTTCGTAATGTAAAGGTATACAATGAGCATGCAGTCAATAAGATCTTAGAGGATTTAAACAAAGTTTTAAATCCTCATGAGCTTACTGTAACCGGAGAATTTACTTCCCGGGGCGGGATAAAGAATAAGGTTACCGCTGCTTATAAAGTACCCAAATAACCATACCGGTTTTAATTAAGGCTTAAGATGAATAGTCAGGAAATCGCTGTTATTTTTCGGGAAATTGCCGAGATACTGGAGCTTAAGGGTGAAAATCCTTTTCGAATACGAGCCTATTTACGAGCCGCCGAAAGAGTAGAGCAGCTGGGTTCGGAGTTAGAAGTTATAGCTGACAAGGGGCAACTTACTGAGATCCCCGGGATCGGAGTTGACCTAGCTTCAAAGATCAGGGAATTGCTTTCTACTGGTTCGTTAACTTATTACCAACAATTAAAAAAAGAGATTCCCGAAGGCTTACTTAAAATGCTGAATATCCAAGGCTTAGGCCCGAAAACTGTAAAACGCCTTTATCAGGAGTTTAATATCGATAGTATTGAAAAGTTGGAAAAATATGCCCGTTCGGGTAAATTAGGCCAGATAGAGGGGATTAAGGAAAAGACTCAGAAGAATATTTTAAGAGGGATTGAACTTCTTAAAGAAGGTAGTTCTCGTTTGCTTCTTCCCCAGGCTATAAAAATAGCTGAGGATTTTTTAAGCCAGCTTAAGAAGTTAAAAGAAGTAGAAAAGATAGAGGTAGGCGGGTCTTTACGCCGCCAGAAAGAAACCGTAAGAGATATTGATATCTTGGTTGCTTCGTCAAAACCTTTAACAGTTATTGAAAAGTTTACCAGATTAGCGCCGGTTAAAGAAATTTTAAGCCACGGTGAAACCAAAGCTTCAGTGATTGCCGGTGGAGATAATGTCCAGGTTGATTTGCGGGTAGTAGATAAAAAAAGTTTTGGCTCAAGCCTGCTTTATTTTACCGGCTCAAAAAGCTTTAATATCGCCTTACGCGGTTATGTCCAGAAAAAGGGTTATAAAATCAATGAATACGGAGTATTTTCCGTTAATGTAGGGGCGCACAGCCGTGCGCCCAAGCCGTTAGCCGGTAAAACCGAAGAGGGTATTTTTTCTTTATTAAAGATGAGTTATATCCCTCCGGAGTTAAGAGAAGACCGAGGAGAAATCGAGGCAGCTTTAAAAGACAATCTACCGAAGTTGGTTGAGACTAAAGAGATGAAAGGCGATTTTCATGTTCACAGCCTCTATAGTGATGGAAAAAATACGATTCAGGAGATGGCTGAAGCTGCCCAAAAGCGTGGCTATAAATATCTGGGGATTTCTGATCATTCGCAGAGCTTAAAAGTCGCCGGCGGCTTATCAATAAAAGAGCTTAAAGACAGTATCGAAGAGATAGAGAAAATTAACCGGAAATTAAAAGGAATAAAAGTATTAGCCGGTACAGAAGTTGATATTTTAGCCGAAGGTGGTATTGACTATCCGGAGAGCATTTTAAAAGAGCTTGATTTTGTGATCGCGGCCATTCACAGTGGGTTTAAACAGCCTAAAGCCAAACAGACCAAACGGATTATTTCGGCCTGTAAAAATAAATACGTTAATTTTATCGCTCATCCTACCGGCGGCCTTTGGGGGGTGCGTGATCCTTACCAGATCGATTTAGAGGAGGTTTTAAAGGCAGCTTCTGACTATGGGGTAGCTTTGGAGATCAACTGTCATCCCGAAAGATATGATTTAAACGATATCAGTGCAATGCAGGCAAAACAGCGGGGAGTAAAACTGGCTTTAAATACCGATTCCCATTCAGTTGAGCAGTTGCAGTTAATTGATTTAGGTATTAGCGTTGCCCGTCGAGCCTGGCTTACCAGTAGCGACATTGTAAATTGCATGAGTTTAGGAGAACTAGAAAAATGGTTAAAAAAATAAAAATTGTTTTTATTTCTATGATTTTAGGTTTGATCTTTATTTCCTGCACCCGGCCGCTGCATAAGAACACTTTTGTGGTTGCCGGAACCTATTTAGAGGTAACTTCACCCGACAAAAGAGCTGCCGGAATTGCTTATCAGGAGTTTAAGCGCTTGGAAGGAATTTTTAATAATTACGATCCGGATTCAGAAGTTTCCCGTTTGAATAAAACCTACCTTGAGCCATTCAAAGCCTCGGATGATTTAATTGCTGTTTTAAAACTGTCCCGGGAGATTTATGATTTGACTTCCGGGGTTTTTGACGTCAGCCAGGGGGTTTTATATGGTTTTTGGAAAGGGCTGTTTGCTAAAGGCAAGATAAACGCTCTGCCGGCAAAGGAACTGATAGAGCAGATTAAAAACTCCGCAGGTATGGAGGGTATTAAGGTAGATTTTGAAAATAGAACTGTGACTATAGATGAAGTCGGGATAGCGATTGATTTAGGAGCAGTGGCTAAAGGTTATATGGTGGATGAGGCAGTAGCCAGGTTAAAAGAAAAAGGCATAACCAGTGCTTTGATCAATGCCGGCGGCGATATGCACTGCTTGGGTAAAAATCGCGGTAAACCCTGGAAGGTAGGGATCAGAGATCCTAAAAAAAGAAATTCCCTAGGGGCGAATAATTATCCGCCCCTCCAATTAGTCGATCAGGCCGTGGCCACCTCCGGTAATTATGAGCAGTTTTTTGACTATCAGGGTAAGCGTTATTCCCATCTGGTTGACCCGCGTACCGGCTACCCGGTTGTTACCGACATAATCAGTGTCAGCGTGGTCAGTGAAACCTGTGCAGTCGCCGACAGCCTGGCTACAGCATTTTTTATTCTGGGAAAAGAGTCAGCCGATAAAATTCTTGCCAAAAATCCCTTAATGGCGAGAATATTGGTAGTGAGCCAAGATGAATAAAATAACCATAAAAGATATTATTAAAAAGAAAGGTCGCAGCAAAATCTCTATGCTTACCTGCTATGATTATTCTTTTGCCAAGGTTTTAGACGAAGCTGGTTTAGATATGATTTTGGTCGGGGATTCTTTGGCTAATGTAGTTTTGGGGATGGAGGAAACTCGCCGAGTAAGCGTAACTGAGATGCTTAATCATACCCGGGCAGTAGCTAAAGCAGTAAAACATTCTTTAGTAGTTGCTGATATGCCTTATACCAGCTATCAAAAAGATCCTAAAAAATGTCTTTACTACGCAAAGAAGTTTATGGCTGCTGGGGCTGATGCAGTTAAAATCGAATGGTTCCAAAAATGCCCTTATGTAGTCGAAAAACTTATTAAGAATAAAATACCGGTCATGGGCCATATCGGCCTTACTCCTCAAACTGCTCACCTTTTAGGCGGTTACAAAGTCCAGGGTAAAGATAAACTTTCAGCCGACAATTTACTTAAACAGGCTAAGCAGTTAGAGAAATTAGGAGTGTTTAGCTTGGTTTTAGAGTGTATCCCTTTGGAACTTTCCCGCCAGATCACTAAAAGCCTGAAAGTCCCCACTATCGGCATCGGGGCCGGAAAATATTGTGATGGCCAGGTGTTGGTTTTGTATGATTTTTTAGGCCTTTATCAGGGCAAAAAGCTTAAATTTACCCGCGCCTATCTAAACCTTTTTTCTCAAGCCAAAACCGCTGTCCGCCGGTTTGTCCGCGAGGTGGAAAAAGGTAAATTTCCCAATAAATCTGAGAGTTTTTCTTTAAAAAAATAGCCTATTTTAATTGACTCCTTAAAAATGTTCTGGTAATATAATAGCCTTGCTAACCAAGGAGGTTTTAGGGGTGATCGAACGTTACAGTCCCGAAGAAATCACTAAAGTCTGGAGCGATGAGGAAAAGTTTAAACGCTTTTTAAAGATCGAGGCTTTACTTTGTGAAGTTTTAGAAAAACAGGGCAAAATCCCCAAGGGCGTAAGTAAGTCTTTTTCCAAAGTAAAGATTTCAACCCAGGCAATCAAGCGGATCGAAGAAAAAACCCACCACGACATAGTCGCTTTTTTAAAGCACATCTCAAAACAAATCGGCGAAAATTCCCAGTATCTGCACCGGGGCCTAACTTCTTCAGATCTTTTAGATACCACTTTAGCTTCGCAGATTAAAGATGCTACCCAAATAATTCTTAAGGATTTAGACGCAGTTTTAGATGCGGTAAAGAACAAAGCCCTTAAATACAAAGATACCCTTTGTATGGCCAGGACTCATGGTGTTCATGCTGAGATTTACAGTTTCGGTCTTAAATTTTTATACCTTTACAATGATTTAAGGGAGGAGCGAAGGTTGCTGGCTGAAAGCTTAAAATTTGTTGCCTGCGGGAAAATTTCCGGAGCTGTAGGTAACTTTGCTTATTTTGAGCCTAAAGTCGAGGAGTATATCTGCCGTAAACTTAAAATAAACCCGGCTTTAGTCTCAACCCAGATAGTTTCCCGGGAAAGGATAGCTTATTATTTATCGCTTATTTCCCTGATCGGTTCGACTTTAGAGCGGTTTGCCACTGAGATCAGGCATTTGCACCGTAGTGAAGTCAATGAAGCTAAAGAGCCGTTTTACAAGGGCCAGAAAGGTTCAAGCGCCATGCCCCATAAACAGAACCCGATTATTTGCGAGCGGATTTGCGGCCTGGCCAGGGTTTTACGGGCTAACATGCTGGTGGCTTATGAGAATATCAACCTTTGGCATGAACGCGATATATCCCATTCGTCGGCTGAGCGGGTGATCCTTCCTGATTCGACTATCGGCTTGGATTATATGCTTAAAAAATTTAAGAATCTGATCAAGGATTTAACGGTTTATCCTGAAAATATGCTTAAAAACATAGAGCTGAACCGGGGGATTATCTATTCTCAGAAATTATTGACTAAACTCATGGATAAGGGGTTTTCGCGTATCCGGGCTTATGATATTGTCCAGGGCATAGCCTTGAAGGTAATCAATAAAAATTCATCTTTTAAAAAAGAAGCTTTTGTTAACGCTAAGATAAAAAAGAATTTGACCAAAAATGAGCTTGAGGAGATCTTTAATCCTTATGCTTATCTTTCCAATGTCGATAAGATTTACAAGAGAACAGGGATATCTTGATCGTTCATGTTAGTTGTTTCGGCCCGGCCGTCAATTAATCTTATTCATAAAAAATCTACCGATAGATGATTTGGAGAATAGACGTATTTTCAAAGGAAAAGCATCCCTGCTTAAAGATTGCCTTGGCAATAAGCGATTTAGGTATCGCTAAACCTGCAAACATAAAAACGGCAAAAGTCTACCTTATTGAGGCTGATTTTGATTTAGATAAGGTCAAACAAATAGCTTCTTGCCTGCTTATCGACCCGGTCACTGAAGATTATTCCTTGATTCAGGGAATTTTTAAGTCTCAACCCAAAGAAAATCAGATTTTAATTACTTACAATCCGGGGGTCTGTGATTCAGTAGGCCTGTCTTTGGAAAAAGCAGCCAGAGAGTTATCTCTAGAGGTTAAGAATGCCCGGACTGCCAGCTTTTTTGAATTTGAGGGTTTATCCAGAAAAGATATCGAATATTTAGCTCCAAGAATGCTTTATAATCCGTTGATCGAACACTTGTTGGAATATACGGCCGCCTGTAAGTTAAAGAGTCTGGATGAATTTTCCGGAAGCGACTATAATTTCAACTTGATAACTGTGGAATTGCTTTCGGCTGACGATCAAAAACTCCAGGAGATCTCTAAAAAAGGCTGTCTTTCTCTAAGCTTGGATGAGATGAAAATAATCCAAGGCTATTTTAAGCGGTTCAAACGCAACCCTACTGATTGCGAACTGGAGACTGTAGCTACTCTTTGGTCTGAGCATTGCGCCCACAAGACCTTTCGCGGCTTAATCGAATATGTGCATAAAGACAGCCAGGATAAGATCGTAAAGCAGGAGACCATAAAAAGCCTTCTTAAATCAACAGTGATGAAAGCGACTAAGGATATCTCCTCGCCCGATTGTGTATCAGTGTTTGAAGATAATTCAGGGATAGTAAAGTTTGATGATAAAAATAACATTTGTTTTAAAGTCGAGACCCATAACCATCCGTCTTCTTTAGAGCCTTACGGAGGAGCTTCGACCGGTATCGGCGGAGTTATCCGGGATATCCTGGGTACTGGTTGCGCGGCTAAGCCTTTTGCTTCGGTAGATATATTTTGTTTTTCACCCTGGCAGATGGCTCATGATCAGGTTCCTCTTGGCCTGCTTCATCCCAAGCGGATAATAAAAGGAGTAGTAAAAGGGGTCAGAGATTATGGAAATCGCATGGGCATTCCCACAGTCGCCGGAGCCGTGTTATTTGACCAGCGCTTTTTGGGCAACCCACTAGTTTACTGCGGAACTCTGGGAATCTTACCTAAGGAAAAGTCTTTCAAAAAGTCAAAACCCGGAGATTTAGTTATTCTTTGCGGGGCAAAAACCGGAAGGGACGGAATCCACGGAGCAACGTTTTCATCTAAAGAGCTTGATGAGCATACAGTAGGCTTGACTACTGCTGTCCAGGTCGGAAATCCTATTGAGGAGAAAAAACTCACCGAAGCCATATTGCGGGCTCGTGATAAAAATTTATTCACTGCGATCACTGATTGCGGAGCCGGAGGTATTTCCAGCGCCATAACCGAGTTAGCCAGCGAACACGGGGTTAAAGTTGACCTGGAAAAAATTCCCTTAAAGTACCGGGGAATAAGTTATACTGAAATCTGGATATCCGAATCCCAGGAGCGGATGGTATTTTTTACCAGCCCTCAGCACCTAAAAGAGTTAGAAGCTATTTTCAATGAAGAAGATGTAGGTTTGACAGTAGTTGGAGAAGTCACTGACACTCACAAGTTAGAACTTTTCTACCAGGGTAACAGGGTTTGTGATCTTGATTTAGACTTTATTTTCAATTTACCCCAGCTAAAAAAGAAGGCCTTTTGGAAAGATAATGAAGAAGAGGATTTAAAATTAGAAGTCAAAAGTTCTTACAGCCAGGATTTAGAAGCCTTGCTTGGCCGGCCTAATATCGCTTGTAAAGATTGGGTTATCCGGGAATATGATCATGAAGTCCAGGCCGGTTCAGTTACCAAGGCGGTTTCGGGGATTGAAAACATCGCCTTAAGCGATGCGGCAGTCAGCCGGCCGGATTTAGGAAGCGATAAAGCGGTAGTAATCGGTTTCGGAATTAATCCTTTTTATTCTGATCTTGATCCTTATTGGATGGCGGCTTTAGCTATTGATGAGGCTTTGCGTAATATCGTGGCTTGCGGCGGAGATCCTGATAAGACCTTTATTCTTGATAATTTCAGCTGGGGCTCGCCGGCAGATGAGCTGGTTTTAGGATCTTTAGTCAGGGCTTCTTTAGGTTGTTATGATTTCGCTACTTATTACCGGACACCTTTTATTTCTGGAAAAGACAGTCTTTATAACGAATACGATGTTAGAGGTAAGCACATATCTATCCCGGGAACCCTTTTGATCTCAGCCATGTCGGTGATCTCTGATTGGCGTAAAGCTAAAAGTAATCATTTTAGAACCAAAGACAATCTGATCTATGTGTTAGGTTTTAGCAGGCCGGAGTTGGGAGCCTCGGAATATTTCAGGAGTCTAGATATTAAAAAAGGCCTGGTGCCTAAAGTCGATAAAAAAATTGCCAGAGATATTTTTAAGCAGCTCAGCCAGGCTATTGAAGGCGGACTTACTGAATCCTGTCATGATTGTTCAGAAGGAGGCTTGGCAGTTAGCGTTTCTGAGATGTGTATCGGGGGAGATTTAGGAGCAAATATATTTCTGGCAGAAGTTCCTAAAGCCGAAAACATGTTTGATTATGAAATATTGTTTTCTGAGTCGCCTACGCGGTTTATTGTTGAGGTAAAAAAAGAGAACCAGAAAGCTTTTGAATCAGCTTTAGCCGGTCTGCCCTTAGGGCTTATCGGCTGTGTTTGCGATGAAAAGAAATTAGTAATCTATAATCACCAGCAAAAAGAAGTAGTCAACAGCCAGGTTGAAGATTTACGCCGGTCCTGGATGGCTACTTTTGGGGAATTTCGTTAATCATTTATGAAACCCAAAGCTTTAATTATCAGGACTGCCGGGACCAACTGTGATAAAGAAACTGAATTTGCCTTTCAATCAGCCGGGGCCGAAACCTCGCTTTTTCATATAAACTACCTTAAGCAGAGATCTGATTTTTCAGACTTCCAGATAGTTTGTATTCCCGGAGGCTTTAGCTACGGAGATGACTTGGGAGCCGGAAAGATATTATCCTTGGAGCTCATTTCCTGGTTTAAAGACGCTCTTAAACAGTTTATTGATAAAGGAGGCCTGATCCTAGGCATTTGTAACGGTTTTCAAGTCTTAGTTAAAACCGGTATTCTTCCTGATAAAGATTTTCAGCAGAAAGTAACCCTTACCGATAATGACTCCGGCCGGTTTGAAGACCGTTGGGTTTATTTAAAGGTTGAGAATGAGGGTGTCTGGCTTAAGGGGTTGGATGAAAAAATAGTTTTACCGGTTGCTCACGGAGAAGGAAAATTCTATACAGAAAGTGGTATTTTAGATAGAATAGAAGCTAATCGTCAGGTTGCCTTGCGTTACGTTGATGTTTCGCAGAAGATGGCTGGTTACCCTTTTAACCCCAATGGTTCGATGAAGAACATAGCCGGGATTACCGATGCCACCGGCAGGGTTTTAGGTCTTATGCCGCATCCTGAGCGGTTTATGTTTAAGCATCATTGGCCTTTTTGGAGTAGAAATGAGTTGTTTCCTTTCGGGTGCACATTTTTTAAAAATGCAGTAAACTATTTTAAACAGGGGTAATCAATAGATTGCTTCGTTAAAGGGAGCTACCATGAGCGGACTATTCGGCGTAATATCCAAAGGTGATTGTTTGAAAGATCTGTTTTACGGAACTGATTATCATTCGCATATGGGAACTGAATATGGAGGGGTGGCTGTACTCGGTGAATCCTTTAACCGCCAGATACACAATATCAGCCAGACTCAGTTTAAGTCAAAGTTTTATGAAGACTATAAACATATGGAGGGCGATAAGGGTATTGGGGTTATCAGTGACTTTGACGAACAGCCGATTTATTTGAATTCCAAGTTTGGGCCATTCTGTATAGTTACCGCCGGGTTGATTGACAACCGGGACAAATTGGTTGAGAAACTCCTACAGGAAGGGGTAACTTTTAGTGAAGTCACTAAAGGCGGAGTCAACACCGCTGAATTAATCGCTAAGTTGATCAGCCAGGGTGATGATTTGATCGACGGCATTGAAAAGATGTTTAACCGGATAGAGGGGTCTTGTTCTCTGCTGCTGTTGACTAAAGACGGTATCTACGCTGCCCGTGACCGCCGGGGTTATACTCCCTTGGCTATTGGAAAAAAAGATTCAGCTTACGCTATTACTTCTGAGACTAGTGCTTTTCCCAATTTAGGATTTAAGATCGTTAAATATGTACAGCCCGGTGAGATTGTTTTGGTTGACCAAAAGGGAATGCATGAGAAAAAAAGCGGTTTAAAAGATAACCAGATCTGTACTTTTCTCTGGATCTATACTGGTTTCCCGGCTTCTACTTATGAAGGTATAAATACCGAAGTAGTAAGAGAAGAATGTGGAAAGCGGCTGGCCCGGCGGGATAAAGATATTGAAGTGGATTTGGTTTCTGGGGTTCCTGATTCAGGAGTGGCTCATGCCATAGGTTATGCTATTGAGTCGGGTAAGCCGTATCGCCGGCCGCTGGTTAAATATACTCCCGGTTATGGAAGAAGTTATACTCCGCCTTCACAGGAAACCCGCGATTTGATCGCCAAGATGAAACTTATCCCGATAAAAGATATAATCAAAGGTAACCGGATCGTGGTTTGTGAAGATTCGATTGTCCGGGGTACCCAGCTTAAGAATTTTACGGTTAAAAAACTTTGGGAAGCCGGGGCTAAAGAAGTTCATGCCCGGCCGGCCTGTCCGCCGTTGATGTTTCCCTGTAAGTTTTGCCTTTCCACCCGCAGTTTTGACGAATTAGCTGCCCGAAAGGCCATAAAAGCTATTGAGGGTAAGGAAGTTGAAGATATAAGCGAGTATTTGGACAGTAATTCTTCCAAATACGCCAAAATGGTCGCCTGGATCGCCAAGGATTTGGAAGTAACTACTTTGCGCTATCAGACCATTGAAGATTTGATCGAGGCTGTAGGCTTACCCAAAGAGAAACTTTGCCTTTACTGTTGGAAGGGTGATTTTTGTCAGAAATGATTATGGGAAAAATAAATTATCAAAAATCCGGGGTCAATGTAAAGAAAGGCGAGCTGTTTGCTAAAAAGATTAAAATCGTAAGCTCCGAGCTTAAGGCTTTTGGTTCACTTTTTGATTTAAAACCTTGGCTTAAAAGTTGCCGAAATCCGGTTTTAGTTTCTTCAACTGACGGTGTGGGCACAAAGCTTAAAATCGCCCAGGAGTTGAATATTCACCATACGGTAGGCATTGATCTGGTGGCGATGAATGTTAACGACGTGATCTGCCTGGGGGCAAAACCACTGTTCTTTCTGGATTATATTGCTTGCGGTAAATTAAATCTGGATATTATGGTTAAGGTTATTGCTGGTATCAAAAAAGGCCTTAAAGATTCAGATTGCCGGCTTCTCGGAGGTGAGACTGCCGAGATGCCGGGGATGTATAAGCCGGCTGAATATGATTTGGCCGGTTTTTGTGCAGGTTTAGTCGATAAAACCAAGATCATCAACGGAAAGAATATTAAAGCCGGCGATTTAGTGATCGGCCTTGAATCTTCCGGGTTCCACTCTAACGGTTTTTCTCTGGTCCGAAAAGCTTTGGGGCCAAAAGGCATAAAGCAATACGGTAGAGAGTTATTAATTCCGACGCGCATTTACGTACGACCAATCCTTTCTTTATTGTCAGCTATTAGCCATAAGCCATTAGCCATTAAAGGTATTGCTCATATAACCGGAGGTGCTTTTTACAATAAAGCCACCAAGGTTTTACCTGAAAAGTTAGGCATGGTAATTAATAAAAAAAGCTGGCCGGTTCCTGAGATCTTTAAGATTGTTCAACAAAAAGGAAAGATCAGCGAAAAAGAGATGTATTCGGTGTTTAATATGGGCATTGGGATGATGGTCGTAGCCGATAAAAACCAAGCCCAAAAAATCTGCAAGTACTTAAACCCATTGGTTAGATCCCGCATTATCGGTGAGGTAGTGAAATCTTCCCAGAGGATGGTTTTGAAATGAGAGTTTTAGTTATTGGTTCAGGCGGCAGAGAACATTGCCTGGCCTGGAAGTTAGCCCAATCACCTTCAGTCGATAAACTTTATTGTGCTCCTGGAAACGGCGGAACCGGCCTGGTAGCTGAAAACATCGATATAGCGGCAACCGATATCGATAAACTTCTTGAATTTGCTTTAAGCCAAAAAATTGATTTGACGGTTGTCGGCCCGGAACTGCCCTTAGTTGAGGGAATCGTTGACCGGTTTAAAGCTAAAGGGTTGAAAATCTTTGGTCCGGTTAAAGATTTGGCCCGTCTGGAAGGAAGTAAGATTTTCGCTAAAGAATTGTTGCAAAAATACGGCATTCCCACTGCTGATTTTAAGGTTTTTGATTCGGCCGAAGCCGCTAAAACTTACATTCAAAAAAAGCAAGCCCCTTTAGTGGTAAAAGCCGACGGTTTAGCCGCCGGAAAAGGGGTTATTGTTTGCTTAACGATTAAAGAAGCTGTAGAAGCTATAGATTTAATCATGGTCAGAAAAGAATTCGGCGCTGCCGGCCGACAGATCATTATTGAGGATTGTCTTAAAGGAGAGGAAGTTTCTATTATAGCTTTCATTGACGGAGAGACAATTGTTCCTTTAGTGGCTTCTCAGGATCATAAGCGCATCTTCGACGCTGATCAAGGCCCCAATACTGGCGGAATGGGTGCTTATTCACCAGCTCCTTTAATCGGCCAGAAGCTTTTAACAATAATCATCGATAAGATTTTCAAGCCTTTAATCGAAGGATTAAACAGCGAAGAAAGGATTTATCAGGGTATTCTTTATGCTGGTTTGATGATTGAAAATGATCAACCTTATGTTTTAGAGTTCAATGTGAGGTTTGGCGACCCGGAAACTCAGGCAATTTTACCTAAATTAAAAAGCGATTTAGCCGAGGTCATGCTAAAGACCGTTGATCGGAAATTAAAAGAGGTAGTTTTAGAGTGGGATCAGCGGTTTTGCCTTTCCGTGGTTTTAGCTTCCGGAGGATACCCGGGAGATTACCAAAAAAATAAAGAGATCAAAGGCTTGGATAAACTCGGTGGCCTTAAAGATGTTTTTGTTTTTCATGCCGGGACAAAGAAAGATACCGGGTTTTTTACCAGCGGCGGAAGAGTATTGAATATCAGCGCTTTAGGTGATACCATAAAAGAGGCTCAAAATAAAGCCTATAAGGCTATCGGTGATATCCAGTTTGAAAATATGTTTTACCGAAAAGATATCGGCGATAAAGCCTTAAAAAGCGCCGCGGCTTAAAAGGGAGGCAAAATGAAAGAAAAAATAGCTGTTATTTTAGGAAGTAAAAGTGATATAACGACTTTAGAAGATGGTATAGGCTTATTAAAGGAGTTCAAGATTCCCTACAGCTTAGAAGTAATTTCTGCCCACAGAAATCCTGAAAAATTAAGAAAATACTGTCAGGAAATGGAATCTAAAGGTGTCGAAGCTGTAATTGCTTGTGCTGGGATGGCTGCAGCTTTACCGGGTTTTATTGCCTCTTACGTGGATATCCCGGTTATCGGCGTAGCTTTAAAAGGCGGGTTGCTTGACGGCTTAGATGCACTTTTTTCCATGGTTAGTACTCCTAAAGGTTTAGGCGTGGCTTCCACTGGTGTGGGCAAAAGCGCCTTTATCAATGCTATAATTTTTTCTTTGGAAATTTTAGCCGGCAAAGATAAAGATTACAGCGCTATTCTAAAGAAATTAAAAGCTAAATTCAAACAGTGAAAACACTAGTAATCGATCCTAAAAACATCAATCAGTCTTTAGTTGAACAGGCGGTAACCAAACTTTCCGAAGGCGGCATTGTGTCTTTACCTACCGAAACTGTTTATGGGCTGGCTTGCCGGGTTGACAATCAAGCAGCAGTAAACCGGCTGTATGAACTAAAGGCCAGGCCTAAAGATAAGCCTTTTTCCCTAGCTTTGGGAAGCGTCGATGAAGTTTTTAAAAGCTACTTTGATGTTTTGCCGCCGTTTGCTTACCGTTTGATTGAAAAGTTCTGGCCGGGGCCTTTGACCCTTGTTTATTACACTCGGGATGATAAAAAAATCGGCATCCGGGTTCCAGCTCAAGAAATCACTCAGAGGATCCTTCAAGATTTAGGCTTGGCAGTCTTTCTTCCTTCAGCTAATTTAAGCGGCCAAAAGGAGGCAGTCACTGCTAAAGAGGTTGAAGATACTTTTGGTTCAAAAATAGACTTGATTGTTGACGGCGGGCCGGCTGATTTATCCACAGCCTCGACAGTGCTTGACCTTACCCAGAAGCCGTTTAAGGTTTTGCGTGATGGTTCAATCAGCGAAGAGGACATTGCTAAGGTTTTTATCCGCAAACGAATACTTTTTGTCTGTACCGGGAACAGCTGCCGTTCTCCGATGGCCCAATATCTTTTGGAAAAGTATCTACGGGAAACCAAGTTGTATTTCGAAGATAGGTATGAGATAATTTCCCGGGGCATTTCTGCTCCCGAAGGCTTGGCTGCATCCGGAGCAGTAGTTGATATTTTGAAATCCAAAGAAGGTGTAGATATCAGGGATTTTTCGGCTCGCCGGCTCACCCGGCAGATAGTTTTTTCTTCAGATCTGATTTTTACTATGGAAGACCGCCAGGCTGATTATATTTTAAACTCTATTCCTTCGGCTTCGGGTAGGGTTTTTAACCTGAAAAAATTTCTTAGCCCTGGTTCAGAACAGGATATTCCTGATCCGATCAGCCAGCCAATGCCGGTTTATGAAAAAGTATATTCGTTAATAAAAGAAGCGATTTTAGAGTTGAGAGATTGGGTTTGATCAAACATCGTGAGGCAAAATGAAAATAGCCATAGCCAGTGATCACCGAGGGTTTAAATTAAAGAATACTTTGATCGATTTTCTTAAAGCTAAGGGTTATGAAGTTTTTGACTGCGGTACTTATTCCCAGGAGCCTTGCGATTACCCGGATTATACTTATTTAGCTGCTGACCGGGTTAGAAGCAAAAAAGCTGACCGGGCAATCGTGATCTGTTATACCGGAACCGGCAGTGCAATCGTGGCTAATAAAGTAAAGGGAATCCGTGCGGCTCTGGCTTACAATTTAAAGAGCACTTATATGTCGCGCCGCCATAATAACAGTAATGTTTTAGTTTTGCCTTCTTATCTTTTTAAGGTTGAATACCTGAAAAAAATAGTCTTACGCTGGTTAAAAGAGGGCTTTGAGGGAAGCCGGCATGCCCGCCGGATTAAAAAGATCCAAGAAATAGAGGAGAGAGAAAATGCCTGATTGGTTAAAAAGTGTTGATCAGCCGGTCTATGAGGCTATTACCAGAGAGCTTAAACGTCAGCGAGAACATATTGAGTTAATCGCCAGCGAAAACTTCACTCACCCGGCAGTTTTAGAAGCCCAAGGTTCGGTTTTAACTAATAAATATGCCGAAGGTTATCCCAGGGCCCGTTGGTATGGCGGCTGTGAGTATGTTGATCAGGCTGAAGATCTGGCCATAGAAAGAGTCAAGAAACTGTTTGGCGCTGAATATGCCAATGTTCAGCCGCATTCAGGAACTCAGGCTAACATGGCAGTGATGATGACGGTGTTGGAAGCCGGTGATACTATTTTAGCCCTGGATTTGGCCTGCGGCGGTCATCTTTCCCATGGCCACCCTTTAAATTTCAGCGGTAAGTTTTATAAAGTTATTGCTTACGGAGTTAACAAGAAGACCGAGATGCTTGATTATGATGAGATCGAGCAGTTAGCTTTAAAAAATAAACCTAAATTGATAGTTGCCGGAGCCAGCGCTTATCCCCGGACAATAGATTTTAAAGCTTTTCGTGCGATTGCCGATAAGGTTGGAGCTTATCTTTTAGTGGATATGGCCCATTTTGCCGGATTGGTTGCCGCAAAAATCCACCCCAACCCTTGTGAGTATGCTGATTTTGTGACTTCAACCACTCATAAGACTTTGCGCGGCCCCCGGGGCGGGTTTATCTTGGCTAGGAATGAATTTTCCAAAAAAATCAACACTTCGGTTTTTCCCGGAATCCAGGGCGGGCCCCTGATGCATGTTATTGCAGCCAAGGCCGTGGCTTTTGGTTTGGCTTTAGAAGGCAGCTTTATTGAATACCAGAAACAGGTAGTGGCTAATGCTGCTTATTTTGCCGATTGCCTGCAGAAGAAGGGTTACCGGGTGGTAAGCGGGGGAACTGACACTCATCTTTTTCTTTTGGATCTAAGTCCTAAAGCAATAAGCGGCAAAGAAGCAACTGCGGTTTTAGGAAAGGTCAATATTACCGTAAATAAAAACCTGATACCTTTTGATTCCAAGCCTCCGGCAGTGGCCAGCGGCATCAGAATCGGGACTCCGGCTGTAACCACTCGCGGCATGAAGATAATCGAGATGGAAAAAATATCCGATTATATTGATTTGGCTTTGAGCAATAAGGATAACCCGAAAGAGTTGGAAAGCCTGCTTAGCAAAGTGTCTGAACTGACTAAAGGGTTTCCGCTTTACCCGCAACTTTAAAACTAATGAGCGAAAAAATTAAACGGCCGACCTGGGATCAATATTTCATGAAGGCGGCTATTTTAGTATCGGAGCGTTCCACTTGCCTGCGGAGAAAAGTCGGAGCGGTGCTGGTTAAAGATAAACGGATTTTGGCTACCGGCTACAACGGTGCTCCTTCAGGGATCGATCATTGCGACCAGAGAGGCTGCTTAAGAAAAGAACTCAATATTCCTTCCGGCCAGCGCCATGAGATTTGCCGCGGCCTTCATGCCGAACAGAATGTAATCTTGCAGGCAGCTTATCACGGGGTTTCGGCTCAAAATAGCAGCCTCTATATAACTAATGCTCCTTGCAGCATTTGTGCTAAAATGATTTTAAACGCCGGGATAAAAGAAGTGGTTATTTTTGATGAATATCCCGATGAAATGGCCCTGGGGTTTTTAAATGAGGCTAAAATAGCTTTAAGAAAGGTAAAAGATCTATGAAATGTCCTTATTGCAGTCATAATGAAGACAAGGTTACTGATTCCCGGGAAACTTCCGAAGGTGCGGCAATCCGGCGCCGCCGCGAATGTACCAATTGTGGTAAGCGTTTTACTACTTATGAATATGTTGAGAAAACTCCCCTGATGGTGATAAAAAAAGACGGCCGCCGGGAGCCTTTTAGCCATCAAAAGATGCTTAACGGCCTTCTCAAAGCCTGCGAAAAAAGGCCGATCAGTGTTGAAAAATTAGAAGATATCTCTACCCAGATAGAATTAGAGCTTCAGAAAAAATTTGAACAGGAACTCCAATCGCATTGCATCGGAGAACTGGTAATGGAAAAATTAGCCCAGCTTGATGACGTGGCTTATGTGCGGTTTGCTTCGGTTTACCGGCAGTTTAAGGATATTAATCAATTCATGAAAGAATTGCGCGATGTTTTCAGCAAAAAAATTAAGTGAAACTTATGATCGAATTGGAACTTTCCCGGATTATTATTGACGAAGAAAAAAAAGAGCAGGTCGTGGTATTAAAAGAAAAAAACGGCTCCCGGCTTATGCCGATAGTGATCGGTATGAGTGAGGCTTCGGCAATAAAGATGAAATTGAACGGATTTAAACCGCCGCGGCCCCTGACCCACGATTTGATTTCAGCGATCCTCAATAATTTAGGGGCTAACCTGGAAAAAGTGGTTATTGATAATTTAATTGAGGGGACTTTTCATGCCAAGCTTTACTTAAGTAATAATGGTGATTTGGCTAAAATCGTTGATGCCCGCCCTTCTGATAGTATTGCTTTAGCGGTCAGGACTCAATCGCCGATCTTTGTGGAAGATAAAGTTTTAGAAAAACTGGCCCAATCCAGTTAAGGCCTTTTGGTTATGACCTTTCATCCAACTTTAAAGAAAATACCTAATTTTACAGTCCTTTCCCGGATAGTCCGGAAGCGAAATCTGGCAGTTTGGCTGGTAGGAGGTTTCTTGCGCGACAGCCTCCTGGGGGTTGATAAATTTTTGTCGGATTTTGATTTTTGCGTTGCCAAGGATACAACTTCTTTAGCTAGAGAATTTGCTAAACAGATCAAAGCTAAGTGCATCGTCCTTGACGAGGAACAGGAAAGTCTAAGAGTTATTTTTAAGAAAAACAACCGCCTTTATACCTATGATTTCAGCCGCCTGCGCGGCAAAGATTTAAAAGAAGATTTATCTTTACGAGATTTTTCAATCAATACTTTGGCATTAAGCTTAAACCAAAAAAGTCCCAAGCTTTTGGATTATTACCGGGCCCAAGAAGACTTAAAGCGCGGCTGGCTGAGAGTAGTAAAAAGAAGGGTTTTGGCCGACGACCCCTTAAGAATCATTCGGGCCTTTTCATTGTCGGCTAATTATTCTTTCAAAATACAGCCGAAAACTCTTTTGGCCATGGCTGCCAGCAAAAAACTGATTAAAAAAGTTTCACCGGAGCGTTTAAGCGAGGAGTTATTTAAGATATTTTTATCCGCTGATTCCTACCAGGCAGTAAAGTTGATGGATAAGTTAAAAATAATCGATGAGGTGCTTCCGGTAATCACCAAGACTCGCGGAGTCCGCCAGGGGGGATATCATCATCTTGATGTCTGGAAGCATTCATTGGAAACTCTCCGTCAGTTTGAACTTTTGTATAACCGTCGACTGGCCAAGGACAATGACAGCTTTAATTATCTGAATCAAGAGGTAATCTATAACCGGCGTCGTTTTCAGGTTATAAAGTTAGCCTGTCTTTTGCATGATATCGGAAAACCTTCAGCTAAAAAACGGCTCAAGAAAAAAACTATTTTTCATACTCACGAAAAGATTGGTTCCGAACTGATTGATAAACTGGCCGAGAGATTGCGTTTATCTTCCCGGGAAATCGAAGTTTTAAAAAAGCTTATTTTTTGGCATCTGCGGCCGGGATATTTAGCCGATCAGTCGCCGCCTACCCGCAGGGCGATTTATCGTTTTTTCCGGGACACCAAAGAAGACGGGGTGGCAGTGATTATCCTTTCGCTTTCGGACTGGCGGGCTACCCGCGGGCCGCTGACTGATTTTTATAAACGCCGTAAACATGAAAAGATCATGCTTGAATTGATCAAGGCCTATTTTTCCGAAAATAAAAGGAAACCTTTGGTGAAATTAGCTGACGGCCATATGATTATGAACAGGTTTAAATTAAAACCTTCGCCGTTAGTCGGTAAACTCCTGCGTAAAATCAACGAGGAACAGGCTTTAGGAAAGATTTCCACCCCTAAGGAGGCCCTTAGTTTGGCTAAAGAAATAATTGAAAATCTTCCGACCCGGGGTCGGAAAGATTTGTCCGAGCCGGGGTCGGAAAAAGGCGGGGGTTGACGGCATGAAAATTAATGGAATGGAAGTTGTTGTTATTCAAGGTGATATAACTGAAGTCACGACCGAAGCGATTGTAAATGCCGCCAATAATCGTTTTCTGATGGGTGGAGGGGTTGCCGGGATAATTAAGAAAAAAGGCGGCAAAATAATCGAGGAAGAAGCCGTAAAACAGGGCCCACTAAGAGTCGGAGAATCGGTTATAACCTCAGCTGGAAAACTTAAAGCCAAATACGTTATTCATAGCGCAACCATGGCTATGGATTTTAAAACTGATGAGGAGATTATCCGTAAGGCAACCTATAGCGCTTTACTTTGTGCACAAGCCAATAAGATTGAATCGATTGCTTTTTGTGCTTTAGGTTGTGGAGTCGGTGGCTTTAGCTATGAAGCTGTCTCTAAAATAATGGCTCAAGAGATATTTAGATATATGCAAGAGGTCAAGGAGAAGACTTTAAAAAAGATAAGTTTTGTTTTAAATGCTAAAAAGCCGTTTGATATTTTTAATAAAAATGTGGTTGATTATCTTAACTATATGAGCAAAAAGATGAGTCAGGGCCCTTTTCTCACAGTTGACGGAATAGTCCAGTATCAAGGAGGCGTTGTGATGATCGAAAGAAGCAATCCTCCTTTAGGCTGGGCTCTGCCCGGAGGTTTTGTTGATTACGGCGAAAGTGTGGAGGAGGCAGTAATCCGGGAAATCAAAGAGGAAACCAGCCTTGATTTTATCGACATCAGGCAGTTTAAAGTCTATTCGAAAAGTAACCGCGATCCGCGTTTTCATACTGTTTCAGTAGTATTTACCGGAAAAGGCCAAGGCCGGCTTAAAGCCCAATCCGATGCTAAGGGAGCCAAAGTCTTTAAACCTGGCGATTTACCCGGAAAAATCGCCTTTGATCATAAAAAGGTCATTGAAGATTACAGTCAGTCAAAAAATAAACTCTCAATTTAAACCTAAGGTAGGCAAGGACAGTCCAGTCCGTTATCTTAGAGGTGTAGGCCCGGCTAAAGAGGCAGTTTTTAACCGCAACGGGGTCTCTACGCTTAAAGATCTGCTTTATTATTTCCCTTTTCGTTATCAGGACCGGCGTAATTTCACTAAGATTAATCAATTAAAAATCGGTGAGTTTTCTATAATCAAAGGCAGGGTTATTGCCAGAAATTTACATAAGATACCTTATTTTGTAAACAAAAGCAAAGTCAAAAGTATTTTTGGGATCATTTTGGATGACGGTTCGGCTAAACTGGAATGTGTTTGGTTTAACCAGGCCTACCTTTACGATAAAATAGCGGATAAACAGGAGTTGATTGTTTGCGGAAAGTTAGCCCAGACTAAACGAGGCCGCCAGATGGTGGCTCCTGAATATGAGCTAGCCGAGCGAAGCGATCTTTTGAACCTTGGTCGGATAGCCGGCGTTTACCGCCTGCCAGCTGAATTTAACCAGCGGTTTATCCGTAAACTGATCAGCGAAATCATAAAGCTTTACTGTCCGCAATATCCCGATCCTTTACCGTTTCATATCCGCAAACAACAAAACCTGCCTAATATCGCAAAAAGTTTTGAGTCAATACATCTGCCGGCTTCCTTTGAGGAATCTGATTCAGCCCGCCGCCGGTTTATTTTTGAAGAGCTATTCTTTTCACAAATCCAGGTTTATTTACGAAAAGCCCGGCAGCGTTCCCAGAGAGGAGTTTGTTTAAGGCTCAGGCAGGAGTTATTAGAAGAGTTACGGCGAAGATTACCTTTTAAATTGACTCTTTCTCAAGATAAGGTTTTAGCCCAGATACTAAAAGATCTAGAAAAAGGTTTTCCGATGCAGCGGCTTCTTCAGGGAGATGTTGGCTGCGGAAAAACCGTGGTGGTAGCCTTTGCCATTGCCGTTTGCCTGGATAGCGGATTTCAGACTGCTTTAATGGTGCCTACTGAAGTTTTGGCTTATCAGCATAGAGAGACTTTGAGCGGTTTGTTTAAAGGGTTAAATTTTTCCGGTCAAAACCTTAGAAATTCAGTAAGGGTCATGACTTCTTCTTTGACCAGGAAGGAAATCAAAGCCATCTATGAGGGTTTAGCTAGCGGCCGGATTAAAGTCATTATTGGTACTCATTCGTTGATTCAGGAAGAAGTTAAGTTTAAAAATTTAGGCTTAGCCATAATCGATGAACAGCATAAGTTTGGAGTTGCTCAGCGGGCTTTGCTTCCTAAGAAAGGTTTGATCCCTAAGCCGCATTGTTTGGTAATGAGCGCAACCCCGATTCCCAGAAGTTTAGCCCTTTCTTTGTATGGAGACTTAGACTTGTCAATCATATCGGAACTTCCCAAAGAGAGAAAGGTTCCTGAGACCATTTGGGTCGGAGAAAAAAAACGCCGCTGGGTCTATGAATTTTTGGAAAAGCAGTTGAGCCAAGGCCGGCAGGCTTATGTTATCTATCCTTTGATTGAGGAAAATCAGCAAGACGACATCTATTCTTTGGAGTCTATGTATGAGATAATCGTTAAACGATTTAAGAAATATTCGGTTGGGATTTTTCATGGGCAAATGCCGAGCAGTGAAAAGATCCGAATAGTCGATTCTTTTCGTTCCGGAAAAATAGATATTTTAGTTTCGACTACCGTGGTTGAAGTCGGGGTAAATATTGAAAATGCATCAGTTATGATGGTTGAAAATCCTGAGCGTTTCGGCTTGGCCCAGTTGCATCAATTGCGCGGCAGGATCCAACGCTCCATATTCCAGCCGCATTTTATTCTTATCAGCAAGGATAATCTTTCAGCCAATTCCCGCCGCCGCCTGGAAATCATTTCTAAAGAAACCGATGGTTTTAAGATTGCTGAGGAAGATTTAATTTTACGCGGCCCGGGTGATTTTTTCGGTAACCTGCAGCATGGCTTGCCGCAGTTAAAGATAGCTGATCCTTTGCGCGATTTAGAGATTCTTAGCCAGGCCCGTAAAATAGCCTATCAGGTGATTAAAAGCGACCCGCACCTGGATAGCCTTGAGCACCGTCCGATAAAGGAGGAGATTTTAGCTAAAAAATGAGGATATTGAGCGGTGAATTGAAAGGAAGAAATATATTAAGCCTCCAGGGTATAAGGCCGGTTTCCGAACGGGTCAGGAAATCCTGTTTCGATATTTTAGGAAGCCAGGTTAAAGATAAGAAAATTCTGGATTTATTCGCCGGTTCAGGCTCATTGGGTTTTGAGGCGATTTCCCGGGGGGGCAGAGAATGCGTTTTTATCGACTCCCAGCGGCGGGTTTTGTCAGTGGTTGAGAAAAATATCTCTTGTTTGGGCCTTGAACTTAAAACCAGAGCTTATTTAAAAGATTCCTTTCAGGCAGTTAAAGACTTTTCCATGGCTAAGGCTAGTTTTGACTTGGTCTTTCTGGATCCGCCTTATTACCGCGGGATGCTTACAAAATCCTTGCAACAGCTTGGCGAATATGATATAGTGAGCCCTTCCGGTTATCTGGTAGCCTTTTGTTATCAAAAGGACCCTTTTGTTGATGAAATTGGCGGTTTTAGCCTGTTAGTGAACAAAAATTACGGCCAAACACTTCTTTTAATTTACAGAAAAGACTAAACAAATCAAAATGGATGCTATGAAGACAGCAGTTTATCCGGGAACCTTTGATCCGATCACTAACGGTCATATTGATATTATCAAGCGGGCAGCTTCAATATTTAGGCAAGTCACAATAGCAGTAGTGAAAGTCGCCTCTAAAGATGTTTTGTTTTCTTACTCGGAAAGGTTGGATTTAGTCTGCCGGGCAACTAAAGGGATCAAAGGAGTTAAGGTCGAAGGGTTTAACGGTTTAGTTGTTGATTTTGCCCGCCGCAAAAAAGCCAAGGTGATCGTGAGAGGTCTACGGATGATTTCTGACTTTGAATATGAATTCCAGATGGCTTTGACTAACCGAAACCTGTCTCCAGAAGTTGAAACCCTGTTTCTTATGCCTCACCCAGAGTACTCCTTTATTTCATCCCGGTTGATAAGAGAGGCAGCTTCTTTGGGGGCTAACTTGAAAAAATTCTTGCCTTCAGCAGTCTTAAAGGCTTTAAAGGAGAAGCTTTGTCAACGGGCTAGGATCGGATGAAGATAGCGGTCAGGGAAATCAGCGATGAAAAAGTTCGTATCCAGGAAAATATTCCGGCTTCTGCTTGGGAGATGGATGGTAATGGAATAGTTTTCGTTGATTCGATAAATATAGATTGTGAATGTTTCCGGGCCGGGCCGGAAATCATGGTCGAGGCTAAAGTAGCGACTCAAAGCGAGTCGATTTGTTCACGTTGTTTAAAAACAGTAAGGCAAAGTAACTTACAGGATTTTAAGTGCAGTTATCCTATTGATTCTCAGGAAGCAATTTTAGACTTGGATAAGGATATTCGAGAAGAAATCTTGCTTGATTTTCCGATGCGTGTTTTATGTGTTTCTGATTGTAAAGGTATATGTCCCGGTTGCGGGGTAGATCTAAATTCCCAAAGTTGTAAATGCGAAAAAAAGTAAGATTTCTCATCCCGCCTAAAGGCGGGATTCGAAATTAATTCTCTTGGCGTAAGACCAGGGGAGAATTAAGGAGGATAAAAAATGGCTAATCCAAAGAGAAAACATTCCAAGGCCCGCGGCAGAAAAAGAAGAACACACCAAAAAATTTCTTTTCCTTCGTTAACTAGTTGCAACCATTGCCGCAGGCTCAAGCCTTCGCATATGGTCTGCCCTTTTTGCGGCTATTACAAGGGTAAAGAGGTCATCGAAATAAAAATTAAGGAAAAAAAGAAAAAAACCCGTTAATCACTGATGAGTTATAAAATCGGTTTGGATATTTCCGGCGGAGATTTTGCTCCCGGAGCGATAATCAATGGGGCTTTACTGGCTAGAAGTGAGTTAAAGCAAGATATTGTTTTAATCGGATCTAGGCTTGAGATCGAAGAGCAGTTGGCTCTAAATGATCAGTCGGCTGATGAATTTACCATTATCGATGCTCCGGAAAAGATAGAAATGGCCGAAAGCCCGGTTTCGGCGGTGAGAAGAAAAAAGAATTCATCGATAGTAGTCGGCATAAATTTGCTTAAAAGCAAACAGATAGATGCTTTTGTTTCCTGCGGCAATACCGGAGCAGTAGTCGGCGCGGCAACTTTAAGGTTAGGATTGATTCCGGGAGTAGAGCGTCCGGGCATTGGTTTGCTTCTGCCTACTAAGACCGGCGTATCTTTACTTATCGACGTGGGAGCAAATATCGACTGTAAGCCAATGCACCTTTTCCAATACGGGATAATGGCTTCGGTTTATTACAATTTGGTGTTGAATAAAAAAAATCCCAGCTTAGGTCTTTTGAATATCGGTGAAGAAGCTTCCAAGGGCTTAGGAGTCATCAAAGACCTGCATAAACTTTTTACAGCTTCGCCGCTTAATTTTATCGGTAATGTCGAGGCTAAAGAAATCTTTTCCGGAAAATGCGATTGTATAGTTTGTGATGGTTTCATTGGCAATATTGCTCTTAAAGTCGCCGAAGGAAGCGTTGAGGCTATGGGCAGGTTTCTTATTGAAACCATAAAGAAGGGTATATTGGGTAAGATAGGGTTATTGTTGCTTTTACCTAATTTAAAGAAGTTTAAGCGTAAAATGGATTATGCCGAATACGGAGGAGCGCCCCTTCTAGGCGTTGATGGAGTGGTTATAATCGGCCACGGACGTTCCAGTGCCCTTGCGGTTAAAAATGCTATTGGAGTAGCCGTAGGCGAACTTAGCCGGGATTTAACCGAGACGATTAATAGGAGAGTCAATGAAATCTGCCAAGATAGTCGGATTAGGCAAATACTTACCGTCTAACCGTCTTACCAATACTGACCTGGAAAAAAGAGTTGAGACCAGCGATGAGTGGATCACTACCCGTACCGGAATAAAAGAAAGAAGGATTGTTTCCAGCGGCGAAGCTGCATCAGATCTAGCCTATCAGGCTTCCTTGGTGGCTTTAAAGCGGGCGGCTATAGCAGCTAAAGACCTTGATGCGATCATTGTCGCAACTGTCACTCCTGATACCCAATTTCCTTCAACCGCTTGTTATTTGCAGAATTTGCTAGGCGCTTCCAAAGCTTCCTGCTTTGATCTTTCAGCTGCCTGCTCGGGTTTTGTTTATGGTTTAACTGTTGCTTGGCAGTTCATTGCCGGAGGGTTCTATGGAAACGTTTTAGTGGTCGGCAGCGAAGTTCTTTCGGCGATAACTGATTGGACTGATCGTTCTACCTGTGTTTTATTTGGCGACGGCGCCGGAGCAGCAGTTTTGACCGCTACCGACAAAGGCGGGTTTTTAAGCTCTTATTTGGGGGCTGATGGTTCGGCTAGCGATATTTTGATCCTGCCAGCCGGTGGCTCGCGGCATCCGGCTTCAATAGATACCGTAAATAAAAGAATGCATTATATGAAGATGCGTGGCAATGAATTATTTCGGATTGCCGTGCGGGTGATGGTCCAGGCGGCAAAAAAGGCCCTGGTCAAGGCAGATTTAAGTGCTTCTCAGGTTGATTTATTTATTCCTCATCAGGCCAACGAACGGATAATCAGTGCCGTGGCTGCCCGAATGCATATCGCCGAAGATAAGATATACCGCAATATCGTTCGCTACGGTAATATGTCTTCAGCTTCCAGTGCAGTTGCTTTATGCGAAGCCTGGGAAGAGGGTAAAATCAAAAAAGACAGTATTGTGCTTATGGATACTTTTGGCGGAGGCTTGGTTTGGGGCAGCTGCATTATTAAATGGGTGTAAATGTAGGGGCGGGTCCTTGACCCGCCCGAAAATAATAGTTATGAAAGCAATAATTTTTCCCGGCCAGGGTTCGCAATATCTAGGAATGGGCAAGAGCTTGTATGATAACTTTCCTCAGGCTAAAGATATTTTTTCTTCAATTGATAATATCCTGGGAGTCAAATTGTCCGAAAAATGTTTTTTGGGGCCGGAAAGTGAATTAAAAGATACAGCCACCCAGCAGTTGGCTATTTTAGCGGTTAGTCTAGCGGCTTTTGAAGTTATTGTTGAGAAAAAAATCAATTTCGATTATTGTTCCGGTTTAAGCTTGGGTGAATACAGCTGTCTCTATGCTTCAGGGGTGCTTTCTCTGGATAAGATAGTGCTTTTAGTTAAAAAAAGAGCTAAGGCTATGCAGGAGGCTGCGGCTTTAAGTTCAGCTACTATGTTTGCGGTGATCGGGTTAGCGAGAGAAAAGTTAGAAGCCGAAGCTGTCAGCCAGGGATTTTATCTGGCTAATATAAACTCACCCCAGCAGATCGTCATATCTTTAGCCAAGGCTGATAAAGAAAACATCCGAAAAAGTTTAGAATCTAAAGGTGCCAAAGTCATAGAGTTGGCAGTCAGTGGAGGGTTTCACTCTCGGTTTATGGATTCGGCCAAGAAAGCCTTAGAAGATGTTATCAAGGAGATGGATTTTTCTCCAGCCAGGACTCCGATAGTAAGCAATGTAACTGCCCGGGCTCATACCCAGCCTCAGGAAATCAAGGATAACCTGGTCAAACAACTGAATTCTACGGTGTTATGGAGCGATTGCGTAAATTTTATGGTCAACAAAGGGGTAAGCGAATTTTTTGAAGTCGGGCCGGGAAAAGTTTTAAAAGGGCTTATCCGTAAGATCAATCCGCAGGTTAAGGTTACTAATATTGAAAAGAAGGAGGATTATGAATTTTGAAGGCAAGGTAGTGGTGGTTACCGGAGCTGCTCAAGGTATCGGCCGCCAGATTGCTTTGGATTTTGCCAGCCAAAAAGCTCGCTTGGTTATCCTGGATGTTAATCCTGAGGCTTTAGCTTTGGCTCAGAAAGAGATTTCTTCCCAGGCTGAATGCAGTTACTATTCAGTTGATGTTACTGCTGCCCAGCAGGTTGAGGAAGTAATAAACAAAATTATTGACAAGTTTTCAAAGATTGATATAGTAGTTAACAATGCAGGCATAACCAGAGATAATTTGATCCTGCGGCTCTCTGAAAATGACTGGGATAAGGTGATTTCGGTTAATTTAAAGGGGGCGTTTTTGTGCTCTAAACTGGCTGCTAAATTTATGCTCAAACAGCGCCAGGGAAAGATCATCAACGTTTCTTCGATAATCGGTATAGTCGGCAATGCCGGCCAGGCCAATTATTCGGCTTCTAAAGCCGGTTTAATCGGACTGACCAAGTCTTTAGCTAAAGAGTTAGGTTCGCGAAATATTTGTGTTAATGCTGTGGCTCCTGGTTATATCCAGACCCAGATGACCGATAAATTGCCCGATAAAATAAAGGAGGAGATGCTTAAGCGCATACCTCTGAACAGGCTCGGTGCCCCAGTTGACGTATCCAATGCCGTATTGTTTTTGGCATCGGAGGCAGCTGATTACATAACCGGACAAGTTGTCGTTGTTGACGGCGGAATGATTTAAAGAAAATAAAGGAGGTTCTAAGATGAGTGTGGATGATAAAGTAAAGGATATTATTTCTGAACAGTTAGGTGTAAAAAAAGAAGAAATCAAACCAGAGAGTTCTTTTATTGATGATCTAGGAGCTGATTCTCTGGATACCGTAGAAGTGGTCATGGCTTTAGAGGAGGAATTTGGAATAGAGATTCCTGACGAAGATGCCGAAAAGATAACTACCGTTGGTGAAGCGGTTAAATATATCAGCAATAAAATTAGTAAGAAAGACGGCTAGTTTTTTGACAAGATGCGACGTGTAGTTGTAACCGGATGCGGAGTGGTAAGTTCCGTAGGCATAGGTAAGGATTCTTTTTGGGAATCTTTAGTTAACGGCCGAAGCGGCATAGGAGCCATCACTCGTTTTGATGCCAGTGCTTTTGATTCCCGGATCGCCGGCGAAGTCAAAGATTTTACCCCGCCTGATTTTCTATCGATCAAAGATTTACGAAGAACTCCCCGATTTGTTCAGTTCGCTTTAAAAGCTGCTGCTGAAGCTCTGGCTGAAAGCGGCGTTAGCTCTGAAAACATTGACCCTTATCAGATCGGTGTGATTATCGGTTCAGGAGTAGGTAGTTTAGAAACTATCGAAAAAGAGCATAAGACTCTTTTGGAGAAAGGGCCGAGTAAATTATCGCCGTTTATGATCCCGATGCTGATCACTAACGAAGCCGCTGGAAATGTAGCTATTTATTTTAAACTGAAAGGAATGAATTTTTGTACGGTTACTGCCTGTGCTTCGGGAGCCCATGCTATTGGTGAAGGTTTTCGAGCGATCCGGCAGGGTAAGACTACCGCCATGGTTTGCGGTGGAACCGAAGCCTGTATAGTGCCTTTAGGGGTCGGCGGTTTCTGTGCGGTGAGAGGTTTGTCTAAGCGCAACAACGAGCCTCAGAGAGCCAGCCGTCCGTTTGACCGTGAACGTGATGGTTTTGTCATAGCCGAAGGCGCCGGCATGGTAGTTTTGGAAGATTTTGAGCACGCCAAGAAAAGAGGGGCATACATCTATGCTGAATTAGCCGGCTATGGAGCTACCTGCGATGCTTATCATATAACTGCGCCTAATCCTGACGGAGAATCTGCTGCCAAGGCGATCTCTTTGGCTATGGAAGAGGCCGGAGTCGGAGTCGGAGGCAATATTTATATTAATGCTCATGGAACCTCGACCCAGTTGAACGATAAAATGGAGACCAAAGCTATCAAAACTGTTTTTGGCAGCCAGGCCAAAGATGTAGCTATAAGTTCGATAAAATCAATGACCGGCCATACCCTGGGTGCAGCCGGAGCAGTTGAGTTTATTACTTGCTGTTTGGCTTTAAAAAATAAATTAGCGCCGCCTACGATTAATTACGAAAATCCTGATCCAGAATGCGACCTAGACTATATACCCAATGAGGCCAGGCCCTTTGAGGGAGAAGTTGCTTTCTCTAACTCTTTGGGGTTTGGAGGCCATAACGCCACCCTCCTGATAAAAAAAATCAAGTAAACCGGTTTTTTTGATTATGGGTTTAACACTGATTCAAAAAATTTTGCTGAAGCATTCCTTATCCGGGAAGCTAAAAGATTTTATCTATGCTAAGGTAGATTTCTGTTTTGGTAATGATATTACTGCCCCCTTGGCAGTCAAAGAGTTCAACAAAGCCGGATTTGATTCGGTTTTTGATCCCAATAAAATCGGGTTGATCTGTGACCATTTTACTCCGGCCCGAGACCAGAAAGCCGCCAATAACGTAAAGTTGCTTAAACAGTTTTCCCGGCAGTTTAAGATCAAGCATTTTTATGATATCGAAGCTTGCGGGGTAGAGCATGTTTTTCTACCGGAGGCCGGCCTGGTCAAGTCTTTAGATCTAGTTATCGGAGCTGATTCCCATACCTGTACTTACGGAGCTTTAGGCGCGGCCAGTTTCGGAGTTGGCTCGACTGATCTGGCTGCAGCGATGAAAGAGGGGAAATGCTGGCTGCGGGTACCGGAAAGTTTAAAGTTTGTTTATCAGGGAAAATTAAACCCCTGGGTCGGCGGCAAAGACCTAATCCTTTATACTATAGGTAAGATCGGAGTCGACGGGGCGCTGTATAAGGTCATGGAATTTTCCGGAGAGGCGATCAGAAAATTGGAGATGGATGACCGGTTTACGATGTGTAATATGGCTATTGAAGCCGGCGGAAAAACCGGGATTATTGAACCGGATGAAAAAACCGTTCAATATATCAAAACTGCCAACCCCAAGCTTAAAAATTTTAAATTCGAAAAAAGCGATCCCGATGCTGCTTATGCCCGGGTTATCAACATAGATGTAGGTCGGATAAAGCCCCAGGTTGCCTGTCCGCATCTTCCCAGCAACTCAAAGAGTGTCAAGGAATGCGTTAAGGTCAAACTTGATCAGGTAGTTATCGGTTCCTGCACCAATGGCCGCCTAAGTGATTTAGCTATTGCTGCTAAGATATTGAGAGGTAAAAAAATAAAAAAAGGTTTAAGGGCGATTGTCATTCCGGCAACCCCTAAGATCTATGATCAGGCAGAAAAGAAAAAATATTTGCAAATATTCTCCGAGGCTGGATTTATTATTTCACCGGCTACCTGCGGGCCTTGTTTAGGCGGCCATACCGGAATCTTGGATAAGGGAGAAGTAGCTTTGGCTACAACTAACCGGAATTTCATCGGCCGGATGGGTTCACCGGAGAGTTTTGTTTATTTGAGTTCTCCGGCAGTTGCTGCGGCCTCGGCGATTACTGGAAGGATTACCGATCCTAATGAAATAAAAGGATGAACCGATTGCCGTAGGGGCGACCCGCCGGGTCGCCCCTACAGAGAGAGGATTTAAAAGTGATTATTAAAGGAAAAGTCCATAAATTCGGCGACAATATCAATACCGACGATATCATCGCTGCTAAGTATCTGGATTCTCAGGATGAAGCCTTTTTGGGCTCAAAATGTATGGAAAATATTGATAAAGATTTTTTTCAAAAAGTGGCTAAAGGCGATATAATAGTCGCCGGCAAAAATTTTGGCTGTGGCTCAAGCCGCGAGCATGCTCCGGTAGCTATCAAAGGCTGTGGAGTGAGTTTAGTGATTGCTGAAAGTTTTGCCCGTATTTTTTACCGTAATTCAATAAATGTAGGCTTGCCGATTCTGGTATCTAAGGATTGCGGCAGCATTTCAGCCGGCAGCCTTTTGTCGGTCGATTTAAACCAAGGATTGATTAAAGATTTGAATTCAGGAAAAATATTTAGTTCCGAAGCTTTTCCGGTTTTCATGCAGGAGATAATCGAGGCCGGAGGTTTATTAAGCTGGATTAAGAAAAAGGAGAAACAATGAAGAGTTATAAAATAGCAGTTATTCCCGGCGATGGAACCGGGCCGGAAGTAGTGAGGGAAGGTTTAAAAGTTTTAGAGGCGGCCGCGGCCAAGTATAATTTTAGTTGCGAAACGGTTAATTATGATTTTGGCGGTGAGCGTTACCTGAAAACCGGCGAAGTCCTGCCAGCTTCAGCCATAAAAGAACTTTCAGGATTTGATGCGATCTATTTGGGAGCGATCGGACATCCGGGAGTTAAACCGGGGATTTTGGAGAAAGGGATATTATTGACTTTGCGGTTTTCCTTAGAGCAGTATATAAATTTGCGGCCAGTCAGGCTTTATGACAGCCGTTTTTGCCCCTTAAAGGATAAAACTCCCGAACAGATAGATTTTGTAGTGGTCAGAGAAAATACCGAAGGGCTATATAAGGGGATCGGTGAGTTTAAGGATAAGGGGACCGTTGATGAAATAGCCACTCAGGTTTCCTATAATACCCGTCGGGGTGTTGAACGTTGTCTACGCTATGCTTTTGAATATACCCGTAAAAGAAATAAAAAGAAAACTTTGACTCTTTGCGGAAAAACTAATGTTTTGACTTATGCCTTTGACCTTTGGGAGAGGACTTTTCATGAAGTGGCTAAAGAATATCCGGATATAAAAACCGATTACGCTCATGTTGATGCAACTTGCATGTGGATGGTGAAAAACCCAGAGTGGTTTGACGTAATTGTTACTGACAATATGTTCGGTGACATCATTACTGATTTGGGAGCTATGATCCAAGGCGGAATGGGTATTGCTGCCGGTGGAAATATAAATCCTGAAGGCGTGAGCATGTTTGAGCCGATCGGCGGAAGCGCCCCTAAATATACCGGAAAAGAAGTGATCAACCCAATGGCGGCGATCTGTGCGCTGGCCATGCTGCTCAGTCAACTTGGTGAAGAGAAAGCTGCTTCGGCGGTAGAAAATTCAGTGATCAAGATAGCCAGGGAGAAGTTGAAAAGTTTAGCTGCCGGTAAAATGGGCTATTCTACTTCCCAGGTGGGTGATTTGGTAGTTAAAAACCTGTAAACTAATTTTGGGGACAGGTCCCAATCAAATCACCTCAGTAAAATAAAGGGTTATTTGGTGTGTTTTTCAAAAATCAAAAAAAAAGATATTTTGGAAATCCAAAAAATGGCTAAAAAAGTATTGAAAACATTAGGTTTTTAAAGTGGGACCTGTCCCCAAAAGAGAGAAAAGATGAAGAAGAACGTAGCAGTCATTGGTGTAGGAGCAGTAGGAGTTGAGATTTTACGGATTTTAAAACAGCGTAAATTCCCGGTAGGGGATTTACGGGTTTTTGCCCGCAGTTCAAGAACGATAACCGTTGACCGGCAGGATTATCAGGTTGAAGCTATGGAGGGTGCTGATTTTTCCGGTATTGATATCGCTCTCTTTGCCGGAACTGAAGGGGAGAAGGGAGCCTCAGTCCTATATGCCCAGAAGTTTATTGCGGCCGGAGCAGTGGTGATCGACAATGGTAATGATTTTCGTTTGGAAAAAGACGTTCCCTTGGTGGTTCCCGAGGTAAACAAACAGAAAGCCTTAGAGAACAAAGGAATAATCGCTAATCCTAACTGTACCACTATCCAGATGGTCGTAGCTTTGGGCGGGATTTATAAAAAATTCGGCCTAAGCCAGATTATTCTAACTAGTCTCCAGGCGGTTTCTGGTGCCGGAAGAGGAGCTATACAGACTTTGTGGGATGAAACTAAAGAAATAGCAGCTAACAACCAATCGGTTGATTCATGCTTCCAAGTCGATAAACGTATTAAGAATCTGGGTGATAGTTTTCCAGCCCAGATAGCTTTTAATGCAATTCCGCAGATCGGCGGTTTCTCTGACGATGGTTATACCAGCGAAGAGTGGAAGGTGGTGCATGAGACTCGTAAAATTTATGCTGATGACTCAATAAAAATATCAGCCACTTGCGTGAGAGTCCCGGTGTTTAACTCCCACTCAGAAACCGTATATTTTACTACTAAAAACAAGGCCAGTCTCGATCAGATAAAGGATGTTTTGAAAGTTTCCGAGGGGGTTGAGTTTTTAGATCCGGCTAGAAAACTGCCTTTAGCCCTTGAGGCTGATGGAAAAGACCCGGTCTATGTCGGACGCCTCAGGCCTGATCCTTACCAAGAAAACTCTTTTTGGCTTTGGTGTGTTTCTGATAATCTGCGTAAAGGCGCGGCTTTAAATGCCGTTCAGATCGCCGAACTGCTTCTTAAGAAGTGACCTTTTCTAATCAACGATATTCCAGATAGCGGTTTCTATCCATCTTGCCGGAGTAGTAAGTATATTTATATATTTAGTCCGCCGCAGGTTTGAATTTACCGATTTTTCAAGCATTTTTTTGGTTTCTTCTTTAGCCAGATCTTGCTCAACGGCAACAGAGAGGGTAGCCAGAAAAATACTCCTTCCGTCCGGCGGCACTGCCACAACTTGATGTTGGTATTTTGAAGATACCCGGGTTTTACGATGGACGATTTCTTTTTTTGCCCTTAAGGAAAAATAATAAGTGAAATAAGCAACAAAAGCTAAGGATAAGCAGCCGATTAAAAGCAGGTATCGTTTTTTTAGAGGTATTTTCATTTTTTTACCAGTTAAGGTTTACCTTTGCAGAGCTGTAATCTTGGTCGTGCTTTTTGCATTCACAGGCAGAGAACCAAACCACTTATTGTTTAAAGTTTTATTTTTGTCAGGATTTACTCTAAGTTTAAATAGTGATTTGATAAGACAAAGTATACTCATGGTAGTTACTTAATGCAAAAAATATTTATTTATTTTTCTTCATCCCAACCGTAAAAATAAGCGGTTTGGCCGCTGGGATCCCAATAGAGATACCTATTTTCTTTAATTTTTCCCGATATTTTTTCCCTTCCGTAACATTCTAAAACAAAGATCTTGGTCAGATCTTCTTTGAAAACCTTGTACGGCGCACAGTTAACTAATCTTTGGTAATCTTTTATTATATCATTTAGAGTTTGTTTATCGGTTTTAAAGACTACCGTTCCGCTTACAGATATTTTAGTGCGTTGGGGGTTAAACTTTGGTTTTTCACCATGGATGATCTGTACGGTGGGAGGGATTGGTTTTTGGATAAACAATTCAAATAGTTCCTTAGCAGTCATTTCAGGTTGGCTTGGTTGATTTTTAGCTTTACATGTTAAAAATAAACTGATTCCTAACAGAACACAAATAATTGATGTAACCAATATTTTTTCCATATCTTTATTCGTAAAGTTTTACCGATAGATAATTAATATAGTCGGGGTCGACGCCATTGATAGCGTGGCTGGGTACTTCAAGTCCGTACATATCACCAGTACTAAGATTGCCATCATCCAGTATTTCATCGAGCCTCAACGAAACCGCTATCGGTACGGCAGTATAACTTTCTAGGGTTATAAATCCAGAATCGCTTTCAAAATTCCAGTTATACATTCCGGCTTTTCCTCCTGCTGGAGCTGTGGCCAAGTCAGCGCTCCAAGGGCTGCTTTTGGGCCAATTTTTTAAGTATGGTCCAGACCAGCCAACAATATCTACACATCCAGCAGCACAGCCGCCTTGGTCCGGCCAGCAATTTGCAGCAGTTATCCGGTTGATAAATCCCGGGTCTTTACCCCAGCCACCGGCTTTTCTGCAAGGGATAATGCCAGTATCAGCAAAAAAACTCTGTCCTGCCGACCTTATTGTTTTCATGTCAACAGCGGTCTTAGCGATTTTAGATTTTTCAAGATATTTGATGGTATTAGGGGTAATGATGCTGGCCAGGATAGCGATGATGGCAATTACCACAATCAATTCGATCAAGGTGACTGATTTATTCATTTTTCTCCTTATTTATTATTTTATCACATCTAACACAAAAAATCACCTGCCTGACGAAGCGGCGAAGCCGCGAGGAAGGTCAGGTGAATTGATAGTATGAAAACACCCCCTTGCTCATAGCCTTGTGCCAGTGCATAATAAATCGAGCGCATAATCCTGGACGGGTTAGGCTCATACACAAACGGCCTTAGGGCCACAAAACAAGGAGGCTCTCATGCATTATGTCGG
>JAHKAJ010000027.1 GCA_018826075.1 Candidatus Omnitrophota bacterium
CCCCGGGTTTATGAAAAAATCGCTCAATTTGACCAGAAAGTCAAAAGGGGCGAAAGTATCGCTATAATCCAATTCCAGTACGATTATAACTGTAATTTTAGATGTAGCCATTGTTCAGTAAAGAGATTTCAGGGTAAAAAGAAAGGCCGATTCTTTACCATACCCGATGTAAAGGAGCTTTCAAAACAGGCTGATCAGATCGGGCTTGCCCATATGGTAATTACCGGCGGCGAACCCTTGATTTTTTCTGATTTTGACGATTTAGTCCAGGCAATCGATCCTCAGAAATTCTACATAACTTCTGATACCAATGGGTGGCTTTTAGATGAAAAAAAAGCAAAACATCTAAAAAACATAGGTGTTGATAAGATCCAGTTGAGCCTGGACAGCCTTTCAAGCCAGGAGCATGATAAATTCAGGAAGGCCCCGGGATCTCACCAACGAGCCATGAGAGCTATTGATGCGGCTAAACAAGCCGGATTAAATATTATTGTTCAGACTGTAGTTTCTAAGCAAAGAGTGAGGTCAAAAGAGCTTATTGAATTTGTGGAATTTTTGAACCAGAAAGGCGTAGGCGTATTTATAACCTATGCCAAGCCAGTGGGATGTTGGGAGGGTAATTTTGATTGTTTAGTTGACCGGGATGATATGGATTATGTAAGGGCACTTGAGAAAAAGTATAATCTATTTACTCACCTGACCCCGGCCTATGGGCTTAATCTGGGTTGTATTGCAGTTAAACGGATGATCTCGATCACTAAATATGGCGATGTAATGCCCTGTCCTTACATCCATGTTTCACTGGGAAATTTTTTTCAGGAACCTTTAAAGGATATTGTTGCCAGAGGCATGAAGATCAAGTATTTCGGAAAATATGTAGACACTTGCTTGATCGCCGAGGATAGAAAATTTATTAATGACTATCTGGTTAAAAAGATATATGGTAAACTACTTCCGGTGCCTTGTTCTGAGGTGTTTGGGGGAAAGGATATTATTGATTAGTTCTAATGGAAGGGAGATCAGATAGATGGAATTAACTGTTGTGATCAATTGTTTCAACGAGAAAAATACCATTTTACAGGCTATCCAGGAGGCTAAAGAGTTAACTATCGATAAAGAAATAGTAGTTATCGACAATTGTTCGACTGACGGTACCCGGGAGTTATTACAAGGTTTAGAGGATGATAGTTTGAGAATAATTATACAACCGAAAAATTACGGCGCCGGCCGGTCAGGTAAAGTCGGCGTGGAGATGGCCAGGGGTAAATATTTATTTGCTCCGGGGGCTGACCTGGAGTATCGGATGAGCGATGTTTACCCGATGTTTAAAAAACTCAAAGAAGAAAACCTCGACGCTGTTTTTGGTTCACGCCTGGCCGCCAAAAAAAATATGTCTAAGCTTGCGATAATCAAAGAAAGGCCTTATTCTTTGGCGACAATCGTGGTCACTTACCTCACTAATCTTTGGTATCATCGAAATCTCACTGACATTATCGCTCCTAAGTTGATTAAAACCGATATTTTAAAAGGGTTGGGCATGACTGCTGATGACCAGGCTTATGAGTTCGAATTAGCTAGTTTATTGTGTAAAAGAGGCTATAAAATAGGCGAAATCCCGGTTTGGTATAAACCAAGGTCTAAACAGGAAGGTAAAACCATCAGGCCGCTTGACTTGCTCCCGGCACTTACGGCCATGCTTAAGGTTAAGTTATTCAGATAACGTTAAATTATGAATAAAAAGTTTTGGAACAAGAAAAGTGTTTTGATTACTGGCTATGAGGGTTTTCTTGGGTCACATCTTACTAAGAATTTGATTGCCTCCGGCGCAAAAATATCAGGATTAGATATTTTAACCGAAAGAAAAAAGACGATTTTATCAACAAACGATTTAGCCAGAATCAAAATAATCAAGGGAGATGTGGGAAATTTCGGTTTAGTGAAAAGAATCATCAAAGAAAATAAAATTTCGGTCATTTTTCATTTAGCTGCCAGTTCTCTGGTCAGCGATTGTTTAGATAACCCCTTAAAAGGGTTTGATACCAACATTAAGGGGACCTGGAACATATTAGAAGCTTGCCGAAAAGCCAAAGGAGTCGAGGCGGCAATCATCGCTTCCAGCGATAAAGCTTATGGTTGTCATAAAAAACTTCCCTATCGGGAAACCGCCCCTTTATCCGGCATCCACCCTTACGATGTTTCTAAATCTTGCGCTGATCTGATTGCATACACCTATTACCATACTTATGGCTTGCCGGTAACAGTAACCCGTTGCGGAAATATTTTTGGGCCAGGTGATTTTAATTTCTCAAGGTTAATACCGGAGTTGATGCGTTCAATAGTTAAAAACAAGACTTTGTTAATCCGTAGCGACGGAAAATTTACCCGTGACTATATTTATGTAAGTGATATTGTAGAGGGTTATTTGGTTTTGGCCGAGAAGATGAAAAAGCAAAAGTTATTCGGCCAGGCTTTTAATTACAGTGATGAAAATCCTTTCTCAGTCTTAGAATTGGTTAAGCTGGTTTATAAAATTTCCCGGCAAAAGCCGGACTATAAAGTCCTTGATCAGGCAAAGTATGAGATAAAGCACCAGTATCTTTCATCAAATAAAGCCCGCAAAATTCTTGGCTGGAAGCCAAAGGTGGGGCTTAGAGACGGTTTAAAGAAAACTTTTAACTGGTATAAGGATTACTTGAATAGATGAAGATAGTTTTTCTCGGCACTAACGGCTGGTACGATACTGAAACCGGAAATACTGTTTCGATACTTATCGAGACTAAACATGAGTTTATAATTCTTGATGCCGGGGGAGGATTTCATAAAATTGGCCGCTACATCAAAGGCAATAAACCGATCAGTCTTTTTTTAAGTCATCTTCATCTCGATCATATCATTGGTTTGCATACCCTGGCCCGGTTTAATTTTCCTCAAGGCATAAGCCTTTATTGTCCGGCCGGAACAAAGAAGTCCCTAACACGGATAATCAACCGGCCCTACACAGTGCCGTTTAAGCGTTTAAAAACAAAAATAAGCCTGCATCAGTTAAACCCGGCTAAATTACCAATGCCGCTTAAAGAGATCAAACGGTTGAAACATCCGGTTGCCTGTTACGGATTTAGGTTTGTTTTGGAAAATAAAATAGTTTCTTATTGCCCGGATACCGGGCTTTGCAGTAATTTATTCAAGTTGGCTAAAGGTGCTGATATGTTTATTACCGAATGTTCGGCAAAACCGGGAAAAAAAGACAAGAAGTGGCCACACTTAGATGCCAAAGAAGCAGCTTTAGTAGCTAAACAGGCTAAAGCTAAAAAAATGATTTTGGTCCATTTTAATCCTTACCTTTATCCGGATTTAGGCGAACGTAAAAAGGCGGTTAAGCAGGCAAAAAGGATTTTTAAGAATAGCCTGGCCGCTTTCGATAACCAGACAGTTAATTTATAGGATATGATTAGTAATAAAGAAAAAAAACTCAGGCTGGAAATTTTTAAGAAGATAGCCCAAATCGATAGATTAAGAAAAAAGAAGGTCTGTTTTGTTCCTGGAAAAACCGCAGTAAATTATGCCGGCCGGATTTATGATCAAAAAGAGATGATTAGTTTGGTTGATGCGGCATTAGATTTTTGGCTGACTGCCGGGCCGAAAGCTGCACTGTTTGAACGGCGGTTAGCTGATTTTTTGAAAATAAAATACTGTTCTTTAGTCAATTCCGGTTCTTCGGCTAATCTTTTGGCAGTTTCAGCTTTGACTTCGCCGCAGTTAAAGCAGAGGAGGCTTAAACCCGGAGACGAAGTCATCACTACTGCCTGCGGTTTTCCTACCACCCTTAATCCGATATTGCAAAATGGCTTAGTGCCGGTTTTTGTGGATGTAGAATTGGGTAGTTATAATATCGACCCTGATAAAATAGAAAAGGCGATCAGTAAAAAGACCAAAGCTATTTTTATTGCCCATACCCTGGGAAATCCGGCTGACCTTGAAAGGATTTCCAAGATCGCCAGAAAATATAAACTTTGGTTTATCGAAGATAATTGTGATGCTCTCGGCTCAAAATACCAGGGAAGATTTACCGGTACTTTCGGAGATATCTCAACCTGTAGTTTTTATCCGGCTCACCATATTACCATGGGGGAGGGCGGAGCAGTTTTAACCGATAATCCTTTACTGTATAAAATAATAATTTCATTGAGGGATTGGGGTAGGGATTGTTTTTGCCAGCCCGGACAGGATAACAGTTGCCAAAAGAGGTTTTCGCAAAAACATGCTAAGCTCCCTTGGGGTTACGACCACAAATATGTTTATTCACATATCGGCTATAATTTAAAAGCTACTGATTTGCAAGCAGCAATAGGACTGGCTCAGCTGGGTAAGCTTAGTAAATTCATTGAGGCCAGACGGAAAAATTTTGGAATTCTCTATAAGCATTTAGCGAAATATAAAAAATATCTGATTTTACCAAAAGCTGCTAAAGTGTCAGCACCCAGCTGGTTTGGTTTTCCGGTATTGGTTAGGCCGGAGGCCCCTTTTAACCGCAGCGATATCATAATTTATCTGGAGAAGCATAAAATTGCCACCCGGATGCTTTTTGGCGGGAATTTAACTAAACAACCAGCTTATCAGGGCATTAAAAGCCGGGTAGAGGAAAAGCTAGAAAATACTGATTTAGTGATGAATGATTTATTTTGGATTGGGGTTTACCCAGGTATCACTCCGAAGCAATTAGCCTATATAAAAAGAATGTTTGATGATTTTTTTAGGCTGGTTCGAAGCAAGGATAAAGGCGTTTTGAACAAAGATTAAATCCGATGATCAAAGGTTCTAAAAAAATATATCCGATCTATCTTTTGACCGATCTATCTTTATTCATATTGTCATTTTTCATCCCCTATGTTTTAAAGTATTCATCATTCCGGGAGCTGTTGACTGGCCAAGCCCGGTTTCCCGATTTCGGTGAATATTGTTTAGTTGCTTTGCTTTGGTTTATATTTTTGATCATCGCTTTTAATAGGAAAGATTTCTATACTACCGATAGAAGTTTAAGCATCCCCAAGGAGATCCTGGGAGTGGTCACGGCGGTTATCAATACCAGTATTTTGATAGCCGGAGTCATATTTTTTAGTAAATATCAATTTTTTTCAAGAGAGATATTTTTTAAATGTTTATTTTTGCTTTGTGTCAGTTTGACTGCTTGGCGGACAGCCAAAAGATTGATTTTGCGAAAGTTGATAGCCCAAGGTTTTAAAAACGTTAATGTTTTAATAGTTGGTGCCGGAAGGGTCGGCCAGGCCCTGGCTGAAGAGATCGGCAAGAATCCCCATTGGGGTTTTAGGGTCATTGGTTTTTTGGATGATCAAAAAACCGAATCAGTCCAAGATTCGCCGATCCTAGGGAAATTAAGCGATTTCAACGTTGTGGTAAAAAAGTATTTTATTGACGAATTAATTGTTTCAATTCCCTCAGAAAGGCTGGCTGTTTCCCAACTTTTGGAGAAGGCAAAGAAAATGCATCTTGGTTTGCGGATTATCCCCGACAGCTTCGAGGATCCCCTGCCGGAATTATATATCAGTTATTTAGGGATCATACCTTTATTGACCTATAAAGAGAGAAGGCGCCATCCGGCGGAATTTGCTTTAAAAAGGCTGGTTGATTTATCGATAGCTTTACTCTTGGCGGTTATTTTAAGCCCACTGTTTTTAGTAATTTCTTTATTGATAAAATTGGGTTCGCCGGGGCCGGTGCTGTATATTCGTAAACGTACCGGTTTTAAGGGAAGAGTATTCAGTTTTTACAAATTTCGTTCTATGATAAAAGAAGCGGATAGTTTAAAAAAACAACTTTTGGACAAAAATGAGTCAAAGGGCGAACTTATTTTTAAAATCAAAAAGGACCCCCGGGTGACTCCCGTGGGGCAATTTTTGCGAAGATACAGTTTAGATGAACTGCCGCAAATATTTAATGTTTTAAAGGGTGATATGAGCCTGGTCGGGCCGCGCCCCTTTCCGGTAGAAGAAAGCGATAAGTTTTCCTATAACCATCTTCAGAGGCTTTCAGTCAGGCCGGGGATAACCGGTTTAGCTCAAATTCGCGGCCGCTCTGATCTTTCTTCGTACCGTTGGATCAAATGGGATATTTGGTATGTAAATAACTGGTCGTTTTGGCTGGACCTTTTAATCCTTTGGTGGACACTGCCAGTAGTTGTCAAAGGCAAAGGTGCCTATTAATAGTACTTAGTACATCGTACATAGTACTTCGTATAGATGTTTAAAATACCCCCTTATAGATACTTGTTTTTTTCTAAGCTCACCTTATTTTTCGGCTTATTCATAGTGATCTCTGCCTCCTTTATGCGTCAGGTAATGAATCTGATGAAAGCCAGCATTGGCCAAGGAGGTTTTAAGATCGTAATCTCTTTGCTGCTTCTGGTTTCAGGATCGATTTTTTTAGTTTTTATAATTAAATCCGGTATCAGCCGGATAAGGAAGATAATATTTTTTGTTTTAGTCGCTACCGGTTTAGTTTTGACTTGGCAGATAGAGATAATTGAGGAAAGGGTTCATCTACTTGAATTTGCCGTTTTAGGCTGGCTGGCTTTGCGGGATACAGCCAGAGTAAAGAAAGCAGCTAAGGCTTTCTGGTTAGCCATAAGCTTTACTTTTTTGATCGGTGTCTTAGATGAAGGTTTTCAGGCAGTTCTGCCTTACCGCTATTTTCAAACCTGGGATATTTTGCTTAATAGTTTAGGCAGCCTTTGGGGTATAACTTTATTCAGTTTATTTAAGAAAATCCGGTGAAGAAATTTTTAATTTTATTTTTATTTTTTTATTTTAGTCTTTCTATTTCTGCTAAAGAAGTTCCTTTAAAAATCCACTTTCTTGATGTGGGGGAGGGCGATTCAATACTTGTTGAGGCACCGACCGGTGAGACTTTGTTAATCGATACCGGAAATTTTATTAGCGGTTTTAAGGTATCGCAGTATTTAAAAGAAAAAAATATTCAGCGCTTGGAGCATTTGATTTTTACCCATCCTCATCTCGATCATATTGGAGGAGCGTTTCTTATGGTTCAGGAATTCTCAGTTAAAGATATCTACGATAACGGAGAAAATTTGCCCAAGCAGGATATCTATCGTTGGTACGAGCAATTGGTAAGGCAAAGAGCCGGTTACCGGGTCTTATCCGGCGGCGATGAGTTGTCGGTTGGCGAGTTTGAGCTAGAAATCCTTTGGCCAGCTAGGCCTTTTGTTTTTTCTGATTTCAATGTCAATTCTTTAGTAATTATGATAAAATATAACGATTTTCGCTGTTTGTTGATGGCTGATGCCACTGACCAGATCGAAAAAACCCTTTTAAAAACCGGCCGGGATTTTAAAGCTGAGGTTTTAAAGGTAGGGCACCATGGGGCCGGCGATGCTTCGGGAATCGAGTTTTTGCAGGCAGTTTCTCCGAAAATAGCTGTAATCAGCGTCGATCGGGATAATATTAGAGGTTACCCATCGGCAGAAACTTTGGAAAGATTAAAAAAGTCTGGCTCTAAAATTTTACGGACCGATCAATCAGGGACGATCCTGTTAACAGTGGACCGAAAAGGAAAGTTAACCTTGAAGGAAGAGAGATGAATTTGAATGAAGTTCAAAGAGAAAAGATAATAGGTATCATAGATAGGATAGCTGTTTTCTTTTTTGCAGTTTTAATATTTTTTCTTCCTATTTCAAATGCTGCCATTGAGTCTTGCTTTGGTTTGATATACCTGTCTTTTATAGCCAGGTGTATTTTTAAAAAGCCGTCTCTATCCGCCATAAAGACTTTTTTCAAAAACCGAATAAACCTGGCCCTTTTGATTTTTTATATTGCCATAAGCCTGTCAATGTTTGTCAGCGGGCCGTTGCTAAAAAAGAGTTTTCATGCCTGGTTTTTTAAGTGGGGCGAAGGTTTTTTGCTTTTTTACTTTGCCCAGGTGTTTTTGAATAAAAAACAGATTAAATGGCTCATTGGCTTGTTTCTTTTGTCAAGCCTCTTGATAAATATCGACGGACTCCATCAGGTCATTAAAGGCGTAAGCTTTATCAGAAATTACCCAATGCTTTTCCATAATGATCTCCTAGCCCCAACTGCAACCTTCCGGCATTATAACGACTTTGCTAGTTATCTGGTGGTTTCTTTTTTCCTTTTATTCGGTTTCCTTCTTTCAACTAGGCAGCTTTCTTATCGACTGATTCTGGTCTTATTTCTACCCTTGCTGTTGACTAATCTATTTCTTACCTACTCTCGCGGAGCCTGGCTTTCATTGATGATATTGATTATTTTTGTCTTTTTATTTGCTACAACTAAGCGAATAAAAATAGTATCTTTGGTTTTTATCTTAGGGCTTTTGACTGCCTTAGTTAGCATTCCGGTCATTCAAGAAAGGTTCTTGTCAATCTTCAAGTATGGCGGCGATGCTGATCGCTTCAGGGTCTGGAAGGCAGCTTTTCTAATGTTTAATTCTTCACCCTTGATCGGTAAGGGTATCGGCACATTCATGGATTACCTTAAACAGTATGGAAGCCAATATTTTATTGTTCAATATGCCCACAACTGTTATTTGCAGATTTTAGCCGAAACCGGGATGATAGGTTTTTTGGCCTTTTTTTGGTTTTTGGGAGAATTATTTTCTCGAGGCTACAGAAGCATAAAAGCTAATAAAAATTATTTATCTATGGGGATTTTTTGTGCTCTTTCGGCATTTTTAATCCATTCTTTTTTTGACACCCAGCTTTATTCATTGAGGCTCTCGATTATGTTTTGGCTTCTATTGTCATTTCTTACTATCTATGTCAAAGAATAAATCTTTTTTAATCATTAATCCGTTTGGCATTGGTGATGTTTTGTTTTCTACCCCGTTGATAAGAAATATAAAAGAGAAATTACCCGGCAGTAAAGTATTTTATCTTTGTAACCAGCGTAGTTACCCGGTTTTAAAAGATAACCCTTTAATCGAAAAGTGTTTTATCTATGAACGGGATGAGTTTGAGGCCATAAGAAAACAGTCCAGAATAGCCTGGATAAAGAAGTTTTTAGAGTTTGTTTCTGATATTAGAAGGGAGAAGGTTGATACGGTTTTGGACCTTTCGTTAAACTCCCAGTTTGGATTTTTATCTTTTATCGCTGGAATAAAGGAGCGAGTCGGCTATGATTATAAACGGCGTGGGCGATTTTTAACTAAAAGAATTAAGTTTTCTGGTTATAAAGATAAACATGTTATTGAATATTATCTTGATCTTTTAAGGATTATTAATATTGAACCGCGGCATAAAAAAATTGAGCTGTTTTTAGATTCAGATCAAAAGGAAATTGCTAATAGGGATAAGCTAAAGATAATTATGGTTCCCGGTGGCGGGGCAAGTTGGGGCGGACAGGCTTATCGTAAGCATTGGGATAAAGCTGGATTTGCTCAATTAGCAGATCGACTTATTGAGGAATTAGGGGCTAAAGTAATTATTTCCGGGAGCGATCAGGAGAAAGGCATAGTTGATGAGGTAGCTAGTTTAATGTGTAACCGGCCGGATAAGGCAGTTGATATGGAGCTATCTAAGTTTTTAAACTTATTAAATAATGCTGAGCTGCTTATAGCTAATGACGGTGGACCAATACATATGGCCGTAGGCTTAGGCCTAAAAACTGTGTCTATTTTTGGTCCGGTTGATGAAAAAGTATATGGACCTTATCCTTTGGATGATTCGAGGCATATAGTTATAAAGAAAGATATTTCCTGCCGGCCCTGCTATATAAATTTTAAACTTCCTGAATGCATGCATGATATAATGTGTTTAAAAGATATTGATGTTGATGAAGTTTTTAAGGCAGCAGAAAAGCTATTAGCAGGAAAGGATAAATGAGGATAGCTTTAATTTACAATAAGGATAATAAGTCGACTACTGGCATTTACATAGAGAAGGTACTCCAGGAAAACAAAATTGACTATAGTCATTTTTGGACTAAAGATGCAAATAATATTCCGAAAAAATTTGATCTTTATTTAAGAATCGATCATGGGGATTACAAATATGATATTCCGAAAGATCTTCATCCAGCTGTATTTTATGTTATCGATACGCATTTAAAGAAACCTTATAAAAAAATTCGACAACAAGTGAAACATTATGATTTGGCATTCTGTGCGAATAAGTCCGGATTTTTTTCATTAAGCCGGCAAGTGAAGAATGTTGAATTTCAGTGGCTTCCCTTAGGTTGCGATCCCCAAATTCACACGAAGCTGAAACTAGAAAAAAAATACGATATAGGCTTTGTTGGTTCCCAAGCCCGTAAATCCCTTCGTGGGCGGCTAATAGATAGTTTAAGAGAAAAGTATCCTAATAGCTATATTAAAGGAGCAAAGTTTAGGAAAATGAGCGAAATCTATAGTACTTCTAAAATTGGTTTTAACTATGCGATTGCTAACGACATTAATATGCGTATTTTTGAGATAATGTCTTGTGGTTGCTTTCTCTTGACGAATCGGATAAAAGATAATGGATTTTATGAGCTTTTTGAAGAAGGAAAACATCTTGTTACCTATAGGAACGAAAAAGAACTTTTGCAGTTAGTTGAGTATTATTTGCATAACGATAACGAACGAGAGCACATTGCTCAGGCCGGATTTGAACTAGTAACCACAAGGTATACTTATTATCATAGAGTTCAAAAACTGTTTAATTATATGGCTTTTAAATGGGAAGGAGAGTTTAATCAGCTTAGGATATAGGATATCTGTAAGTAAATATTGCCAATATTTAGGATAACCCACTTAATATAAATAAGTTATAAATAAATGAGAGGTGAGTCATGAAAGAACGAATAGAGCACAAAGGCGAGCTTTTAGGTCTTATTATAAGAGGGGATTACAATCCTTCTCATACTGAGTTTTTTACACCTAATGAATTCAAGCAGCAGGTTGGATATATCTTTTATGATGCCGGTCAAGAGGTGGTAGCTCATATCCATCATAATATGTCGCGTAGCCTTGAAGGTACTTCCGAAGTTTTAATTCTTAAAAAAGGCCATGCCCGAATTGATTTTTATTCTCAAGATAAACAATATTTAGAAAGTCGGGATATATTTCCCGGAGATATTATTATTTTAGTTTTCGGCGGCCACGGCATTCATTTTTATGAGCCAAGTTTACTTTTAGAAATAAAACAAGGCCCCTACATCGGAGTTCAGGAGAAGGAGAGGTTTCCCTCTGCTTATCCAGAGCAAAAAAAGCGAAAAAAGGATGGTGAACCATTATTCCCGTAAACGAACCCTTATTGCCGGGTAATGAATTAAAGTACGTCTCCGAGTGTCTTAAGACTAATTGGATTTCTTCTTCTGGGAGTTTTCTTGAGCGTTTTGAATCCGAATGGGCAAAATACTGCGGCCAAAAATACGGTATTGCTGTTTGTAACGGAACGGTTGCTTTAGAATTAGCGGTTGATGCTTGTGATTTTCCTAAAGGAAGCGAAATAATTCTACCCAGTTTTACTATTATTTCTTGCGTTCAGGCGATTACTAAAGCTGGTTGTCTGCCGGTGCTTGTTGATTGTGATCCGGAAACTTATTGCATGCAAGTAAACCAGATAGAGTCAAAAATTACTGACCGGACCGTGGCAATAATGCCAGTACATATGTATGGACATCCGGCTGACATAGAGCCAATAATGGATATTGCTCAAAAACACGGTCTTATTGTTATTGAAGATGCGGCCCAGACACATGGAGGTGAATATCGAGGAAGAAAATGTGGTAGTTTCGGTAAACTTGCTTGTTTTTCGTTCTATGCAAATAAAAATATAACTACTGGTGAGGGAGGTATGGTTTTAACCTCTGATACTGTGATTGCTCAACGTCTTCGTAAACTTAAAAATCTTTGTTTTTTAAAATCGCCAAGATTTTTACACCACCGGCTAGGGTATAACTATCGAATGACTAATATTCAAGCTGCTTTAGGCATAGCCCAATTAGAGAATATCGATAAGTTCGTTGAACGTAAAATTGACATGGCCAGAAAGTATTCGCAGGCCTTAGTAAATTTACCGCTTCAATTGCCCATAGAGCATAAATGGGCCAAGAATGTTATTTGGATGTATAACGTGCTTCTTAAAGAAGAGAAGCAAAGCCAGAAGTTTTTTGAAAAAGACTGGCAAAGTATAAGTCCAGAAGAGTATTTTAGATGGCCGACATATAAATTAATGGAAGCCTTAGAGAGGGCCGGCGTTCAAACTCGTCCCTTTTTTATCGGAATGCATGAGCAGCCGGTGTTTCTTAGTCAGGGGTTTTTTATAGGTGAGAGATATCCGGTTACCGAAAAAATTGCCCGTTGTGGTTTTTATCTTCCTAGCGGCCAAGCGATAACTGATTTGCAGATAGATGAGGTTTCACGGGTTTTAAAGGAGATACTTTCATGAAGAAGCACTTATCACTTTCAGTAATTTTACCAACTTACGATGAGGCTGAGAATATAAGACCTTTGATAGAAAGTATAGCCGAGTCTTTAGAACATCTTCAGGAGATAATAGTTGTTGATGATGATTCACCCGACGGCACTGCTGATGTTGTTGAAGATATGATTGAAAGCGGAAAGTATCCTTTTCTAAAGCTAGAAAGAAGATATAAGAATCCCAGCTTAAGAAATAGTATCTGGAGAGGTATAGAGCTAGCTAGCGGAGATGCCGTTGGTTGGATGGATTGTGATTTTTCCATGCCTCCTAGGTACTTTTCGGTACTTTTATCTTTAGTAAATGCAGATTATGATATAGCTGCGGGTTCTCGTTTTGTTTTAGGGGGTACTTGGAGAGCAGAAATCTTGGAACCCTCCGATACAATTTTAGCAGCCATAGGTAGCAGGTTGATGAATTTTTTTATTCAGGTTTTTCTCGACCACAGGTTTAGAGATTATACCAGCGGTTTTGTAGTTGCCCGTCGCGATATTTTTAAACGAATTAAGCTAAGGGGTGATTATGGTGAGTATTTCATTGATTTTATCTATCGGGCTTTGAAATTAAACTATCGGGTGGTTGAAATTCCCTACGTTTGGGCTCCCCGGAGAAGAGGATACTCTAAAACAGGCAGTAGCTTTAAGGATTACTTTAGACGGGGGAGAAAATACATCGCTACAGTCTTACGTTTGCTACTTACGCGAAAATATGACAATTAAGACGGGAGAAAAATGAAGCCCAAAGTTTTATTGATTAGTCCTCCTTTTGAGCATGAAGAAGAGTCCGTAGGCAAAACTAAAAGCATCATAAAGGTGTTAAATATTGTACCACCCCTGGGGATTGCTTATATTGCTGCGGTTTTAGAAAGAATAGGCCTAGAGGCAAAAATAGTCGATTGTGCTATGGGAATTTCGTTTGAGAGTCTTTTTGATAAAATAAGAAAAGAGTCTCCGGATGTAGTCGGCCTTACAGTTACTACTCCGGCATTTATCAAGGCTAAAAAGGTAGCAACTTTTATCCGCGAAAATTTTCCGCAAACAAAGATTTTAATCGGAGGCGCTCACGTAACCGCTTTACCCAAAGATACTTTAGCGACTGGTCTTTTTGATATCGGGGTAGTCGGTGAAGGGGAATTGACCGTTGAACAGCTATTTAAGAATTATAAAAATAAAAGATTTGAGAATTTAAGAGATGTTTCGGGCATCATTTATAGAGACGAAAATGGCATTCATCAAAATAAAGATCAGGCTTTTGTCGAGGATTTAGACTCTTTACCGCTTCCGGCAAGGCATCTTTTGGCGCATCCTAAATTTTATCGTCCTACCCCAGCTTCTTGCCGCAAAGTTCCTTATGCTGTGATTATGACTTCGCGCGGTTGTCCCTCAAAATGTACTTTTTGTGATCGTAAAATTTTCGGTGAACGCTGCCGGATGAGAAGTGTAGCTAATGTTTTTGAAGAGATAGAAGAGGTAGTATCAAAATATGGAGTAAAAGAGATAAGGTTTTTTGATGATACTTTCACTTTGGATAAAAAAAGAGTTTATGAAATTTGCGATGAATTTAAAAAGCGAAAACTTAACCTTGCCTGGACCTGTCTTACTAAAACAGCTTGTATAGATGGCCAACTACTAAAGCGAATGAGGCAGGCTGGTTGTTGGCAAGTCTTATATGGTTTTGAATCCGGTGATGACAGAGTTCTTAAACTGCTTAAAAAAGGAAATACTGTCGAGTTGAACAAAAGAGCGGTCCGTTTGACTAAAGAAGCTGGCCTGGAAGTGAGAGGGGATTTTATTGTCGGAACCCCCGGTGAAACTTGGGAAAGTCTAGAGAGAACCGTGCGTTTTGCCATAGATATGGATTTAGATTATGCTCATTTTAATAAATTTATACCTTTTCCGGGAACAGAATTATACCAGAGGCTTAGGCAGCAGGAGCATTCCTTTGATTTTTCCAAAAGTACTATATTAGACCATACTCAAATTCATTATGTTAATGAAGGCATGACTAAGGAGGAATTTTCCCGGTTTTTAGATAAAGCCAATAAGCGGTTTTACTTAAGATGGCGATATATACTCAAGAGATTGTTTGCTATTAGAACTTTCCACCAGTTAAAGGGCCAGATAAACGGATTTTTTGCTATTTTTGAGATTTAAGATGAGAAAAGACGTTATTTTAATTTTGCTTTGCTTTTTAGCAGGGGTAATTCTATTTACTAATTTGGGAAATATTTATCTTTGGCAAGATGAGGCTACAACCGCAGTCTTAGGTAGAAATACGCTTCATTTCGGCATCCCTAAGGCTTTTGATGGGAAAAATCTTATTGTCAATATCTATGAAGATCCTTGTAAAGACAAGGGTTGGAAGTATGCTCCTTGGTTTCAATTTTATCTTACGGCTGGATCCTTTTGGTTATTAGGAGAAACTACTTTTGCTGCCCGATTTCCTTTTGCCATATTTGGCTTCGGTGCCGCGTTATTGTGTTTTTTATTGGCCGAACGGTTGTTTAAGAATAGATTAGTTTCAAGGTTGGCTTGTGCTTTTATGGTTTTTTCCAGTGTTTTTTTTCTCTATATGCGTCAATGTCGCTGGTATTCTCTTACCACTTTTTTCACTCTTTGGTTACTAGTGTCGTATTTAAGCATAGTTAAAAGCAAAAAAAAGGCTGCCTTAGGGTTTGTGTTGAGTGCTGTATTTCTTTTTCACTCTAATTACGGAATTTTCTTTCCGGTATTTGCCGGTGTAATTTGTCATTTTTTTATCTTTAACAGGAATAATATTAGAGCTATCGGAATAAGGAAGATATTATTTTGTCTTTTTATAATCACTATTTTGACTCTCCCTTTTTTATTGTACTTTGGTAGTGTTGAATATAGCGGAAAGATAACTTTTGAACGGATAGAAGACCATTTAGAATTCTATTTTCGTTCGCTTAATAAATATATTTTTCCTATAGGATTTTTATTTTTCAGCTTAACTTTTTTTAGTTTTTTTCGAAAAAGAGTTTTTCCAATATTGGGTAAACCATTGGACAGGCAAAACCTTTGGCTTTTGATATATGTAATTATTTCCACGATCATTTTTCTTCTTTTGGCCGACGAGAGGCAATTAAGATATGTTGTGCATTTGCTACCACTTTTTTCTATCATCTTGGGCGTTTTGATTGTTGGCTGGTTAAAGATTAATAAGGTAGCCGCACTTTTAATATTTGTTATTGTTTGTTTTACAAATATATTTAATCGGGGAAGCTTATCTCGCGATAAACTATCGATTCATCCGGTTAACATTGTCCAGGAATTAACCCATGACTATGACGGTCCGGTAGAGGGGATAGTAAAATTTTTAAATCAAGAGGCAAAACCGACAGATACGGTTAAATTAATTTATGGAGATTATGCTACTATTTTTTACACTAATCTTCGTGTCGACAATAGATGTTTTAATTGTAAAACCTTTCCGGAATGGATTGTCATAAGGAATGATTGGTTTCCTTTGGAGAAATTAGACAAGGATTACCTTAGAGAGATAAATCAAAGATATCAAAAAATAATACTGGATTATCCTGATATAATGTGGGAAAATCGGCCTGACCCTGGCTACCATAAGTTTAAAACCGTATCCAACTGGCCGCTGGTTATAATCTATAAGAAAAAATGAGTTGTGATATTATTATTCCGGTTTGGAATCTGGTTGATTTCACAAGAGATTGCCTAGAGAGTGTTTTTAGCAAGACAAAATATCCTTTTCATTTAATTATTATCGATAATGGCAGTGATAACCAGACCAAAGAGTATTTATTTCAGTTAGCTCAACAGAAGAAGGGAGAGATTACTTTACTGAGAAATGAGGATAATCTAGGGTTCATTAAGGCAACTAACCAGGGGATAAGAGAATCACAAGCTCCTTACCTTTGTTTTTTAAACAACGACACATTAGTTACTGAAGGGTGGCTTACAGAAATGGTAAAATTGGCAGAAAGCAGACAAGATTTCGATATAGTCAACCCTAACAGTAATACTTTTGGTTCTCGTCCCAAAAAAGGTGTCTCTATAGAGCTATATTCAAAAAGGCTCAAAAATCAATCAGGCCAATATTCTGAATTAGCTTGGGCAACCGGATTTTGTATGTTAGTTAAGCGGAGAGTTATTGAAGCGATCGGGGCGTTTGATGAAATATACGGAATGGGCAATTTTGAGGACGCTGATTTTTGTAAAAGGGCTCAGGAAAGAGGTTCTTTATCGGTTTGTGCTAGGGCGGCTTATGTTTATCATCGCGAAAGACGTTCATTTATCAGGTTTAAGAAATTCAATCAGGATTTTGAACGAAATAAAAAAATTTTTCATGCTAAATGGGGTAATTTTAAACGTATACTTTATGTTTTAACTAAACATGATCAAGATTATATAAAAAGAATAAATCCAGAAATTTTAAAGCTAGCTCGGCAGGGTAATATTGTTTGGATTTTCTCAAAAGAAAAAAATAGAAATAGTTTTAGTAAACATTCAAATATTTATGTTTACAGCATAAACCAACTTTTTTTTAATCTAATTAGTTTTTGGAGAATATTAAAACGAAAGAAGAAGTTCGATAATATATATCTCGACAATAAAAACTACTTTAAAATATTAAATAATTTTACGCCTTTACATAAGGCCCAAGTAACCTATACCAGGTAAATCAAATGAAACAAATCGGAATTATCGGCTGCGGACATTGGGGACCAAATTATATACGTAATTTAATCAATTAGAAGGCTCCTCAGTATCGGCCTGTTCTGACTTATTGAAGGATAATTTAGATAAAGTTAAGAGAAGTTATTTTTCAATTAAAGCCACTAAAGATTATTAGGAGATACTGAAAGATAAATCGATTGATGCGGTGGTTATTGCTACTCCAGCTAAAACGCATTACAAAATTGCTAAAGATGCAATTCTATCTGGTAAGCATATTCTATTAGAGAGGGTTAGAGCAAGAACGAATCAGATATGTAGTTCAAAAAATAAGTGATTTTTTAAGGTAATTAACTGCATTAGCAAATGAAATTATTTTTTAAATCTCGGCAGAAAAAAGGTGAAAAGAAGAAGATTTTTTTTGCCGGAGTGTGTTGTACCAATTTTATACAGTTTAGGCCAATCTATGAGATTCTTAAGCATGATCAAAGAATCGAAATTTTCTTCTCGGGTATGTATCAGAGTAAAGATAGGCCGCGCGAACTTTATAAACCTTTTGGCATAGATAAGAAATTTATCATAAGAGAAAAGTTTGCAAAACTCTCGAAATTTGATATCTATATTAGTCCGGATTATCACATGGTAGACAATAGTTATTCTTCAACTATTCAGTTTTTCCATACTACTTCTTTTAGAAATTTTTCAGTTAGCCAAGAGGCAAGAAAATTTGATCAAATTTTCTTAATCGGGCCGTACATGAAGCGTAAGTTCATCGAGGCGGGAATTTTCGCAGCTGAGGATCCGAGATTAAAAGAAGTAGGCATGCCCCAAACAGATTCTCTTTTGGACAACATTGATACCGGTTTATCTAAGAGACTCGGCTTAGATGAGAACCTTCCGACGATACTTTACGCTCCAGTCTGGGCGCCGATAGAGAGCTTTCTCGAAGATGTGCAAAAAACACTTAAGGCATTGACTACGCTAAAAGCCAATCTTCTTCTTAAGTTGCACGATAAATTTTATTACCAGCAGGTCAATAAAATTAGATGGCGAGAGTATTTAGATTCAATACTAAAAGAGAACAAAAATGTACAATTGATCAATGATTTTGATATTATACCTTACATGCGGATTAGCGACTTACTGGTAAGTGATGTTAGCGCGGTTGTGCATCAATTTTCGATATTAGATAAGCCAATTGTTTGCATGAAGATAGATGTTGATCAATTTAATAAATATTGGCCAAGCCTCGATCGTCAAGCTTACTTGAATCGTGCAGTAGTTGAGGCTAATCATGGTGAGGCTTTGAAGGAAGCAGTTTTAGGAGAGCTAGCTAATCCTGAAAGATTGAGTCAGAAGCGGTTAGCTATGAATCAGGAATATTTTTATAATATTGGTTCTTCGGCTAAATGTGCAGTCTCGCAAATTTATCAGTTACTTAGCCTGGGTGATACAGATGAATCCAAAACCTTTATTTCCAAAAAAGAACTCGTTAGTTAAGCTTAAGGTCAGACAGGAAATCCTTATGGATGCTGAGCAGATAGCTATAGGCGGCTATGCTCCTCTCTCTGGTTTTATGGGAAAGGATGATTTTGAATCAGTATTGAATAATATGCGTCTTGTGGTCGGTGATGTTTGGACTTTACCGATTATTTTAGATATAAGCAAAGAAGCAGCCGCTTCAATTAAAATCGGAGATGAGGTGTTATTGGGAGATGAACAAGGCCAAGCCAACGTTCTTTTTTCGGTAGACGAGATTTATGATTATAATAAATTCGCATATTGTGAGAAGATTTATGGCACTAAAGATGTAGCGCATCCGGGGGTGGCCAAGGTGCTTAAGATGGGAGAAGTTCTCGTGGGCGGTCGGGTGGTATCGGTTTTAAATAATTTTGATTTTGATGTGCGTAAATTTATGATGACGCCCAAAGAGGTAAAAGAATATTTTAAAAAACACAATTGGAAGACTATCGTTGCTTTTCACACCCGAAATGTGGTGCATCGAGCGCACGAGTATCTTCAACGCTGCGGCATGGAATATGTCGATGGGATTTTAATCCATCCGGCAGTCGGCTTTACAAAGGCCGGTGATTTTAAGAAAGAACTTATAGTAAGATCCTATCAAAGGTTGATTGATGGCTATTATCCGAAAAACAAAGCGCTTCTTGCTGCTTTAGGCATAGGCATGAAATTTGCCGGACCAAGAGAAGCTGTATTTCATGCTTTAATACGAAAAAACTACGGTTGTACTCACATAATTATTGGTAGAGATCACGCTGGCGTGGGCGGATATTATGAGAAATATGCTGCACATAAGATATTTTCTAATTTACCACCCTTAGGCATAACGCCTTTATTGTTGAAGGGTCCATTTTATTGTGAAAAATGTGAATCAATAGCTACTGAAAATACTTGCTCACACGATGAATCCTGTAGGCTAGAAGTCAGCGGAACCTTGGCTCGTGAATTCATAAAGGAAAAGAAAAGACCGCCTAAGTGGTTGATGCGTCCGGAAATTGCAGATTTGCTTGAAGGCCTCGGCGAAAACGCCTTTTCTTGAAACTCAAATAGGAGAATTAAGATGTTAATAATTTCACAACATGCAAGATTGTTGCATATTCCTTTTCCTGATAATGCTGTGTTTAGAGTTAATGTCGCTTGGATTAAAAGCAAGGAAGAGCTTTTCAGTTTATTAAAGCAAATCAAAAATGATGTATTTTTAGATTTTCCCGAAGGCAGGTTTAAGCCGCCGATTCCCATCTTAGGCTTAGACGATTTATTAGAAGCCATAAATAATTTTGATAACATAAGATATTTTGGCGTAACCAATGTAACAAAGGCCCAACAAATTGCTGAAATGAAAAAGATAATCCCTAAGAGAGTACTGTTAATACCCAAGGTGGAATCAAGGGAAGGTATAGACAATTTAGAGGAGATAATTTCGCAGCTAGATAAGGATGAAAGATTCATAATGTTGGATAAGGAAGACTTGTATACTGATTTAAAGGATTGTAAGGAACTATTTGGACAATACGTTCAATTAGCAAAAGATAAAAGTAAAAGAAGCAATATTGGCGTACTTGAACTACAAGGTGTGATATTTGCGGCTAATGAAGATTTAAAATAAAAAGGTTGTTTTATGTCGAATATTTCGGTAGTGGTAGTAACTGAAAATGCTCAAGACATAATTGAAGATTGTCTTAGCTCAGCAAAGTGGGCTGGTGAAATTGTTATTGTTGATGTTGGCAGTAGCGACAAAACGATTGAAATCGCCAGCAGATATACCGATAAAATAATCAAAGTCGATAAGTGCCTAAATTCTGGACAAATATGGAACCAAGGCATATCAGCAGCAAGCAAGGATTGGATTTTTCTGCTTGAATCTGACAAAAGAATACCCATTGTTTTAAAATCCGAATTAGATAAGCTGATTAAACAAAATAAATTGGATGATGTTGACGGGTATTTTATCAATACCAGGAATTATTTTTTGGATCATTGGATCAAGATGGCTAGTTTTTATCCTGACCCTAAGCTGTATTTATTCCGAAAGGGTACTGCTGAATTTGAGGAGCGACACAAAGGATGCGTTGCCTTTAAGGGTAAAGCTAAAAATTTAGAAGGATTTATTGAGCATTATGTTTATAGGTCCCTGGGACAGTGTTCCTCTAAAATTAATAAAGAGTCAGACAAGTTAGCTGAAGGATTTTTTAACAAGAAAATAGTATTTAAAAAAAGATTTATAATAACAAAGCCTTTAAGGATGTTTAAGAAGCAGTACTTTAGACATCGAGGCTCTAAGGAAGGCTTAGAAGGGTTACTGCTTTCTTTTTTTTCTGCATTTGAATCTTTTTTCATCTACGCTAAACGTTGGGAAATAGAGGGAAAACAATCTTCAAAAAGATAAGTTAAGGAGATAGAGTGGAGACAAGATTAAAGTTTTCAGCGGTAGTGATTACAAAGAATGCCGAAGCTAAGATAAGGAATTGCCTAGAAAGTATAAGGTGGGCTGATGAAGTAGTGGTGATTGACGGATTTTCAACCGATTCAACAGTTGGGATCTGTAAGGAATACGGAGTTAAGGTTGTCCAAAGGAAATTTGAAGGTTTTGATAAGGAAAGGAATGTGGGGGTTGAGCATGCTTCCGGAGATTGGATCCTTCAATTAGATGCTGATGAAGTGGTTAGTGAGAGCATGCGTCAGGCCGTAGAAAAAGTTCTTGAGGGCAGTGGGCGTTATAATGCTTATAAATTTAGAAGGCAGAACTTTTTCTTAGGTAGGGCAATGAAGCACGGAGGGTGGTATCATTACTCAGCTCATTTTTTTAGAAAAGGTAAAGCTCACTATGAGGGTAGTATTCATGAAACTCTTATTGTTGATGGTGAGATGGGAATTTTAGAGGCAGCAGTAGAGCATTATCCTTTTGACAGCATATCAGAATTTATCGAACGTCAGAATAGATACACTAACCTTCAGTCACAAAGGATCCTCGATGATTTAGGGGTTAAGGATGAGCGATTCATAAGGAAAAGTATTTTGAAGAGAATGCGTAAAGTATTTTGGAAGGTATATGTAAAGAAAAAAGGATTTCTAGAAGGGCTGCATGGTTTAGTATTTACCATTCTTTTTATGTGGGTAGAGTTTATCAAATGGGCAAAGTATTGGGAGTTAGTTCGAAAAACTCGCTCTAGAAAATTGGAACACGAAGAAAAATTGGCAGAATAAAGTAAGTGAAAAAAATCCTGATTATCCGTTCTGACCGCTTTGGCGAATTCTTGTTGAGCTTACCGGCCATAAAACTGGTTAAAGATAATTTTCCGCAAAGTTCGGTTTCTGTTATGGCGAAAGATTCAAATATTGAACTTGTTAGAGGCATAGATTTTATTGATAAGTTTATTGTATATGATAAAAATTTTTCTAAAAATTTAAAAAAAGAGAATTTTGACTGTGTTTTAATTTTAAACCCGAAAAAGGAGTTTCATTTAGCCGCATTTTTAGCCGGTATTCCTTTAAGGGTCGGTTATGACCGAAAATGGGGCTGGTGCTTGAATCGTAAGATTAAAGATTTAAAACATCTGGAACAAAAACATGAGGTCGAATACAATATAGAATTGGTTAATTCAATTGTCAGTAGGGGCGCAAAATTTTGCGCCCCTACATATATTCCTGATGTTGATTTGCCGTTTGATTCAAAAGAATCTTTAGATTTTTTAAAGGACAAGATAGATCTCTCCAAACAATATATTGTGATGCATCCTTTTACTTCCAACCCTTCAAAGAAGGTTGACCGGCAGTTTTGGCACAATTTATCCGGAAAATGTAGGGGCATGATTAATCATGCCCCTACCCCGTTGGTTCTTCTTGGTTCTGATGAGGAAAAAGAGGATGCCGAAGGTTTAGCCAGGGAGATTGGCGCAATTAATTTGGCTGGGAATTTAACCTTGCGCAACCTGGCGACTTTTTTGAAATATAATTGCCGTAGCTTTGTCGGGTTAGATTCAGGACCCTTGCACTTAGCCAGCTTATTGAAAATACCGGTAGTCGGGTTATATAACCAGTCTAATCCCAGGCGTTGGGGCCCTTACCACGCCGATTCATTGGTTATTGAATGTAGGGACGCAAAATCTTGCGTCCTTACGCAACATTTTATAGATCAGGTTGACAAAATAGTTGATTTTATCCATGGATAATCTTTTTCAGATTCAGAAAGTCTATACGGTTTTAGAGCTTAACAGCGCGGTGCGTTCGGTTATTAAAAAAGGATTTCCTGAAAGTATCTGGCTTTGCGGCGAGATCCAGGGTTTGCGCGTGCAAAGGGGTAAGAACCATATTTATTTTTCTTTAGTTCAGAAAGACCCGGATTCAGAAAATATAGTTGCTCAGGTTGATGCTAATCTTTTTGCCGGTATCCGTCCTTTGATTGAGAAACGGATCCGGGAAGCCCAGGGCGCTTTTGAATTGAAAGACGACATCGAAGTAAAATTTTTGTGTGAAGTAGACCTTTATGCCCCGCGGGGTAAATTTAATGTAAACATTAAGGATATCGATCCGGTTTATACTTTAGGTAAAGTGGCTCAGAACCGGCTTAAGATTATCGATGAGTTGAAAGCCAAAGGTTTATTGGAAAAGAATAAAATGGCTTTGATCCCGGATTTGCCGTTAAAAGTAGGCTTGATTACTTCCTATGATTCAGCGGCTTATCATGATTTTACTAACGAGTTGATCTTAAGCGGTTTTGGCTTTAAGGTCTTGGCTTACAATTGTCATATGCAGGGGGCTTTAGTTGAAAAAGATGTCCTGGGAGCAATTGATTATTTTAACAGATTAAGCCCCAATGAGTTAGATGTTATAATTATTACCCGCGGCGGCGGTTCAATATCAGATTTAGCTTATTTTGATAATAAAAAAATCGCCGAAAGCATAGCTAATTCTAAGTTTGCGGTTATTACCGGGCTGGGCCATCAGATAAACACTACCATTGCTGATATGGTTGCTCATAGTTTATGTAAGACTCCCACTAAAGCTGCTCAGCTATTGGTTGAGAAAATAAGCCAGTTTTCTCAAAATCTGGATTATTTTCAGGAAAAAATCACTAACCAGGTTAAGAGTTTATTAGAGTCTTCCCGGGGGAGGCTGCAAAATTTAACTTTGAATATCGATTCAGTGGCTTTGCGTTATTTCCGGGTCCAGCACGAAGAGGTTTTAGAAAAAAAACATCTTTTGGTTTCCCGGTCAATCTTAGCCTTAACCCGCCAGAGAGAGGCACTTAAAGGCATGTCGGCAATCCTGAAAGTTAATCTTCCGGCAATATTTAAAGACTTAAGCTTACGTCTTGAACATTTAAAACAGAAAATCAATATTTTAGATCCCCGCCAGGTTTTAAGGCGAGGCTATTCTTTGACTTATAAAAATGGCCGGATATTCAAGTCGGTTAAAAATATCCAGGTCGGCGATGAGTTTACAACTGTTCTTTATGATGGTAAACTGGAATCAGAAGTAAAGAAGAAGGAGAATGACGATGAGTAAAAAAACTTTAAAGTATCAGGAAGCAATGCTTGAACTGCAGAATATCCTTGACGGCCTTGAATCTGAACAGATCGATGTTGATGAAGTGTCTTTGAAGGTCGCTCGGGCAGTCGAGTTGATCAGTTTTTGCCGGGAAAAGATCGAAAAAACCGAGCTTGAGGTTAGAAAAATAGTAAAAGAATTTGACCGGGACAGCGAAAAAAACAGCGGATAATCTACTTGACCGATTAAATAGCCTCTGCTATAATACGTTTCTACAATGGCTACCTGCCTTGTTTCTCGTCTAAATAGTTGTGGGGTCGAGAGTTGACAGGTAAGAAAAGAAGAGTTACTATATAAGGCAATATTATGATTGAAAAGGGAAAAAAGAAAAAACTTATTGAAAAGTTTAAGGCTCATGTGGAAGATACCGGCTCAGCCAATGTTCAAATAGCACTGCTTAGCGAGCGGATAAACTACCTCACCGAACACCTTAAAAAGCATAAGAAAGATTTTCATTCCCGCCGTGGCCTCTTAACTCTGGTCGGGAGGCGCCGCCGCCTCTTAAGCTATCTGGAAAAAGAAGACCCTAAGGGTTATAACGAAGTCACAAAGGAGCTCAAGCTTAAGTAAGATGATAGTTTCAGTATCAACTTCCAAATTAGGGAAGAGTCCATTTGTTTTTTCTACTGGCCAGTGGGCAAAACAAGCTAACGGTAGTGTCTGCGTTTCAAGCGGTGATACCGTGGTTTTGGCTACGGCTTGTATGTCTAAGAACCCTTCTCCTAACCGCGATTATTTTCCGCTTACTGTTGAATATCAGGAAAGGACTTATGCCATGGGTAAAATCCCCGGAGGATTTTTCAAAAAAGAAGGCCGGCCCAAAGACAGCGAGATATTGACTTCTCGGCTGATCGACCGTCCTTTGAGGCCGTTGTTTCCCGAAGGCCTGGTTAATGAAGTCCAGCTGGTAGCTATGGTTTTATCCAGCGATGGCGTAAATGACCCGGATATCCTGGCGGTTAATGCTGCCAGCGCTGCTTTGTATATTTCCGATATCCCTTTCGACAATCCGGTAGGAGCAGTTAGAGTTTCCCGAAAGGAAAAAGAGTTCCTGATTAACCCTAGTTATGAACAACGTCAGCTTTCTGATCTGGATTTAGTGATAGTCGGTACGGAGAGTAAGGTCATCATGCTTGAAGGGGCTTTAGAAGAAGTGTTTGAAGAAGATGTCCTGGCGGCTATTAAATTTGCTCACCCTTTTATCAAGGAATCGATAGCTTTACAAAAAGAATTAAGAAAAAAATCCGCTAAGCCGAAAAAAGAGGTAGAGCTGTTTAAGACC
>JAHKAJ010000028.1 GCA_018826075.1 Candidatus Omnitrophota bacterium
ATAGTGCGCATAAGCTCTGAGTAATATCAGGGATATAGCGCGAATAGATGAATTGGCTAACTTTATTTAGTTATTTTAATGCTTAGGAGGTTTTTATCTGATTCTACTTGACAGGTGTTTTCATAGATGCTTTGTTAGATGAATATTTTATTTTTTTACCTATCAGCTAGATTTCTAAGATGTGCCTGTGAAAATGACATAGTACAAAAGACGCCATATCGATGAATTTTAATCAATTGGCACTAGAAACCAAAAATATGAGTTTTCACCCGGGTTGTAATTTTTAGAAAAAACGCCGCTTGGCCAAGTGGTGTTTCCATCATCTATCTTTTCATCTATTTTTTGTGCTGCGTCACTGGGCACTTTACAACTAGTATCATAGGCGTTAGGGTCGCCGGAATAACAAAAACCATGGATTTGCATATAAATCGACTCTTTTCCTAAAGAAGAAGTTCTTTGCAGAATATAGACACCGCCCCAGGGGTGTCTATATTGTAGGTTTTCAATATAAGGCCCATTCCAACCAGCCCATCCATTGTCATTTTCGAATAAATTGCTAGGATGCATAGTGGCCCCAAAACCAACCCAAGTAGTAACAGGAAGCTGTGAAGGATCGCAAAGGTATATTATTCTGTTGCCAGCCATTTCATCTGCTGGCCAATGGCCAGTGTCAGCATATAAAGACAATAAGGCTGTTTTATAGGTTTGGCCAGTTGATATTACTGTTGATATCTTAGCCTTCTCAATAGCCTTGAATGCATTAGGTGCAATTATCGCAGCAAGAATTGCTATGATAGCAATTACCACTATTAACTCTATCAAGGTGAATGATTTTTTCATTTTTCTCCTTTTATTATTTTATCACATCCGACAATTAATAGACGGTAGCCGTATTTTCTGGTGATTTATAGGTAAATTATATCACTTTTTTAAAGATTATTGAAAGAAAATCGCCTTTACTTGACAAGCCTAATAAAATTCAATACAATTACGGTTCAGATGTTAAAAAATAAAAAGAACAGACAGCGAAATATCTTTCTGGAAGTCGAATACCTGGGTACTAATTATTTTGGTTTCCAGGTTCAGAAGGGGGAGGCTGATTTTAAGCCGACTGTCCAGGGGGTATTGGAGGAGGCTTTGGAGAAGTTGTTTAATAAAAAGATCAGGATAGCTTATGCCGGAAGGACTGACCGGGGCGTGCATGCTAATGCCCAGGCGGTTAATTTTAAAGTTTTTTCGGGAATCCCTCTAAAAAACATTAAAACTGCTCTTAATACTTTTTTGCCTCAGGATGTGAGAATAAACAGGGTAAAAACCGTTCCCTTAGATTTTCATGCCCGGTTTTCAGCCAAATCCAAGATTTACCGTTATTTAATTTATAATCACAAACAACCCTCGGTATTTTTGAAGGATTTTTCCTGGCATCTGCCTGAAAAGTTAGAGCTAAAAGCTATGGAGAAGGAGGCTAAAAAGCTCTTTGGCCGTCGAGATTTTTCTGGTTTTGCTAAAGAAGCCAAAGCTTATAAACACTGCATACGGGATTTAAAAACTATCACAATTAAGAAGAAGGGTAAATTCGTCCAAATCGATATTGAAGCCGACGGGTTTTTGCGCAGCATGGCCAGAAATATAGTCTCTTTTTTGGTCGGGGTATCTGATAAGAAAAATCCTTACCGCAGGAAGCCGGCTCAGGCTTGCGGCCTTTATCTTTACCGGGTAAAATATTAATACGCCGGATATCAATATTATGATATAATTTTTCTATGTTTAATAAGCTGTTATTTGTTTTTCTCATCCTTTCCTTAACCCTGAATACCGGCTGTCACAGCCTGCGTAAAAAGTTTATCCGCAAGAAAAAAACCAAGCAGGAAGCCCCGGTTTATGTGGATTTTAAGGAATATCCAACAACTATTTCCCGGGACGCGTATATTGATTATTATCTTTTTGTCCGTGGCTGGCTGGATGAACTTCTTGGGGCTTTGGAAAAAGGCATAAGCTATAAACGCCAACGCCGGGCAATAACCGAAGCGATCATGAATTTAGAACAGATAATCTCCTTTTTAAATAACCAGGGCAAGGATGAGATCTACCCGGTTTACGAACAGATGCTTTCAGTGAGAGACCGGATTCAACGTAGCCCTAATCTAAGCCAGGTTCAGAGAAATTCCCTCATCCGCACCATAGAACAGCTTAAGCGGCAGATCGAAAAACGATTCAATTATAGTGATGTTGAACAATGGATGAATTGACCTTAGAGGTTTTTATCAGCGGCCCGCTGCTGAACAACTGTTATTTGGTTTTTGATCCCGGCAGTAAGGCCGGCTGTCTTATTGACAGCCCCTGGGATCATCAGGAAGTCACTGCTTTTCTTAAAAAGAAAAATATTGAAATTGTTTTTTTACTTTTAACTCATGGCCATTTTGATCATATTCAGAGCTTGGATTATTTTAACTGTCCTTTTTATATTCACCGCCAAGATTCAAGATTGATAGAGGATTCCCGGCTCAATGGTTCTTCATTTTTTGACCAGCCGATGTCGTCGTCGAAAAAAGCCAACTTTTACAGTGAACGGCCTTTGAGTTTTGGCGGCCAGGCTATCGAGGTAATCCATACTCCCGGCCACACCCCGGGGTCAGTATCTTTAAAAATAAATAAGTGGCTGTTTAGCGGCGATACCTTATTCTTTGATTCAGTCGGTCGCACTGATGTGCCTTTGGCTTCTCAGGAACAGCTAATGAATTCTATAGGTAAAAAATTGCTGACTTTGCCCGAGGAAACTTTAGTTTATCCCGGCCACGGGCAAAAGACTACTATTGGCAGAGAAAAGAAATATAATCCTTTTTTACTAGATACCAGATACTAGATACTATCTTATGGATACTTACTTGGAAGCATTTACCGATTATCTTAGGGTTGAAAAGGGTTTGTCGGTTAATTCCCTGTCAGCTTACGGCCAGGATTTACGTAAATACCGGCAAGCCTTGAAAAAATTAGGAATAGAGGATCCTAAAAAGATAACCCGTAAGACTATAACTGATTTTTTATTCAGTTTGCGTAAAGGCATGTCAGTTAGGAGCATTTCCCGTTTTCTTTCCACAATTAAAAGCTTTCATAAATTTTTGCTTAGAGAGAAGATTGTTTCCGAAGACCCTTCGGATCTGATAGAACTTCCCAAAGTCGACAAGAAAATTCCCGATTTTTTATCAATAGATGAAGTCGGCAAGATCCTGAAAAGCCCAAATCTTAAAAAAAATCAAGGCCAGAGGGACCGGGCCATTATAGAGTTGATGTATGCAACCGGTTTACGGGTTTCCGAACTGGTAGGGTTAAAACAGTCTGATTTAAATTTAGATGTCGGGTTTATTAAGTGTAAGGGTAAAGGTTCAAAAGAGAGGATAGTGCCTTTGGGAAAAATCGCCCAGCATTTTTTGGAAAAGTATATATTGGTTGCTCGTCCGAAACTTTCCGGAAAAAGATCCAGCTCGTATATTTTTCTTGCCCAAGGCGGAAGGTCTTTGAGCCGCCAGAGTGTTTGGAAGATGATCAAGTATCAAGTACGACAGTCAGGAATAAAGAAAAGGGTCAGCCCGCATACCCTGCGTCATAGTTTTGCCACCCATCTACTTGAACGGGGCGCGGATCTGCGCAGTGTCCAGGAGATGCTTGGTCATGCCAGCATCAGCACGACCCAGATCTATACTCATGTAAACCAGACCCGGCTTAAAAAAATTCATCATCAATTTCATCCCCGGGCTTGATGGTTTATTGTTAATAGCTTATAGCGGATAGTTAAATGGTAAATAAGTTAAAAAAAATACCGCCGGAATTCAAGAAGCTGCTTAAGGTCACCTCTAGGCTTTCCCGTGATTTAGGTTACGATATTTATCTAGTCGGGGGTATAGTGCGGGATTTGATTTTGGAGAGAGGAGTCTTTGACTTGGATATCGTTGTCCAAGGCGATGCTATTAAATTGGCCGAGAAGTTAAGCAAAAAACTAAAAGTTGATTTTGTGCGCCACCATTCTTTTGGTACGGCTACAGTAGCCTGGAAGGGGCATAAAATCGATTTTGCTTTGGCTCGGACAGAAAAATATTCTCATTGGGGAGCTCTGCCTAAAGTCAAGCCGGCTTCTTTGGCCGAAGACCTGCTGCGGCGCGATTTCACAATTAATGCTATGGCTATAAGCCTGAGCCAAGAAGATTACGGGCGCTTGGTTGACCTATACGGGGGTATGTCTGATTTAAAAAAAGGCCTGATCCGGGTTCTTCACCAGAACAGTTTTTTAGAAGATCCGACCCGGATCTTACGGGCAATACGTTTTCAGCAGCGTTTCGGTTTTAAACTTCAAACCCAGACATTTTTATTGTTGAAGCAGGCTCTTAAAAAGAAAGCTTTGATCTGGGTAAACCCACATCGCTTGAGAGACGAGTTGATCCTTATCTTGAAAGAGCCAAAACCTTGTGGCTATATTCGTAAAATCGACCAGCTTACTAGATTTCATTTTCTTTCTCCGAGATTGAAGTTAACTGACAGCGACTTTAAACTTTGTAAGCGGATAAGCCAAGTGCTCCAGTATTATCAGCAGGATAATCGGCTGCCCCGTCAGCCTCAAGGCTGGTTGATTTATCTGGCGGCTATCCTGAAAGGCCTGTCTTTTAAGGCTATTGAAAAAGTTTTAGATGATTTTGCTTTCAAAAAGGGTGAAAGGATGATAGTCATTTCAATACGAAAAGGCTTACTTAAGGCAAAAAAACTTAAACTGTTAGCTTCGCCGAAAGCGGTTTATTGTTTTCTTAACCCATACAGCCTGGAGGCTATATTATTTTTTTATGCTTTTTATCCTCAAATCCGCCTGCGTAGAAATATCGAATATTTTCTGGCTGAGCTTATCCACAAGCGTACAGAATTAAACGGCCACGACCTCAAAGCATTAGGATTAGAGCCTTCCCGGCTTTATGGCCGGATATTTAAGAGCCTTATCTATGCCAAGATCACTAAGGGGTTAAAGACTAAAAGCGAAGAAGTCAAAGAGGCACGTTCTATCCTAAGGCGGTTGACTAGAGAAAAGTAGAGGATATAATAGGACAACACCGATGTCATATCGTATGAATAAAGTTGACCAGGAGCTGCGTAAACGGATCACCGAAGTAATCCAGCAGGAGATCGATGATCCGGCTATGGATTTTCTTTCAGTCACCAGGGTTAAGACTACCACTGACCTACAGGAAAGCAAAGTTTACTACAGCCTCCTAGATGACAGCCAGTATGAAAAAGCTCAAATCCTCTTAGACAAGATGAGAGGCTTTATCCGCAGTTCTCTCGGTAAGCGTATACATTTAAAAATTATCCCTCAGCTGCGGTTTATACCCGACGAGACAATAAAATACAGCGTGGATGTCTATAAAAAACTCGAAGACCTGAAAAAACTTGAAGGAACCGATGAAAACTGATCCTTTTAAGGCAATAGTCGATAAAATCACCCGGGGCCGGAAGTTTTTGATTACCGCCCATATGAATTTAGAAGGGGATGCTTTAGGCTCAGAGCTGGCTACCTATATTTTACTTAAAAAACTAAAAAAACAGGCAGTGATCTATAATAATGATCCTACGCCGGAGATCTATAATTTTTTACCCTTCAGCCGGGTTATAAAAAATAATTTAGCCAAAGAAGATTTTGACGTAGCTATTGCTTTGGATTGTTCGGATTCATCGCGCACCGGAAAAGTCAAGGACAGCTTAGTCAAGGCTAATTGTATTATTAATATTGACCATCATGTAAGCAATACTTATTTCGGCGATATTAACTGGGTAGAACCTCGGGTAGGCTCTTGTGCTCAGATACTTTACCGGCTCTGTAAAAAGTTTGGAGTCATCGATAAAAATATCGCTCTTTGTCTGTATACCGGAATTTTTACCGATACCGGAAACTTTACCTATGCCAGTACTGACGACCAGACTCACCGGATAGCTTCAGAACTTATGAAATATAACCTGCATCCCCATATTCTTTATGACCGTTTACATAGCGTTTGCACGCCTTTGGACCTGAATTTTATCGGTAAAGTCATCTCGACTTTAAAGTTTGACCCGGCTAAAAAAATCTGCTGGGCTAATATTATGCATTGGCAGGATAAGGGTTATGACCTTACTGAAGTCGTTTTTTCGATTATGCGCCTGCTTAAAGGCGTTGAGGTCTCTATTTTGTTTAAAAAGATAGACAATAAGAGGACCCGGGTTAATTTCCGCTCGCGTTCCTGCGTAGATGTGAACAAAATCGCCAGATTTTTTGGCGGCGGCGGCCACAAAAGAGCCAGCGGAACCACTATCGACAGTTCACTGGAAGCGGCAGAAAAAAAAGTGGTTTCCTTTATTAAAAAACATACCAACAGTTCTCTGCGCCGGCCGGCTTAGAAAACATTATTACCTATGGTTGATCCCAATTCAAAAGAAGGCATCATTTTGGTCGATAAGCCCAGGGGAATAACTTCCCATGATGTGGTGGATATCGTCCGCCGCCGGCTTAAAATGCGTAAAGTCGGCCACGCTGGGACCCTTGATCCTTTAGCTGAAGGCTTACTGATCGTTTTAGTCGGCCGGTTTACTAAATATTTTCCAAAATTTGTTTCTTTTGATAAAGAATATATCGGAATAATGAAATTAGGAGAGGTCACCACTACCGGAGATTCTCAGGGCCGGCTGATCAAAAAGGCTGATCTTCAAGGAATAGACGAAAACAAGATAAGAAAAACTTTCGCTAAATTTATCGGTAACATCCAGCAAATCCCTCCGATGGTGAGCGCTTTGCGGATCAAGGGGCGCCGGCTTTATAATTTAGCCCGCCGGGGGATCACTGTTGACCGGCCTCCGCGGCCAATAGCCATACATTCTTTGGAGATTATAAAAATCGATTTTCCTTATATTGAATTTCGCACTCATTGTTCCAAGGGTACTTACATCAGAAAACTTGCTGAAGATATAGGCAGCGAACTTTCCTGTGGGGCACATATGGTCAAGATAGTCCGTTTAAAAATAGGCCCCTTTAAGCTTGAGAATGCGGTTAGCCCTGATTTAATTGATGAAAGTCATCTACAAAAAATTACCTTCTAAAAAGTCTGCCTGCGTAGCTACCATTGGTGTTTTTGACGGGATCCACCGGGGCCATCAATATATTCTTCGTAAAACCAAAAAACTTGCCCGAAAAGCTAAGGCTCGCGCTTTGCTGATTACTTTTGATATTGCCCCCCAGCAGTTTTTGCTTAGGCAAGGGCTGCAGAATAGTTGGCGCCGGACTAAGGCTTTTTCGGGAGCCCTTTGTGATTTTATCCAAAAGGTCGACCTGGTTAAATTAGAGGGTATCGATTGCCTTTGGTTTTTAAAAACCAGCCGCCGGTTGCTGGAGCTTAAACCGGCGGCATTTCTAAGTTATGTTTTTCGTTATTTCAAAATCAAAGAGCTCATTGTCGGCGAAGACTTTCGTTTTGGCTACGCCGGCAGAGGAGACCCGTTTTATTTAAACCAGGCGGCAACCCATTTTGGGTTTAAACTTTCGGTAATACCTAAGGTTAAACTTAAACGGCAGGTCCTCAGCAGCTCACTTATTCGTCAGAAAATATTGACGGCAAATTTTAAAGAAGCTAAATTATTTTTGGGAAGAGATTTTTCCTTAAAAGGAAAAGTGGTCAGAGGAAAAGGTATAGGCAAGTCATTAAGTTTTCCTACTGCGAATATTTCTTCCGGAGATTATCTCCTGCCCCCCAGAGGAGTTTACGCGGCTTACCTGATCTTAGGAAAACGCAAATACTTAACTGCGGTCAATATTGGAAAAACTCCGACTTTAAAACTTTCTCGCCAATACACGCTTGAAGCTCATCTGATAAATTTTAATAAAAATATTTTAGGAAAAACAGTAGAAATTATTTTTTTAGACAAGATCAGAGATGAACGCAAATTCTTCGACCGATCCAGTTTACAGTTTGCTATCGCTAAAGATATCCGGCGAATAACCTCAAAATATAGTATTCCCGCTTAAACCTTCCACAACTTGTTGTGCCTTAACAATTTATTTGTCAAAATACCTTGACAAATAAGGCTAATTATTTTATATTTATAATGTGGCATAAAGTGGAGTAAAGTGGAATGTGGTACGGAGAATACATTCATACGCTTGACGAAAAAGACCGGTTTATCCTTCCGGCCAAGTTCCGTCAGATTTTAAAAACCCTTAAGAAAAAAAAGTTTTATATAACCCGTGGCTTGGACGGTTGTCTTTCCTTGTACGCTGAAGATGCCTGGGAACAGCTTAAGGAAAAGCTGGGCTCGCTTTCTTTTACTAAACAGCAATCACGGCATTTTAACCGGATTTTTTTCAGCGGAGCCTCAGAAACTATGGCTGATAAACAAGGAAGGATGACCGTCCCCGATAACCTTAAGGAGTTCGCTCAGATTAAAAGGGAAATAGTAATTATTGGTGTAGTCAATCGCATCGAGGTCTGGGATAAGAATCTTTGGACCAGTTTTTATCATCATAACAAAAAACGCTACGAAGAGATGGCTGAAGACCTTTTTGTAGAGTAGAGATCCAGATCTTTAAAATAAGGAGGTGACAATGACGACAGTAGTAGAGAAAGCCAAAAAGAGTTCACTTAAACCCAGCCCGAAAGAACAAACTCTTCCGGTAGGAGTATCAATGCTGACTTTGTCCGGATTCCGGATTTGCCAGATGTCGAATACCCAATTGGCCCAAGCAGCTTTACTCAGGCGTAAATTTTCGCGTTAAAAAAAGCCTATAAAATATTAACTATGCCTAACTGTACTTTAGAAACAATGACTAAAACTTATCACTATCCGGTTATGTATCGAGAGATAATCAAGCTTCTTGAGCCGGCAAAGAGAAAGGTGGTGGTTGACTGCACTTTGGGGATGGGCGGCCACGCTGGTAAGTGCTTAGAGCTCATGGGCCAGGATAGCCATTTAATCGGCATTGACCGCGACCAGGAGTCTTTGGAAAGAGCCAGAAACAATTTAAAAGATTTTAACGGCCGTTTCACGCTGGTCAAGGGAGATTTCGCCCAGGTCAGCAGGATTTTAGACCAACTGGGTTTAAAGCAAGTCGATGTTTTTTTATTTGATTTGGGTATTTCTACCTATCAGTTGAATGACCCCCAGAGGGGTTTTAGTTTTTTAAAAGAAGGCCCTTTGGATATGCGTATGGACCAGGATGCTTTCGTTTCAGCATATGATTTGGTAAACAATCTCAGCGAGGAAGAGTTAACCGTTATTTTTAGAAAATTCGGCGAAGAGCGCTATGCCCGCAAGATAGCCCAGCGTTTAGTCGCAGCCCGTAGAAACGAACCGATAGTTACCACTACCCAGCTGACCCGGGTCATTATCAGCGCGCTTTCAGTAAAATTCCAGCATGGCCGGATTCATCCGGCAACCCGGGTGTTCCAATCTTTGCGGATAGCAGTTAACCGGGAACTGGAATCTTTGAGAGAGGGGATTAAAACGGCCGTCGGATACCTTAGCCCGGGCGGCCGGATCGGGGTTATCAGTTTTCATTCTCTGGAAGACAGGATAGTCAAACATACTTTTCGCGATTACCGGTCACAAGGGGTGTTGGCTTTGATCACTAAAAAACCGCTCGTGCCTGGAGATTCCGAAAAGGAAGAAAACATGGCTTCCCGTTCAGCTAAATTACGGGTAGCCGAGAAAATTTAAAAACTATGAAAAAAATACTACTGTTAACGATACCCCTTTTTATTTTTATCGCCAGCCTGATCTACCTTCACCAGAAAGTCCAGATTTACGTTCAAGCCTACCGTCTAAATTCGAATCATGAACGCTACAATGAACTTGTTGATAAGCGGGACTACTTGATGTATAATTTTGCCAAGGAAGTTTCGCTGTCCAAGGTCAACCAATGGGCTGAAAACGAATTTTTTGCACCGGTGGGCAAGGAAAGAGTCATTGCTTTAGGTTTTTCCCCTAGAAATAAGGCCCAGAGTAGCTGGATAGCTAAAAGCTTGAGTCGTTTTCTGAAAACCTCAGCACCTACTTTAACGGTTTTAGCAGAGGATAGTAGGTAAATTCCGTAAATTTCTTAAGCCTTACAAAAACAGTGGCAAGAGTTATTCCTAAAAAGCGCAGTGTTGTTGTCTATTCTTTTTTTGTTTTATGCTTTCTTGTTATTACCGCACGGATTGTTAATTTACAGGTATTCAGAAGCAGTTTTTACCGCAAGCTTGCTCAAGGCCAGCATTACCGGTTGCTTAAAATTCAAGGCCGCCGGGGGACTATTTTTGACCGCAAGGATAGAACTCTGGCTGCCGGGCTATACTGCTATTCAGTATTCGCCGACCCCTCGTTGATCAGCGACTTAGAGGCTAGCGCTAAGATAATTTCTCAATATACCGGTTTATCCCAGGAAACCCTTTTGTCTCGTTTGAAGAAAGGAAAGAGGTTTATCTGGATCAAGCGTAAGATCTCCCTCCGGGAACGCCAAGAGTTGGCGGCGCTCAATTTAGAAGGGATTGGTTTTATCCGGGAGCAAAAAAGATTCTACCCTCATAATACTGTCGGTGCAGCCTTGCTGGGCCTGGTTGATATTGACAACAAAGGGCTGGAAGGCTTGGAGTTTTTTTACCACCAATATTTGAGTGGTAAAGACGGCAAGGTAAAAATTTTACAGGATTCTTCTTTGCGCAAGATTATTTTTTCTTCCGGGTCAGCAATTCCTCAAGCTGGGGCCGACCTGGTTTTAACTGTTGATGCCCAAATACAGTACTGGGTAGAGGAGATTTTAGAAAAAACCGTTAAAAAGTTCAGGGCTCAAGATGCCAGCGCTGTGATCATGGATGCTTCTAACGGGGAGATCCTGGCTTTAGCTAATTACCCTTCGTTTAACGCTAACGCTTTAAATCAGGAAGATCTGAAATATTTAAAGAACCGGGTAGTGGTGGATATGTTTGAACCAGGTTCGGTGTTTAAAGTAGTCACTCTTTTGGCGGCACTTAATGAAAAGATTTTTTCTCCCGATGAGATTATTTTTTGCGAAAATGGCGAGTTTAAGATTCCCGGCAGCATTCTTCATGATTGGCATGCTTACGGTAAGTTGACTTTTGAAGAAGTGTTTATGAAATCAAGTAATATCGGCGTGGCCAAGATCGCCTCTAGCTTAGGGGCTCAAACTCTTTACCAGTACATCCAGCGGTTGGAATTCGGTAGGCCTACGGGCATAGATTTTCCCGGTGAAGTCAGCGGCTGGGTTAAGAATCAAGATCAATGGTCAAAGACTTCGGGGTTCATCATCCCAATCGGCCAGGAGATCGGCGTTAACTTGCTGCAACTGGCGCGTACTTTTGCAGTTGTAGCTAACGGCGGGTATTTAGTCAAGCCGCATCTGGTTAAAAAGATCTGCTCCTATGGTTACTGTAAAGATAGTGACTATTCAAAAAAACAGGTATTTTCTCCGGAAGTTACCGAAGAAGCTAAGCGCATCTTGATAAAAGTTGTCCAGGAAGGTACCGGCAAATCAGCAGGAGTTAGCGGCCGCCTTATCGGAGGAAAAACCGGTACAGCCCAGAAGTATGATCCAGACATAGGAAGATATTCCCCCAACGACTACCGGGCTACCTTTGTCGGTTTCATAGCCGATTTAGATCACCCTTTGGTTATCGCGGTTAGCGTAGATGAACCCCGGGCCTCGCATTTTGGAGGAGTAGTGGCTGCTCCGGCCTTTAAAGAAATTTCCGAAAAAACAATCGCTTATCTTGAGGGTCAAAACGGGATAGAATGAAGATAAGAAATATTTTTCCAGCTTCAGGATTAAATTTGGCCGAAAACTTAACTATCTCCGGGATCAGCGACGATTCGCGTAAAATTCTGAAAAATGAACTTTTTTTCATTATTCCCAGAAAAAACTTTGATATCTTTTCGGTTTTGCCTAAGATTGAACCTAAAGTTGCGGTTTTTGTAGCTGAAAGTTCAGCCAGCAGCAAGTTAAAAAAAATAATCAAAACTAAACCGGTGGTCTACGTAAAAAATATTCAGAAAGAGTTTGTTCGGGCCGTAGACCTGTTTTATGAATTTAAAAATAATGACCTTAAGGTGATTGGGGTTACCGGTACTAATGGCAAGACTACCACCAGCACCCTCATCTATTATCTTTTAAATAAACTAGGGGCTAAAACTTCTTTGGTCAGCACGGTCGATTATCATATCGGCCAGAAGATCTATCCGGCTGATAATACCACTCCCGGATTTCTGGCTCTGCGAAAGTTACTTAAAGAGGCTAAAGATTCGGGAAGCCGCTTTTTGGTTACTGAAGTTTCCTCGCACGCTATCGAGCAAGAAAGAATAAAAGGCATTGATTTCTATCGTTGCTTGTTTACCAATCTTGGCCGCGACCATCTGGATTATCATAAAACCCTAAAGAACTACTTCAAGGCAAAAGAAAAGTTATTTTGGGATAACCGCAAAAGCCCTTCAGTGATCAACGTTGATGATCCTTACGGGATGAGGCTGCTGCGCCGCTTAAACCAGGCTTTGGCTTATGGGACTAAAGAGATCAGCGATTTTAAGATTACCAATATTTCCCTAAATCCATTCGGTTCGAGTTTTGACCTGGAATACAATAAACGCCTCTACACTCTAAAAACAAGGCTTTGCGGCCGGCATAATGTTTTTAATACAGCGGCAGCCTTCGCTCTTATAGTTTCTTTGGGTTTTGAGCCGCAGGAGGTGGCAGAACAGGTCGAATCTTTTAACAGCGTTGAGGGAAGGCTGGAGCGTGTCGGAGACAATATCTTTGTTGATTATGCCCACACCCCGGATGCCTTGGAAACTGTTCTTTTAGCTCTGCGGGATATGGGTTATCATCAGATTATCTGTGTTTTTGGCTGTGGCGGTGACCGGGATAAAGGTAAACGCAAAATGATGGGCCAGATAGCCGGGCAATTAGCTGATAGCAATATTGTTACTTCCGATAACCCGCGCAGCGAAGAACCTAAAGAGATCTGCTCACAGATCGAGAAGGGTTTCAAGACTAAAAATTACAAAGTTATTATTGACCGCAAGAAAGCAATCGAAGAGGCGGTCAGGCTGCTTATCGAAAATAAAGTAATTTCCGGAGCTAAACAAGAAAAAAACTGCCTTTTGGTGGCCGGTAAAGGCCATGAGGATTATCAGATCATCGGCCCGAGAAGGGTTGCTTTTAAAGACAGCGAAGTAATCAGGAAAATTTTAAGAACCGCTAACTAAAGAAAAAAGAGTGTTGATCAAGGATTTTAAGACTTTGAAAAGGATGATTAAGCCTAAAGGGGTTTATCGGCCTGAAAAATTTAAGCCGTTAGAGGGTTTTTCTATTGATTCGCGGACTATTAAAAAGGGGCAAGGATTCGTTGCCGTCAAAGGCAAACTTTTTGACGGCCATGATTTTATTCCAGAAGCCCAAAGCCGGGGTGCAGCCTGTATTATTTGCCAAAGATCTGTAGGGGCGGGTTTTAAACCCGCCCTAAAAGTGCCATTTTTAGTGGTAGAGGATAGTTATCAGGCGCTGATTTCCATTGCCAGTTATATCAGAGAAAAAAAGAAGCCTTTTGTCTATGCCATAACCGGGTCTTTAGGCAAGACCACCACCAAAGAAATGCTTTATTTTCTTCTTGAAGGCCACTGCCGGGTTTTAAAGAATAAAAAAACCGAAAATAACCTCCTAGGGGTAGTTAAGACTATTTTTTCTTTAAACCACCAGGAGGTGGTGATCGCGGAACTGGGTACAAACCAGCCGGGTGAAATAGGTGTTTTATCCGGCATTCTTAAGCCGGACGTGGGAGTGATCACTTTTGTAAAACCGGTTCATCTAGAAGGTCTAAGCAGCTTAGAGGGTATTTTTCGAGAAAAAATTTCCCTGGGTTTGAGTAATCCGGCCATGAAACTGGTGCTCAACCGAGATGATGCTTATCTGCGAAGGGTTAAGGATAAAAAAAATGTTTATTGGTTTGGTACTAAAAGCAATAATCATCTTTTTGCCCGCCGGATAGCTAAAGACAGCCAGAATTGTTGGTTTCGTATTCAGAATGCCTATGAGTTGGCCATCCCTAATCATTTAGAAGGTTTTATTACCAATGTTTTGGCAGCGGTTTTGTCCGGCCATCTTTACGGCATACCTATCGAAAAGTTAGTCTCAAAGATCAAAGGGTTTAAAAAATATCCCTTAATGCGCATGCAAATTCAAAAAACCGCCAGGTTTTCTATTCTGAATGATGCTTATAATGCTAACCCTTATTCAGTAAAACAGGCTTTAAACAGCCTGAAAAATCACCCTTTAAAGAAGATCGCGGTTATCGGCGACATGCTGGAACTGGGAAAAAAAACCGCTTATTATCATCGCTGTCTGGCTCCTTACCTGGTTAAAAATAAATTTGATTATTGTCTTACCCTTGGTGATTATACCCGGCAGCTTAACCGGCGCCTGTCTCAAATAGGCTATAAGCGGGCTTATCATTTTTCTTCCCACCGAGATTTAGCTCGGTTCATCAATCAGAAGATCGTCCCGTTAAAAAACCAGGCTAAGCAGTATTTGATATTTCTGAAAGGTTCGCGTAAAATGGAATTGGAGAAGATAATTCCCTATTTGAAATAACAGCAGGGGCGACCCGGCGGGTCGGCTCTAGATAAGGGAGACGCAAAAATGATCTATCATATTTTTTATCCTTTGGCTAAATACCTTTCGGTTTTTAATATTACCAAATATATAACTTTTCGAGGCGGCTGTGCATTTATAACTTCCTTTATTCTGGTAATGTTGTTTTGGAAATTCACCTTAAAACGGCTAAAAAATCTTAAAATAATTGAAAGAGTGGATATGTATGGGCATATTCACTTGGAGTCTCTTCATAATTCTAAGAAGGGGACTCCGACTATGGGTGGAATTTTAATTATATTTTCAATGTCTATTTCCACTATTCTTTGGGCCCGGTGGGATAGTTACCTTGTTTTGGCGGTATTGCTGGTTTTACTCAGCTTAGGGCTGGTGGGTTTACGTGACGATTTTTTAAAAATAAAGCGTGGGCAGGGTTTAAGCCGCCGGCAAAAACTAATAGCCCAAAGCTTGGTAGGGGTATTGTTAGGGATAGTATTGCTTTTAAACAAGGATTTTCCCAATTCCTGGAATCTGCCTTTTTTAAAAAATTTTGTTGTTGATTTAGGCTATTTTTATATCTTTTGGTCGATCCTGATGGTGATTGCCACTTCCAATGCCGTTAACTTTACCGATGGACTTGACGGGTTAGCTATCGGGGCAGTAATCATCAATTCTTTGATTTTCGGAATCTTAAGTTATGTTGTAGGCCATATTGGTTTTGCAAACTACCTTTTTATTCCCTATATTGAAGGAGCCGGAGAATTAACCGTTTTCTGCTTGTCGCTTATGGGTGCCGGTTTAGCCTTTCTTTGGTTTAATTCTTATCCGGCCGAAGTTTTCATGGGTGATGTCGGTGCTTTAGCTTTGGGTGGAGCCCTGGGGACGATCGCCCTTTTGATAAAACAGGAATTCCTTCTTTTTATCAGCGGCGGATTATTCGTGCTTGAGGCTTTGAGCGTGATTTTACAGATATTGTCTGTGCGGTTGAGAGGAAAAAAGATATTTTTAGCGGCTCCGCTTCATCATCATCTTCAGCTTTTAGGCTGGAAGGAGCCCAAGATCATCATTCGTCTTTGGATAGTCTCGATTATCTGCGCAATCGCAGCCCTGCTGACCCTTAAGATACGTTAAAAATCCATGAATTTAGAAAGTCTCAAAACAGTCTGCGTCGTCGGGTGGGGAAAAAGCGGCAGTGCCCTTGTTGGTTTACTTCTTGCTTTAGGCAAGAAGGCAAAGGTAAGTGAACAGAAAGAGCGTAAGGATTTTGCCCCTGGCCCGATAGATTCTTTTATCAAGCAGGGCGTGGAATTTGAATTCGGCTCGCACAGCAAAAAGTTTATCAAGGATTGCCAACTGGCAGTAGTTTCTCCGGGCGTAGACACATTTAAATCCCAGGCTTTCAAGGTTATCCAGGGCTTGGAGATACCAATAGTTGGGGAAATTGAGTTTTCCTTCTGGTTGACTAAAGCTAATTGTGTAGCCATTACCGGAACTAATGGAAAGACTACCACTGCCCATCTGACTTACCAGGTTTTGCGCAGTAAAAGAAAGAGAGTTTTTTTAGGCGGCAACATCGGCACTCCTTTTGCTTCTTTTGTTTTGGAGACTAAAAAAAACGATACCGTAGTTTTGGAAATAAGTTCTTTTCAACTGGAAACGATTATAAAATTTAGGCCTCAGGTTGCGGCTTTGCTTAATATTGCTCCAGACCATCTTGACCGTTATCAGAATTTTTCCGGCTACCTTCAGGCCAAGATGAATATATTTCGTAATCAAATTAAGGATGATTATGCGGTTTTGAATAAGGCCGAGGACATTAATTTCGAAAAATTTGTTTCAATCCGGTCACAAATCCTGTATTTTTCAGACGAATTTCCCAATGAGAACTTTTCCTGCGTTTACCGGATAGCCCGTATTTACGGTTTGAGTAAAACTGACTGTCAGGTTGTTTTTTCGAAATTTCGTGGCCTGCCGCACCGGCAGCAATTAGTAAGAGAGATTAACGGCATAACTTTTATCAATGATTCAAAAGCCACTAATCCTTCTTCGACTATCTGGGCTCTTAAAAATACCCGAGGCCCGGTTATTCTTCTGGCCGGCGGAAAAGATAAGGGTTTAGATTATTCGGTTATTTTGCCTTATCTGAAGCGGGTCAAAAAAATAAATCTTTTTGGGCAGGCGGCAAGGCTTATTGCTGATTGTTTAAAAAATGGCGTACCTCTGGAGGTTTTTTTATCTTTAAAAGAAGCGGTAGAGGCTTCCTTTTTTAAGGCTCAAGAGGGTGATACGGTGATCCTATCGCCGATGTGCGCCAGCTTTGATATGTTTAGTAATTACCAGGAACGCGGCGATAAGTTTATCGAAATGGTAAACAACCTTAAATCATGATTACCGGAGTAAATTCAAAAAAAGAACGCAGTTTGATTTTTTTGGCGGTTTTTATTATTACTTTATTCGGCCTTTTAATGGTCTATGAATCTTCAAGTGTTTATGCTTTTAAAACTGCTGCCGATGCTACTTATTTTTTTAAAAAACAGCTGATTTCTTTTGGAGTAGGCATGCTTCTTTTTTCGTTTACTCTTTTCGTGGATTTGGAGCTGTTACGGCGCTGGAATAAGGAATTTTTACTTTTAACTATTCTTTGCCTGGTAGTGGTGGTTTTTTTAGGCCGCGAAGCCGGCGGGGCAAAGCGCTGGTTGTATCTGGCCGGCTTCAATATCCAGCCTTCGGAAATACTTAAAATTTCCTTTTTGCTTTACTGCGCTGACTACTGCCGGAGGAAAAGAAACTTAATAAAAAGTATTGGCAGGGGGTTGGTCCCCTTGGGAGTTATTCTTGGTTCGATCTGCGTTTTGCTGCTGCTCCAACCGGATCTGGGCACTGCCGGGTTCTGGGTAATTTGGACTGTTTTGTTTCTTTTTTTATTTAACGCCCGCCGCCGTCATCTGGTTTTCGTGATCCTTTTTGGTTTGGTGCTTGCTTTTTTTTTGGTTAAGTTTTATCCTTACCGTTTAAAGAGAGTCACTGCTTACCTTGATCCTTTTTCGGATCCCAAGGGTTCGGGATTCCAATTGATCCAGTCCCAGATCGCCTACGGTGAAGGCGGCCTTTGGGGGGTAGGTTTGGGCCAGGGCCGCCAGAAGTTATTTTTTCTTCCGGCTTCGCATACTGATTTTGTTTTCTCGATCATCGCTGAGGAGTTTGGCCTTTTGGGGTCCCTAGGGTTTGTCCTTATTTTCTTTTTTCTTTTTCATAAAATGTTTAAGATCGCCGCCAGAGCCAGCGAGAGTTTTCGCTCCGGGGTGTTATGGGGTGTGGTTTTGATATTTTTTCTGGAAATAACCATTAACCTCGGGGTTAGCTGCGGACTTTTGCCTACCAAGGGGTTGCCTTTGCCGTTTATGAGCTATGGCGGAAGCAACTTGGTTGTTCACTATATACTTTTGGGATTATTTTTTAATGCTTCCCGGGAAAGGGTAATCCAGGATCAATGAGAATTTTATTTGCCTGTGAAAGATCGGCCGGCCATACTTTTCCGGCTCTAGCTGTTGCCCAGAAGATAAGCTCGGTTGCCCAAGGAACAGATTCTCAGGACAACTTTGCGATTTATTTTTTCGTCACCTCTAAAAATTTAAAGCAGTATGTCAAAAAGGAAGGTTATCTTACTTTAGGAAAGCACTTGCCTTGTCGTTGTTTGATCGTTGAGGGGATTTTACGTTTTTTTGAGGCAGTTTGGATTTTGCTCAGGCTAAGGCCAGAAAAAGTTATTGGTTTTGGCGGAAGAGATAGTTTTTTCCTGATCTTATTAAGTAAACTATTTTTTATCAAGACAGTCCTTTATGAGCCGAACGTTGCTTTGGGCCGGGCCAATAAACTGCTTATCAGATTTGTGCCGAAAGTCCTGCAGGGTTTTCCGGGTAAGCAATTTTGCGCCAAAAGCCTGGTGGTGGGGGTGCCGTTAAGGAAAAGTTTAACCAAGCTGGATAAGCCAGCGGCCCGCAAAATCCTTAATTTTGACCAGACGCCAGTTATTTTTTGCTGCGGCGGAAGCCAGGGGGCAAGATTTCTCAATCAGGTTTTCCTCAGGTTCATCGAGAAGTTTAACCGGCAGTGCCAGGTGATACATTTAACCGGCCAAGATAAGTACTTTGAAATTTACCAAAACTATAATAAAATAACTCATAAAAGCTTTGTGAAGGATTTTTATTATAATGTCGAGATTTTATACAGTGCCGCAGACATAGTTGTTTCAAGGGCCGGGGCCTTGACCTTGTCGGAGATTTCTTATTATGGTTTAGCGGCTTTGCTAATACCGCATCCGGCAGGGTTCGGCCACCAGATGAAAAATGCCCTTTATTTTCAGGAAAAAGGCGCGGCCCTGGTTTGCCCGGAGAAGGATTTTTCTTATTCGGATTTCAGCAGCTCTTTGGAAAGATTAGTTTCTGACTGCGACTTTAGAAAGAACCTGGCTGATCAAGCCGGAAAGATAAACTTAGGAGTCGGTTTTGAGGATTTGGATATCACTCCCTTCTACTAAACTGATTATTTTTTTTACTTTGGTTTTTTCACCGGCGGTTTCCTTGGCAGCGGAGGCTGAGTTTAAAACCTTACGTTCCGACCATTTTTTGATTAATTATCAGGAAGCAGTCTCTCAGGATTATCTTTTCAAGGTTAAGAATACGGCCGAGAAATTCTACCGGATAATCACTCAGGAGTTTAACCTTATTCGTGACGAACTTTGGTTGTGGAATAACCGGGCTAAAGTGTTTATAGCCGGCGACAAAGAAAGTTACCTTAAACAATTTAAATGTTCTTCCTGGTCGGGAGCCTGTGTTGACTATCGAGCTAAAATAATCTATACTTATCCTGACCAGGGAAGCTTTAACTCTATTTTTATACATGAGTTGACCCATATTATTCTTCATGAATATATCAAAAAGATTAATTTGGATAATTGGCTGGACGAAGGAGTTGCCTGTTATATTGAGAATAAGTATGGCCGGGCGATGTATCAAGGCAGGATTTCAGGGCTTAAGCAAGCAATCAAAGCTAAGCAGTATATACCGTTAAAAGAACTTTTAGCCGGTTCGAGCAATCTGCAGGCTAAGCCGGCTGATTACGCCAGTTTGTTTTACCTGGAATCATTTTCATTGATTAACTTTTTCGTTAAGCAATACGGAAAGTATAGTTTTTCCCGTTTTCTTTCTTATCTTAAGCATGGCGAAACGCCGCTTGAGGCGATAGCTAAATCTTTTAGCGGTTTGGATAGTATTGAAGAGTTGGAGGATCGATGGGTGAAATTTTATCTAAAGTAAAAACTATTCATCTTGTCGGGATCGGCGGGATAGGTATGAGCGGCCTGGCTTTGCTCCTTAAAGATAAAGGTTTTTTAGTAAGCGGTTCGGATTCCCAGGAAGGCTACCAGATCAAAAAGTTAAAAGATGAAGGGATCCCGGTATTTATCGGCCATCATAAAGACCAGGTGCCCGATGGTGTCCATATGTTGGGGTATTCTTCGGCAGTGCCCGAAGATAATCCGGAAATAGAAGAGGCCAAACGCCGGGGCATACAGATTATAAAGAGAGGCCGGCTTCTGGCTGAGCTTTGCCGGGATAATAAAACCATAGCCGTAGCCGGAAGCCACGGTAAGACTACCACCACAGCTTTAATCGGTTATCTGCTTACTTCTTTAGAGTTTAAACCGACCGTATTTTTAGGAGGCTCGCCGCTTAACTATAGCCGGGATGCCTGGTGGGGAAGCCAGTATTGCGTTATCGAAACCGATGAGAGTGATGGAAGTTTTCTCTGTTACGACCCCTGGGTTTCGGTGATTACCAATATTGACTGCGAACATCTAGATTATTACCGGACAATCGATGAGATCAACAGTAGTTTTTTAACTTTTGCCCGAAAAACCAAAAGTAAAGTTTTTGGTTGGGGAGATCAGAGTTCAGTAGCCGAGATTATCGACAAGGTTGAAGGGATAAAATTTGGCTGGGGAGACTCAAACCAGGTCCAGGGACGTAATTTCAAGTTCCAGCAGCAGTTCAGCTGTTTTGATCTATTAGTTAAGGGAGATTTTATTACTTCGGTAAAGGTTCCCTTAGTCGGTGAACATAATTGCCGTAACAGCTTAGCGGCTTTAGCAGTCTGCTGGTATCTCGGCGAGGATCTAAAGCGGGTTGCTAAGATCATTGAGGGTTTTCGGGGCACTAAACGGCGATTCCAAGTCAAAGAGGTAGTAGCCGGAGTAACTTTTGTTGATGATTATGCTCATCATCCCACAGAAATAAAAGCGGTTATCCAGGCAGCCCGCTTGCTCGGGCCTAAGAGGATTTTTGTTATTTTGCAACCGCACCGTTATTCCCGGGTAAACCTTCTTTTTTCGCAGTTTTTTACCTGCTTTTCCGAGGCGGATAAAGTTATCGTAACTGATATTTACAGCGCCCAGGAGCCGCGAATCGAGGGTATAAGCGCTGAAAGCCTCAGCCTGGCCATAAAACAGCATTCTTCGGTTGATGTCGAGCATGTTGGCGTTGAAAAACTTTCTGAATTAATTCCCGGAAAATTAAAACCGGGCGATTTAGTTTTAGCCTTGGGTGCCGGCGATATTAATTCCCGTATTGATAAGGTGATTTATGAGTTTAAAAAAAATAGAGCTGGAAACTAACATTGAGCTGAAGGCCTGCACTACTATCAAAATAGGGGGCAAGGCTAAGTTTTTTTTCCTGGTCAACAATCCCGAAGAATTATCAGAGGTTTTATCGGAATTCGGATCGGCAGGCTATATCCTTGGCCGGGGGTCAAATCTGCTGGTTAGTGATTCAGTGATCGAAAAACCAGTGATAAAACTGGGCCAGGGTTTTGACTATGTGCAAAATAAAGATGGCCGGTTGGTAGTGGGGGCAGCAACGACTTTATCCTCGTTGATCAAGTATTGTGTAAAATATAATTTAGGTGGTTTAGAGAACTTGGCCGGGATACCGGCTACGGTTGGAGGGCTGGTTGCTATCAATGCTTCTTCTTATGGCCGGCAAATCTCCTCTTTGATCGGAGAAATCGGCCTTAGCGACCGTTGGGGAAATATCCAGGTGCTAAAGCGTAAAGATCTGGTTTTCGGATATCGGTCTTCTTCGATTGGCGAACGGATTGTCCTTTGGGCGAGCCTGATTTTACCTGAGTCTTCGGAAATGAAAGAATCTTTAAGAGGATTTTTAGCTAAGAGGCTTCAGTCCCAGGATTTCAGTTATCCCAGCTGTGGGTGCATTTTTAAAAACCCCGAGAAAAATTCAGCTGGTTTTCTTATCGATTCTTGCAGCCTTAAAGGCTTATCTAAAGGTGGGGCCCGGGTTTCCAGCAAGCATGCAAACTTCATAGTCAATATCGGCGCGGCTAAATATAGCGAGGTGGATTATTTAATCAAGAAAATTAAAGATGTGGTTTATAAAAAACATAGTATAATTTTAGAAGAGGAAATCATACGTTGGGTATAAAAATGGATTTAAGGAAAGTTAAAATCGGTGTTTTAGGAGGCGGAGTATCTCCGGAACGAGAGATTTCGCTTGTCTCAGCCGATGAAGCCTGTAAAGCTTTAAGCCGGCACGGTCTCAACGTAGTTTTTATTGATATCAACAGTTCTCAGAAAGAAGATATCGAGGCCCTTATCCGTTCTCAAGGTATAGAGATAGCTTTTATAGCTTTGCATGGAAAATTCGGCGAGGACGGCGGTATCCAGGAAATACTCCAAGGCCTGGGCTTACCTTATACCGGTTCAAGCCCCCGGGGAAGTTTTTTGGCCATGAATAAGGCTTTGTCCAAACAGATTTTTAAAACCGTCGGTATTCGTACTCCTGAATTCAGCGTTTGTTGTGACTGCCGGAGAATTCCTTCTGGGTTAAACTATCCTTTGGTGATCAAGCCGTGCAGTTCCGGTTCCAGCCTGGGAATATCGATTGTCCAAGAAGTCGGGCAATTGCCGGCGGCTTTAGATAAGGCTTTTAGCCATCAGGATATTGTTTTACTTGAAGATTATATCGAGGGCCGGGAATTAACCGTAGGGATTCTTAATCAGCAGCCTTTAGGGGTGGTTGAGATAATACCTAAAAAAGGTTATTACGATTTCCAGGCAAAATACAGCGACGGACTGACTGATTTTATTGCTCCGGCTAAAATCCCCGAAGATCTTTACCAGCGGATTCAGATTCAAGCTCAAGCTGCCCATAAGTCTTTGGGCTGCCGGCATTTTTCCCGGGTCGATTTACGTCTTGACCAAAATGGTACAGCTTATGTCTTGGAGGTTAATTCGATACCCGGGCTCACCTCTCATAGTTTACTGCCGCTTTCGGCAAAAGTTTGCGGGATAGAGTTTGATGAACTGATTTTAAAAATGACTGAGCTGGCTTTGAAGCCGGCAGAGTTATTAGTCTAGTTATTACCGGCCGTAAGATTTTAGCTAAAATCAAGGAGAATTGTCATGAGGCGCAGGAGAAATAAACGATTTAAGAAAATTAAACTGAAAATAGACCCGCCTTTAATCTGGACCGGTTTTTTTCTGGCAGTGAGCCTACTGCTTTTGGGAAGCCTGGGTTATTTAGTTTTTAATTCAGCTACTTTTCGGGTGCAGTCAGAAGAGATCAAAGCCAATGTTGTTTTGAGCCAGAAAATTAAAGATAAAGCATCAGGGAAATCTTTGTTTAGTCTAGATTTAAAACAGATAGCCGCAGAGATCTCCAAGGATAACCCCGAGTACAAGTCAGTCGAAATATTGAAGAGATTCCCCCGGGGCTTTGAGGTAAAAGTTGAACAAAGAATACCTTGCCTGCAAATAAAAGCCAAGAAGTTTTATCCCGTAGATCCGGAAGGGGTGATTATTTCCGACGGTTCTTTGACTGAAATCAATGGTTTGATCGTTGCCGAGATACCTTCCGACAGCCGGGTTTATCGAAAAGGCTACCAGCTGAAAAATGAAGAATTTGCTTATCTTTTTGATTTGGTGTCGAGCTTGAAGAAGGTCGATCTTTCCAAAATTCTTGAAGTGAGCTCAATAAACGCTGTTGTGCCGGAAGGGCTTTATTTTATGGCTAACTTTAAAAAACCCTTTGGGCAAATCCGCGGCCCGGATAAAAAACTAAGAGTGATTATCGGCAGCCATGATTTTATCCGTAAGCTTACCCTGTTTAAGGATGTGGTCAACGTAAAATTTAAAGACAAGTTAGATTTGATCCAATATATTGACCTGCGGTATAAGGAAGTCTACGTAGGATTTGACCGTTAAAGACAAATTCATTATTTTTTGAGCATGAAAGGCGCATCTGCAATCGTTATCGATGATGACCGGGCATTTATCTCTCTCGGCAGTTTAAAAAAACCTTCCTTTATATTTCTTGAGGAATTCTCACTAGTTTTTCCGAAAAAGTCGGCTGATTTGTTTAGCTGTATTAAAGAGAACTCTTTCTTGCTCAATCAGGCCATAGAGGATGCCGAGAAGCGTCACTGTTTAAAGGTGGAGAAGGTTTTCTTAGAACTACCCGAAGATAACCTTAGCATCAAGAAAACTGTCGATATCGTACCGCTTAAAGGGGAAAAAAAAGTTTCTTCTTTCGATCTTGCCTTTATCAAGAAATACCTTGAAGATAAATACCTCGATTGGGGTGATCTCTGTATCCATAATATTGCTTTTAACTATACCGTTTTAGACTCAAGTTACCCAGAGCCTCCTTATGGCATCTGGGCCAAAAAATTAGGGGGTAAGTTTTTGTTAGCCAGCGTAAAAGACCAGGTTTATAAAGAAATAGAGGATATTTTCGATAATTTTAACCGGCAGTTCTGCGGTTTTGTTTCAGAAGCTTTGAGCACTTACGCCTCGGTTTTTACTAAACCTTCTGGGCTGGGTGCAGTCCTGCGATTGAATTATTCAAGCAGCGATCTTCTGATTTACACAAAAGACGATTTGACTTTTTCAAAAAACCTTGATTTTAGCTTGAAAACCTTGATCGAAAAAATATCTAAAAGGTTCATCTTGGATTATTCTTTAGCCCAAGAAGTGTTTGAACGCTACGTATCTTTTAAGGAAACGCCCTATTTTAAGGAAATAACTCTCAAGAAAGATTCTGGATATGTAAATTTAAGCATCCAGACTATAAATCTGTTTGTCAAAGATTACCTGCGCAGCGAGATTTTGAGTATTTTGCAGTTAATACAAAAGCAGACTGATAACAGTGATTTCATTTTTTCGGTTATCGGAAGGTTGGGTAAAAAAGAGGGTTTTTATAATTTTTTAAGAGAATGCTACGGAGGAGAGTTTTTATTTCCCCTGGAGCAGTCGGTGATTTCGACATCTGCTGGTTGTTTGCGTTATGGCTTATCTCCTTTTTTTGAGATTGGCTACAAAAAGAGCCGGTCTCCCTTACAATATATGTGTGACGTTTACCGGGAATATTTTTAAATGGATAACCAAGGCCGATACGATCTTTTTTTAAAAAGCCTGCGGGTAGCACTTACCAATGTCTCAGTTTATTTCCGGGAACACCCGATTTTTATGAAGTCAGTTCAGGATTTAAAGGCAAAAATCGATCAGCTTTGTCAGTTGACCGGCCTTTTAACCTTAGAGGTGGCTTACGATAAGTTGTCTTGCAATGGAGAGGATCTTGCTTCTTCAAACCTCATCGACGATATCAGGAATTTTTTCCATCGGCGTAAAGTAAAGACGGTTAAAATCGAAAAAGGAGCTTCTTTAAACGACCTGACTATTTTTTTGCAACAAGTCGGGCAGCCTCCCCGGGATATATTGCTTTCCGGAGGCCTGCATAATATGTTAGAGGTCCGTAAAGTGTCAAAAATCAAGGTCGAAGATTTGGATTATTCAAATCTTTTGCGTGATGATGAGGTAGAGTATAAGTATAGCTGGTTTTATGTATTAAAGAACAGTTTAGAGACTAACGATTGGGTTAAATTACAAGCTTTGGCTGATAGTTTTGAGAAGGTGCTGGGCAAGTTGGATATCCACGATTCTTTCGACTTGGGAGAGTTGGAGTTTATTGTCACTAAATTTTTTGCTTATTTGCGTGATAAAGATAAAGAACGCTATCTAAAATGTTTAAACTCATTCGCTAAGTTGACTTTAAACCTTCCCGAAGGTTCAGGCGCTTTAAATATCGACCGGCTTAAAAGTATTTTTCGCGATTTAGAGTCAGGCGATCTTGCCGGTATACTTTTTGAGCGCCTTAAAGATTTAAAAGGATTGGACGGGTTAAATTTTGGTTTGTTTTCTCAGCTTTTGAGCCGCCAGGATCATGAGAAGGTTTCTTTGTCGCTGGCTGAGAAATTAGAACGGGCAAAATGGATAAAAAATAACCCCCGGATAGTTGAAAAAATAAAAAACATTTTTTCTCTTTCCCAAGACCCGGGGGTATCGGATGTTTATCGCAAAAATCTTTCTTCGATCCTTTCCGGTATCTCCTTGGGTGAGGGTTTTTCTTTTGACCGCCAACAACTTAAAGATAACTATCGGGCTATGCTTTTGGACCTGTTTAATTCCGAGTCAGATCTGAAACGTTTAAATCTGATCGCTGATAAGGTTTTAGCCGAGGTCAAAGAATGCGTTGTCAGCGGCAAAAAAGATTATCCCGATCGATTTATTGAAGTCTTACAGGCTAAGCGCAGCCAAGGCGAGGCTGTTGAATCTTTTTTTCAAGATTATGATAATCAAATCGGCGGATTTTTAGAAGAAGCAGTTTTTTCTAAAGATATAAGTTTTGATTTTAGCCGGTTTATTGAAATTTCCCGACAGACCACTCGCGATCCTCAGTATTATTTTGATAAAATTTTTAAACAGCGTTTAGTAAATAAATATATTTTGCAGTTATTTTTTAAGTTTTTTCCCGAAGAAACCGATAAGTTTTGCCATCAGATCCAATTAGCCAGCCGGCAGCTAAATCTAGTTAAGGCTATTATCGAGTCGCTAAAGAGCTTGAAGTCTCCCCAGGCTCTCAAGGTGTTCGAGACTGTTTTTGTTATAGTCAATGATTTTATCAAGCTTGAAATTCTTAAAGCTGTCGGGGCTTTCCTTGAGCCGGCTGAAACTTTTTTATTCGAAGTCCTTAAAGACAAGCGAATTTTGCTTCGTCGGCAGGCTTTTGATTGCTTGGTTAAATATCCCCAGGTTCGCCAAAAGCTGGCTGAGGAACTTTTGTTGTTAAAGAATCCTTTTGGCCTGAATAGCAGGATTTTGAGAGAAAATCTTGAATTTGTTTCGGCTAATTTTTTTGAGGAAGCCAGGCGATATTTAAACAATCTTACTGGTTATAGATTTTTTTGGAATCGCCAGATCAGGATAAAATCGGCCAATATTCTAAAACGCTATGGTTGACAATAAAGTAGCAATATTTTTGCGTGATTTTATATCGGCTTGGCAGATTGCTAAGATCTACGAGGTCGAACATCCCTTGTTTCTCGATTCGGTGGCTGTGGCCACAGAGAGTCTTCGGGCGGCCATCAAGGAACGCAAAGAGATAATTATCGGAGTGGTAGGTTCGGAATTTGCCTGCGGTGATGATATATTTTTTGAACTTAGCAAAAAGTTAGGCCCGGCAATCTCCCAGCTGAAAGAAAGAGGCATCGAAAGGATTATTTTTCAGGAGGGCATAAACAAAGAAGAGATGGCTCAATTTATAACTCTTCTTGTGTCCCAGCAGGCAGAGATAAGAAAGGAACTTAAGGACTATTTACCGATAATCGGTATTAAGAATATAAGGGTGGGTAAGATCGGCGATTTAGATGCTGAACTTAAGCCGAATAAGCCTTCGGATAAAATTACCCAGTATGACGATTGTTTAGATAAAGTTTCCCGGTCTTTGGATTCTTTGATTAATGAGGATGCTGTTGATTTCTTAAAAGTAAAGTTTGTCACCAATACAGTCATGGATAACCTTTTGGGTAATTATCAGATGTTTATGAGGGTTTCTCAGATAAAAACCTACGACGCAGTAACTTTCCGGCATCTTTTAAACGTGAGTATACTTTCGATATACTTTTCTCATAAATTAGGCTTAGCCCGGGATGACTGCCTTAGCATCGGAGCGGCCGCCCTGCTCCACGATATTGGAAAACTTTTTATTTCCCGGAAAATAATCCGTAAAACCGGCAAACTCAAAGAGGATGAATTCGCAGCGGTTAAGAGCCATGCTCTTTTAGGCGCTGAAATTCTTCTTCGCCATGTGGATACCCTGGGTATTTTACCGGCAGTGGTTGCTTTTGAACATCATTTGGGCTGGGATTGTAAAGGTTATCCAAAAATATCTCCTGAGCGTAAGCCCCACCTGGCTTCTTTAATTGTCAACATCTGCGATGAATATGACGCTCTTACTCAGAGGCGTTCTTATAAAAGAGATTACCCTCCGGAAGTGGTCTATGGAATAATGAACCGGCAAAAAGGGGTAAAATTTAATTTCGCGCTTTTAGAGATGTTTTTTAAAACAATCGGGATTTGGCCCAAAGGAACTTTAGTCAGGCTTAATGATTCCCGGATAGGAGTAGTTAAAGAGATTAATGAGAACGATATTTATCATCCCAAGGTTGAAGTTGTTTCGGGAGGCCCCAGGGAAATGATTGATTTAGGCAAAAGCCCCCCGCTGGAGATTGAAAAATCGCTCAATCCCTTAAATGAAGGCAAACCATATCTTGATCAGATCAATTAAGCCGGTTTACCCGGCTCAATAATTGTGGTATTATTAGCTTTATTAGTTTTTTTGGGAAACTGCCAGGAGCCAACCTTTAATGAAAAGAGTAACTGTTCTGCATATTTCTGAGTTTGGGGGCCATAGCAAAGCTGCCCAAAATATCAAGGAAGCCCTTTTATTTAAAGACCCGCGTATCCAAGTAAACACCCTCAATGGTTTAGGCTATTTTTACCCCCGGGGCGAGAAGGTGGTTGATTTAGCCTATATGCTGACCATAAAATATTTTCCTCATCTTTGGGGAAAGGCCTATGACCGCAAGAAAGTCATAAAAGCTTTAAGCCCTTACCGTAGGATAGTGCATCGGATCACTTTTCGCAAACTTCGCCGGCTGATAGCCGATTCTAAACCCGATTGTTTTGTGGCTACCCAAGCTTTTCCCTGCGGCTTAATCGCCGATTTTAAAGAAAGTAAAAATTTAAAAATACCCCTGATCGCTATTGTGACTGATTATCATCCTAATAGGTTTTGGGTACATCCTTGCGTAGACCGGTATGTGGTCGCCTGTCAAGAAGCCCGGGATGTTTTGATCGCCCAGGGAGTTGATTCGCACAAGGTGCGTATACTGGGGATACCGATCTCGGTAAAATTTTTAACTAGTTATCCCAAAGAAGCAGTCGGTAAAGAATTAGGTTTTACCGATAAACTGTTATCAGTGTTGATCATGGGTGGAGGCTTAGGCCTGGGGCCGATAAAATTAATTGCCCAGCATTTAGATGATTTAGACCAGGATTTTCAGGTGATCGTAGTTTGCGGTAAAAATGAAAAGCTCTACCAGTGGTTTTTAAAACAAAAGGCTATTTTCAAAAAACCGATTTTTATTTTTGGTTATACCGATAACATATATAAAATAATGGATTTTTCCGATATTATTATTACTAAAGGCGGCGGGATAACCATTTCCGAGAGTTTGGCCAAAGGTTTATGTATTGTAGTTACCAATCCTATTCCCGGCCAGGAAGAACGGAACGTGAATTATCTTAATAAGGTAGGTGCCATAGTCAGGACTGACCAGGCTCAAGAAGTCGCTGAAGTAGTCGGCAATATTTTAAATAACCCTAAAGATATGTACCGGTTTAAAGAACGGGCAAAAGATAATTCATTCATTGATTCGTCTTTGCGGATAGTTGATGTAATCTTGGAGTTGATCAGCTGATGTATTATCTTTTTCTTCTGGGCAGCCTTATTGCTTGGATTTTTCCCCGTAACGCCTGCTATGCAATCGCTAAGTTTTTTGCCTTGATCCAATTCCACTTTTTTACCAAAGACAGAAAACAGATCATTGAGAACCTTTCGGCGATTATTCCTGACCCCAAAGAGCGGGAAAAACAGGCCAGAAATGTAGTGATAAATTTTTCTTATTATCTGGCTGATTTTTTTCGTTATCCTAAAATGACCGAAGCTTTTTTAAAAAAGTATGTGAAGGTAAGCGGTTTAGAAAATTTGGATTCTTCACTAGCCCGGCATAAGGGGGCCATTGCTCTTACTGCTCACCTGGGTAATTATGAGTTAGCCGGGGCAGTTACTTCTCTTTTAGGCTATCCGGTTTCTGCGGTTGCCCTTCCGCATCACGACCGCCGGATAAATGATTTTTTTAACCGGCGGCGTTCCCTGGTAGGTATCGAGGTGATTTCTACCGGCAGCGCGGTGCGTAGTTGCTTTTCAGCCTTAAAGACCGGAAGGGTATTGGCACTTCTTGGTGACAAGGATTTTTCCGGCAGCGGCTTAAAGACTAAGATGTTTTCACATTGGGCCAGTATTCCCCGGGGAGCGGCTTTCTTTGCTTTAAAAACCCAGGCTCCGATTGTTCCGGCATTTTTTGTCCGGGTGGATAAATATTTTTATCATTTGATCTTTGGTGAACCTATCTCTCTGGAAGAAGGAAGCCAGCCTGACGAGCAGCAGTTGATCCGTAAGTATATTGCTATTTTAGAGAAATATATTAAGCAATACCCCGGGCAATGGTATGTATTCGGCAAATACTGGCTTGAGGAAATATCCCGATAGTAATCGGGATTTCACTAGATGAATAGAATTATCCCGGCAGTAGCCGGGATCTCGCTGGATAGTTAAATTAAGGTGCTTGAGGTGTTCAAAATGAAAGTTTGGCTGATCATTCCCGCATACAATGAGGCTCAAGGATTGGATAAGCTTCTCGACCAGCTTAAGGCAAAGAATCTACCGGTGCTGGTGGTCGACGACGGTTCCCAAGACGCAACTTATGAGGTAGCTAAAAAAAAGGCTACTCTGGCCATCAGCCATTCAAAGAATCTCGGTAAAGGCCTTTCCTTGAATAAGGGGATCTCTCATCTTTTAGCTAACGAACAATTTGATTATATTATTGTCATGGATGCTGACGGCCAGCATGCCCCTGAGGATTTAGGCCGGTTTCTCAAACAAGCTGAGGCCGGAGCAGATTTCGTAGTCGGTAACCGCATGGAGGACCCCCGCGGCATGCCGTTGATCAGGGTTATTACCAATAAACTCATGTCCTGGTTTATTTCTAAGCTGACCGGCCAATACATCCCTGATACTCAGTGTGGTTTTCGGATGATCAAACGTGAAGTTTTAGAAAAAATCGACATTAAGACCAAGAAGTTTGAGATAGAATCAGAGATTCTGATCAAAGCCGCCCGGCTAAAGTTTATTATAAACAGCATACCGATCAGGAGTATTTACTTTGATAATCCTCAAAGTAAAATTAGCCCCCTTAGGGATACTTTGCGTTTTGTAAAATTCATATCCAAGATAGAGAAGTGAAACAAGATAATTTTGAGAAATTAAGGGAGCGGATGGTTTCCCAACAGATTTTTGCCCGTGGCCTTACCAAGGAAACGATCCTTGAGGCTTTTCGAAGCGTACCCCGTCATTGTTTTGTCCTCAAGGAACAGGAAACCAGCGCTTACAATGATCATCCGCTTTCTATCGGTTGCCAACAGACTATCTCTCAACCTTATATTGTGGCTTTGATGACTGATAAGTTAAAGGCCCAAGCCGGGATGAGAGTTTTAGAAATAGGAACCGGAAGCGGCTACCAGACGGCAATTCTTTCATTTCTGGGCCTTAGAGTCTACAGCCTTGAGCGGATTGGCGAATTGGCTGATAAGGCTAAAAAACTGCTCGATTTTTTAGGTTACCCTGCGATAATAGAGGTGGCTGACGGAACTTTAGGCTGGCCGCAAGATTCACCGTATGACCGGATCATAGTTACCGCGGCAGCCGAGCGTATTCCCAAAGCCTTGATTGGACAGCTTAAAATTGGAGGCAGATTGGTTATGCCTGTCGGCAGCTGGCTTCATCAGGACCTTACAATCGTGGATAAACTTTCTGAAAAAGATACCAAAGCGGAAAAAATCTGCGGCTGCATTTTTGTCCCTTTGGTCAGCGATAAGGAGTAGCTAAATGTTTGAATGGATTCAGAGTTTACCCAAAGAGTTTTTGGTGGTTTTTACGGCCGCTCTGCCGGTTCTTGAACTAAGAGGTGCAATCCCCTTAGGGGTTTCTTTTGGATTTTCCTTAGGCAAAGTTTATTTTTTATCTTTATTGGGTAATCTGCTTCCGGTGTTGCCTTTACTGGTTTTTTTTAAATATTTTTTTCATAAGCTGGAAAAAGTAAGTTTCATCGGAAAATTTTTCTCTTGGTGGTTTAGGAGAGTGGAAAATAAATCAAAAATCGTCCAACGCTGGGGATTCTGGGGTTTGATTATTTTTGTAGCCATACCTTTGCCGGTAACCGGAGCCTGGACCGGCACAGTAGCCGCGACTATGTGTGAGCTTAAAATCAGAAAGGGCTTTTTGGCAATTTTGCTAGGAGTGGCCTTAGCCGGAATAATCGTGAGTTTAGCCGTAAAGGGAGTTCTCAGCCTGTATTAATCGGGACACATCCCATTTAAATCTGCTTTGATTTTATTCAGTTATATCAAACATGTTATCTTTCCTTAGGATATCCGGATCATCCTTTTTTATGGCTATCCCAATATAATCGGCGCTCAAGAAGCCGAAATCCTTTCATTATTTTTAAAAAAGTCCAAAAACCTTGAATTTATGAGCTTTTTAGAGTATATTAATTGTAAACAGCATTCAACAAACCCACAAATTAAGACGGTCGGATATTAATTGTTATAAGTAAAAATAAATAAAATAATAAAATGATGAGGCTAAAAAATGAATGAAGTAAGTATTTCTATGGCGGTTATCGGGTTTGTCTTGGGTTCCATTCAATATCAGCTTAGAATAAAATGGCAAGATGCAAAGGAAAACATTTTAATAGCTGTACGACCATATTATGGTGATGCCGAACGAGGTTTTATGTCTCTTTATACCGCTATATATCATATAAAAAAGGATTTACGTACAAACATTCCTGAAAAACAAAAAAAAGAATTCAAAAAATGTCTTGCCGAATATGACAGTGCTAAAATTTGGTTACGCTTTTGGGGCATAATCGTTCCGCTGATGGGTTTGGGGTTATATGCTATATATAAAGTTTTTAATTGTAAGAGTTAAAAAAAGGTGGTGTTTATGAAAAGGATAAGATTTCTTTTAGTTTGTTTACTTACCTTATTAATCGTTCCCATAGCATTCGCTGAAGAACAATCGCCATTTAAAAAATTATTAAACACTAAAACAATAAAATGCTACTTAGATAAAGGAGCAGCGGCAGATTGGGAAAAAGGCAAATTAAATATTGAAATAACTAAATATTCAAAATCGGAAGAATCATCCTATATCACTTTTGGCTCAATCGATATAAAAAATGGTAAAGCGAAATTGATTGCCAATGTGGGCTCTGCAGATGTAACTGTACTCGCAACGGCATCCGGTCTTTCTTTTATTGAAGAAACTGCTAGTGGGAATCTAAGCTTTACAACAATATTCCCTGCACAAGAAAAAAATACAGAAAAATTCTTATTCGTGCAATCAAGACATATATATGGTCTTTTTGGGGCAACTCCAATACCGCAACAATATTATGGCACTTGTGAAATATTGGAATAATGATTAACTTATAACAAGGCATCTATGAAAACACCTGTCAAGCAGAATCACATAAAAACCTCCTAAGCATTAATACAACTAAATAAAATCAGCCAATTCATCTATTCGCGCTATATTCC